>VXQZ01000002.1 GCA_009838735.1 Chloroflexota bacterium
GGGGTGTAGGCGGCAACTGGGGGCGTAGCGGTCGCCAGGCAAGGCGAGATTCCCGCGGCAAGCGCGGGAATGACGGAGTTGGGGTGCGGGTATGCGGGAACTGGAAGGCGGGAGTGACTGAGATGGGAGGTGGGATCGGGAGTCAGGTGCGGGCTTTGTTTGGGGCGGGTCGGAGGATGAAGGAGGCGGCGCCATTGAGGGCGGCTCGGCCGGCGCGAACGGTCTGGGCGAGCGGTTCGATGGGATGCTGGGGTACTCGGGCCTGAATGATGACCGGTCGGACGAAGATGATTGCGGCCAGGATGGCGAGGACGGCGTAGGACATCGGCGGGAAGAGCGTCTCCATGCTGAGGGTTTGGGCGACGGCTCCCAGGGGCAAACCGGCGAGCTGGGCGATGCCCATGCCGAGGAAGATCAGGCCCATGATCCGGCCCCGCATCTCGTTGGGCGTCTCGTGCGCGAGCGTGGCGTTGGCTGAGACCATGGCGACCGACATGCCGACGCCCAGCAGCAGATTGCCCATCATGGCGTTGATGACGGTCGGCGGATTGGTAAAGACGACGAATCCCAGGGCCATGATGATCACGCCGATTCCGGTGAGCAGACCCTTGCGCTCGATCCAGGAGAAGCGGACGAGGAACAGGGAGGCGATCATCGCGCCGCCGCCCCAGAAGACGGCGATGTAGCTGAACTCGGACCAGGTGGCGCCGACGACGGTGGTCACCCACTGCGGGCCAAGCGTTCCGGTCGGGGGCATTATCAGGGACATCATCAGGACGACGATCAGCACGGTCCAAAGGATGACTGACTTCGAGCGGGCGTATCTGAATCCTGCTCCGATGTCGCGGATCGCCTGTCCCGGTCCCTGGCCGCGTGCTGCAGCCAGATGAGCGGCAGAGAAGACGGTCCGGTAGGACATCATCGCGAGGATGACGACTTCGCCGAGATGGCCGAACGAGGAGATGGCGAAGACCGCGCCATGGCCGAGATGATCGATCATCAGTCCGGAGGCGAAGATCGCGACCGGCATGGCGAACTGCATGGCGGCCGAGTTGAGGGCGATGCCGGAGGGGGTGAGTCGCGGTCCCAAGATTTCGGGGGTGATCGCGTTTCTGGTGGGCCCGTCGATGGCGAGGGCGGCCGACGCGACGATTGTCAGGGCGAAGAAGATGATGATGTCGGTTGTGCCGCCGTCGCCGGTCCAGATCATGACGGCGATCAGCATGTTGCTGACAAAGGCAATGGCCTGCGTGACCATGAGCAGGCGGCGGCGGTCGAAGCGATCGGCGAGCGCGCCGCCGAACAGTCCGAAGCCGATCATGCCGATACCGCGGATCGTGCCGATCGCGCCGACCATGAGGATCTCGATGTGGTCGGGAGCGACGAGTTGGATCCAGGCGATTGAGGCGACGAACTGGAGCGGCATCATCGACTGTCCGACGATGAAGCCGGCAAGCAGCAGGCGGAACTCGCGCAGACGCAGCGGCTCCGTCATGCCGGGACGTGTGGCGGATGGGCTGGCGCTCATGTCCGTAGTTTCGCTGCTTCGAGCACGGTGTGTCGCAGTCCTTGATGCACTTTACGGACGTGCTGGTTACCGAAGATGTCGGCCAGGCGGCGTTGCAGGTAGCGGCGGAGTCCGTTGACGGCCACCACGGCCAGCGAGCCTCCGCCGTTCAGGGCGTCGTGGGCGTCGAGCAGCAACTGATCAATGGCGTCGTTGCCGGCCTGAGCGGGAAGATTCGAGACGACGAGATCATGGTTGGCGATGGCGTTCGGCAGTTCTCGAATCCCGTCGCTGAGGTTCACCGTCGCGTTGTCCAGCCGGTTCCGGGTGATGTTCTCTCGTGCGGCCTCGATGGCACGAATGTCGCTATCCACCAGATTGACGCGAGCATCGGGCCATCGAGCGGCGAGGGTGAGGCCGATTGCTCCGTAGCCGCAGCCGAGATCGAGGACGCGCGGCGGCGAACGGAGGGCCTCCAGTTCGCGCAGCAGGAGCTCGGTGCCTTCGTCGATCGAACGGGCAGAGAACAGACCGTGTCGCGAGCGCAGCACCAATTGCCGGCCTCCAACATCAACGGCGATTTCCGGATGTATCGCCAATCGCTCGCGCAGCTCCTTCAGGTGGTCTCGCTCTTCGGACGACTGGTTCACGGGGCGTCGATTCGTGCCGAGACCGGCCTGAATGTCTCCATGTGTTCAGGGTCCATGCGCCGGACGATGCCGGGGTAGATGCCGGTGCGTTTGCCGGCGGTCGCTCCGGCGACCGCGATCAGGATGTGGGACAGGTGGGAAACCTTGGACATCGGGCGATCAAGATCCTGTGGGCCGATGCCATCGCGTCGCAGGGTTGGCTCGGAGATGCCGCCGCCGACTCGGTCGGTCGCGAGGCGATCACGGATCGGAATGGCTGTGAGTTCCATGAGGGCATCGCGGATGTCGTCCTTTGACCAGCCGTCGCGACGGAAGACATCGGCGTGTTCCGGGCTGACGACCAGCATTGAGGGTCCGATCTGGCCGTTGGGGCTGAAGATGCGCTGAAATCCCATCGCGAGCGAGCCGACGAGCGCTCGGGCCGTGCGGCTGTACTCGTCGATGCTGAGTCTTGGGCCTCCGATGACCGGCAACAGGGTGACGACGCTGTCGCTCCGGTCGTAACCGTGTTCCACATGCAGCGGCGGCCAGGGCGAGGCGTCTTCGTGCTCGGCGAAGGTGAGGGTGAACTTGTGCGCGCCGCCCTGGACGGTTTGATCGATTTCACCCTCTCTGGCTCCGCCGACGTTGCGCAGCACCAGGCGGAGGGCGCGGCCGATGGTCATGTTGGCCCGGTTGCCTTGCCCGAGGGCGTTGAGTCCCCAGTTCATGCCGATCTGTTCGCGGATCGGTCCATTGACGATGATCATCGGCGAGATGCCGTCGGTGCTGGCGATGGTGCCGTGCAAGGGGAAGCGTCCGCCCGCGGCGGCCTCGACGGCGGCGATGACGACCGGGAGATAGTCGGGCCGGGTTCCGGCTGCGACGGCGTTGATGGCGATCTTCTCGACGGTCGCCGGGGCGTAGTTTGGTGGGATCTTGCCGATTACCTCCGATGGCGAGCGGCGGGTTCCGGCCAACATTCGCTCGACGCGCCTGCGCGTCGGTGGGACGAGCGGGAGGCCGTCGGTGATTCCCTGGTCGAACATGAACTCGTAGACATCGTCGTGTTGGGCGACGTCGATGGTTCTTGAGAGCAGCTGGCTCATGAAGGATCAGGAGCGGATGCGCGCCGAAGGGGGCACGAAGGTTGGCGGCGGCGCAGCGGGGTTGCCGTCGCCGAAGATGCCCTGGTAGATGCTGGTCCACTTGCCGGCGTGGCTGCCGGCGACGGTAATCGCGATGAAGGATGGATCGGCGACCTTGGAGAGCGGCATGTCGAGGTCTTCTTCGGTCAGTCCGTGCTTCTCGGGCAGGTACTCGTTGATGCCGCCGCCCATCTCTGGCGTGGCCAGGCGATCGCGCAGCGGCAGGGATGTGAATTCCATGATCGCTTCGCGGAAGTTGTCTTTGGTCCAGCCGCTGGCGCGGTAGACATCGGCGTGTTCGGGGCTGACTACGAACATGGACGGTGTGACCTGGCCTCGGGGCTTGAGCACCTGCTGGAAGGCCATGGCGATCGAGCCGGTCAGTGAGCGCGCATTGCGGCTGTACTGATCGATGCAGACTCGGGGGCCGCCGGTGATTGGAATGAGCGAGACGACGCTGTCGTCGGGGTCGTAGCCGTGCTCGACGTGGTACGGCTCCCAGGGGGAGTAGTCCTCGTCCTCGGCGTAACTCAAGGTCCACTTGTGTCCGCCGCCCTGGATGGCCTGCTCGATCTCTCCGGGCACGGCGCCGCCAATGTTGCGCAGCATCAGGCGCAAGGCTCGGCCTAGGGTGGAGTTGGCTCGGTTGCCCTGTCCGAGGGCGTTGAGGCCCCAGTTCATGCCGATGTCCTTGCGCACCGGTCCGTTGACGAGCATCATCGGCGCGAGTCCGGCCGTGGTTGCTATGGAGCCGTGAAGCGGGAATCGCCCGCCGGCCGCGGCCTCTACAGAAGCGAGCACGGTGGGGAAGTAGTCCGGCTTGCAGCCGGCCATGACGGCGTTGATGGCGGCCTTTTCGACCGTCATCGGGGCCATGTTCGGGGGGAGTGTTGCGACGATCTTCTGTGGATCGCTCCAATGCTCCGGCGAGCGGGCGAGCATCCGGTCGACTCGCTCACGCGTGGGAGGGATGACCGGGAGGCCGTCGGTGATGCCCTGCGAGAACATGAACTCGTAGACATCGTCGTGGTCGGCGATTTCGATGATTCTTGAGTAGAAGTCGGAGTCGCCGGACACTGAGATGCCTTATCGGATGGGGGAGGGCCCTCACCCTAGCCCTCTCCCACAGGGAGAGGGGATTGGTAAGGCCACCCTCGGCCCCCTCTCCCAGAGGGAGAGGGGATCAGAACGGGAATGTCGAGGGACTAATCGACCGGCGCCATGAGGGTGTCGAGGATTTCGTCGACGAAGCGCTCGGCGTGTTCGTGCATCTCGGCGTCCGTGCGGTCCTGCATCGGATGCGGGATGAAGACGCGGCGGACCTCTTCGAGTCCGAGGCGTTCGGCCTGGTGGCTGGCGGCCTTGATGAACTCAGAGGTGGCGACGAAGACGCTGGGCTTGCCCTGCAGTTCGAAGAAGACGGTGTCGTGCACACTGCACGTCGTGCAGGATCCTCAATCAGCGAGCGCTTCGATGACGAAGTCGCACTCCTCCAGGATCGCATCTTTGATCGGTTGCGGGGCCGGCTTGGCGACGGTCGGCTTCATGAAGCGCTTGGTCTCGATGCCGGGCGCGCGCTCGTGTAGGAGCTGCTCGAGCCGGTCGAGGAAGACGTCGCCGCGGGGCTTGGAGATGTCGAGCAGGGCGATGGTCCCATGCAGCGCCTCGGGGCGCGGCGTGAGCTGCCGCTTGATCGGTACTCGTTCGTCGGTGGGGTCAAGGATCTGGGTAACCATGGGACCTCTCCATCAACGCGCCGTCTGCAGGGTTATGGCGCGCAATGTGTGTTTCTCAGTCTAGCCGCGCCTGATGCGCGGTTCGAACGCACCGAGGTCTTTGCCGCCGGAGCGGCGTTTGTCCATGCCGGCGCCGCTTCTCCCGCGAATCTCGAGAGCGCCATCGGTTCCGATCCTGGCGCTGGTCGGGGTGGAGTAGACCCCGGCGGCCCAGCCGCCGAGGATGGTCGAGAACTTGGCGGCGGAGGATCCGGCGACGACGAGGATGATGTTCGACTTGTCCTGGAACTTGGGCACGGGGTAATCGAGCGCCTGCTCGCCGCCGAAGCGCTCGACGACGCTTGGGGGCAATCCGGCGCCTGCGTCATCCGAGCGAAGCCGGTGCTTCAGTGGGATCGCCGTCTCCTCCATGATGCATTCGCGCACATCGTCCTTGGACCAGCCGGACCGTCCGAAGATGCCGGCGTGGTCGGGCGAGAGGACGACCAACGTGTCGACCATCGGCGACTTCGGGTCCTGCATGCAGCTCATCGACATCGCGAGCGTGCCGGCCATGCCTCGACCGTCGCGCGAGCGTTCGTCGGCGATCGTGGCCGGTCCGCCGGACATCGCCATCAGCGTGGCGACATCGTCGGTTGGCTCGAAGCCATACTCGACTGCGAGTGAGTCCCAGGGGCTGGCGTCCTCGTTCTCGGCGAAGTTCATGGTGAGCCTGTGGGGACCGCCCTGAGTAGCACGGTCGGTGCCGCCGGGGACGCTGCCGCCGACGTTGCGGGCGCAGAGGCGCAGGGCTCGGCCGATCGCCGCGTTGGCGCGGTTGCCGGAGCCGAGCGCTCCGTGCAGGTAGTTCATGCCGATTCGGTCGCGGATCGGCCCGTTGAAGATGCCGACCGGCGTGGCGCCCATCGTCGTGGCCAGGACGCCGTGGATGTTGAAGCTTTCGGTGCAGGCGGTCTCGACCAGCGCAATAATCGCTGGCAGATACTCAGGCCTGGCTCCCGCCATGACGGCATTGATTGCGACCTTCTCGACCGTGATCGGCGCGAGGTTGGGCGGAACGATGGCCACTTCATCCTGCGGGTCGCGGGTGGTGCCCTGGAGCATCTTCCAGACGCGCTCGCGGGTCGGCGGCACGACCGGGAAGCCGTCGGTGTAGCCCTGGTCGTACATGAACTCGTGAATGTCGTCGCTCGATGCGAGGTCAACGAGCCGCGAGAGCAGATCACCGCTCTTCAGCGCCTGCAATCGTTCGTAGACGCCTGGTTCATAGTTGCGCGCGCCGCAGCCGGGTCGCTGTTCTGGCAGCGACTCCCAATCGATCGAGGTCTCGACTCCCGGGCGGCCGGCAAGCGTCATTGACTCACTGGCGATTTCACGCCATTCGTGCTTATCGAAGCCGAAGGTCTGCAATGTGCAGTTCTGCTCTTCGTCGTAGAGGAAAAGCGTCGGCACGGTGTCGATGTCGGTCTCGTAGGAGAGGTCGAGCGCGTCGTCGTCGAGCAGCGGCATCGTCAGATCGTGACGATCCTTGAGTACGTCTATGTCGTCGCGCTTCTGTACCGCGACCCACACATCCAGTCCCTGATCGGTGTCTCGATGAACGGCCTCGAGCAACGGCAGGGTCAGGTTGCAGGTGTCGCAGTCTTCCTTGACCAGGGCCAGCAGAACCGGCCCATCGGGGGGAAATTGCTTCTCCTGGCCTTCGGCGTCAAGCAGCGAGAATTTGGTCGGTGGGTGCATGATCGTAGTCTAACGTTGGTCCCGCTGGATTGACCCTGCCAACGGTTGGCGCGACACTGTGCGAAGAATAGTTGAGGGGTGTGATCCAATGTCTCAGCTTCGACGCATTCTGTTGGCGTTGGTTGTGGTTGCCGGGTTGAGCGCCCTGACGCTCGGGGCAGCGGCAGCGGGCGAGTACGCCATGGAAGAGCCGATTCAGATCGCCGAGGCGGGCGGAGACGAAGAAGATTCGATTCACGTTTCGGATGAAACGCTGGCGACCTCGCTGTTCATTCCCTTCTGCTTTGTCGGCGCGACGGTGTTGATCTTCATCTGGGCGATTCGCAACCGTGCCCGGCCAATCGACGACGAGACCCCGATGCCCTGGTGGCGCACACGCCAGTGGTACACGCGCGGAAGCGATGAGGAAGAGGCGTAGGGACTTCTTCCTGTGCCACAACTCGTTCGTCATTCCCGCGCTGAGCGCGGGAATCTCGCCTGACACAGGATTTCCGAAGAGCCCAGAGCGACCGCTAGAGTTCCAGGGTTGCGTCGCTGGTTGTCCAGGCCGTGAGGACCAGATCGAGATACCCGCGGCAAGCGCGGGTATGACGGGCAAGTGGTTCAGAACAGCAACCGACCCAGTCTCTTGCGGTACTCGATGACCAGCGGTTGATCGTCCCCCAGGATTGAGAAGATGCCGAGCAGCGTTTTCCTGGCGGCTTCGTCCCCAGCGGACTTGTCGAGCTTGACCGACTCGAGCAGTTCGTCGAGTGCCTGCATCCACTGATTCTCGACGGCCAGCAGGCACCCGTGGCGGTAGCGAACCAGGGCATCTTCGGGATGCTGATCGACGGCGCGGCGAATCTCGTCGGCCTCGAACCCGTTGAGCGCCGCGTTGAGTTCCATCGAGGTGAACACGCTCTTGCTCATCGGGTGGTTGGGCCAGCGCCGCGCCAGCTCGGCTGCCCGATCCGTCTCACCCATTCGCAGCAGGATCGCAGCGAGCCCAACGCCTGCGGGCTCGTGGTTGGGGTCCTCTTCCAATGCCGACTCGAAGTGCAAGCGGGCGATCGGAATCTGGTTCTCCTGCATCATTCTGTAGCCCTCGGCAGCCTTGATGTCGGCCTCGGAGGGAATCAGCGAGTCATAGAACGCCCGGACCTGCTCTTCAGGAATCGCGCCGACGAACTTGTTGACCAGTTGACCGCCGACAAAAGCGAAGACGGCCGGGATGCCTTCGACCTGCAGCGCCTGGGCGACCTGCGGATTTTCGTCGGTGTTGACCTTGACGAGTTGGATCTGACCATCTCGCTCGTACGCGAGCTTCTCCAGGATCGGTCCCAGGACGCGGCAGGGGCCGCACCAGGGCGCCCAACAATCGACCACGACAGGAATCTCGTGCGAACCCTGGATTACGTCCTCGGCGAAGGAGGCGTCACTGGCGTCGATGACCGCGGCCACATGCCCATCCAGGCCTGGCGGCTCGTCGGAAGCGATTGAATCGTCACGTTGGCTGGGTGGCGGGATTTCCCGAATCGGTATCGGCGCCGGAGGCGGCTCGGCCGGCGCCGGTTGCACGCGACGCATCGGTTGTCCGGAAGCCGAATAGATCACCGGCCCCGACGGCTGCTGCTGTTGCGGGGGAGGCGGAGGTCCGCCGCCAGGATTCCTGGGTTGCATGCGGTCGCGAGGGAACGGAATCGGATCGGGCGGACGCTGAGACATGCGGCTCTCCGGAGGTTGGTCGGGCTACCAGTTGGTGTAGCGCTTGCGCTTGGGGAAGTTGGCAGAGCGGTTCTTGGTCGAGTTGTTCTCGACAATCGCAGAAACCACACGTTCCGCTTCCGCCTCGCACGCGGGACACGGATACGGCTCCGATGCGCGCGTCATCGGGCGGATCTTTTCGAAGCTTTCGCTGCACGTTTCGCAGCGGTAGGTGTAGACGGGCATGTCTTCGGCCTCCTGCAACCGTTCGGCTATTGGAGCGAGTTTATCGCGCTCTCTCGCTGCGGTCGCGGCGCTGCAACGCGCGAGCCGCCGTGGAGACGTTCAGAGCCCGGGCGACCCCCTCAACGTCGTGCACGCGGACCACATGGGCGCCCATCCATGCGGCGAGGACGTTGAACGCAATGGTGGCTTCAATCATGCCTGGCCGGCCCTGTGCGTCGTGCGAGCGCAATGCGCCGTGGCCCAGCATCTCCGCCAGGAACCCCTTGCGAGAAGCGGAGATCAGCACGGGATGGCCCAGCGTGGCCAGATTGGGGAGGTCAAGGAGCAATCTGAGATTGTCGTCGAGTCCTCGACCAAACTGAAATCCGGGATCGATCCAGACAGCGGGGGCGCCGGCAGCCTCGATTTCGGATGCGCGGCCACCGAGGTACTCGCGCACCTCAGTCGCGACGTCCTCGTACTGGTGAGCCACCTCGCGGTGGCGCTGCGGTCGGCCGCGCATGTGCATCACAGCAATCGGCGTTTTCGTCTCGACCGCCACCTCGACGGTCTCGGGGTCGGCTCCGGTGATGTCGTTGATCAGGTGCGCGCCGGCCGCGACGGCCGCGCGTGCCACAGCGGCGGTCCAGGTATCGACCGAGACAAGATGTCCCTCGGCGACCAACGACTCAATGACGGGCACGACTCGGGCGATCTCCTGATCGGCCGAGACCTGCGCCGCGCCGGTGCGGGTCGACTGGGCGCCGACGTCGATCATCGCAGCGCCTGCTTCTCTCAGCGCGGCGGCCCGACGCGGGGCGTCGCCGACATCGACGACGGAATCCGATACTGGCGAGTCGGTGGCGACGTTGAGAATGCCCATCACCAGGCACTGATCGGTCGCATCGAGGGTCTGGCCGCCCAATTCGATCAGCACGGGTCGGTCAACATGAGCGATGCCTCAACGCTTGCGGCTGAGATAGTGCGGGCTGCGTCCGAAGAAGACCTGGGCGGCCTCCATGATTGACTCATTGAGCGTCGGATGCGCGTGAATCGATTCTGCCAGGTCGGCAACTCGTGCGCCCAGTTCGACGGCCAACACACCTTCGCCGATCAGCTCGCCGGCGCCGGGACCGACGACTTGCATACCCAGGACACGCTCGGAACCGTTCTCTACGACGAGACGGGTGAGACCGTCGTTTCTTCCGGAGGCAGTTGCGCGTCCAAGCGCGGCCCAGGGGAAACTGACGGTGGCGGCGTCGATATCGAGCGATGTTGCGTCGGCCTGGGTGAGTCCGCACCAGGCGATCTCAGGATCGGTGAATATGACGGCCGGCACGGCCAGCGGCCTGAACGCCGACGGTTCGCCGAGGATTGCTTCCACCGCTACCGACGCCTCAGCCGTTGCCTTGTGGGCCAACATCGGCTCGCCCGCGACATCGCCGATCGCGAAGATCGATGGTTCGGCAGTGCGTCGTTGGACGTCGGTGACGATGAATCCGTTGGCGTCGACGTGAGCCTGGGTCCGGTGCAATCCCAGTCCAGCGCTGTTCGGGCGGCGGCCGGTTGCGACCAGTACGCGATCGAAGCGCTCGCTGGTTTCGACGCCGTCCTGATCGGCGATCACGGCTTCAATGCCGCCTTCGACTTCGGACAGTGACACGACCGAAGTGTTCACGCGGATTGATTGGAAGCGAGAACGCAGGCTGCGTTCGAGGACTCGAACCAGCTCGCGTTCGACTCCCGTGAGGATCTGGGGCAGCGCCTCGACAACGGTGACTTCGGTGCCAAGTTCCGCATACACGGTTCCGAGTTCGAGACCGATGTATCCGCCGCCGATCACCAAGAGGGAATCGGGAACATCGACCAGGGACAGCGCGTCGGTCGAGTCCATGACACGATCGGACTCAATCTGCAGCGCCCTCGGCACAGCGGGGCTCGAGCCGGTTGCGACGATCAGTGCGTCGAAGTCCACGGGCAAGACCTCGCCGTTGGACTCGACATTGAGTTGGTTGGCGTCGCGGATACGTCCGTAACCCTGCTGGTACTGCACGTTGTGCTGGCGTCGCAGGAGCCCGAGGCCGTTGGTCATCTTGCGAACGACCCCGTCCTTCCAGTCCCGCAGCAGGTCGACGTCAATGGACGGTTCGCCGAAGTCGATGCCCCAATCCGCAGCGTGCCGCGTTTCGCGAATCAGTTTGGCGACGTGCAGGAGCGCCTTGGACGGAATGCATCCTTCATACAGGCAGATGCCGCCCGGTTGCGGCCTGGTATCGACGAGGGTGACGTCGAGGCCTCGCTCGGCTGCGTGAAAGGCGGCCGGATAGCCGCCTGGACCGGCGCCGAGGACGACGAGGCGCATGCCGTCGTTCGCCGTTGAGGTTCCGTTGACCATGCCCTAGCTCCCGAGCGCGAGCACGAGCGGCTGGCGAATGACGTCGGCGATCCAGGTCATGAAGCGGGCTCCGTCGGCGCCGTCCATCGCGCGATGGTCGAAGGTGAACGAGAGCGGCAGAATGCTGCGCGGCTCCCAGTCGTCCAACGGTTCCGACCAGACAGGACGGCGCTCGGCGCGTCCGATGCCGAGGATCGCGGTGTTGGGATGATGAATCACCGGGGTGAAGTGGCCGGTGCCCATGCCGCCCAGATTGGTCACGGTGAAACTGCTGCCGCGGAAGTCCTGCAACCCAAGGTCGCCTGACCGGGCGCGCTCGGAGATATCCGTCAACTCGACCGAGATCTCGATGATGTTCTTCTCGTCCACATCGCGAATCACCGGCACGACCAGTCCTCGCGGCGTATCGACGGCGACGCCGAGGTGGACATAATGCTTGAGGACCATTTCATCCGCTTCGGCGTCGATGGAGCTGTTCACCTGCGGGTGCGCCTTCAGCGCAGCCGCTGTGATCTTGAGCAGGATCGCGGTGATGGTCAGGCGTCCGCCGGCTTCTTCGGCGCGCTCCCGGTAGTCGCTGCGCACCTGTTCCAGTTCGGTCACGTCGGCGGTGTGGAAGAGCGTGACATGGGGGATCTCGTGCCACGACGCCGCCATGTTGCGCTTGATCGTGCGCCGCAGACGCGACATTGGCACACGTTCGACCGAGCCGAACTCGGAGAAGTCCGGTAGCGGTCCGGGTGACCGAGCGGAATGAACAGGGTCGGGCGCTTGCGCCGGAGTCTCGCGCGAGTGACGCTTAACGTCGGCCAGATCGATCCGTCCCCCGGGGCCGCTGCCCGGGACCGTGCGAATGTCGACGCCGATCTCGCGGGCAAATCGCCTGACCGAGGGCGAAGCGAAGACGGGGCGGGATTCCAGATCGCCCTCGACCAACGGAGGCCGAGCGGCCGGCGGGACGCGCAGGATGGGCGCTGGATGATCGCGGGTGTCCTGCAGCGGTTGTGGTTCAGGCTCCCGAGGCGGAGGCGATTCGGTGGCGGCCGCAGACGAGGCCGGCGGTTCATCGGGATCGGGCAAATCGGCTGCGTCGGGAATGACGATTGGCTCAGCGGGCTCGGAAACGGGCGGTGTTGCCGGCGCTGCGTCCTCCGTAGACGTGACACTGATCACGGGATCGCCCGGGCGAATGGTGTCTCCGGGGCGAACGTGAATCTCGGTCACGGTACCCGCGACCGGCGAGGGGAGATCGAGTGTTGCTTTCTCCGTCTCGATCTCAACGATCGGCTGTTCAATGGCAATCAGGTCGCCGACGCTGACGTAGATCTGGAGCACATCCGCCTCTTCGATGTCCTCGCCCAGATCGGGCAAGAGCACGGCGCCGGCGTCGGATGCGGTCGTCGTCATTGAGATGTCCTAACGCAGCGTCGGATCCGGCCGAGACGTGTCGATGCCGAGGCTGTCGCGCGCCTTGACGAGCAGGTCGCCGTCGACCTCGTCGCGTCGGTTGAGGGCGCTCAACGCGGACCAGGCCACGTGGTTGGCGTCGACTTCGAAGAAGTCGCGCAACGCCTCCCGAGTATCCGAGCGGCCGAAACCGTCGGTGCCGAGCGCGGTCAATGGTCCGGGCAACCAGCGGGCGACCAGGTCGGGCAGCGACGACGTGTAGTCAGTGGCCGCAACGATCGGAGCGTCGCATCCGTTGAGCGAAGTTTCCAACCAGGACTCACGCCCCTGTTCAAAGGGATGCAGTCGATTCCAGCGATCCGTCTGCAACGCCTCCCGCCGGAGCTCGGTATAGGACGTGACGGACCAGACGTCGGCGCGAACGCCGAAGTCGTCTCGCAAGATGCGCTGCGCACGCCTGACTTCGTTGAGAATCGGCCCGCTGCCGAACAGGCGAACCTGTGGCGATTCAACGGGCGAGAGCGGATAGATGCCTCGCAGAATCCCCTCCCGCACAATCTCCGACTCCGGCATCGGCGGTTGAACATAGGATTCGTTCTCGACCGTGACGTAGTAGTAGATGCTCTCATCCTCATCGTGCATGCGGCGGATGCCTTCCTGCACGATGACCGCCAGCTCGTAGGCATACGCCGGGTCATAGGCGACAAGATTGGGGATCACCGACGCCAGCATGTGGCTGTGACCGTCCTGATGTTGCAGACCCTCGCCGTTCAGAGTTGTCCGTCCAGCGGTGGCGCCGATCAGGAAGCCGCGCGCGCGGGAATCCCCGGCGGCGAATGCGAGATCGCCGAAGCGTTGCAGGCCGAACATCGAGTAGAAGATGAAAAACGGGATCATCGGCACTTTGAGGGACGAGTAGGCCATCCCTCCGGCGATGAACGACGACATGGCGCCGGCCTCGGTGATTCCTTCTTCCAGAATCTGGCCGTCCCGCGATTCCTTGTAGTAGAGCAACCGATCCGAGTCGACTGGCTCGTACAGCTGACCGGTCGAGGCATAGATGCCAAACTCCCGGAACATGCCTTCCATACCAAACGTGCGCGACTCGTCCGGCACAATCGGGACGATGTGTTCGCCGAGGTCGCGGTCACGCATCAGGCGACTGAGCATCCGGACGAAGCCCATGGTGGTCGACGCCTCGCGTTCGCCCGTTCCCTCGTGGAACTCGGAAAACGTCTCGTCGGGCGGAGATGTCAGGTGCGACTTGGGCGAGCGCCGCTCCGGCACGTGCCCGCCGAGCGCTTCGTTGCGAGCGGCGACGTAGGTTGCCTCGCGACTGTCCTTCGACGGACGGTAGAGCGGAGCTCCGACGACTTCGGCGTCGGAGAGCGGAATCGCGAACCGGTCGCGGAACTGCATCAACTCGCGTTCATTGAGTTCCTTCTGTTGATGGGTGATGTTGCGGCCTTCGCCGGCTTCGCCCAGGCCGTAGCCCTTGATCGTGCGGGCCAGGATGACCGTGGGCGCGCCGCGATGGTTGCTCGCCGCGTGGTAGGCGGCGTGGACCTTGAGCGGATCGTGACCCCCGAGCCGCATCCGCCAGAGCTCGTCGTCGGAGATGTTGTCGACCATCCGCAGCAGTCTCGGGTCGACGCCCCAGAAATGCTTACGGATGTAACTGCCGCCGGCGACGGTGTACTTCTGGTACTCCCCGTCCACGACCTCGCCCATGCGCTGGACCAGCAAGCCGTGCTCGTCACGAGCAAGCAGCTGGTCCCACTCCGAACCCCAGATCACTTTGATTACGTTCCAGCCCACCCCGCGGAAGACGGCTTCCAGTTCCTGGATGATCTGACCATTGCCGCGCACCGGACCGTCGAGGCGCTGGAGATTGCAGTTGACGACAAAGATCAGGTTGTCCAACTCTTCGCGAGAGGCGAGCGCGATCGATCCCAGCGTTTCGGGCTCGTCGGTCTCACCGTCGCCGAGGAAACACCAGACCTTCCGATCGGTCGGCTCCAGAAGGTCGCGGTTTTCGAGGTACCGAATGAACCGCGCCTGATAGATCGCCTGGATCGGTCCGAGCCCCATCGAGACGGTGGCGAACTGCCAGTAATCATCCATCAGCCAGGGATGCGGATACGACGGTAAGCCCCCAGACAGTTCACGGCGGAACTTGTGCAACTGATCGGGCGACAGCCGCCCCTCAACGTAGCTGCGGGCATAGATTCCGGGCGCCGAATGGCCCTGGAAGTAGATCATGTCGCCGCCGCTGGCGTGATCCTGACCGCGGAAGAAGTGATTGAAGCCGACTTCGTACAACGTCGCCGCCGACGCGTAGGTCGAAATGTGCCCGCCGATGCCGTGATTGTTCTGGTTCGCTTCGACAACCATCGCCATCGCGTTCCAGCGAATGATCGATTTGATTCGCCGTTCGATATCAAGATCGCCGGGATACGGCGGCTGCTTCTCAATCGGAATGGTGTTCACATAGGGCGTCTGAGACGTCACCGGCAGGCGGATGCCGGATCGCTGAGCCTCGATCTGCAGCGTCTGAAGCAAGCGTGACACACGCTCTGGCCCGCGTCGCCGGGCGACGTCCCTGAGCGAGTCAATCCAGTCGTTCGTCTCCAGCCAATCGTCGGCTCCGGCCGCCTCGGTCGCGCGAGCAAGCGCCGTATGCCACGGAGATTCGGAGATGGTCATCGTAATCTCAGTCTACCCATCCTGACGGGCGCCTCCCGCCGGGCAATCGACCGATAGATAGACTTAAACAAACGAAAACGAGTCTGGAACTGATATGTCAGCACTCGCGAACCGGGCCACTCTGGAACGCGAACAGCGAGGCATCGAGCGTTCCCAAATCGTTCAGCGCGCTCGTCTCGGGCTCGTCCCATACCTGACCGCTGATGCCTGGCAGCGCGTGCGCGCCCAACAGATCGCCAAGGGCGAGCGTCCGGAAATCGTCGTGCTCATGCAACACCAGGCCGTATACACACAGGGCCGACGGGGCGGTCGCGAGCACGTCCTGCATGCCCTGAATGCGCCGATTGTCGACACCGATCGTGGCGGCGATCTGACCTTTCACGGCCCTGGACAACTCGTGCTCTGGCCGCTGCTCAGGCTGCGCGAGCGCGGCATCGGGATTGCCAGGTACATACGAGGACTGGAAGAAATCGCCATCAGGACCGCGAGCGTATTCGGTGTCGATGCCGATCGAGTCTCAGGCCGTCCGGGAGCCTGGATCGCCAACCGGAAGCTGGCCAGCGTCGGCGTCCGCATCCAATCGGGAGTCAGCCGGCATGGCATGGCCTTCAACTGCAATGTCGACCTCTCCTGGTTCGATTCGATCCGCGCCTGCGGCATCGCCGACAGCACGGCGACATCATTGTCAGCAGAGTTGAAAACCCAGGTCACCGTCGCCGAGTGCGCCGCCGTGCTGGAACAATGCGTCGCCGAGGTGTTCGACCTGAAGCTGTCTCCGGTCAGCGGGTTGAGGATCGCCGAATGACGAACCTGCGAGAGCGCAAGCCTCACTGGATCCGGGCCCAGTTCCCCGGCGGTGAGCGTTACGGCGAGATCGTTCAGCTGCTGCGTGACGAGACGCTCAACACCGTCTGCCAGGAGGCGCATTGCCCCAACATTGGTGAGTGTTTCAATCGCGGCACCGCGACGTTCATGATCCTCGGCGACACCTGCACCCGCGCCTGCGGATTCTGCGCCGTCACCTCCGGCCGACCGGCGCCGATCGACTGGATGGAACCCAGCCGCCTGGCTGCGGCCGTCGAACGGCTGGGGCTCGCATATGTCGTCATCACCTCCGTCAACCGCGACGATGTCGCCGACGGCGGCGCTCAGATCTTCGCCTCCTGCATTGAGCTGATCCGGCGTCGAAGCCCCGAGACTGCGGTCGAGGTCCTGATTCCCGATTTCGTCGGCAATTGGGACGCGCTGGCCACGGTCCTGGGGGCGGCGCCGACCGTTCTCAATCACAACGTTGAAACTGTTCGCCGGTTGTATCCGCGCGTTCGTTTCCAGGCGCGTTACGAGCGTTCGCTCGAGTTGTTGCAACGGGCATCCGCGTGGCAGCCGCACATACCGACGAAGACCGGATTCATGCTGGGACTCGGAGAGGAACGCAATGAAGTCTCCGAATTGCTGCGAGACCTTCGCAATGTCAATGTCGAACTGTTGACCGTCGGACAGTACCTGCGTCCCTCGGCCAAGCATTTGCCCGTCGCTCGCTACGCGCCTCCCGAGGAGTTCGAATCAATCCGCCAGGAAGCGCTCTCGCTCGGTTTCCGCCACGTCGAGTCCGGGCCAATGGTCCGCAGTTCGTATCACGCCGACGAACAGGCGCGCGCCGCTCAGCTCGTCGACGTCGAGCTGCATCGCTAGACCCCGATTTGGCCGATCAGGACTCCTCGCCCTCGGCATCTCCGCTGTCCATTGGGATCAGCAGTACGTCGCCCGGGTGAATGAAGCTGTAGGCGTCGAGCTTGTTGAGGTTCATGATCGCATCGACCGTCGAGTTGTAGCGCACGGCGATGTCGTAGAGCGTGTCGCCCTCCTCCACCGTGTACTCGAAGGTGTTGGCGGACTCCGGAACCAGGTCCTCTGCTGCCTCGTCTGCAGCCGGGGACGCCGCCTTGGGCGCGGCGACGACGATCGGCTTGACCGGCGCCGCTGCCTGTTGGGATTGCGTCACTGATTCGTCATCGGCGGCGGCAGTTGAGGTCTGGTGCGGTGACGACGTTGATGACGCGGAGGATGTCTGAGAGAGCTGAACCTCCCGGCTGGAGACAGGGGCAGCCTGCGGGGCAGCCAGTTCACTGTCCCCACTGCGGTCTATCGCCGAAACATCCTCTTCGAGAACCGTCAGTGGTTCCTCCCCGGTTGCATCGGCTGAACCGATCGCACCGCCGACAAAGAGCAAAACGGCGAGCGCGGAGATTGGCGCCAGCAATCCGTAGAGCGGGACTCCGGAACTCCCCTGCCCGGACGAACGCCCAGACGAGCTACCAGAAGAACTCCCAGAAGAGCTCCATGCCGCTCCACTGAGCCCGTAGGCCCCCACGTCTGCAAACGGACGTGAACCACCGGCCTGCCGCCTGTCCTGGTCGGACAGGTATCGATTCCGCCACCAGACATAAGCGGCAGCCAGCCCGATCAGAATGCCGACGATTAGCAACCAGATCCCCGGACCAGGCCAGGTCAGATGGAAGAGCAGGAGTAGGAGAAACGCGGCAGCGGCTGTGGCTGCGCCCGGCTTGAGGGGAATGCGCATGAATGTCGTGGACCCAGCCGCCGAATCACCGACGGAGTCACTCTAGCCCAGAACTTCGCGGACTGGCATGAGCATGGCGCGTCAGGTCGCGTACACTCGCGGAAACAATCAGGTCGACGCGCTTTGCGGCGAGCGCCGCCGCTGCCAGAGGGAAATCCATCGCGATGACGCAGACGCAGTCGGGTACCCCGTCGCTGACCGAGTTGGCCCAGGCTGCCGGCCTGCGCATGGAGGAAATGGACGGTCACCAACGCGAGGTCGGCTCGCCCGACCTGTTTGAGCGAATCTCCCACTTCCAGCTGGCCGACCAGGCCCGCGCCGCCGGACTGTATCCCTTCTTCCAGCCGATCGAGGTCAACGACGGTCCCGAGGCAATCGTTGACGGCAAACGCGTGATCATGCTCGGATCCAACAACTATCTAGGTTTGACCCGGCACCCTGATGTTCTGAAGGCCGCGCACGATGCGCTCGACCGCTTCGGTCCCTCCATGACCGGATCGAGATTGCTCAACGGCACTAGCCCGGTGCATCTCGAACTGGAAGAGGCCCTGGCCGACTTCCTGGGCGCAGAAACCGCGATCGTGTTTTCGACCGGTTATCTGGCCAACCTGGGTGCAGTGTCCGCATTGATTGACCGGCATGGCATCTCCGTACTCGACCGGGATGTTCATGCCTCGATCTACGACGCCGCCGGACTCGCTCTGGGCAAGTACACCAGATTTCAACACAACGACCCGGCGCACCTCGACCGCGTGCTCTCGAATCTCAACCCGGATCAGGCGCGGCTGGTTCTGATCGACGGCGCCTATTCGATGGGTGGCGATCTGGCGCCGCTGCCGGAGTTGCGTGAGGTTTGCCGCAAGCACCGGACACGAATGCTGGTCGATGATGCTCACGCGATCGGCACCGTCGGACCGAAGGGTCGCGGCACGCGCACACACTTCGGGCTAGAGGAACCTGATGACCTGACGATTGGCACGTTCAGCAAGACGCTCGCCTCGGTCGGCGGATTCTGCGCCGGGCCGCACGCCGTGATCGAGTACGTTCGACACTTCTCGCGGCCGATGCTGTTCACGGCAGCGCTGCCGCCGGCCTCGGCCGCCGCCGCGCTCGCCGCCTTGCGCGTGATCGACGACGAACTCTGGCGAGTCAAGCGCGTGCAGGAACTCGGCGAGCGAATGCGGCTTGGTCTGTCCGATCTGGGCTTCGATGTCGCCAACTCGGCAACGCCGATTATCCCGATCCGTGTGGGTGACGAGGTGCGCACTGCCGCATTCTGGAGAGACCTGTTGACCAACGGCGTCTACACCAACGCCGTCATCGCGCCGGCGGTCCCCCGAGGCCAGGCGATCCTCCGCACTTCCTACATCGCCACCCACACCGACGAGCAGCTTGAGCGCGCTCTGCAGATCTTTGGCGAAGCGGGTCGCCGCAATGGCGTCATTGACTAGTCGGCCGTGCGCGTCCTCCTGACCGGTGGAAGCGGGTTTATCGGCGGTCACATTGCCCGCCATCTCGCCGCTGAAGGACATGAGTTGCGGCTGCTGGTTCGGCCAACCAGCGACACGGCATTCATCGACGATCTCTCCTTCGAGCGGGCGCTCGGCGACCTGAGACGACCCGATTCGCTGGCCGCCGCCTGCGCCGGTATGGACGCCGTCGTGCATTGCGCCGCAGTGCTGCGGGCCGTCCGGCAAGAGGACTTCATGCAGGCGAACCGCGCCGGCACCGGCGGCCTGGCCAAGTCGGCCGCCGAGGCTGGAGTCCAGCAATTCGTCTACATCTCCTCGATCGCCGCGCAGGGACCGTCGCGAAGTCTGACGCCTGAGCCGCCTGACACTCCTCTGCACCCGGTGTCGGCCTACGGCCGTTCGAAGGCGGCCGGAGAAGTCGAGATACTCAAGCAGAGCGGACGGATGCAGATCACGATGCTGCGCCCTCCCCTGGTCTACGGGCCCGCCGACGCTGGACTCCTGGCGTTCTTCTGGATGGCTCGCCGGGGCTTCGCCGTGCGGCTGGGAGACGGCACCAACCTGGTCGATGCGGTCTATGGGCCGGATCTCGCCGGCGCGGTTTCGGCGGTCCTCAGGGCCGACATTCCCCAGGTGGCGAAATATCACGTAGCGAACGAGTCGGGTCCGTATAGCTGGAATCAGTTGCTCGCCGCCCTGGGAACTGCAGCAGGCAGGCGACTGTGGATTCCCTCAGTACCGCCTGCCTGCTTCCAGGGTCTGGCGCGCTGTTCGGAATGGTGGTCTCGGCTGACCAACAATGAACCGATGCTTGACCGCGCGCGTGTCCTTGAGATGCGCCAACCGGCCTGGCTCTGCGATCCGTCTTCACTGACGCAGGAGACCGGATGGCAAGCCAACACGGCGCTCGCCGATGGCATGCAGGACACCTTCAACTGGTACCGGGAGCAGGGCTGGATCTAGCCGAGGCTCACCCGCCTCCTGCCTGTGGTTGCTGGCTCAACATCTGGGAAACCGGTTACGATCAGAACATAAGCGCTCACGCAACTCCGACGAACAGACGCGCTCGCTCACACCCTCCCGGAGTCCGGACAATCCTGGAACCAAATGGAATGACGAGGACGAAATCTGACAGAACTGAGCCAGATCTGGACTGATCCGGACAAATCTGGACAAATCTGGACAAATCTGAACACCGAAACGCACGATCCACAGCCCTGGACAGGAGATCCCGCCATTGCCCCCGAAAATTACCGCCAAACCACTCCGCCCAGCCCGGTCGTTGATTGATCGCGGCTGTGTACGGGCTCAGACGCTGAGGAATCGATGACGAGGTTGTGGTCCTTCGATCTCGATGGCGTGTTGGCCGAGCCGCCGTTCGGTTGGAATCCAGCCATCAACCGCGACGTCGGCCTGCTGCCGGATCCCGACGCCGACCTGCCCATCGTCGACGCCGGACAGCCCTCCGATCGTCTACTCGCCGCCACCTGGTACCGATTTCGGTACGTGTTGCGCCCGCCGCGACCAGGAGCGTTACAGGCCGTCAAACTGGCTTCAGCTCATGGCCGGGTGATCATCCTGACCGGTCGACATGAACGTGGGAGGCGCCCGACCGAGGCCTGGTTGGCCGATCACGGGTTCGCAGCGTACGTTGACGAACTGGTCATGAACGCGACGCCGCTCAAGTCTGCCCGGTACAAGGAGGCGTATCTACATGGTCGGGAGGCCACACTCCACATAGACGATGACGCCGCAACCGTGGCATTGCTGGCCCGTTGTGGAATCCCTGCGGCATTGGTCGCCTGGCCACGCAACAGGAATCTTGAGTATCCGCTCGGCGTGACGTTTTGCGAGGATATGTCAGACGTCTATTCGTTGATCGAACGGATCGCGCTCGATGATTGAACCCGTGGAGATCAATGCCAGCGCGCAGGAGGTATGGAACCTACTGAGAGAGGAAGCGCAATCCGGCGTCGATTCTGGCCATGCCGTCGTGCTCGGGGAAGTGAGAACGCGGGAGCTGTTGCTCGAGATTCAGATGGGGGTTGGCTTCCGGGTGCAGCACGCCTATCGTCTCGAACGTCTCGGCGAGCGCTGCCAAGTTTCCGACCAGGTGCGGCCGATGGGCTGGCGATGGCGTCTGAGCAATCTGTTTCTGTTCGGTCGCGGCATCCGCGCCATTGAAGCTGCTTCAGTACAGGGTTTGCGAAATCTGAAGGCCGCCGCGGAGTCGCACGAGAGCGAGTCGCCGTAACGCGGCAGCGTTAAACATCCACCCGGCGTTCAGCCAGTTGGACCGCCTGTGTGGACAATGTGGATAACAAACGGGAAGCGCTTATGTGTACAATGTTGATAGCGGTAGGGGTGGTCTTTGGTTGAAGTAGGGCACAACGCGTGTTTTCTCATGATGGATGGCCAACCGCCGCAATCTTCAGACTCCTAACACTCATTTCCATCGTAATTCTGGCGTTTATCGCGGGCGCTTCGCTCCGAGTCGTCGGCGCGGAAGATCCCGGCGTCTCGGAGTCGCAAATCGGAGCAGCGTCGGGCAGTGAGTCCACGGCCCTCACATCAGCGGCAGCGTTCAGCCGCAACCTGACCGGTCGCGTCTACGTCTGGGATCAGGGCCGGTTGCGCCCGGCCGCCCAGGCGCGCGTTTCAACCGGCAGCGCGCTCGTCAGAACCGACAGCAGCGGCCGCTTCGAGTTCGCGCCAGAGCAACGCACCGGCAACCTGTCGATCGTCCAGCCCGGCTACGACGTCGTGCGGCGACCGATCTACTACGACCAGTCAGTTGTGGTCTTGCGCAACCTGGTCGTGCGAGCGATCTACATTCCATTCGGACTCGTGACCGAGCCTGCGGTGCAGGCATGGGCGCACGATCTGGTTGACCGCAATCTCATCAACGCCGTGGTCGTCGATATCAAAGACGAAGCGGGCCAGGTCTTCTCCATCGCTGCAACTTCGACGGTCGAGCAGATCGGCGCCTCCCGTGAGGGAAGCTCGGTCGCCGCGTTCCTGGACGAACTGCAAGCGAAGGGTGTCTATCGAATCGGGCGGGTCGTGACCTTCCTCGATGGCACCTATCCCAGATGGTTTACCGACAATGCCCTGCACAATTTCGCCGGCGGCCTGTTCATCGACAGCATGGGTAGTACCTGGTCATCGGCCTACAAGTTGGAAGCGCGCACGTACAACATCGAGATAGGCGTCGCGGCTGCCGACTACGTCGAAGAGATTCAGTACGACTACGTCCGCTTGCCGTACGAGAACGGCCTCCGTGAACGGTTGGACAGAACAGAAGCGGACCGGGTTGCGGCGATCACACAGTTCGCGCAGGAAGCGAGCGAGGCATTGCACCTCGCCGGCGTGGCCGTTTCATTCGACACCTTCGGAGTCGTCTCAACCGCCGGAAACGATCAGGGCATCGGTCAGTCGGTTGAAGGCTTGGCGCAGCATCTCGACTACATATCGCCGATGGTCTACCCGAGCGGCTGGCATGCCGGCTCCCTGGGCTTTGCTTATCCGCCCGCGCATCCCGGTCCGGTCGTGAAGATCAACGTGGAGGCGACTGTCGACCTGGCGCGACCGCACGGCACTGCCCTGGTCCGACCGTGGTTGCAGGACTTCCACGATTACCAGGCTCGAGGGCTCCGATATCACTCAGAGCAAGTGCACGCGCAGATCGCGGCCACCGCGGAGGCTGGCGGGATAGGGTTCATGCTCTGGGACCCGTCCCTGAAATACGAGGAGCTGGCGCTCGAGCAGGCTCTGACACTGACCTGGTCGCCCTTCAGTTAGTCCCGTGCGCCCGCTGAGATCCCGTTGCCCCAGCCGGCGTCCACGAGGAACCGGCTGAGTTGACCGTTGAACTCGGCGGCCCGCTCGAAGTACACGCTGTGTCCGGTGGCCGGCACCTCAAAGTACTGCGAGCCGGGGACGTGGTCGTGGGCGGCCCTCATGACCAGCGGAGGAATCAGCGGGTCATTGCCGCCGACGACCCAGAGGACGGGCATCGGTAGATTCGCCACGGCGTCGGGGTCCGGACCGAGCTCACCAAGCAAGCCCCGCAACGCCGGATCGCGCGGAGGGTTCATGGCCATGATCTCGTCATAGAGGAAGGCGAGCGCTGGGTCGCGCTGACGCAGCGACTGATCGTAGGCAAGCACGTCCAGACCTTGTCCTTCAGTTCGCTTGCGAGCTTCCTCCCACGGCCCTCTGATTGCGTCCGTGATCAGGCCGCCGGCGGTATCGGCCATGACCAGTGCAGCGACTCGCTCGGGAGCCTGCAGCGCGGCGCCGAGACAGGTCCAACCACCCATCGATTGCGCAACGAGCGCTGCCCGCTCAATGCGCAGCTCGTCCAGGAGTGCGATCAGGTCGTCAACGAATGCTGCCGGGCCAGGTCCTCCGGTGGGGATACTGCGACCCCATCCGCGATGATCGAACGCGACGCAGCGATACGAATCGGCGAACACCGGCACCTGTTGCCACCAGGAGAGGTGATTTCCTCCGGCACCATGGGCGAAGATGATCGCCGGTCCGCTACCGGTCTCCTCGAAGAAGATCTCGCAATTCGGTCGTTCCAGAAACGGCATGACAAGCCCCGGTTCACCAACGCGTACGCTTCCTGATGCAACGCCGAGGCTATCAGCGCGTCTGAGTGGGGAGTGACGCATGGCGACGATGCGAATCGCCCTGACCGGCGCTGCGCAGCCCGACGGCTCCGCGATTGCACGTGAACTGGATCGCCACGATGTTGAAGTCGTGCCGCTCGATGTTGGCGATTCTGCGCAACTGGCAGGAACGCTCAGCACTGTCACTCATGTCGTTCACGCTCGCTCGTTGAACGAACCGGGATTGGCCCCCGCTGCGTATGCCGAGGTCAACGTGCATTCGACGACGACACTGCTTGATGCTTGCAGGCAGGCAGAACTCCAGCAGGTCGTGTTCCTTTCGACCACTGAGACATATGGCAGACGGCTCCCTCCCTGGCCGGTGACCGAGAGCTGGGTTCCGCGACCGGTCGGTCCGGCGCTGCAGAGCCGGGTGGCGGCGGAGCGGGTCGCGCGCACATACCGGCGACGCGTGCCGCTGTCGATTCTGCGCCCGGCCCCGGTGATCGTCAACGGAGAGGGATCGCTGATGCGGGTGATCCGGCACTTCATCTCCCGGCCGAGAGCCGCGCTCGTTGGGGGTGGACAGGCGCCCGTCTCCGTTCTGGCCGCGGCCGACCTCGGCCGCGCCGTGTGGGCAATGATCAGCCAGCCCGAAGAAGCCGTCGACCAGGTCTTTCATGCCGCCTCGGCGCATACGACCTGGCGAGATCTCGCCGTTGAGGCCTGTCAACTGCGAGGGATCGAAGAGCGATTCTGGAACGCGCCCTACGGATTGGCGCGCGGTCTCGACGCTTGTCGCCTGGCCGGGTGGGTGTTGCCGGAGCCCGAAGGCGTGGACGCCTACGTCACAACGACCGGCAGTCCGCACCTGATCGATGATTCACGGGCTCGAGTAACGCTCGGTTACGCTCCCGTGCTCGGCGTCAGAGCGGCGCTGGCTCAGGCGCTCGACGTCTACCGGCCGAGTCCGAATGAGGAGGCCGGAGTTGAGGCCCCGGATTAGCCAGTCGCCTTGACGGCATCGGCGACCTTGTAAGCCAGGCCATCCTCAAAAATGCTGGGAACGATTCGGTCCGGTGTCGGGTCGCTCACGAAGTCTGCGATCGCCTGGGCGGCAGCGATTTTGTGCTCGTCCTCGATCTTGGGGATGCCGCCGTCGAGCAGGCCGCGGAACATGCCGGGGAAGCCGAGCGCATTGTTGATTTGATTGGCGAAATCGGACCGCCCGGTGGCGATGATCGCGGCGCCGGCTTCGGCGGCTTCATCGGGCATGATTTCGGGCGTCGGATTGGCCATGGCGAAGACCATCGAGTTGTCGTTCATCGAAGCGACATCGGAGACGGTGACGAGTCCCGGGCCGGCTAGGCCGAGGAACAGGTCGGTACCGGCCATGACCTGTGAGGTCTGAGGAATGCTGCCATCCGGGTTGTTTCGGAAGTCGCACCACTCAGCAGCGACGCGCTTCCAGGGATTAAGGTCTTCCCGATCGGTCGTGAGCAGGCCCTTTGAGTCGATCAGCGCAACGTCTTCACAGCCCATCTCGCGCAGGATCGCGCCACAGGCAATGCCGCTGGCGCCGGCGCCAAGGATCACCGTGCGAATGTCCTTGAAGTCGCGATTGGTCAGACGCAGTGCATTGATCACGCCGGCGAGCGCCACCACGGCTGTGCCGTGCTGGTCGTCATGCATGACGGGGATGTCGAGTGAGTCGTGCAGACGTTGTTCAATCTCAAAACAACGCGGCGCCGAGATGTCCTCGAGGTTGATACCGCCCAGTGACGGGGCGATCGCCTCGATTGCGGCAACGATGTCGTCGACCTCGCGGACCGAGAGCGCGATCGGAATCGCATCGACGCCGGCGAAGTTGCGGAACAGGACGCACTTGCCTTCCATCACCGGCAACGCGGCCTGAGGGCCGATATCGCCGAGACCGAGAACCGCAGAGCCGTCGGTGATCACGGCGACGAGATTGCCGACGCCGGTCATCACGCGCGCGAGGGATGGATCGCGAGCAATTTCGAGACAGGGCGCAGCCACTCCGGGCGTGTATACGACCGACAGGTCGTCGTGGTTCTCCACGGTGACCTTGGAGGCGTAGTCGACCTTGCCGCCCCATTCGCGATGCATCTCAATGGCGCGCTGGTCGTAGTCGCTCATGTTCCCGCTCTTTCTGAGGCCCGGAGCATGCACTGGCATGCACTGGGGGCCGGGAATTGGTATTCATGCACTCTAGTCGTGAAAGTGAAATCGGTCACTAGCATCAAGCGCCACCCAACAATCAACTGCGTCTTTCGTAGCAGTGATTACATCCACAGTTGTGCTTGCTGTTCAGAAGACGAGCTAGAGCACGGTTCCTTCGAGAATCCCGCGATGCGCGCGCAGGACCAACTGCCCCTCTTCGCGCCGTTCCACGATCAGCGGTTTGCGACAGTGCTTGCAGGGTGATGTCTCTTTCCGCCTCAACAGCCCCTTGGGCGGAACGCGGGCAACGGTCGGCTGCTGGCAATAGGGACAGGTGACGTCCCATCTCATGCAGGCCCTGATTCGCAACGGCTCATCATCCTTCTGGCCTCTGGAGACGACGAGATCGTAGTTGCACTTGGCGCATCGTGTGACGACGCGTCGAGTCCGGCCGGTTTCGGGCGGCACGCCGACATCGAGCGTCACCGAACAATTCGGGCAGCGAATGTGCCTGGTCTCCAGATCGATTGCCATAGGCCCATGGTACCGAGGCGGACGTCAGTGCCCATTCGGTTTGGCTGCGCGATACCTGCCGTGAAGGGTGATGACATACCCTGCATTCATGAGCCACCACTTTCGCGAGCCTCGGGGAGCCCAGGACTTCTCCAGCCCCCAGGTCCGGGTGAGAGGTGCGAATGACTTCCGACAGTATTCAAATCAACGATTGCGCCTGCCCAATGAGCGCCCGCCGCTGGGTCCGCGAGTCAAGCAGTTAATCGGTGCGATTCTGACCCTAGCGCTGCTCGCCGGGATCGGCGTTGGCGTCTACTTCGGAGTCACGCTGTTACTCGAGGAGGATGAGCCGGCCACGTCCGAGGTCCGCCAGGACACGGTGCCGGCTCAAGACGGAGAGACGACAGCAACCGCAGACGCACAGGACTCCCAGGCTTCGGACCCAGCTTCCGCGACGGCGACCGACTCTCCGAGTCCCCAGGCTGCAACAGATGCCGAAGAGACCCAGGATGCGGCGGACGCGGAGGAGCAATCGGAGTCTTCTCAATCTGCTCAGGAAGCTCAGCAGGCTTCACAGGCGCAAGCGATCACTTCGGTCTCACTCATTGAACCTCAGGTCGCAGACGAACAGGTCACCCCTGCCCAGATTGGCGGGGCGGAGATTGTCGCGCAACGCCTGACCGCAGAGCCGGTACCATCCGGAATCCCGAGAACGCTCGCAGATGGAGCGGCGTACGACCCGTCCGAGCCCGCGACCGTCTTCACTTCGCGTTGGCCGGTGGGCACGACCCTACGTCTGACTCGTCTCCCTGGCGCGACCCTGTTGACCGACGAGGAGCAAGCTGAAGTGGTAGGCGCCGAGATGCTGGTGGTGGTCAGGGGGACTGAGTCCTCGAACACCGACCTGCAGCTGAGTCCAGCCGCGTTCGAGCAGATCGCGTTCTATGGGACGGAACGGATCATCGCGGTGCGAGCCGAAGTTACGGCTGCGCCGCCGTAGCCAGGATGACTCGCGAGATCAGGAACGGCGCCGGCGACCGAAGGGCATCCGCAACTCTTCGCCGTAGTTGAGAAAGTCCTTCTCGGCCCCGCACTTCGAGCATCGCCCATGTGACACCTGTTGATTGGGGCGATCAATCTCCCACGAATGCGAGCACTCGTCCGCTTCAACAGTCGCGCCAACAGACTGCGAGTCAGCCGTTTCGGCGCGACCGCGAGGCTTGATTGTTCGCTCGGCCACAGGCTCCGCCTTGTCATCAGATGCAGATAAGCACGCCTAGCCTATGACATGACAACCAGCTAACAGTCCGCGATTGTGGACATAATCGCTTCGGCGTCGGCCTCAGCGCTCGCTACTAGACGTAACGGGGAATCGGCGCACTGAAGAGTCAGGATGTCCGCTCGTAGAGCGTGTGGTACTTGTCTCCGCCCGCGATCGCCTGACGAATGTCCTCGCGATCAAGCTCATACAGCTTGCCGAGCGCCGCTCGGGCGTCGTCCTCGGCGTTCGGATCTCCGGCGCAGCGCTCCAGGATCCGCTCGAACAACTCAGCTTCGACGAAGGAATCAACTCGGCCCGCCCAGGGGAAAAAAACGAAGGATTCCGGGTCGTCAAAACTGGGACGCAGTCGCCTGAGTTCGCGGATCCGATCCTGCGGCGAGCGGACCGGCTCGACCACTCGAATGTAGGGACCGTCGGTATCGTTGCGACGTCCGTCGATCAACAAACGTTCCTGGAGCCAACCGAATCCGATGACGACGACATCCGCCTCGCGCAAGGCGCGCAGCGTTTCTTCCAGATCGAATCCCTCGTCAGCCATGTCGCCAGTATACGATCCGCCTGTGGTCGCCTGGCTGGAGCGTTGAGCAGTTCCGGTGAGTATGATCGTCACAGGACCTTCCAATCGATGAAACGCTCTCCCAGCGCCGTCCGACCACATCGCTCCGCTGAGCAAGCCGACGCGTTTCGCACCCTGTTCCGGCAGCAAGGCGACCGGCTTTGGAACGCCGATCGCGACGTCGACTGGGAGGCAGGCTCAACAATTCCCGAGTCGCGCCGGGCCGCCTGGTTGCGGATGATGAACGTGTTCCTGGGCCTGGAGGTCATGGGGCTGGACACGATCCAGGTCATGATGAGCCAGGCGACCCACCAGGTGCGCGACCCGGCCCTGAATCTCTATCTGGCGGCGCAATGTCAGGACGAGGCTCGCCACGTGTATGTGCTCGACCGCTACCTCACGGAGGTCAACGGCCACGGCTACATCTCGAAACCCGAAGCGTTCTTGATCGAGCGGTTCGGCGGGATGGCCTCGTGGGGCTTCTACAGCGTCGAAAACTGGCTCACCTCAACCCTGTTCAGCGAGAACTTCGCGGCATTGTTTCTGCAGCAGGCGCTGGAGTTGGACGATGTCGACCCGTTGGCCAAGCAGATTTTCCGTCTCATTTTGAGGGACGAGGTCAGGCACGTGAACTTCCTGCACACGATTTTGCCGCGTCTGATCGACCGCCTGCCGACCGCGGGCCGGGTGTACGTCTGGCAAAGCCAGATTCTCCTGGCCGGCGCGGTCGCATTGGGATTGCGTCGGATCAAGGCCGACGTTGCCGCTCTCGGCATCGACGTTGACGGCTACAAGACCACGCTGATAGAGAACCTGGGCACACAGTTCGAGGACGCCGGGCTGGACTCATTCCTCAAGATTGAGACCTACGCCCGAGTGATCAACGCCGCCACATGAGTCGCATCGATGATTGGCGAAGACTGAGTTCGGAGATCATCGAAGATTTCAGGTTTTTCAGGCTGCGCAAGGACGTCTCCCGTCACCCGACCTCAGGCCGCGACCACCGTTTCTTCATCTTCGAGTTTCCCGACTGGGTCAACATCATGCCGATCACGCCCCAGGGAGAGGTCGTCTTCGTTAACCAGTTCCGCCACGGCGCTAGAGAGCTGACGCTCGAGATTCCCGGAGGCATCGTCGATCCCGGCGAGTCGGCGAAGGAAGCGGGCCTCAGGGAGATGTTCGAGGAGTCCGGCTATCACGCTCCCGACGCGATCGAGTTGGGCTGGGTCCACCCCAATCCGGCCTTGCAGGAGAATCGCTGCTGGTCCTACCTGGCCCAGGATGTGTCGAGGGTCGTCGACGAGGACCATGTCGTGGGGACTTCGAGCGAAGCGATCGAGGTGACGACCGTTCCGCTCGACGAGATCCCTGGACTGGTCAACGACCGCCTGATCACGCACGCGCTGACCATTGCCGCATTCGATCACTACTGGCGCTGGAGCGGCCAGGTCGCCGACCCTCGTCGCCGTTAGGCCCGCAGCGAATCGACGTCGAAGTCCTCGGGCAACGGGATGAAGAGGCTCCGGCGCGGTCCCTCGAGGTCCCTGGTGATATGGCCGCGCCCGCTCACATCATCGGCCAACAGGATGTCGCCGCCGTGCAACTGCAGTCTGGTGCCGTCGCCGACTTCGATCTCTACGGTGCCGCTGAGCGTGACGACGAACTGTCGTCGCGGAGCGTTGTGGAAGTCGAGTTCACCGCCAACAGGCGTCGTGCGAAAGACGATACCTTCCGCGTCGAACATGTCGGATAACTCGCCATAGCGGCTCTCGGTTAGGGCGATGTCGATGGTCTCGAAGTGGGATTCACCATCGTCGCCGGTGTAGACACGAGTGATTTGCATGGAAGCAACTCCAATAGAACTGTCAGGCGTCGAACGAACGAGCCCAATGGTGAACATCAAAATCATCCGGCAAGAAGACCATCAGACTCAATCTTGGGCCTTCGATGTCGGTCGTCAGGTGGCCTGGGCCCTCCACGTCCTCGGCGTAGCAGATCTCGCCAGGGCCGAAGCGGCGGACCTCACCGTTGGACACCTGGGTCTGCACGGCGCCCTGGATGACGACGATCATGGTCTTCTGCGTTGCGTTGTGCCAGTCGTAGACGAGATCGGGGGGTGAGATTCTGAACGACATGTGCTCAGGACGGAGATTGCGGGAGAATGCGCCGATGTCGAGCTCATGCAGATTGATCTCAATGTCTTCGAACTGCGATGTCCCGTCTTCGCCCTGGTACATCCGGGTGAGCTTCATCTCGCACCTCCTGCGCCGATCCTATCGGGAATAGTGCAGCCGCCAGTAGTCGCCCAGTTCCGCCAGCGATTGCACGATCAGGTCCGGCTGAACATCCGACGGGATTGGTTCATGATCACGCCGTACCCAGACGGTGGCCGCTCCGAGTTCCGCGGCCGGACGAATGTCGTGTGTGATCGATCCGGCGATGTGGAGTTGCTGTGCTGGCTTGATCTGGCGCGACCGATAGAGCTCTCGCCAGTGGGAGTGGTCCGGCTTGTAGCTGCGTACGTCCTCCGCAGTGATCAGCTGATCGAAGGATGCTCCCAGCTTGCGTACGCTCACCGCCAGGCTGGCCCTGGTGACATTCGAGAGAATCGCCGTTGGAGTTCCCACCGTTGCCAGCCGCTTGAGGAATCCGCCAGCGTCCTGAAACGGCGGCCAGCCGGCGATTGAATCGGCAAAGTAGTCTGCTGTCTCCTGACTCAACTCGACGCCGAACTCCTTCGCAGTTCTGAGAATTGACAGGGCGAGCACCTCGTCATAGGGCCGATAGCGCTCGTGCTCAACGTCCAACTCGACTTCCAGCCGCCGAGCGATCAAGGCCTGCTTGTCGACCGCGCCGAGCTCGGGAATGTCGTCGATTGCTGCTCGCGCTCCGGATTGCCAATCGATCAAGGTGCCATAGCAGTCGAAGGTAATCACGGCCGCGTCGCGTGGATGGATCATCGAGACTCCTCGGCGCTCCTTGATTCTGCGCCAAAGTGGACGATATCGCCGCCGTACCTCTCATTCAGCTCTCTCACTGCCTCATCGACGACGCGCTGACGCTCCCGTCGAGCGGATGACTCCGGCGGCTCAACATTGGGCTCGCCAGACTGATCGAACATCGACAGCTGAGCTTCCAGCCCTCGCTGCTCCAGGCCCGAGACTCCGACGCCAACGAGGCGAAACTTGCGGACTGGCGAGAGTTGTTGTCTCAGCAGTTCGAGCGCGGTCCGTTCGATGAGCGCGGAGTCGTTGGTCGGGCTGGACAGCGTGCGCTGCCGAGTGAAGGTCGTGAAGTCGGAGAGGCGCATTTTGATCTGCACCGTCCGGGCTCGCATGCCATGTTCCGTCAGGCGGTTGGCCACACTGTTGGCTTGTTCGCTCACGATGGTCGACAGTTTCCCTTCGCCGCCCACGTCTTCTGCGAACGTTGTCTCCGATGAGATTGACTTCGTTTCCCGCTCCACGGACACGCCACGATCATCTTCACCGCGAGCCAGTTGCCAGAACCACTCACCGCGACTGCCGAATCTGTCGACGAGCCAGGGCAACGGCCGCTCGGCCAGGTCGCCAATCGTTTCGAGTCCCGCTCCGCGCAGCCGTTCAGCGGTCTTCGGACCGACACCCCAGAGATCGGATATTGAAAGCGGGGCGAGAAACGCGGCTTCACGGCCGGGCGGAACGACAGTCAGGCCGTCCGGCTTGTCCTGGTCGGATGCGATCTTGGCCACCGACTTGCTGGTCGCGACACCGCAAGAGACGGTCAGCTGGGTCTCACGGTGGACTCGATCTCGGATCCACTGGCCCAGCTCCGCCGGAGTGGCGCCTTCGTCAACCCGGTGGGTCACATCGATGAACGCTTCATCCAGAGACAGCGGCTCAACCAGAGGTGAGACGTCGCGGAAAATCGACATAATCTGAGATGACACGTCCCGATATCGCGAGAACCGTGGCCTGACGATTTCGGCATGCGGACACAGGCGGACGGCGGTGCGCATCGGCATGGCCGAACGACAACCAAACACCCTTGCCTCGTAGGACGCCGCCGCGACGACGCCACGGCTGCGAGGCGAACCCCCCACGAGTACCGGCTTGCCTCGCAATTCCGGTTGATCGCGTTGCTCGACCGATGCGTAGAACGCGTCCATGTCGGCATGAATGATGTGCCGCTGGGCACTCTGAGTCGTCACACCTCTACGCTATCAATTCGTTGGAGAATGACCGATGGGCCTGTTTGATCGTCTCCGTTCCCAGGTGAGTGTTCGCACTCGCGCGGAGTCGCCAGCCATCGAGATCGAGAAGGCCGAACGGCTACTGCGTGCTGGGGCGTCGGTTGCCGAGATCAGACGCGAGGCCAAAGCGATCACATCCGACGACAACGTCAGCCGTGCCTGGAGATCGCTGTTGCTCGGCGATCTCGACATGGGGCTCGAGGCCTCATACGCAGCGGCCGACGAGCGGCCATACGACGTTGACTCGCGCATCGTCCACGGTACGGTGCGTCTGGCCCGCCAGGAGCTCGATCATTCCGAGCACGAGTTCGAAGCGGTAATCGAAGAGTTCGGCGCCGATTCGGATGCGGTGGATGGACGACGGGCCACTATCCTGGCGCGCGGCCACGCACCGTTGGACGAACTGCCTGCCTCGACGGAGGAGTGGGAGTCGGCTGCCATCCTGTTGACGACACTGTGGCGAGTTGGATGCGTCGTTGAAGAGAGAATGGCGACAATTGAAACGGGCCACCCGGACGGCCAATCAGTCGTCAAGCAAGCGCTGGCCAAAGGAAGAGTCGCTGACCTGGAGGCCGAAGATGGGACTGTTTGACGGACTACGTCGCAGGTTGTCAGCGCTCAATGACGTACGAGAGGCGTCCCGGGCCGAGGCCGCCACGCTGGCAGATGTCGAGACCGTCAGACGCGCTCTGCTCGCAGAGTCGCACCGTCTGGGACGGCGAGAGCGAATCTCGGTCACGATGTTGATGGAGCACTCTGGCGAAGACCTGCGGACGGTGGATCTCTTTCAGATCATCGGCCACTTGGACGCCGAGGGTGAGATTAGGAATGTCGAGCAGGATTCCTTCGGCAACCTGAAGTTCGATCTCGGGACTCTGGGGAATCGCCCGAATTTCGATTCATGATCGCACTATGCAGGTTATGTTGGCGCGTCACCAGGTTCGGCGACATAACCGGCCGATTTGAGGCTCAGGGGGCGCGCTCCAACACGAGCTGGAACTCCATGATCCCGACATCATCGATCGATAGTACGCGGAACCCGGTCGGCGGTTCGATGTCATAGTCGGCGAGCGCGATTTCGGTCGATCCAACGACCACGACCAATCCATCCACGTACTGCCCCTCCAGCGCGATGCTGACCGGGTTGGTGACGCCGTGGAGATCGAGCGTGCCTTGTACGGTCCGGCTCAAGGCTTCCTCGCCCGTCGGCAAGGCGTCGATCGAGATTGGCTCCGTCAGGACGAACGTTGCGAAGGGGTAGGTGTCTGTCTCGATCCCGCGGGTGCGCAACGCGCCATCGCGGAACGATTGATCACTCTTCAACGTTCGCAGATCCGCTTCAATGACTACCGATGTGATGACTGCACCGTCGAACTCGAGTGAGACGACGACGTCGCCGGTTCGTCCCACCGCCGTTGCCGTACCGATGTTGGCCAACTCCTCGCCAATTCGGTATCCGACAAACGACGTCCCCTGCGCGGAGAGCACCCAGGTCCCGGAGAGATCGGCCAGACTCGGCGTCTCGGGAGTCATCGTTTCCTGCTCGGCTTGCTGCTCAGTTTGTTGTGCCTGCTGGACCTGCTGCTGTGTCTGTTCCTGCTCAGACATCTGTCCAGTCTGCTGATCATCGCCCTGCTGTTCCTGTTCCTGTTCCTGTTCCTGGCCGTAGTCGTATGAGCTGGCCGGCTCCTGCTCTTCGTCCTGCTCCTGATCCTGAGACTGCTGCTCCTGCGGCTCGGCCGAATACGCTGCCGAATCCTGTTGATCCTGATCGTCGGTGGCCGACTGAGTTGGCTCGTCTGATGCTTGCTCTTGAGCTTGCGCTTCCTGGGATTGCACCTGCTCTGCGGCGTCGTGCTCTTGCGCCTGCTGTTGCGCCTGGTCCTGTCTCACCGATTCCACCGCAGATTCAAGAGTCGCCGGCGGCGGCGCGCTGTCGAACAGGCCGACTTGCCAGAGGATGATCAGCAGAATCGCAACGAGCACGCCAGCGAGGATCAACCCGGTAGCGACAAGCCGCCGGGGACTGAGACTTCTGATGTGGCTGAGCACGGTGACCTCTCCGTCTTTTGAATCGATCAGTCTTCCGAGAGCAACGCCTCGACGAATGCTTCCGGGTCGAACGGGGCGATATCACCCAGCCGCTCGCCGGTGCCGGCGAAGCGGACCGGGATGCCGAGCTCCTCGGCGATCGCGAACACGATGCCGCCCTTGCTAGTGCCATCAAGCTTGGCCAGGCAGACGGCCGTGACGCCCGTCGCCTGGGAAAATTGTCGAGCCTGACTGAGCGCGTTCTGGCCACTGGTGGCGTCGATCACCAGCAGCACCTCGTGTGGAGCGCCGGGGTGTTTTGACTCGACCACGCGCCGCACTTTGCCTAGCTCTGCCATCAGGTTCTTCTGCGTCTGCAGACGGCCAGCGGTGTCAATCAACACCACGTCGGTCTGGCGGGAAATGGCGGCTTCGACCGCGTCATAGGCGACAGCGCCCGGGTCGGAGCCAGGCTGATGGGCGATCACTGGCGCATCGATGCGCTCGCCCCAGGTCTGAAGCTGTTCGATCGCTGCGGCTCGGAAGGTATCTCCGGCGGCGAGGATGACTGACTTGCCTTCGTCCTGGTACGCCCGAGCGAGCTTGGCGATCGACGTGGTCTTGCCGGCGCCGTTGACGCCAACTACGAGAACGACGTGCGGGATTGGCTGGGTCGAGTCTCCGTTATGTCCACTCCAAAGCGAGCCGTTCGCTCGCGGCCGTTCCAGCCCGGCCACCATGCGTTGACGGAGCAGGTCGCGGATCACGGTGGCGTCCAGCCCACCAGATGCCTCGCGCAAGTCCTCGACCCAGCGCGCCGAGGTGGCGCCGCCCACGTCGCCCAGAATCAGTGTTTCCTCAAGCTCTTCCCAGAAATCCTCGTCGATTTGCGAACGTCTGAAGATGCGCCTGAGCCCCCCCAGCTGTCCTCGCCTGGTGTTGGCGACACTCCGTTGGTACTGCTCTCGCACTTCGGCGTCGGACGTTTCGTCTCCACCGTTGCGAAAGCGGCGAAACAGATTGGCCATCAGTCGGTCGACCGTTCACTCAACAATCGATCGGTCAACCAGACAGACAGATCGTGCATGCTCTGGCGCCCGATCTCGTGTTGCATGGGGTATTCGCGATAGTCGAGATTCATTCGCATCGCTTGGAGTTGATCTCGAGAATTCCTGCCGCGGTCAACGCCGACCAGGGGATCGTTGGTGCCGTGCTGGACTAACAGCGGGAGGTCGGCTGCGTCGGGATGGACATCGTCGGCAGCTTCGTCGGAGAGCCAGGTGGAGAGCATGGCTGCACCTTGCCAGCGGTGCGGCTGACTCAGTGCGAGGCGGTAGGCCAGGAATCCGCCCTGCGAGAAACCCATCAGCGCCAGTCGCTCGCCGTCGACGTTGTAGCGCTCGCAAGCGTTGTCTATGAAGGTTGCCAACGCCTCGGCAACGCGTTCCGTCTCGCCGTCCAGGGGACGATCGTTTGCGCCTCGCTTCATCCAGGTGAACCTTGGAGCATAAGAGTAGGGAGCGCCCTCAAGTGGGAATTCTGCCTGAGGACAGATCACCTGCAGACGTCCGCCAGCCAGCATTGGCGCGAGCGGCGCCAGATCCTGGCAATGCGCGCCGTGCCCGTGCAAGGCGATCAGGGTTGGGTGCGGCCCGTCCCCGGCAGGAGTCCAAACGGCGTGAACGAAATCCATCGCGATCAGGTTAGGGCAGGTTAGGGCAGGCCGGCGATCGAACGTCAATGGCGCATCAGCAGCCAGTTACGAGACCGTTTGAGGAATCTGATCGAGGCGGACCGAGAGAAGTCGACTGACCCCCGCAGCGCCCATGGTGACGCCAAAGATGCTGTCGGCCTGTTCGATGGTGCGCCGATTGTGCGTGATGATCACGAACTGCGTCTGCTGCGCCCGCTCTTTGAGAGCGGCGACGAACCGCTCGACGTTCGCCTCATCCAGCGCCGCATCGACTTCGTCAAGGACGCAGAAGGGCGCCGGACGCACTTCCAGCAATGCAAAGAGCAGGGCAATCGCGGTCAATGCGCGTTCGCCGCCGGAGAGCAGGCCAAGCGTCGAGACCCGCTTGCCAGGTGGTTGGGCGCGGATATCGACACCGGTTGTTCGCCGCGTTCCCTCCGCTCCCCGTTCCTCGTCGTCGTTGGGAGCGTCTTCAGTGAGTAGCAGTTCCGCCTGTCCGCCGCGGAACATGAGCTGGAAGTAGTGCCGAAACGCCGCATCGACCTGCTCGCAGGTCTGGCGGAATTTGCGATCAATCAAGGTCTCTAGCTCGCGTTCGGCCTGGAGCAACGCTGATTCAGTTGCTTCAAGGTCGGTGATCTGAGTTTCCATCTGCTGCCATCGCTCTTGCTCGATCGCATGTTCCTTCGCCGCGCCTGGGTCGACCGGACCGAGCCGCTGCAGCTTTCCCCTGATCGCGTCGACCGACTGCTTGAGTTCGGCAGCAGTCGGTTCCGCAAGCGCCACCGCGGTCACGCTGCCATGTCGTGATCTGGGTTCGGACCCATTGCGCGCATGCGCGCTGACGCCGTTGCTCCCGTTGAACTCCATGCCTGGCTGAGCAGACATGGAAGTCTCGTGTAGTGAGATTCCTTCGGCAGCTGCCTCTGCGGAGAGCCGGGCACGGGTCGATTCGGACTCGCGAAGCGCGGCGGAGGCTTCTACGTCGCGCCGCTCGGCCACCAACCTCGCCTGTTGAGCCTGTTCCAACCGCTTGGCCGCCTGCGCCCGGCGTTCCTCCACGATGTCCAGGTGTTCCCTGGCTGCCTGATGGGATTCGGTATCGGAAGCGGTCACCTGAGCCACATCAAGCAGGGGTTCACGCTCGCGAATGGTTGCTTCCACCGTTTCGAGTTCGCGCGTCAGCGAGTACAGCCGCGCTCGATCGGCCCGAGCGCGTTCTCGAGCATGGGACTGGGCGCGCGCTTCGGCCAGTTCGGCCGCGCATTGGTCTCGTTCCTGTTCCAGTTCAGCGAAATCGACTGGAGCCGCCACCTCGGATTCATTCAGCAACCGCGCCGATGCTTCCCTGTCGCATCTTGCCTGGTGCAATCTTCGGCGCAGGGTCGCAATTTCCCCTTCGTCCGCTCGCCGCTGTGCAGCCGCCGCAGCACAGCGAAGGCGAATCACCTCGCGCGCACCTCGGCACTCATCGAACACGATGCGTTCGTGCTCGACCTGCGACTGCGCAAGTGATCGTGCTGCCTCGAGTGCATCGAGCGACCGATGGTTGTCGGTGGCCTGACTCAGTGCCTGCAGGAGCGCCACTTGCTCAGCCTGCTCCGTCTCGAGCTGCGCTCGGCGCTCACGCAATCTCGCCGCACCCGGCCGCGTACTCCCCGCTTGCACGAGGCCGTTCGGACGAACAACGACTCCCGAGCGGGTCACTGCCGTGCGTCCATCTTCAGCGGCGCGCCTGGCGGAGCCAATGTCCTCAACGAACTCGACGTTCTTGAGCACCGCTTCAACCAGCTCGTCCGCTCGCGAGTTGAGCAGTGCGTTCCCTCGACCGGCATCGGCCTCAATGACCCGTTCCACACGAGCAATAGCGAGGTCAATTTCCTCATACAACTCAGCATCCAACAACTCGCCAAAGAGCGCCTCTGCTCTGACCGTGTCCTTCATCCTGGCAAGGACCTGTGCCCGCAGCGTGTCGCCACGCAGCTCGTTCTCTGTTGTCGCGACGATCTGTCGTTCAATGTCGGCGAGGCGTCGTTCGATCTGCTGCCGCTGCTCCGACAGATTGACGGCTTCTTCGCGAGCTTCAGCCAGCTGGCATTCAGTATTCCGCAGATAAGCTTCGGAGCGATGGAGTTCTGTTTCAGCCTGCCCCACCGCCTCGACGGCCCTTCGCTCTTCTGAAGTCGAACCAGAGACTTGAGCAGCATTCGCACGCCATCGACGAGTCAACGCCGCAGCTCGGGACCTGACGGCGTCGATTTCCGCGATCGCGCGCTCATGTTGCGCAACGGCTTGAGTGCGATGTTGTTCCGCCGCCATGCGCTCTTGTCGGCCAGCATCAAGTCGGCGATTGGCGTCGGCCAGCGCCTCCTGGGCGGCATTGAGGTCGACGATCGGCTGCCGATCGTGGCTGCTGGGCAACTGCGCCTTCAGCGCCGCTACTTCGCGTCCCAGCCAGGATCGCTGTTGCTGATCGAGTTCCTGCTGATGTTCGAGGCCTCGCAGTTCCGCTCTGGCATCCCTGATTTTCTCTGCCGCCGATTCGACTGTCCGGCGTGCCATCGCCGTCTCGCGTTCGACTGCAGCCAAGGCGTCCGTTGCCGCCTCCCGGCTCTGTTCGGCGTCTGCGCGAGCATCCGCCGCAGAGGCCGCGATTTCGTGGCGGCGCAGCAACTGCATTTCGATGTCCGCTGAGGCTGTGCGGAAGTACGCGCGTTGCGCATCGTCAAGTTGGCTCTGCAAGTCGATCAGACGACGGGCTCGACGAGCGGAACGTTCCAGGGTCTTGAGCCGCGGCGTTAGCTCGTCCCTCAGCAGCCGGGCCCGGGCGAGGTGTTCCTGGGCACGCTGGCGTCTCCGGCGCGATTCGTCCATCTGGTATCGATGCTGCCGTACACCGCCAACTTCTTCGATTGCCTGTCGACGCTCTTGTGGGCGCAGTCGCAGCATCTCGTCAACCAGGCCCTGGCTCATCAGCGCAAAGCCGCCCGCGCCCAGTCCGCTGCTGCGGAACAGATCCTGGACGTCACGCAACAGCGCCAGTCTGCCGTTGACCCGTACTTCTGACTGTCCGTCGCGGTGCACCCTGCGGACGATTTCCACTTCAGCGGCATCCAGCGACAACCATTGGTCCGAGTTGTCGAACTGGACTCGAACTTCGGCGAATCCACTTGCGGCGCGATCACGGCCTCCGCTAAAGACGACATCCTCGGCCCGACGAGTGCGGAGACTGCGGCCCGATCCTGCGCCAATCGCCCAGCGCAGGGCGTCCATGACGTTCGACTTCCCCGAACCGTTCGGGCCGACGATTGCCGTCACAGGAGCGTCGAACTGCAACGCCGTACGCGCCGCGAACGACTTGTATCCGTGCAAATCGACCCCCTGAAGGCGCATCAGGCTGACTCCTTCATCATCAGGTCCAACGCAATGCGAGCAGCCTCCATCTCGGCCGCTCTCTTGCTGCGGCCCTCGCCCTCTGCGAGATTGGCGCCTTCGACTTCGACAACGGCTCGGAAGGATCGGTCATGCGGAGGACCGGACTCATGTGTGATGACGTATCGAGGCTCTGTGCCGCGCTGAGCCTGGATGACATGCTGCAACCTGGACTTGGGGTCGATGGGCACTTCACCAGGTTCCAACGACTTGAAGTGCTCGTCGAGGAGGTTCAGAATCGCGCGGCGCGCCTCCTCCTCGCCGCCGTCCAGCCAGATGGCGCCGATGGTCGCCTCGACGACGCGGCCGAGCACGCTGAATCGTTCTCGACCGCCCTCGTTGGCAACGCCGGCACCCATTAGCAGACATTCGCTCAAACCAAGCTGCTGGCCAATCTGTCCGAGCGTGCTGTTGCGTACGAGCCGAGACCGCACCACCGTCAACCAACCCTCGCCCACGCCGGGAAAGTCGGCATAGAGCTGTTGCGCGACGACAGCGCCCAGTACGGCATCACCAAGAAACTCCAGACGCTCATTCGACTCCAAGCCTGGCTCGGTCGACTCATTGAGGTAAGAGCGATGGATCATTGCCTGACGTAGCAAAGCAGGGTCCGAGAATCGGTATCCAAGTCGATCCTGCAGCCGTTCAAGTTGCTGATCGCTAGATGCGCACATAGCCTCTTCAGTCTACTCAGCTAATCAATTCAGACGAGCAGGCAGCTCTGGATTTCGCCCAACGCCTACGGTGGAGGGCATGGCTGAGATCACGGACGAAACGGGCGTCACACATTCCATCGCCGGTGGGAATCTCCTTGACCGGTTGTTTCAGACGCTCCATCGTCACTCCGAACTTGCGGAGTCACTGCTTCATACGTTATGTCATTTCGGGGATGCTCAGGAAGTCCAGGTGTTTGTCGTCGGCGGATTGGTCCGAGACATGATGCTGGCCGAGCCCTCGAACTTCACAACGCCGCTTGACATCGACCTCGCCGTTGACGGCGATCTGACGCAAGTTCACACCGAATTGGCCGCGGCTGCGGACGCGCGTCCCACGTTTCACGACCGTTTTGGCACCGCCAGCGTGTCGCTCTTCGATGGCACACGCATCGACGTGGCGCGCACCAGGAGTGAGCGCTACCCCTCGCCCGGCGCTCTACCCGTTGTTTCGCCCGCGACCATCGAGGTTGATCTCGCGCGGCGCGACTTCACGGTCAATGCGATCGCATTGCCGCTCACCGGAGACCGCCGCGGGGAGCTCCTCGATCCGCACCAGGGACTGAAGGATTTGCGACGTCGGCAGATTCGGACGTTGCACGAGGCGTCGTTTCGAGACGACTCGACACGTCTGGTGAGAGCGGCCCGCTACGCCGCGCGCATTGGCGGCGCCATCGAGCGACGAACGCTCGCCGATGCCCGGCGCGATCGCCACTACCTCGGCGCATTGAGTCCACAGAGATTCGGAGATGCGTGGAGGTTGTTACTCACTGAGCAACTTCCGTGCCCAGCGCTGGAGATTGCCAGGCGTCTGAAGATTCCTCAGTCGCGGGACGCTCGGTGGACCGTGGCGAGGTCCACGCTGGCGGCAGCCGACGGACCTCAGCAGTTCTGGGCCTCGGTCGGCCTGCTCAGCCGCGACCGGGACATTGTCGATTGGCTGCCGAGATCCGCCGGGATGCATCGGCGCGAACGGCTTGCGCTCCAGGCGGGAACGGAACTGCGACAGGAGCGACGACGGATCGCAGGGATGCGGCGTGCTTCCCGGGTGGCTGAGTTGCTGGGTCGGTTTCCCGAAGCTGCGTTGTTCGCAGCAGAGCGCCTGTGGTCAGGGGCGTCGGGAACGGCGGTTGCTCACTATCTCGAACGTCGAGCCAACCTTCGGTCCCCAATCTCGGCCGAGCGGCTCATGGAGCTTGGCGTCGGTCAGGGTCCGGCCATTGGCGATTGGCTCAGACGGGTCGATGCGGCGATCTGGGACGGTGAACTCGATCCCGCCGACCCGGAGTCTGTTGCGCGGATGGAACAGCGGATACGCTGGTCGCGATGACTACGGACGCCTCGGTCGCGGAAGACACCTGGCCGTGCTCGGTGTGCGGGGAACCGGCTGGCCCCGATGCTCGTTCCGACTGTTACCGCTGCGGTGAGTACTTCCACCTGCGGCTGACGACGACATCAAGCGGACCAGACTGCGGCGACGTGTGGATCGATGACGAAGTCATGGCTCTTCAGTTCGCCTGCCGCAACTGCCTGAATCAGCAAATGGGTGAACCGGCGCCAGAGGAACCCCCAAAGCGGCCCAGGGCTCGCAAGGCGTCGAGTGGAGCAAGCGCTCGCGACCTGGCGCGGCGAAGGCGCTGACGTGCCTCGTCAGCGACCGCGCAGGCGCCGGAGGAGAGCTTCGTCTCCCGAATCCTCGGCATCAGCCGCACTTGACGAGATGCAGATCGAACGTGTGGAACAGTCGCGCAGACGATGGCTGCCGACCGCGGGCATGGTCGCCTCGCTCGGGCTGGGGATCTGGGTGGGTTGGACGTTTGCCAACGTTGGCGGCTTCGTTGAGCAGATTGCGCTGTGGGTCGGCGTGCTGATGGCCGGGTTCGGGGGCGGTCGATTGTTTCGGCGCTCGCTGCAGTCCCGCCGCAATCGACAGCGCTAGTCGCGCGTCAGGTTGACGCCGCTGCCCTGCACCGAATCCAGACGAATCACTACCGCAGTGCCGGTGCGCTCCATGTCGCGACCCTTCTCGAGGTCGTGTTGTCCCTCCCAGATCCGGTCGCGCTCTGTTTGATTGCTTGTTACGACGGCCTGACCTCGGAAGATGAAGAACTTCCGCGAGGGCATGTTCGTGTACATCAGAGCGACCGAGGGGTTGTCGGCGATGGCGTTCAACGTGGATGACTGTTCTCCGCGGACCCAGATCGCGAGCGCGTCGTCGCCAAATGTCTGGGTGCTACCGCGAAAACTGACCACCGGTTGCGAGTCGCTGCTGACCGCGACCATGCACATGGGGAAGCCCTCGTCGAGGGCGCCGTTGACGCGGTCGTGAATCTCATCGGGTAAGACCAGGGACATGAACTACTCCTCGGCGTGACACGGATCGGGTGATCGAAGTGGGTCGAGCGGACGCTGCATCCAGAGGGCGTCCGGCGCCACACCCTTCGGTCGGTCGTCAGGGTCGACTGCCACCGAGCGAAGCGGCGTGTAGCCCAAGCGTAGCCAGAAGTAGAGCGCGACTCCATTGTCGGGCGGCAACGGAGCCAGAGCGAGTTCCGCGCCCGCCTGATGCGCAGCCTGTTCAAGGAGCGGCACTGCCGCCCCGCCGTAGCCGAACGCGCGCCAGCGGGCATCAATCGCCAGCCAGGTCCAGATCAGCGCTTGCGAACCGGCATCGGAGGGCACATGGACAAGTCTGCCGCACAGCGCACCGACGACTTCGCCATCGCCGATGATCCACCATCCCTGATCGCCGTCGTCGAGTCGATCCTGCAGCCGGCAAGGCGCGGCGCGACCAGCGATGGCCTGGGCGGCCTCTTCCATCCATTCGGCCGACACAATCGGCTCATCGAACGCGACGATGGCCGCTCGCTCACCTGTGACGCTCGATGCCTGCGCTATGGGCGAACTCACGTCGTCGTCTCTCGCAGTGGCAGGAATTTCTTGACCTCGGCCGCCACTTGAGTCAGGGGTAGCTCATGGACGGGCGCCGGCGGCAACGCGCGCCGGAAGGTGGCGCCGTAGTCGCGGTGCAGCATGCGTCCGTCCAGAATCACGATCGCGCCTCGGTCGTTCCCGGCTCGGATCAGTCGGCCCACTCCCTGGCGGAACTGGATCACGGCGTTGGGCAGCGCAAAGTCGAGGAACGGGTTGTCGTACTGGTCGGCTCGCGCCTTCAGGACCGGGTCGGTCGGCGGGTCAAACGGGAGCCGAGCGATGATCAGCTGAGACAGTGCCGGGCCCGGGATGTCGACACCGGTCCACAGCGCCTGGACGCCAAAGACGACAGTGCGCGGGTCGGACCGCAGCGCCTCGACCATCCGCGCCGCTGAGCCGTCCCGCCCCTGACGTACCAATGACAACCCAGCCAGCTCAAGGTCGCCCGCCACCTGCCTGGTCACAGCGTTCAGCGCTCGATACGAGCGAAAGAGCACCATCGTCTGGCCTCCGGCCGCCACCGCCAATTGTTTGACGGCCATCGCGACGAAGTCGTCGTAGTGGAGGTCATTTGGCTCGGGCGCCTCGATTGGGAGGAACACTCTGGCGTGTTGTTCGTAGTCGAATGGAGAACCGTAGACTCGCTCGTCGGCGTCTTCGTCGACGCCGAGGCGTTCGCGGAGGAATCTGAACTCAGCTCCAGGTTCATCGCTGCTGCCTAACGTGGCGCCGGTCAGGATCGTCGAGTGTTTCTGAGTCCAGAGCGGCTGCAGCGCTTCAGCAACGCTCAGCGGTGCGGAGTGCAGGGCGGTCTGCTCGGCCCGCCTCGTCTGCCTCTTCACCCAGGCAACGGTGGTCTCGGAGTGTCTGGAGACGACGCTATCCACCTCTGTGAGCCGCTCGCGCAGCTGCTCAATGGCGTCGATGACGTCGAAACGGGGCTGTTCGGCGTCTGGCTCAGCGGATGAGACCGCCTGGTCGATCTCCGAGATCAGCTGCTTGAGCATCTCATAGGTCGCTGCCCAGCGCTCTTCCAGTTCCGACCACTCTCGCGAGTTGCGGACGCCTGAGGTGACTCTCATCGTGTCTGATTGCTGGTCTCGCTCGTCGCGGTACAACGAGACCAGTTCTGCAATGCGCTCGAATACCTCGGCGAGCGCGAGCTCCGCGGCTTCGACAGCCTGTTCCATCGTCGACGCGCGAAACGAGAGCCCGGCTGAGTTGGCCGCCGCGACGATCTCGTCCGTGTGATCCGCCAGTTCCACGATCGTTTCCATCAACCGCGACTCAGTTATCTCGACCGACAGCTGATCAGTCACGGCGTCTTCAAGCAGGTGCGCCTCGTCCACGATCACGACGGCGGCATCGGGCACTAACGCCGCGTTGTGGAGGAGGTCGACAGCCAGCAGGGAGTGATTGACGATCACGATGTGGGAGCGCTGCGCGAGACGCTGGACCTGTTGGACGAAGCATGATCCTGCCTTGCCGCCGTGGGTGTACTCGCACGTGCGATCGGAGAGGCATCGCATTCGCTCTGCGTTGAACTCCGGCCAGTGCTTCCCATGTTCAGGCGGCAGGCGCATTTCCGCTCTGTCGCCGTGGACACTCAAATGCCGCCAGGTGGCCACCCTCGCGAGGACGGCGGGCTCTTCCCAGCGGCCGGCGCGCTGGATCTCGGTGTCCAGTCGCTCCTGGCAGAGATAGTTTCCGCGACCTTTGACAACGGCGGCCTCGAGCGCGTCGGCGGCCTCGGGCGAGATGCCACGAATCAGCCGACGGGCGAGCTCCACGTCATTGCCCACGAGTTGCTGTTGCAGGTTGATCGTGTTTGTAGCGATCATCACCGTACGTCCCAGCTTGAGCGCCCACAGGGCAGCCGGAACCAGATAGGCCAGCGACTTGCCCGTGCCCGTGCCTGCCTCGACGACCAGCGACCCACCGTATTGCAGCGCATTGGCCACGTCACGAGCCATGGCGAGCTGCTCCTCGCGGCGCTCAAAGCCCTGGTCTTCCACCGACGCAAACGCACGCTCTGTCAGCTGCAACAGGGTTCCGGTGGGCAAGGAGACATCGGCCGGCCGGCCGGCCGCTTCCACGGGCCTCCGGGCTGTTTCGGTCTCGCCCAATCGCGGTGTCTGCGTCTCCCACTCGCGCAAGATTTGTCCGCTGGACCAGAAGAAGTCAGCGCCTGCGACGATCTCCGCCAGCTCGGAGCGGGCCTCGGATGGCAGGTTCGCGTAGCGTTCGCGCTGCTTGAGGAACACCTGGCGCGCGGCTTCGGCATCATCGAGCGCTCGATGGGCGTTGGGAATGATCACTCCGTATCGTCGACAGAGTTCGCCCAATCGGTGCGACGGCGATACGGGGTCAACGATCCGCGACAACTCCAGCGTGTCCACCTGCCGTCCCAACTCGATACCGGCTGCCTGCAGAAACCTGGCGTCAAACTCGACGTTGTGCCCGACCAGCACTGCGCTGTTGAGCATGTCCTCGACCTGCTCGGCAACATCGTCCCATGTCGGCGCATTGCGTAAGTCGTCAGGCGTGATGCCGGTCAGACGCTGGATGCGGAGCGGCGGCATCTCCATTGGTCGCACCAGCGTGCTGTACGTGTCCAACACACGATCGGGTGTGCAACGGACAATGCCGACCTCGATAATCTCGTCAAGGCCCGCCTTGAGGCCGGTCGTTTCCAGATCGATCGCTGCGTAGATTAACTCAGTCACGCCTCATCCCAGGATTCTGCGAGGGTGAACCAATGCTGCTGTTTGGCTCACCGCGTCCGCCTTTCAGGTTTCAGCGCAACTTTTTTTCGGCGACCGACCAGATCGTTGATCTTCAGTGTTTTGCAGGGGATCGCGGCGACGGACTTTCAGGTTTTTTCAGGAATCTTCAGCCGACCTCGGCCCACGTCGCGACTGGAGGCGTACGTCCTTGTTCGATTTTGTTCGATTCTGTGCGGTTCCTGTAGGCCTTCGGACGGTTCTGAGCGGCGGTGTTCGGTGGTTGTTCGGCGGTTGTTCGGCGATTGGGCGCCTGCGTTGAATGTGGCATGAGACGCGCTTTCGAGCTGGATGAGGTCGCTGCGGTCATCCTACAAGAACATTGGTTCGACGGGATCGTCTCGATCGTGGTCGGCGTTACTCAAGCCGGGGAGGTGGCGAGCGAACCTCCCTACGACACGTCCTCGCCTTCGCATGGCCCGAAGGGCTGGAACTCGCCGATGTTGAGACCCTCGTAGCAAACCGTTGCGCCATCGTGCAGGAGCTGGACCACCTGCTCACTGCAGGTCAACGGCTCTGGGAAGACCGTTGCGTAGCTACCGATTCCCGATGTTGAGTGTGCGTCGGAACCGCCGGTGACCGGTTTGCCCATGATCCGGGCGACTTCGAGGGCGAACAGGTTCTCGCGCCGTGTGTTGCCCCCGTTGCCGACCTCGATGCCATGCACCACCTGGAACACGTGCATGCGCTCGGCCGCCTCCTCCGGCGTCATGGAGAACGGCTCTTCGCCCCTGCGGCGAAAGGTAACCGGATCGAAGAAGTGGCGGAACGGGTGGGCGACCGACATGAATGCGCCGATCTCGTCGCACACCTCGCGCAACCGCTCGGCGGAGCGAATGCCCGGGTAGTACTGGTCGATCCCGAAGACCACGATGTGTCCCAGATCGGTCGAGACTTCCATGCCCGGGTTGAGATAGATCCCGGCTTCGGTCATGGCCTCGCTGTACTGGTTCCAGTCGTAGCGTTCCCAGACGCGGTCGTGCTCGGTCAGATTGACTCCTGTGAGGCCAATTCGGTTGGCCTCTTCCAGAAGTTCATCAGGTTGCAGCGCGGAATCGGCGGCGCCGCGAACGGTGTGAATGTGTGCGTCCAGAATCGTGCCGGGCATCGACTGAGGATCCACAGGGTCTCCAGCTCCAGGGGCGAAGGGATTGCTCAACTGAGTATACGCACCGGTCTGGCGAACTCCGTGTCATCGAGTTTCGATCAGGCGGCGGCCAGGTGGGGCAGCATCCATCCGTAGCAGCCTGCGGCGATCAGGGCGACCAGGACAATCCTGCGCCAGAGCCACGCTTGCCAGGCGACGGCGCCCGCGGCCAGCACTGCCAGCGCCAGGATGATGCCGAGTGTGAACTGCCAGGAGGGACTGCCGAGGCCTGGCGAACCGCCATCCGCGACATTGAGCAAGACGACGCCTAGCAACAGGCCGAGCAGCGCGCAGCCGGCTTGCGCAACCAGCGCGGCGCCCAGACTGACCATGACCCAGTTGGACGGGTCGGGAAACTGACGACGCAGCCAGTTCGTGGTTGGTACCGCAACCAGCAGTGGTCCGAAGATGCCCAGTCCAAAGACGCCGACCGCGGCACCCGCAACGAAGCCCGAGAACAGGGCAGCGACCGCTTCCACGTTCACTCCCTCTGGATCGCCGTGGCTGATGCCATGTCGAGTGGTCGGGCAACGCAGGTGAATCCCGCGGACACGCCGAGTTGACGTGATGCGCGCTCGGCGACGTCCGGATCGAGAACGGCAAACATCGACGGTCCGGCGCCGGCAAGCAGTGGAGTGACCGGCTCAGCGCCAACCTCCAGCGAGGCTCGGGCGATGGCTGTGCCCATCGCTCGCCAGGCTGGAGTGAGCCCTTGCATGACCTCGCGTGCCGTCCGATCGAACGAGTTGACGCAGTCTTCCTGTGTTGGCGACATTCCGTCGCTCAGGCGAGTAGACAAGGCGACTGTTGCGTCTCCGCTGCGAAAGTCGGTGGAGCGCAGGGAGCGATACATCGTGGCCGTCTTTGCGGCGGGAACCGGAATCTCCGGGCGGTGGAGCAGCACGGCCCAATCGCTTGAAACGCTCTCCAGCGGGGTCACGAGGTCTCCGCGTCCGGCCATTCGCACGGGGCCTCCGAGCAGACAGGCCGGTACGTCGGAGCCGACTTCAGCGCCGATCACCATCAACTCCTCGTCGGTCAGATCGAGACTCCATGCCGCTCGGACCAGGCGCAGGAATGCGGCAGCGTCGGTCGACCCTCCGCCCAATCCGGCGGCGAGCGGAATGCGTTTGACGACCTCGATCTCCGCCCCGCCGGGCAGCGGGCAACGCCGTTCCAACGCGGTCCAGGCGCGAACGATGATGTCGTCGGACGTCTCTATGGACATCCGGTGTCCCTTGTCATCGTGGTAGCTAATCAGCCGATCGTTCGTGGTCCTGGTCATCCGAACGTCATCGACCAGATCCAGCGACACAGCAACCGATGCGAGGTCGTGGTATCCATCCTCGCGCCGACCCAGCACTTCAAGTGTGAGGTTCAGCTTGGCGGCGGCAGATGACTTCCAGGTCGTCATTGGGACCGCTCTGAGCGACCGGCCATCTGCTCTTCGCGCCACCAGGCGAGGCGCGCCCACTCTTCAAGCGTCAGGGTCCCAGGGCGCCGTGAAGGATCGATCTCGCATGCTTCAAGCCACTCGATTGCGCCGTTCGGCGGCAGCCAGACTCCTTGCGCCAATGCGTTATGTAACTGCTTGCGCGGACTGCGGAAACCGCCGCGGACGACTTCAAAGAAGCGCTCGATGCTGGGAACGTCAACCGCCGGGCGGTCTCGGACTCGCAGCATGACCACAGCCGATCGGACCTGCGGCGGGGGATTGAAGGCTTCGCGCTCCACGCTGAAGAGCATTTCCGCGTCGGCGTAGAACTGGACCGAGACGGCCATCAGTGACAGTTTGCCGGGGTTGGCGGTGATCCGCTGGGCAACCTCGTGCTGGATCATTGCGAGCATCCAGGCTGGTTGCTCATCTTCTTCTTCGAGGAACTTGCGAAAGATCGGAGCGGTGATCGCGTAAGGCAGGTTGCCGACGAGTCCGTAGGGTGGCTGCGCGGCGACCAGAGCGAGGGCCTCACCAGGATCGGTTTCGAGGACATCCTGTTCAACCACTACGACAGAGCGGTCAATCCCCTGGGAGGCCAGACGGCGCCGTGCGCGGAAGGCCATCGCCTCGTCAAGCTCTATCGAGACCAGGGGCCGACTGAGCTCGGCCAAACGAGATGTCAACGCGCCGTCGCCGGCGCCGACCTCAAGTATTGGAGCGGGTTCTGAAGGAACTGCTTCGACGATTCGTTCGAGGACTCGTTCGTCGCGTAACAGGTGCTGGCCGAGGCGCGCTCGACGCCGTCGCGCGCTCATGCGGTCAACCGGAAGTCGGGAACCATAGCAAGGTGGTGAAGAGTGGTCGTGCACCTGAGGTCGAACGCCGCCATGAGCTTGCCTTCGCTAGCCGGCTCTGCCCAGGCACTCCCGCGTCACCCGACCGAACAACCGCTTACCGCTGCTTCCTCTCGGACCTGACGGGGTTCACGGCGGGCCGCCGCGCGGGACCCAAGCTTCATCACTGCTTGGCGTCGGTAGTTCTCATGTCGCCGCCCTCAACTCAGGAGTTCAACCCCGCTACAGCGGATTGCGGGTACAAGGCACCGCTAGCTCCCCGTCTAGCACGACCGTCCATAACTCTACCACCAGCCAGATCGAGCAGGCGTCGGAGTAAACTCATTGCATTGGTCCGCTGTGCGACGGCGAGAACGAACAGGAGCAGCCAGTGCGAATCGTCTCGATCGGCTGCCCCGTGCCAAGTCCCAACGTCGACAATCACTCGATTGCCAACGCGCCGTCGATCTTCGACTACGACGCCTGCATCATTGACCCGCAGTCGGTCTCCGAGCAGATCGAGGGGATCGCCGCGACAACCCTCGATGTGAAGGCGCATGACGGACGAGCGATCAGTCTTGGCGAGTCCGGGGCGTTTCAGTTCGGATTAGCGGAGCTGTTACAGCAGCGGCAGATGGAGCTTCGCTTGCTGCTGGAACGCGGCGGCGTACTGGTCGTGTTCGTCTATCCGAATGTCCGGCACCCTGGCGTCGCAGCGTTTCCGGGTCTTGATCGGTACTCGCTGATCCCGGGGCCGGAAAGCGATCCGTTCCGCTGGCCCAATCTTCGTCCGGGTGAAGGCAAGGATGTTCAATCCACGAACGCGCAACACGCGGCAAGCAGTTACTTCGAAGAACTGGGCGGCCGTCTGCGCTACCGGGCGGTGTTGGACTTCAAGGTTACGGCGCATGACACGGTGATTGGCCGGTCGGTCGGCGGCGCGGCCGTTGCGGCCGAGTTTCGGATCGGACCCGGGCGGATCATTGCGCTGCCACCGCCCGACAACCTGTCGGCGACGCAACGCAAGAGTTTCAGCGCGGTTCTGCTCGAGTTGATCGAGCGCAGCGTGCAGGATCCCACGCAGCAGGATCCGCCAGTCTGGGCTCGACGCTACGACACGCCCGAGGCTTCTGCGGCACGCGACGAGCTGACCGCGGCTGCGGAGGAACTCAAACAGGTACAGCGTCGTGTGACCGAGGCCGAGTCACTGGTCGCCGATGCCACGCGCTTCGAGCAGATGCTCTGGCAGAGCCAGAACCTGGCATTCAGAGACGTGATTGAGGACTCGTTCCGGATCTTGGGCTATGCCGCGTCAATGACGGCCGACGGGATGGAGCTCCGTGATGGCTCCGAGGTATCAATCGTCGAGACCGCTTCGGCCAACAGCGCCGTCAGCCACCGGATCTACCTGACGCTGCAGAACCGGATCGAAGAGCATTACCTGCGTCGCCGAAGTCGGCCGAAGGGGATCATCGTCGCCAACGGCTTCCGCGAGACGGATCCGCGCATCCGCCGCGAGCCATTCCCGAAGACCCTGGTCGATGCCTGTGAGACGTTCGGCTTCGCACTGATCCCGGTTGAAGCGCTGTATGAGCTCGTCACGTTTGCGAGCGAAGCATCTGACGAACCTGAGGTGCTTGAGGAAGTCCGCCGCTCGATCGCGGAGGCCTCGGGCGTCCTGGAGATCGCTCTGGAAGAAGAGGGCGACGACGAAGATGTAGAGGACGGGGAAGTCGAACCGGCCGTGGCGTCGGCCGACAATGGGGCGGTGGCGGCGCCGGCCGAGGCCGGTTGAGGTCTGCTAGTCCTTGCCCAGTTGCAGGACGGCCAGAAACGCTTCCTGAGGGATTTCGACGTTGCCGACCCGCTTGAGTCGCCTCTTGCCTTCAGCCTGACGAGCGAGAAGTTTGCGCTTTCTCGTGATGTCGCCGCCGTAGCACTTGGCGGTCACGTTCTTGCGCATCGCGCGGACCGTTTCCCTGGCAATGATCCGACCGCCAACCGCCGCCTGAATCGGCACATCGAAGAGCTGGCGAGGAATCAAGCGGCGCAATCGGTCGGCCAGCTCGCGACCCTGGACCGCTGCGGCGTCGGAATGGACGATCGCCGACAGTGCGTCGACCGGTTCGCCGTTGATCAACAGATCGAGCTTGACCAGCTTGGCCGGTCGGTAGCCGATCAACGAGTAGTCGAGGCTGGCGTAACCGCGAGTTCGCGACTTCAGTTCGTCATAGAAGTCGGTCAGGATTTCGGAGAGCGGTAGCTCGTACTCCAACAGGACTCGAATCTCGCTCGTCGTCTGGACCGAACCGTTGGCTTCGCCTGCGCCATTGCCCGCGCTGCTGCGCTGTAGGTATTCCATGTGATCGAAGACGCCGCGCCGACTGGTCACGGTTTCCATCACCGGGCCGACATATTCGTGCGGCGCGATGACCGAGATTCGCACCCACGGTTCGCGGATCTCAGAGACGTGGTTGGGCGCGGGTAGTTCGGACGGGTTCTCGATCAGGCGGACCTGCCCGTCGACCCCCTCGACTTCGTACTCAACCGACGGTGCGGTGAAGACCAGTTCCAATCCGTACTCACGCTCGAGCCGTTCCTGCACGATCTCCATGTGCAGCAGCCCCAGGAACCCCATTCGGTAGCCGAATCCAAGCGCTGCCGACGATTCCGGCTGATACTGGATTGCGCTGTCGGACAGTCGCAGTTTGTCCAGTGCGTCGGTGAGTTCCTGATAGTCGGCGGAGTTGGCCGGATAGAGGCCGGCGAAGACCATGGCCTTCGGTTCGCGATAGCCGGGCAGAGCCTCGGGTTGATGACGGCCACCGATTGTCATGGTGTCGCCGACGCGAACGTCTGCGACATCCTTGAGGCCAGTGGCGACATAGCCGACGTCGCCTGCCGATAGCGATTCCAGGCGCCGCAGTTCAGGCGAGAAGCTCCCGACCTCCATGGCCTCGAATCGCCGGTTGGTCGCGGCCAGCCTGAGCGGCGTCTGCCCCTTGACATCGCCGTCAACCACGCGAACGTGGGCAATCACGCCCTTGTAGGAGTCGTACTCGGAGTCGAAGATCAGCGCCCGCAGAGGATCGAGAGGAGCGCCCTCCGGCGGCGGGATGCGATCGACGATCGCGTCGAGGAGCGTCTCGATGCCCTGGCCTGTCTTGGCCGAGACGTAGAGGATCTCGTCCTTCGAGAAGCCGATCACGTCAACCAGCTCGGCGCCGATCGCCTCGGGTTGCGCAACGTCCAGGTCGATCTTGTTGACCACGGGAATCAGCGTCAGATCCTGCTCCATTGCCAGGTAGACGTTGGCGAGGGTCTGGGCCTGAATGCCCTCGACCGCGTCAACGACCAGCAGCGCGCCCTCGGCTGCTGCGAGGCTTCGGGATACCTCATAGGAGAAGTCGACATGGCCGGGAGTGTCGATCAGATGGAGGCGATACTCCCCGCCGGATTGCGGGTGATAATCCATCCGCACGGCGCGCGCCTTGATCGTGATGCCCTTCTCGCGCTCGAGATCCATGGAATCGAGCAGCTGATCGGACATGTCGCGTCTGTCGACCGTGGCGGTCGCCTCGATCAGGCGATCGGACAGCGTCGATTTGCCGTGGTCGATATGGGCGACGATGCAGAAGTTGCGAATGCGCGAAGCGTCCATGTGGGCTGATCGTAACAGTCGAGCGGAAGCACTCCGGACTCCGGAAATGCAGAACGGGGCCAAATGGCCCCGTTCTGCGTGGCTCTCTGATGAGCGTGATTAGACGCGGTGGCAGCGCACGAAGTGGTCTTCCACGATTTCACGCCACTCCGGGTCTTCCTCGCGGCAGATGTCGATCGCGATGGGACAACGCGTGTGGAAGTTGCAGCCCGGCGGCGGCGCGATCGGGTTGGGCACGTCACCGGTCAGGATCAACCGTTCACGTCGCCGCTCCAGCGCCGGGTCAGGAATCGGCACAGCGGAGATCAACGCCTGCGTATAGGGGTGCAAGGGGTTCTCGTAGAGGCGGTCAGATTGGGCCAGCTCCACGATCTTGCCCAGGTACATCACCGCGATGCGGTGCGAGATGTGCCGCACCACCGAGAGGTCGTGGGCGATGAACAGGTAGGTCAGACCGAAGTCCGCCTGCAAGTCCTCGAGCAGGTTGATGATCTGCGCCTGAATCGACACGTCCAGGGCCGAGACCGGCTCATCGCAGACGATGAACGCCGGCTCGACCGCGAGCGCTCGGGCGATGCCGATGCGCTGACGCTGGCCACCGGAGAACTCGTGCGGGTAGCGGCTGGCGAAGTACGGGTTCAAACCGACCGTTTCGAGCAACTCTCGCACGCGCTCCTTGCGGCGGCCCCGCTGCAGACCGTGAATCACCATGGGCTCGGAGACGATGCTGCCAACGCTCATGCGCGGGTTCAGCGACGCATAGGGGTCCTGGAAAATCATCTGCATCTGGCGCCGGTAGGCGCGCAGGTTACGGCCGGCGAGCGTCGTCAGATCAACCGGGCCACCGTCACCAAGCGCGGGCGCGGCCTCTTCGACGCCGTTCTCGTCCGCCCCAATGTGCGAGGTGTACTGCGGCTCCGACATGAAGACCTGACCGGCGGTCGGGCGATACAACTGAAGGATCGCGCGACCGGTGGTGGACTTGCCACAACCGGACTCACCCACCAGACCCAGGGTCTCGCCTTCGCGAACGGCGAAGGAGATGCCGTCCACGGCCTTGATGTCGGCCACCTTGCGCTTGAGCAGGAGACCGGCCGTGACCGGGAAGTACATCTTGAGGTCTGTCACCTCGAGCAGCGTGTTGTCGTGCGGTTCTGTGCGCCCGCCACCGGCAAACTCTGCGACGGCGGCGGCGGCCTGGCCGACCGATGCGGCCGCGGCGGCGCGCATCTGCTCGGGCGTCATCGTCCCGGCGGCAGCCTCGTCGGTTGACTGCGTTTCCTCGACGACTTCTGGTTGTTCGTTCTCAGACATTGGCAGTCTCCTCTTCCAAGACTTCCTCGGTGTGGGCGCTGGCCAGGATGGCGTCGGCCTCGGCTGCTACTGCTTCCGAGTGCCAGCAGGCAACGAGATGACCGGGGGCGAATTCCACCAACTCCGGTCGCTCCTCAATGCATTGGTCGGTCACAAAGCGGCAACGCGGAGCGAATGCGCATCCTTCGGGCATGTTGGTCAGATCTGGAGGCGTACCTTCAATCGGGATCAGACGCCCGGTCCGGGCGTCAAGTCGAGGCACCGATTCAAGCAGACCCAAGGTGTAGGCGTGCTTGGGGCGAGCGTAAATCTCGCCGGCCTCGCCACTTTCGACAATGCGGCCGCCGTACATCACGTTGACGCGGTCGGCGTAGCGCGCGACGACGCCGAGGTTGTGCGTAATGACGATCACGGCAGTGCCCAGCTCGCGGCTCAGACGGGCCATGACTTCAAGCACCTGAGCCTGAATCGTCACGTCGAGCGCCGTCGTCGGCTCGTCGGCGAGCAGCAGCTTCGGGTCGCAGGAGAGCGCCATCGCGATCATCACGCGCTGGCGCATGCCGCCGGAGAACTGGTGAGGGAAGTCGAACAGGCGCTGCTCGGCGGCCGGGATACCAACCATATTGAGCAGTTCAATCGCCCGCTCGTTGGCCTGGGTTCGGCCCAAGCCCATGTGCAGCTCAATCGCTTCGGTGAGCTGACGGCCGATGGTCAAGACCGGGTTGAGGGAGGTCATCGGCTCCTGGAAGACCATGGCGATGTCGTTGCCCCGAATCTCTCGCATTCGGGAGTCGTCAACACTCATCAACTCTTCGCCGTCGAACCACACTTCGCCATTGACAATCTTGCCTGGCGGATTGGGGATCAGACGAAGCAGCGAGAGCGCGGAAACACTCTTGCCCGACCCTGATTCGCCGACCAGACCGAGCGTCTGGCCGGGCATGAGGTCGTAGGAGACATCGTTGACGGCTCTGACGACTCCTTCCGAGGTGAAGAAACTCGTGGAGAGGTTCTGGACACTCAAGAGCGGGTCAGCCATAAGAACACTCCTTCAGCGACGCCTGTGGTTCCAATGTTCGCAACACGACCGACCGGTATGCGGTCGGGCGAGCGTTGGTGGGGAAGAGGAGACTCGAACTCCTACGCCTTGCGGCACATGATCCTAAATCATGCTCGTCTGCCAATTCCGACACTTCCCCCGATGCGAACGAAGGAGACGGTGAACCGTCATCCTCGAACGAACGGCGCAGAAGCGTGGGCAGACCGCCCATGCTGCTGAAGTGGTTGGTGAGCCGCCAGGGACTCGAACCCCGAACCTGCTGATTAAGAGTCAGCTGCTCTGCCAATTGAGCTAGCGGCCCCCGCTCGTGAACGGCTCCCGAGGCCGATGGCTTCGGGACGTCACACAATCTTACACCGCCCCCACGACTTCCGCCCTGGACGCTACTGCTGCTCATCGGCTGTTCGCCAGAGAGAACGCTATTCAGTTGTTCCACTACAGCTCCGGTCGGGTTTGGCCTGCAAGCTAGCCAACAGGACGCAGAACGTCAACGAGTTGACACGATTGTAGATGCAAGAGCGAGTCATTTCAGGGCGCTCGTCAGCGGCCGGCTTCGTTGACCAAGCTCAACCGCGAGGAATACGATGAATCGACAACTGATTGGTTGCGGGCCTGGTCCCGTAGCTGGCCAGGAAGCTGGCGGGGGCGGTTAGCTCAGTTGGCTAGAGCGCTGCGTTGACATCGCAGAGGTCACTGGTTCAAGTCCAGTATCGCCCACCACCTACACGATTCGGTCAGCCCGGCATGATCCGCCAGTGATCGCTGCGGGCCGAGCCCAGATGGCAGGCGGATGGCTGAAGACGAGTTCGATGCCGGGGTCGCGCTTGATGACGGCGAACCCAGCGGCATTGCATCCCCGAACGAGGTTGACGAGGCGGAATGGCTGCACCGAATGCGGCATTCGGCCGCGCACGTTCTCGCTCAGGTCGTCCTGCAAATGTTCCCCGAGGGTAAGATCGGCATCGGACCGCCGATCGACTCTGGCTTCTACTACGACTTCGATCTGCCGCGGCCGCTGACTCCTGAAGATTTGTCTGAGATTCAGAAGCGGATGCGCAAGGAGATGCGCCGCAATCACCGCTTCATCTGGGAAGAGATTTCGGTTGATGAAGCGCGCGAGCGATTTCACGACCAACCATTCAAGCAGGAGTTGATTGACCAGTTTTCGGACGACTCGGCTGAGTTGGGCATTTGCACTCATGCCGAGTTCACCGACCTGTGCCGCGGCGGACACGTCGAATCGACCAGACAGATTGGCCCGTTCCGGTTGACCAACGTGGCCGGCGCATACTGGCGCGGCGACGAGAAACGGCCCCAGCTGCAGCGGGTCTACGGCGCACTGTTCGCCACTCGTGAAGAGCTGGATGCCCATTTCGCCCGGATCGAGGAGGCGCAGCGCCGCGATCATCGCCGCCTGGGCCGCGACCTCGAGCTGTTCGCGTTCTCGGAGCTGGTCGGCGCGGGCGTTCCCTTGCTGCTGCCGGACGGGGCGATCGTCAGGCAGGAGATGGAGCGGCTGATTCGCGAACTCCAGGAGGCGCGCGGATATCAGGAGGTCTGGACGGGACACGTTGCTCGGGGAGAGCTGTTCCGGCGATCGGGCCACCTGGAGAACTACTCCGACGTCATGTATCCGGCCATGCACGAGCACAATGAAGACGGCGGCGATGGGGACGCGTATTTCCTCAAACCCATGAACTGTCCCGTCCACATGACGCTCTACAACAACACGCTGCACTCCTATCGCGAGTTGCCCCTGCGATACGCCGAGTACACCACGCTGTACCGATTCGAGAAGTCCGGGCAGCTATCTGGGCTGACCAGAGTCAGGTCACTGACGCAGGACGACTGCCACATTTTCATCACGCCGGAGCAGATCTCGGAAGAAGTCTCGAGGGTGCTGGAACTGGTCCAGACATTGTTTGAGACCTACGGCATGCCCAACTTCCGCTACGAGCTTTCGCTACCCGGCGAGGGCGGCAAATTCGTTGACGATCCGGACGCCTGGTCCTTCGCCGTTCGCGCCTTGCGTGACGCCCTGGACCGGGCCGGCATCGACTACGTGGAGCAGGAAGGCGAGGCCGCCTTCTATGGACCCAAGGCTGACCTGTTCGTCTCCGATGTCATGGGACGCGAATGGCAGCTCTCAACCATCCAGCTCGATCTGATTCAGCCGGCCCGGCTGGGCTGTGTTTATGTCGCCGACGATGGAGAACGACGGACTCCCGTCGTGATTCATCGCGCGATCCATGGGTCGTTCGAGCGCTTTCTCGGCATCCTGATTGAGCACTACGCAGGCGCGTTTCCGCTCTGGCTGGCCCCGATCCAGGCGCGCTGCATTCCGATAGCCGATCGACATCTGGACTGGGCGCACGAAGTAGCCGCCGACATGCGTACGGCCGGATTACGGGTCGACGTGGACGACGGTAACGAGCGGATGCAGGCCAAAATTCGCAACGGCCAGCGGCGCAAGATTCCCTATCTGTTGGTCATCGGCGATCGTGAAGTGGAGGCGCGCTCAGCCGCGGTGCGGGTCCGCGGCGGCGACGATCTGGGCGCGATGCAGGTGGACGAGATTCGGCAGATGTTGACTGAACTCAAGGACTCACGCGCGATCAAGCCGGCCTGAACAGCGTCGATGTTCCGATACTCTCCAACGTTGTCGACGGCTATGATTCTTACGGCCGGCAACTGCACGGACAGTCCCCTCGCCGAGTCAGTTCCAGGAAGTCGTGGATGACCGATTCTGAACGGCCATTTGACAAGCTTCTCATCGCCAATCGCGGTGAAATCGCCGTTCGCGTCATTCGCGGCGCTCGCGACCTGGGCATCAGCACCGTTGCCGTCTTCTCCGATGCGGACCGGACCTCGCGGCATGTCCGCATGGCCGACGAGGCCGTGCGGATCGGCGGTTCGGCGCCGGCGGAGAGCTATCTGTCGATTGACGCGGTGCTCTCGGCCGCGCGGGAGACCGGAGCCGACGCCGTCCACCCCGGCTACGGATTCCTGTCCGAGAACGCGAACTTTGCCCGCGCTTGCAGAGAGAACGGGATCATCTTCGTGGGCCCGTCGCCTGAAGCGATCGAGCTGATGGGCGACAAGATCGAATCGCGCCGGACGATGAAGCAGGCAGGTGTGCCAATCATCCCCGGAGCCATCGATCCGTTGCTCGACCCAGACGAGGCGAAGCGCACGGCGGACGAGATCGGCTACCCGGTGGTGATCAAGGCGGCCGCCGGAGGCGGCGGACGAGGCATTCGCATTGTCGAATCCGCCGACGATCTGGAGCGCGCTGTTCAGCAGGCGCAGGAAGAAGCGATCACTGCATTCGGCGACGGCGCCGTGTTCGTTGAAAAGCTGCTCCGTCCGGCGCGCCACATTGAGATCCAGGTCGTCGCCGACACGAGGGGCAACATCGTCTGCCTCGGCGAGCGTGACTGTTCGGCCCAGCGTCGCCGGCAGAAGTTGGTCGAAGAATCACCGGCGCCGGGCATGTCGCCCCAGCTCAGAGCTCGGATGGAAGAAGCCGCGACCAACGCAGCTCGGGCCTGCAACTACACCTCAACCGGTACGGTCGAGTTCCTGGTCTGGAATGATCCCGGCGCGCCCGATGGCCAGAACTTCGCCTTCCTCGAAATGAATACGCGCCTGCAGGTCGAGCATCCCGTCACCGAACTGGTCCGCGGCGTTGATTTGGTCCAGGACCAGCTCCGCATCGCCGGTGGCCTGCCGCTGGGGTACACGGCGGCCGAGCGTCCAATCCGCGGCTGGGCGATGGAATGCCGGATCACGGCAGAGGATCCATACCTAGATTTCGCCCCCTCGGTCGGGCCAATCGCCTGGTACCGCGAGGCAGACGGTCCCGGCGTGCGGCTCGACTCAATGCTCGCTCGCGGCGTCGGGATCAGCCCCTTTTATGACTCGTTGATCAGCAAGCTGATCACCTGGGGAGAGACCAGGGAGCAGTGCATCCGCCGAATGAAGCGGGCCCTTGGCGAGTATCTGGTGATCGGCGTCAGCACGTCGATCCCATTCCACCAGGCTCTGATGGACGATGAACGCTTCCGAGATGGCGACATTCATACGCTGTATGTCGAGGAAAATGAGATTCTCGATTCAACAGACCGACCGGCGAGCGGCGCCGAAGCCGCTCTGGCGGCGGCGCTGTTCTTCCATACCCAGGGCGAGCGGGCGGAATCCGACCGTGGCGGCACGCAACCCCGCGGGCGTGCATGGGCCCAGTCCGCGCGCGGACGACGATTTCCTGTGGAGCAGGGATGGCGAAGAACTACCGGCTAATCGTCCAGGGTGGACTCCAGGAAGTCTCCATCGACGAGAACGGCGATGGACAGTATCGCGCCGAGTTCGACGGTAAGAGTTATGGCGTCGAGTTGGAATCGGTCGACGACAGCACGCTGTTTCGGCTCTGGGTTGACGGCGAACGCATTCCTATTGCCATTCGCCGCGAGGGAATGTCGCTCGACGTGTTTATCGGTCCGGACCGGTACTCGGCGGAGATCGAGCGCAGCGCCGGCGCGCTGACTCAGACCGGACCGGCGATTGAGGGCGAAGTCCGACTCACCGCTCCAATGACCGGACAGGTGACCGAGGTGCTTGTCGCCGATGGCGATCAGGTCCAGGAGGGCGATCCGTTGCTCGTCATGGTCGCGATGAAGATGAACAACGAGATTCGCTCACCGGCTGATGGCCGGATCGTCGACGTGTCCGTCAATGCCGGAGACGCAGTCGACCAGGGCGACTTGATGCTGACAATCGACACGGAAAGCGAATAGCGGGTTCCACGATTGCGGCGCTAGAGTTTGAAACCGCGCGTCGGCGCGCCTACCATCGGCGCTAACGGATCAGCAGCACTGCTGTCAGCACAACGAAGGAGCGTTCCTCTGGCCGTCAAGGATCAACGAGAACAACGAGAACAACGCGTCAACGAAGCGATTCGCATTCGCGAAGTCCGCGTGATTGGCGCCGAAGGCGAACAGCTCGGCATTATGCCGACATTCCAGGCGCTCGACCTGGCGCGGGCCCAGGGTCTGGATCTGGTTGAGGTCGCGCCCAATGCTCGGCCGCCAGTGGCGAAGATGCTCGACTACGGGCGCTTCAAGTACGAGCAGTCCAAGCGGGAGCGCGAAGGAAGGCGCCGGCAAAAGGGCGCATCCCTGCACCAGGTCAAGATGCGGCCGAACATTGGCAAACACGACATGGAGGCCAAGGCCCGAACCGCAGCGCGCCTGCTGCGCAATGGCGACAAGGTCAAAATCTCAATCATGTTCCGCGGTCGTGAAATCACGCACCGAGACATTGGCCAGGAACGGATCTACGAGATGCTCGAGACGCTCGAGCAGAACGAGGTTCCGACCGTGATCGAGAAGCCGATTTCTACCGAGGGCCGCTTCATGTCGGTCATCGTGGCCGAGGACAAGCCCAAGGCGAAGGCCATGGCCGATGCCAAGGCTGCCGCGGCGGCGGAAGCGAGCGAAGCCGCGGGTTAACGCTGCCTCATCCGTCACGGCCTGGCTCCGAATCTGTGTCGGGGCCAACTGGACACTCCGTGGTTAGCTCCTAAGCTGGAGAGACGCGTCAGTGTCTCGTCGCTGCGCGGTTGTCTTGGAGACGCTCAGCGATGCCGAAGATGAAGACCCATAAGGGCGCGGCCAAGCGATTCCGCATCACCAGAACAGGCAAGGTCCTGCGGATGAAGGGCTATCGCGGCCACAACAAACAGAAGAAGAACAAGCGCACGCTGCGAGCTCAGGGCCGAATGCATGAGGTCAAGAACGTCGGCAACCAGAAGCGCGTCAAGAAACTGCTGCCGTACGGCTCCCCCTAACCGGGACCAGAACAGGAACCTGAACCATGCCACGAGTCAAGGGCGGCCCGCGCGAACGGCGCCGGCACAAGAAAGTCCTCAAGCAGACCAAGGGGCATCACGGCGTACGCAATCGCTTGTACCGCCGCGCCTCTGAATCGCGTCTGCACGCCTTGTCGTACGCCTACGCCCACCGTCGCGAGCGTAAGGGTGACATGCGGCGACTCTGGATCCAGCGGATCAATGCAGCGGCACGATTGAACGGCACAACGTATAGCCGGCTGATTCACGACCTCAAGCAGGCCGGGATCGAGATTGACCGCAAGGTCCTGGCCGAGATGGCCCTGCACGACCCGGCCGGGTTCAGCTCGGTCGTTGACCAAGCCCAGGCAAAAGCCGCCTGACCAGACCCTGGTTCACCAGACACAACAACGCCCGGCTTCGCTCGTTGTCGAGCATGCCGGGCGTTGCACTTTGCGAAAACGGTTCGACGTTCAGGCCTCGGAAGCCAGGGCGGGAGCGCCGCTGGCGTCGGCGATGATCTCCGAGTCGTCACCTTCGGGCACGTGTTGAAGCAACCAGTCTGCGGCGTCGCGGTCGCGAAGCCAGGGCAGAATCTCGGTCAGCGCCGAGAACTCACGCAGATGCAGCGCGTTCTTGATCACGTCGAACTCAATCTCGCGATTGCGCTCGGCCCAGCCGGCCGGCAAATCGATATGCGCGTCGACAAATGCGCGCGCGGCGATCCGGGCTTCCTCAACATCGAGCCGCAAGTAGGCGCGAAGTCGTCGAGCGATGAGTTCATGGGCTCGATCTACTGACGCTGCCCCTTCGCGACGAGCCAGCGCGCGCAGCACGCGGCGCAGCTCGATCGGAGGCAGCGCGGTAGCGTCGTACAGCGCTGCGCCGAGCTCCACATGGTCGCCGGCATCATTCAGCCGGTGAGTCAGATCTCCCAGATCGAAGGCGCTCCCGTAGTGCTCGGACAGGTTCGGATGCACGTAGGTCATGTTCGGTCCTTCCGTGACATTCTTCCTTGCACCCAATTCTGGCACTCTCATGTAAAGAGTGCCAACTCATTGGATCGACGTAAGCGCCGAAATCAGACAACCAGTCAACACTGTCGATATCTGGAACTAGGAGTCGCGAAGGACGGCGCTGAACTGGGACTCCACCCGGCGCACAATCCCCCGCCGCGCCTTCTCGACATCGCGGTCGGTCAGCGTCCGATCCGGAGAGCGGTAGTACACCCGAAAGGCGAGAGATTTCGACCCGTCAGGAATCTGATCACCGCTGTAAATGTCAAACAGCTCCACCGCTTCCACAAGCCCATTGCCTGCGATTGCGGAGGCAAGATCGCCTGCAGGAGTCGACGAGTCGACGATCAACGCCAAATCCTCAACTGCAGCGGGATAAACCGAGGGCGACGACACCGTCACCTCTTCGCGCATCAGCGCCGCCAGATCTCCTATCGACAGTTCCAAGGCAAAGATGTCTCCCTCGACATCGAATCGTGCGGCGACGTTTGGGCTAACCATGCCCAGCACCCCCACCTGCTTACCGCGGACATTGACGGTCGCCGACTGGCCGGTGACCAGCGCGGCGTCCTGCGCATCGGCGCTCAACTGGAATTCCACTCCGAGTCCGGCGCCAAGTTGCTCGAGGATGCCCTTGGCGTCGAAGAAATCCAGTTCGCGTTCCGTCCCGCCATGCACTGTGCTGGCTGTCTCGCCGCCAAGCAGAGCAAGCGCTACACGTTCTTCGAGCGGCAGTCGTCCTGACCTGGGGCTGAATGTCTTGCCGACTTCATAGAGACCCAGACCGCCCCGCGCCTCACGCTGGTTCAGTGCGAATGTCCGCAGTCCCCACGGTCTCAGACTGCTGCGCATCCGTTCGCGGGCCGCGTTCATCGGGTTTTGCAGTCGTATCGACGCGGGCGCGCTACCGGATTCCGCCGCTGTAGCAATGATCTCGTCCTCGCCCACCGTGACGTAGGTGATGATTTCGCGCAGCCCCAGGCTGGTCAGGACGTCGCGGATACGTTCTCCAAGCACCCGTTCGGGATCGATGTCCGGATCCGGCACGGCGCCGGCAAGCGGGTCCGACGGGAGATTGTCATAGCCGATGATCCGTCCGATCTCCTCAACCACGTCATCAGCCACAGCGATGTCGGAGCGCCAGGGGGGACAACTCACTGCGTAGCGGTCCGGCGGCAGCCAACGATTGGAGATCCCCAACGCTGACAGCAAACCGCGAACTGTTTCAACGCTGGGTTGAATCCCAAGAATCTGTTCGATCCGGCGTTGCGTCACGACCACTTGCGGCTGGTGCGTCCTGCCTGGATACGTATCGACGATCCCGCGGCAAGCGCTCCCGCCGGCAGTTTCAACGATGAGAGCCGCCGCGCGTCGAGCGGCCAGTTCCGCGAGCTCGGGATTCAGTGACTTCTCGAACCGCCGGCTCGCCTCGGTACCGCTCTCGGTGTGTCGGGCGCTGCTGCGGCGGATCGAGGCCTCCTGGAAATTCGCCGTCTCCAGCAGGATCGTCGTCGTCCTGTCGGAAATCTCCGATTCTGCCCCACCCATGATCCCGGCCAGTGCAACCGCCCGCTCGGCGTCGGCAATGACGAGGTCGTCCGGCTCCAGCTTGAGCTCCGACCCGTCCAGCAGCTGCAGATGCTCGTCGGGGTGAGCACGACGGACCACGATTCGGTGCTCGCGCAAGATCTCGTAGTCGAACGCGTGCAACGGCTGTCCCCACTCGAGCATCACGTAGTTGGTGACATCGACAATGTTGTTGATCGGCCGCATTCCGGCGGATGTGAGGGCGTCCTGCATCCATTGCGGCGACGGTCCAACCGTGACGCCGTCAATCACGATGGCCGTGTACCGCGGGCATCCTGCCGCGTCGTCGATCTCGACGCTGGTTCGTTGATTGGCAGCGGTCTCGGATTCTGTATAGCTCGCAAGAGGCTCGCGGACTGTGCCGTTGGTCAAGGCGGCGATCTCGCGGGCGATTCCGAGGATCGAGAAGTGATCGGGTCGATTGGGCGTCGGCTTGATGTCCAGGACGACATCGCCCAGCACATCGGCGAGCGGGGTGCCGAGCTCCGCCTCGGTGTCCAATTCGAGGATGCCCTCGTGTTCATCCGAGAGTCCGAGTTCCCGTTCCGAACAAACCATGCCCAGCGAGGTCACGCCCCGAATCTTGCCCTTGCGTAGCTTCCGCAACTCGCGCGTGTTGGGGTCGAGGAGTTGCGCGCCCACGTGGGCGAAAGCGACTGTCTGCCCCGGAGCGAGATTGGGTGCGCCGCAAACGACCTGGAGCGGCTCGTCCGAGCCGAAGTCGACGGTGGCGAGTCGCAGCCGATCCGCATTGGGATGTTGCTCGACCGCTGCCACCCGAGCCACGACAACCTGATCCCAATCTGCGCCGCTGCGGCGAATCGATTCGACCTCCGCTCCGGCCATACTCAGGCGATGAGCCAGTTCCTCGACCGACAGGTTCCAGTCGACGTAGCGGGCAAGCCACTTGAGCGGGACATCCATCAGGCGGTTCCCCGAAATTGGTCGAACTCACGCAGGAAGCGCACGTCGTTGCGGTAGAAGTGACGGATATCGCGGACGCCGTATCGGAGCATGGCGACCCGTTCCACACCCATGCCAAATGCGAAGCCGGTGAATCGATCAGGGTCGAGTCCGGCGTCGGCGATGATCTCCGGATGGACCATGCCGCAGCCGAGCACTTCCAACCAATCACCCTGCCAGCGAACACCAAGTTCCGCGCCGGGCTCGACGAAGGGGAAGTAATCGCAGCGGAAGCGCGTCTCAATGTCAGGACCGAAGACGCGGCGGACAAACGCTTCCAGGGTGCCCTTGAGGTGGGCAAAGGACAGGTCTTCGTCAATCACCAGCCCTTCGATCTGGGTCAGCATCCATTCATGCGTGGCGTCGGTTGCCTCATAGCGGTAACAGGTACCGGGAACGATCACGCGGATTGGCGGCTGGCGACGCTCGAGGTAGCGAATCTGCATCGGAGAGGTGTGCGTCCTCAGCAGTTGCCGAGGTCCGCCGCTGCCGTCATCAGCGACCCAGATTGTGTCCCACATATCTCGAGCCGGATGCCCGGCCGGGATCCGCAGGCGGTCGAAGTTGTATTCCTCCAGCTCGACGTCAGGACCCTCGACCACGTCGAATCCCATGTCGCGAAAGGTCCGCTCCATCATTCGTCTGGTCAGAGTGATCGGGTGCAGCGAACCGAGTGGTGGTCGACGCCCGGGCAAGGAGACATCCAACGCAGGTCCGTCGGAGACAGCTGCCAAGAGCTCAAGTTGTCGCGCGGTGACCGCCTCTTCCAGGACACTCTTCAGTCGATTCGCTCCGGCGCCAACCGCCGGACGCTCATCGGCTGGGAGATCTCTCACGCCCCGGAGAACGCTTGTCAGGCGGCCCCTCCGCCCAAGCCAGTCGATTCGCCAGGATTCCAGACCCGCTTCGTCGCCGGCCTCGGCGAGCGACTCGCGCGCTTCCGCCTCCAGCGCCGCCAGATCAACCACGACCGCGTTCCATTGCTACATCCTCGGGCATACAACACGTATCGTACCCGTCGCCCGACAATTCCAGAACTGGCGCAATCGCGTGGATAGTAAACTTGGCCCAGCGCCGTTGGCGCGACGCCTTGCGCCCAATCCTGGAGTTCAGACATGGCAGTGAAGAGCTACATCCTGATTGAGACAGAAGTTGGCACTGCCAAGCAGGTGGCGCTTTCGCTTGGAGAAATCACCCACAGCGACGGTGAAATCAAGACCGTCGAACTTGTCACCGGGCCATTTGACGTGATCTGCCTGGTCGAAGCTGAGAACCTCGAACAACTCGGCAGCTGCATCACCGATTCGATCCAGACCGTTGCCGGAGTCAAGCGCACGACAACCTGCCTGACCATTCAGGTCTGAGCCTGGACGGGACTGTTCCCATGTCCTCCCACCAAACGCCGGTCACACGCTCGACCGAACCACCAGTCGACATGCTCCCCGTTGAGGACGCTGTCGATCGCATCTTGTCCTTCTGCCCGCGCCTGCCGTCAGAATCTCGCGCGATCGACGACTCGGTCGGCCAGGTCCTCGCGACCGACATCACCGCTCCATTCGACATTCCGCCGCACGACAATACGGCGATGGACGGCTACGCCGTGCAATCGAGGAGCACGGACGGCGCGACGGAATCGAATCCGGTCCACCTGCAAGTGATCGGAGAACTGGCAGCCGGCTATCTCTACAACGGCGAGGTCGGCGCCGGCCAGGCGGTTCGGATCATGACCGGCGCGCCAGTGCCAGACGGCGCAGACACCATCGTCCCGTTCGAAGAGACCGACGAATACGGCTTGCGTGCCCCTGGTCAGGAACACGAGACAATCAAGGACGTCGGCATCCTCAAGGCCGCTGGCCCAGGGAGCAATATTCGCCGGCGCGGAGAGGATGTCCGGCAGGGCCAGCAAGTGCTCGACGCCGGGACGGTGTTGCGTGGACCCGAGGTCGCGGTGCTTGCCTCGCTCGGCGTGGCGAGTGTCGACGTGATTCGGCGCCCTCGCGTGGCCATTCTCTCAACAGGCGACGAACTGCTGTCACCCGGAGATGCACCCGCCCCCGGCAAGATTTACGATTCCAACTCTTACGGCCTGAGCGCCCTGGTTACCCAATACGGCGGGATACCGCAGCGATTCGGCATCGCACAGGACACGATTCCCGCGTTGACCGCCAGGATCAACGAGGCCCTGGAGACTTGCGACCTCGTGATCACATCCGCGGGCGTGTCTCGTGGTGATTTCGACGTGGTCAAGGAGGTCCTCGCCCGCGAAGGCGCGATCGACTTCTGGACGGTGAAGATGAAGCCAGGCAAACCGCTCGCGTTCGGCGAGTTCGAAGCGCCCGATGGACGCCGCGTGCCACACATCGGGCTGCCCGGCAATCCCGTCTCTTCCCTACTCGCGTTCGAACTGTTCGGGCGCCTCGCGATCTATCAGATGATGGGACGTCAACCTCAACCTCGCCCGATCGTGCGGGCCGTCGCCGACGACGACATCGTCAACACCGATTGGCGGCGCGTCTACGCTCGCGCGACGTTGAACCAGGACAGCGACGGCACCTGGCACGCTCGCCTGACCGGGCCCCAGGGCAGCGGCGTGCTGACGTCGATGGCGCTTGCGAACGGATACGCTGTCTGCCCAGAGGACCGCGAACGCATTCGCGCCGGAGAAGAGTGCGATGTGATCATGGTCGACTGGGATCATCCGCTCGACTGAAGCGGGCCGAGCAACAACGAATCGAGCCAAACATGTCACTCGCTACCGCGCTCCGATCGGCAATTGCCCCGCTGTACATCAAGGCCAGGCTGGCGCAAGAGCGATACCAGTCCGGCGTGGTCTGGTACCCGCTGGATCCGAAGTTCATCGCCAATCCGTACCCGACCTACAAGGAATTACGCGAACGCGACCCATTCCACCCCAGCCCGCTGACCGGCGCCTTGGTCATATCCAAATACGACGATGTTGATGCCGTGCTGCGCAACTACAAAGTGTTCTCCAATCGGCGCGGCCCGGTCGGGACACGAAACCGCCGCGGCATTGGCGACCAGATCGAAAACGAACTACAACCCTCGATGCTCTCGCTCGATCCGCCCGACCACACCCGCCTGCGCGGCCTGGTCAGCCGTGCATTCACGCCGCGCCAAGTCGCCAAGATGGAAGACCATATCCGCGAGACCGCGCACGCATTGCTCGATGAGGTCGACGGCCAGGACGAATTCGACCTGATGGCCAATCTGGCTGCCCTCTTGCCCACCGTTGTGATCGCGGAAATGATCGGCGTCCCTACAGAGGACCGACAGCAGTTCAAGGAATGGTCCGACAGGTTCGCCCGCGTGTTAGAGCCCAACCTCACGACCGACGAACTGTCCGTCGTCTTCGAGACGGGACAGCTCTTCGACGACTACTTCAGAGGTATCGTCTCCGAACACCGCGAACATCCACAGGACGACCTGGTGTCCCGCCTGATTGAGGCCGAGGAGGAAGGCGACAAGCTGACCGAGGACGAGATGATCGTCACCTTGCGGCTGTTGTTGGTCGCCGGAAACGAAACGACGACCAACCTGATCGGCAATGGCCTCAAGGCGCTGTTGGAGCATCCCGAACAACTCGAGCTGCTGCGTCGGCAACCGGAACTGATTGACAACGCAATCGAGGAGCTGCTGCGCTACGACTCGCCGGTACAGGTGGACGGCAGAACCACGTTGGACGAGTTTGAGATGGACCGCCATCGCCTCAAGCCGGGGAGGGCTATCTCACTGCTGATCGGCGGCGCCAACCGCGACCCCGAGGAGTTCAGCGACCCGGAGATGCTGGACATTACTCGAGAAGATGCGGGCAACATCTCCTTCGGACGCGGCATCCACCACTGTCTCGGCGCCCCGCTGGCCCGACTCGAAGGCAAGATCGCGTTCGAGGCGCTGCTGGAGCGGTTTGGCGACATTCAACTCGGGACGCGGACGCCGGAGTACAAGCCCAACATTGTCCTCCGCGGTCTCAGACACCTTGACATTCGTGTCGAGCGAGCTGCAGCCAGGACGATTGAGACTCCAACCGCCGAGGCTGCCGCCGACTAGCGTCAGACCCGACGGCTTGTCTCATCCGGGGACTGGAAGTCCGGCAGCACGCTAGAAAGTGGTCTCGAACGCGGAGAACTCTCCGCGGGCAACTCCCCACTCGATTTCCACATCTCTGACCAGCGCGTGGGCAGGACCAATCTTCAGCTCGTCCAGGAATTCCTCCAGCGAAGCACGAGTTCCCTCCGCGATCACCTCGACCGTCGATCCGTCCGGCAGATTCCGCACGGAGCCGCTAATCCCGCCGATTCGCTCCGCTTCCACCTCGGCAAACATGCGATAGCCAACCATCTGGACGCGTCCGCGCATGCGAACCGTCATCCGCACCATCAGACAGGGCCGACGACTGCGTCGATCGCTTCACCAACGATCTGGGTAGGCACGTCATCGCGGATGATCGGATTGCCGACGCCATCAAGCAGCACCCAACGCTGCTTCCCGCCTACGACTTTTTTGTCGCGAGACATGGCCTCGAGGATCTCGACTCGGCCGAGACCTGGTGGGCTCTGCGTCGGCAGGCCAAAACGCTCGATCAGCCGCCGATGCCGCGCGACCAACTGCTCGTCGATCAAACCAAGCGAGCAACCGATCTCCGCCACCGCGACCATACCCATCGCCACCGCTTCGCCATGTAGCACCGCGCTGTAGCCGGTCACAGCTTCGATCGCATGACCCAGTGTGTGTCCATAGTTGAGGATTTGGCGAAGGTCCGACTCTCGCTCGTCGTCCGACACGACCGCTGCCTTGATTGCCTGGTTGCGCGTGATGACATCCACGAGCAACTGCCGACAGGATTCATCGCTGACGGCCGCAGCCGGGCTGAGCAGCACATCGGCTGAGTCGTCGAGCAGACCCAGCATCGGCTCGTCCCGAATGAACCCGTGCTTGATCACTTCGGCGAAGCCGGAGCGCAGTTCTCTCGACGGAAGAGTGGCCAACGCGGCAATGTCCGAAACGACAGCGCGCGGCTGATAGAACGCGCCGACCAGATTCTTGCCCGAAGGCAGGTCCACAGCGACCTTGCCACCGATGGCGGCGTCGACCATGCCCAGCACCGTCGTCGGCGCGTGGACCAACGGCATGCCGCGCAGATATGTGGCCGCAGCCATGCCGGCCAGGTCTGTGATCATGCCGCCCCCAAGCGCGAAAATCACGTCTCGGCGCTCGGCGCGGTGGGAAGACAGCCACTCGTACAACAGCGACAACGAAGCCAGAGTCTTGCTCGCCTCCCCGGAAGGCACGCGGTATGAGAGGACTGTTCGTCCTACCTGCTCCAACGAACCCAGAGCGGTCGCGCCGTGGGTGTCGAACACCGCTTCATCGACAATCAGGAACACGCGGCCCGGGAGATTGATTCGTTCCAACACATCCGCAGAACGTTCCAACAATCCCCATCCGCAGTAGACCGGATACTGGGCCGACTCAGTCTCAACAATGCAGCCAACATCGGGGCCGTAGTCATGAATCGGAGGGGGAGCGACGCCCGGGCCATTGCGCATGTCACGAAGCCGACTCTTCGACTGAAGCACTGCGGCAGCCCGTCGTTGCACTGCTTCCAGGACGAAATCGACGGCGTCGTCAACATGATCGTCGGTGTGGACTGTCAGGTCGGACAGTGCGTAGAAGGGTTGTCGAGCGGCCTTGAGCGTTTCGATCCGGCGGCGGCGATCTGCACCCGCTAGCATCGGGCGCTCCTCGGCGCTGTCTTCTTCCGCCGCCGAGTATCGAGCCTCGATCGTGCCTGAGCGCGCCTCCAGGGTGATGACAAACCCGCCGTCCGCGAGCAACACACGGTTCTCTGCGTGCAACCAGGCTCCCCCGCCGGTGGCGATCACCAGGCGATCACGGCCGACCGCTTCGACAACGGCCTCGCGCTCGCGCTCACGGAATCCGCGTTCGCCTTCCGCCTGGAATATCTCAGGGATCGGCCGGCCGGCGGTCCGCTCTATTTCGTCGTCCAGATCAATCGACTCCCACCCCAACCGATGGGCGATGAACGGAGCCAACACCGACTTCCCGGTCGCGCTGAAGCCAATCAGGACGATCCGCTTGAGACCGTGGGGAACGTTCACGTCCACTCCTTCCGCGGAACCGCCGTTTCGAGGAATGACTCCATGTTTCGCCGCGTTTCCGGCAGCGAATCGCCGCCGAACTTCTCCAGGATCGCGTCGGCCAGCACCAGCGCCAACATTGCCTCAACAATCACACCGGCCGCAGGTACCACGCAGACATCCGATCGTTCGTAGTGTGCTTCGACACGCTCACCGGTCGACAAATCAGCAGATGGAAGGGGATGGGCCAGCGTCGCAATCGGCTTGACCGCGACTCGGACGATCAAGTCTTCGCCGTTTGAGATGCCACCCTCGATACCGCCGGCATGATTCGTCTGGCGACGCCACGGATGCTCCCCCCAGGCGTCCTGGGGAAGGACGACATCGTGGTAGCCACGTCCGGTCAACGCGGCACCACTGAATCCGTCGCCGATCTCGACCCCCTTGAACGCATTCATCGAAAGAATCGCCTGCCCGATCCGGCCGCTCAACTTGCGATCCCATTGCACGTGAGCGCCCAGTCCAAACGGCACACCCGTCACTCGCGCCTCAAGTGTCCCACCCAGGGTGTCACCGTCCTCTTTGGCCGCGTTGATGGCGTCGATCATCGCGTGCGCCACGTTGCCGTCAGTGCATCGGACGGGAGACTCTTCAACCACATCCCAATCGACGTCCGTCGCAGGGTCGATTGCAACAGAGCCGATCTGGACGACATGGCTGTGGAAATCGCAGCCCAGCTCCTCACAGAGCCGGCGAGCGACCGCCCCCGCGCCGACCCGTGCCGCACTCTCCCGCGCCGAGGCGCGCTCCAGGGAGTCGCGAACATCTTCATATCCGTACTTCAGCGATGCCGTCAGATCTGCATGGCCTGGACGGACTCGGGTGACCTGAGTCGGAGGAGGATCGACTGCGTCGAGCGACATCGTTTCGCGCCAGGGACGCTTGTCAGGCCCGAGCCCCTTGTCGAAGTCACGATTCTCAATCCACAGAGCGACCGGGCTGCCCATCGTCCGACCCTGTCTGACGCCGCCGCGAATCTGCGCGTAATCGGTCTCGATCTTCATCCGACCGCCGCGTCCGTAGCCCCGCTGTCGACGAGCCAACTGCTCGCGAATCTGCGCCTCGGACAATGGCAAACCCGATGGGACGCCGTCAATGATGACCGTCAGACCAGGACCGTGCGACTCACCGGCTGTGAACCAACGGAAACTACCCATCCGTCGCACTCCGTTGCTCGCCAGACGCGTCGACTGTTTCGGACACAGTATCGGCGAAGCGATCCTCGGGCAGCACGATCGGACGCGGTTCTCCGCTCGGCGCACGGTCGGCAGTCGTCTCGAACTCTCGGGCCAGCGCTGCCGGTGGCAGGTTCCAGTCGAGACTCATCGCCGATCCGCGATCTGCTTCGACGCAAAGGATCGGGAGCGCCTGTGCCGATCCCTCCGCGTCGCGGAACGTCGTGTACACGTCGACTCTGACATCGTCTGGGCGAAAGTTGGGAATGTCATAGAAAATCATCTCTACCAGGCGCAGCGCGGTCGCATAGGCCGTGTCGAGCGACGAGGCCACCTGTTCTCTCCGTTCGTCGACAAGACCAAACTCCGGATCGGCCGACGTGCTCACTCGAACGTGTTTGGCTGAAGCGCTCACCAGATTGAGACCCTGCACGCCTGCCCAGACGGCGGCGCTGACATCCTTGGGCGGGCGTTGCGTGCGCCAGTGCTCGATCTCCTGGTCAAGGATTCCCTGAATCGCCTGCATGTCGTTCTGCGCCACGAGTTGCCGCCAGAACCGATGCGTTCGTGCCTCCTTGAACAACACCAGACCGATCCCGCCAAAGATCAGCGCGATGATCAGAAATGCGATCGTCACGCCTTCGTTCATGACTCGCTCTCCGACATCGCGGCGGCCGCCTCATCCAGCATGATGGCGACCGGCGCTTCGCGCTCGGTCCAGAGTTCAAACGCCGCTGCGCCCTGGTAAACCAGCATCGGCAGACCCCCGATCGCCTGATGTCCTGATTCGCGTGCCGCCTTGACCAGCGGCGTCTCGGTTGGATTGGCGATCAAGTCGGCGACGAATGTGTGGTCTGACAACCAGGTCGGATCGAACGGCAGGTGTCCGTCCGTCTCGCTTCCGTTGAGTCCAATCGATGTGCATTGCACAACCAGATCTGCGTCTCGCAGAGCCGCTAGCACCGCTTCGTCATCGGCACCCATCGAGCGAAGCCTTGCTCCGGCGGAGGCGGATGCGAGATCGTGTCGCAGCCTTCCCCCTCGGACTGCCGTTCGATTGATAATCGTGAGCGAATCAACACCGCGCCAGATCAACCCCCAGGCAACTGCTCGCGCAGCGCCGCCGGCGCCCCAGAGCACCGCGTGTTTGCCGGATGGGTCGAATCCCGCTTCAGACAGCGAGCGTTGAAATCCGGTGACGTCTGTGTTGTACCCCTGCAAGTGACCGTCGTTGTTGACAATCGTGTTGATCGCACCCACAAATCGCGCCGTTTCGTGCAGGCCATCCATATGACGCAACGCCGCCTCTTTGTAGGGAATCGTGACGTTGGCGCCGAGGGCGTCATCTCGACGCAGACCGCCGATGAAATCCTGTAGTTCGCCAGGTTCAAGGTCCCAGGCCTCATATCGGGCATCAAGTCCGGCGGCGTTGAAGCCCGCCTGTTGGAATCGCGGCGAAATGCTGTGCGTTACCGGATGTCCGATCACACCCACTCGAAGGCTCATTGGGAGCCTCCCCGATAGCGCTCGACATTGGCCTGGTGCTCCTCGTAGGTAACGGCGAACGCGTGCGTCCCGTCGCCTCGGGCGACAAAAAACAGATAGGGCACGTTTGCCGGGTTGGCTGCCGCTTCGATTGACGCCAATCCCGGCGAGGCAATCGGCGTCGGCGGCAACCCCGAAGACAGATAGGTGTTGTACGGCGATGCCAGGCTCAGATCGTCATCCGACAACTCCGCCTTCCACCACCCGCTCGGCTCGCCGACCGCATACTGGACGGTCGAGTTCATTTGCAACAGCATGCCAGCCTCCAGCCGGTTCCAGATCACGGCCGACACCAGCGAGCGCTCCGAGTCCTGAACAACTTCCCGCTCGATGATCGAGGCAATGGTCAGGATCTCGTGCAGCGAACGACCGGACGCTGTGATCTGTTCCCACAACTGCGGCGTCATCATGTCGTCAAAGCGCAACAACATGAACCGCAACGCATCCTCCGGAGTCGAACCCAGGGGAAACGAGTAGGCGCTTGGAAAGAGATAGCCCTCGAGCGAGGTCCGTGGCGGCCTACGGGCGGCCAGCGTGCCTGCGACAGTCGACTCGGCAGCAGTTGCCAGTGCCGCTGCGAGCTCGGCACGATCAATCACGCCAGCTTGTGCCAGACGCTCCGTCACCTGCTCAAGCCTCAGCCCCTCTGGAATCACGAGTCGCAGCGGCGATATCTCCCCAAAGTGTATGCGTCGCAGGATCTCGTACGTCGTCAAGCCCGCTTCAAACGTATAGGAGCCGGGCTCCAGTCGACTCTCCCAGCCAAACAGAAGCGCCAGCAGTTCGAACCGTGTGTCCGATTCAATCACCTGGCTGGCGAGCAGCCGTCTGGCGATCACTGCGGCTGAGTCGCCTGCAACGATCGTTACTGAAGCCGGACTACCCTCCGCCGCGACGGAGCCGATCTTCGCGTCAGCAGCGCGCAATGGGTCAGAGGGGCGTGAAATCACCACCGCTGCCGAGGCGATCGCAATCATTGTGGCGATCAACAGCACAACAGTGACGGTCGTACGCCAGGACAGACCGGACATCAGGCTCCGCTATCGGCGCGTTCTCGCGCCCGCTCACTGTCTCGAGCGTCCAACCAGCGCTGCAGGATGTGCGCGGCGGCGGTCGCGTGCGACCGCTCTCGTTCGCGCCGCCGACGTTGAACGCTGCGGCGTCCACGCGCACGGGACTTTCCCTTTGGCTCTGCGTCAGATGGCACGTTGACATGCAGCGGAGCCACGCTGGTATAGCGCTCGTCCTGCGCGATGCAGACCGCGCCCAATCGGTCCGCCAAGGTCTCGCCGAACTGCCGGAATGACGCCGCCTGTTCGTCCTCGAGTCCGTCCGGTCTCAGCGGGACTCCAATGACCAGTTCGGAGACCTCTTCCTGGCCGAGCAACGCCTTCAGGGCGTCGACAACTTCTCGGTCTCCCTTGCCGCCGCGATCAATCGTGCCGACAGGTAACGCCAATGACGAGCCACGTGCGGCGCGCGCCACACCAATCCATCGCTCTCCCGGATCGATGCCGACTGTGCAGCCCGAAGACATCAGACTGCCCTAGCCCAGCTGCTCCCGCACCGCGTCGAGCGTGGATTCGAGGGCTTCATCGAGCTTCTCTGCATCTCGTCCGCCCGCCTGGGCCATTTCAGGACTGCCGCCACCGCCACCGCCGGCGATTCTGGCGACGCCCCCAATCAGACGGCCGGCATTGACGCCGGCGGCGACCGCGCCTTCCGTCGCCATGGCAACGAACAGCGGACGTTCATTGGCCACCGCGCCCAACACGATGACGCCCTGTCGCTCGGACTCGCTCAGCCGGCGACGTACCTCGTCCCCGGCCCGGCGCAGCGCCTCCGCCGACTCCACCGCTACCCGTCCGACGGCCACAGCGACGCCGCCGATATCTGTCGCGCTCTCCGCGATCTGTTCGGCCACGGTCGCGCCGGTCTTTGCGTCAACGGCTTGCAACCGCCGACGCAGTTCCGCCGCCTCGGCCTGTAGCTGAGCAATCCGATCCCCTGCGGTGTCCGGCGTCGCACGAACCGCGGTCGCGATCTCGGACAGCGCATCCAGGCGCTGATCCGTCCAGGCCGATGCCGCGGAACCCGTCAACGCCTCGATCCGCCGAACTCCCGCGCCGACGCTGCCTTCGGAAACGATTTGAAACGCCCCGACGAACCCCGTCGCTGGAGCATGGGTGCCGCCGCACAGCTCCTTGGAGAAACAGTCGTGGACATGCGGCGCCGGATCGCAAATCTCGACGACCCGAACGGCGGTCTCGTACTTCTCGCCGAAGATCGCCATCGCGCCGGTCTTGAGCGCGTCGTCGTAGGACATCTCCGATGTTGAGACCGGGATGTTCTCCCGGATGCGCTCCTGCACCAGCTGCTGGACCGCCCGTAGATCTTCCGCCGCCGGCGCTTCCGGCTGCGTGTAGTCAAATCGCAGATGGTCCGGCGCAACCAGCGACCCTGCCTGCCTGACGTGGTCGCCCAGGACATGTCGAAGCGCCGCGTGCAGCAGGTGAGTCGCCGTGTGGTTTCGAGCCGCATCGGCGCGACGTCCTCGACTGACCGTCGCGGTCACACGGTCGCCGACCGCGATTCCGCCAGACACCACCTTCCCCAGGTGAGCGATCACGTCCCCGAATGCGCGAGTGTCCTCCACATCAACCTGCAAATCCGTGCCTCGCAACGACCCCGCGTCGCCGACCTGTCCGCCGCCCTCTGGATAGAAGGAAGTCCGATCCAACACCACGCTGACGGCGTCGCCGGCCGAGGCCCGCGCGACCCGCTCGCCACCCGCGACGATGGCGACCACTTCCGCCTCGGCTTCAACCGTCTCGTAACCCGAGAACTCGGTCGCCGTCTCGAGTTCGGCGTAACGCGCTGCGTCGTCGTCGTATGCAAATGTCGCTTGCTGTCTGGAGCGCTCTCGTTGTTGCTCGAGCGCCAACTCGAACTCCGCTCGCACCGCCGCTTCGTCCGACAGCGCATCATTTTCGCGCGCAACTTCCGCCGTGACTTCGAAAGGCAAGCCATACGTGTCGTAGAGCTCAAACGCGTCTTGCCCCGTGATCGTGTCGGAATCCAGCTCGGCAATTCGGCCCTCCAGCAGCGAGCGGCCGGTCGACAACGTGCGCCGGAAACGATGCTCTTCCTGGTCGAGCACATTGGCGACCAGCGCTGAGTGCTCCTCCAGCTCCGGGTACCAGGCGCCCATGACGCCCCGAACCTCCACTGCCAGATCGGAAAGCAGATCGTCCTCAATGCCGAGCGAGTCGGCCATGTACAGCGCGCGGCGGATCAGACGCCGCAGGACGTAGCCGCGACCCTCGTTGCCGGGAATCGCGCCGTCGGCAATCAGGAACGTCATCGCACGGCCGTGCTCCGCGACCACGCGCATGGCCCGACGTTCAGCGTCGTTGGCAGTGTGATAGTCGCGATCGCAGCGGACCCCGATGTATCCCAGCAGCGGCGCGAACAGGTCGGTGTCGTAGAGATTGTCCTGATCCTGCAGCATCATTGCCCAGCGCTCGAGACCGGCGCCGGTGTCGATGCTCTGGGCCGGAAGATCGGCTCTCGTGCCGTCCTCGAACCGCGTCCACTGCATGAAGACGAGGTTCCAGATCTCCAGCCATTTCTCGTCCGCTTCGGCCGGACCGGCGTCCTCGCGGTACCCGGGGCGCATGTCGTAGTGCAATTCGGAGCAGGGACCACAGGGACCGGTAGGACCCGCCGCCCAGAAATTGCCTTGATCCTCGCCGTAGCGGTAGATCTTCGAGTCAGGCAGGCCGATCTTCTTCCACTGGCCATAGGCGTAATCGTCGTCGGTGAAGACGGTCGCCACCAGACGCTCAGGCGGAATGCCGATCACATCCGTGACCAGTTCCCAGGCCCAGGCCTGAGCCTCGGCCTTGAAGTAGTCGCCCAGCGAGAAGTTGCCCAGCATCTCGAACATGGTCAGATGCGAGGCGTCACCGACCTCGTCGATATCGGTCGTGCGGAAGCACTTTTGGATCGAGGTCAGCCGGTGGTGCGGCGGCTGAGCCTCGCCCAGAAAGTACGGCTTGAAGGGCACCATCCCGGCGCTGGTGAACAGCAGAGTCGGATCGCCCGGCGCCGTCAGCGGCGCCGACGCCACAGCCAGATGATCGCGATCGACGAAGAAATCGGTGAATGTCTGCCGGATCTTCTGTGCGTCCATAGCTCTAAAGCCGCCTCGAATGGTCAATCGCGCACGCTGGAGCAAGACCGAGCCGACATATCGTCAGCCACGGCTTGCAACTTCCGAGTATACGCAGCGTTCTGGTACCTCAGATTGCCATCCGTGGGTCGCCGCAACGGCAGTTGACAGTCCGCGAATCGCCTGCGTAGCGTTATTGCACCGGCCCGCTTGAATCGGAGCCCCGATTGAGTTCCGACGACGATCCACCAGAATCCGACCCCTCGCCGCATGTGACGGCCGTCGTGTTGGCTGCGGGCCGCGGCGAGCGCCTGCGCTCAGAACTGCCAAAACCGCTCTATTCAGTCTGCGGACGCGCCATGGCGTCCTACGTGCTCCATGCTCTGGCCAATGCGGGCGTAAGCCGAGCCGTCGTCGTCGTGCCTCCCGACGGTCGAGGCCGTCTCATCGAGCAGAGGCTCCGCGAGGACGCACCCGATCTGAATCTCTGCTTTGCCGTGCAGCAGGAGCCGCGCGGCACGGCCGACGCAGTCCTCGCGGCGAAGGGGCAGGTCCATACCACTCAGGTACTGGTCGTCAATGGCGACTTGCCATTGTTGAGCGCCGAACAGATTCGGCCCGTTCTCTGCCACGACCACAATGATGCCGTCATCGCCACCGCCCAGGTCGATGATCCGGCGGAAATGGGACGCATCGTTCGTGATTCGCAGGGACGACTCGTCGCCACCGTCGAATACCGGGATGCGGACCCGGCCGAACGCGCCATCCGCGAAGTCAACCTCGGCCTCTACGTGTTCCGTTCCGATTTCCTCTGGAACGCTCTTGAGCAAATCGTCGCACAGACTCGGACCGGCGAGGCCTACGCGACCGACGCCATCCCTTGCGCGGTTCGGAATCAGAGCGCCATCGCGGTTGAGGTCGAGTTGCCGGACGGCCGCCTCAACGTCGAAACCCCGGCCGACGCAGCAAACGCCGAAGCAGTGATCCGGCACAGGATCATCGACCGGCTCCTGGACTCCGGCGCCCATATCCGCGACCGCAATGCCGTCTGGATCGACGCCCAGGCTTCTGTCGACGAAGGGGCCGTGATCGAACCGGGGAGTCACATCCGGGGCAATGCGACCATTGCCCAGGGTTCAAGCATCGGACCGAACGCGATCATCGAAGCATCGACCGTTGGCCGCAACTGCAACCTGGAGTCCTGCACTGTTCGGGGTTCCGTGCTCCATGACAATGTCGAAGTCGGCCCCTATTCGACGATTCGGCCCGGCTGCACCATCGACTCGCACGCTCACATCGGCACTCATGCCGAGCTCAAGGAGGCCCACATCGGCGAGCACGTCCAGATCGGACACTTCAGCTACATCGGCGACGCCGAGATCGGAGCCAGGACCAACATCGGCGCCGGCGCGATCACCTGCAACTTCGACGGACAATCGAAGCAGCGGACGATCATCGGCGAAGACGCCTTCATCGGGTCCGACACGATGCTGATCGCTCCGGTCCGCATAGGCAATCGAGCCCGTACCGGCGCGGGAGCTGTGGTCAACAAGAACGTGCCCGATGGGGGCAACGCCGTCGGGCATCCGGCCCGCCTGACGCCGTCGCGGCGGGCGCACAGCACAACCGGGGACGAGCTATGAGCGACAGCTCAATCATCGCCCTGGTCGTTCTCATCCTCGCCGTGGCGCTGCTGGTGCTCGAGGCCATCGCTGAAGCCGGCGTGATCTCCTTGCCGCGGTCGCGAGCCCGGCTGCTCGCCAGCCGTCAGCCCGATAGCCGGCGCGCCAACCGGCTGACACGCATCACCGCCGATCGGGAGCGAGCCCTGGGCTCGTTCGCCGTCGGCCGCACAGTCGCCGTCGCCAGCGGGTTTACCGCCATCTTCTACATCATCATCCGCGAGACCGGCTTTCAGTGGGAGACCCTGGTCGTCACCGGTCTCGTCTCTGCCATTGTCGCCGCGCTGATTCACTCCGTGCCCCGGCGTCTGGCAGCCACCTGGCCTGAGGGCTTCGCGATGAACTTTGTCCCGGTCATCGATCTGCTCGATGCCGTATTCCTGGTTCCCGCCGCGATCCTTGAGGCGCCCGCGCGCCTCGTCACCGGACTGGGGCGGCGGCACACAGAAGTCGCCCCGCAACCGACCGACATCGAAGTGTTAATCGAGCAGGAGAACGAGACCATCGCCGAGGACGAACGCGAGATGATTCGCGGCATCATGACAATCGGCGATCGCATCGTGCGCGAGGCGATGACTCCGCGCCCCGACATCGCCGCGCTGCGTTCCGACACCGCGCTGACCGACGCAGCCAACTATCTGCTTGAGCATGGGTTCTCTCGCGTGCCGATCTACGAGGATTCTGTCGACAACATCATCGGGATCGTCTACGCCAAGGACCTGATGGCCGAAATCCTCAAGGATCGCGAGCGGGATATCTCTGAGCTCGGACGCGAGCCAATCTTCGTCCCCGAGTCCAAACTCATCGACGATCTGTTGCACGAGCTGCGCGGATCGCGAGTCCACATGGCCATCGTGCTGGACGAGTACGGCGGCACCGCCGGACTGATCACGCTCGAGGACATTCTCGAGGAAATCGTCGGCGAAATCGCCGACGAGTATGACCCCGCCGGCGCCGACAACGAGGGTGCGCGGCTGGTCGACGGCGCACTCATTCTTGACGGTCGAGCGCCGTTGGCCGCGCTGGAACAGATCGGCGGTCACATCGAAGCCGCCGACTACGACACCGTCGCCGGGCTCGTGTTCGATCGCCTGGGGCGAATCCCGGAGGTCGGCGACGAGGTGCGGCTGGGCACGCTCACGGTCGTCGTTGAGCGCATGAATGGCCGGCGTGTGGTACAAATGCGCGCTGAAACCAGCGAATCCACACTTGCTGACAGCGAGGCCATCTCGCGCTAATGTGAGCGCCCGTGCCGCAATTCACCGAACCGCCAACCGACGACGTCCCGTTCCGCGTCGCGTTCTCCTATGTCACTGGAATCGGCCCGGCCCGGATGGCCGGGTTGGAGCGATTCTTCGAGGACCTCGAAGAAGCCTGGCGTGCCGACCGCGCTCAGCTTCGTCAGGCCGGGCTGGACAGTGGAACCATCGAAGAACTCGAGACCAGCCGCGCCACGCTCGATCCGGCAGAGGCGTACGGACGCATGCTCGACGCCGGGATCGACGCATTGACGCCGCGCGACGAGCGCTATCCGCGGCGGCTCCGGGAAATCGCCGACCCGCCGCCGCTGCTTTACGTCCGCGGCCAACTGATCGATCGAGACGAATGGTCCCTCGCCATCGTCGGCACGCGACGACCGACGCCGTACGGCGTCCAGGTCACGCGCACGCTGACGTCCGAACTCGCCGGCTCAGGCCTGACCATCGTCTCGGGGCTGGCGCGAGGTGTCGACGGTGTCGCGCACGAGATGACTCTCGATCAGGGCGGCCGGACCATCGCGGTCGTCGCCAGCGGACTGGATCGTGTGTATCCCCCGGAACACAAGGGGCTCGCGTCCAGAATTCTCGACAGCGGCGGCGCAATGCTCAGCGAATACCCGCTCGGCAAGCGTCCTGACGCGAGATATTTCCCCCGTCGAAACCGGATCATCGCCGGCATGACCCTCGGAACATTGGTCACCGAGGCTGGCGAGAAATCCGGTACCTGGCATACCGTGACCTCTGCGCTCGATCAGGGACGAGAAGTCTTCGCTGTGCCCGGTCCGATCACCTCCGAGCGCTCGACCGGCGCCAACAACGTGATCAAGCGCGGCTTGGGTAAGCTCGTCACTTGCGCCCAGGACGTGCTCGACGAACTCAACCTGGGACCAATCGAACGACAGGCGGAGCTGGTGGAACAGCTGCCGGAGGACCCCATGGAAGCGATGCTGCTCGACCGGCTCGGCAGCGAACCGATCCACGTCGACGAGCTCTCGCGCCTGATCCAGCAACCGGTGCATGAAACCGCCGCCGCCATGGCCACGCTCGAACTCAAGGGTCTGATTCATCAGGTAGGACCGATGACCTATGCCCGACGCTAGCGACGCCGGCTCAGGAAACGGCAAAACGCTCGTCATCGTTGAGTCCGGCGCCAAGGCCGACACGATCTCCAGGTTCCTCGACGACGACTACGTCGTCAGCGCCTGCTTCGGCCACGTCCGCGATTTGCCGCGCCGCGCAGCCGAACGGCCGGCCAAGATCAAGGGCCAGCCCTGGGCCGACCTCGCCGTCGATGTCGATCACGGCTTCCAGCCCTACTACATAGTGCCTAGCGAGTCGAAAAAACATGTCACCAGGCTGCGCAAGGAGTTGCGTCAGGCGGACCGCGTCCTGCTGGCCACCGATGAAGACCGCGAAGGCGAATCGATCGGCTGGCATCTGCTTGAAGTGCTCAAACCCAAGGTGCCCTACGAGCGCATCGTCTTCCACGAAATCACGCCGACTGCCATCGAACAGGCGCTGGAATCGCCCCGCGACATCGACGGCAATCTCGTCGAAGCCCAGGAATCCCGGCGCATCCTCGACCGCCTCTATGGCTACTCGCTCAGTCCCGTCCTCTGGCGCAAGCTGGGCCAGGGCACATCGGCGGGTCGTGTACAGAGCGTCGCACTGAAATTCCTCGTCGAACGTGAACGAGAGCGCATGGCGTTCGTTAGCGCCGAGTACTGGGGCGCCAACGCGGATTTCGCGATCGGCGACAGCCAGCTCAGCGCTCGCCTGCTCTCGCTCGGCGGCGTCGAACTGGCCAGCCAGACCTCCGACTTCGATCCGACCACCGGACAGCTGGCAGCATCGAACAAGCGCCGGGAAACCGAGGAATCACTGGAAGACATCCGTCCCGAGCTGGTCAACGCCGACTGGCTCGTCTCGACGATCGCCAAGACCCAGGCACGAATGCGGCCCGCCCCGCCGTTCACCACGTCGACGATGCAGCAGGCCGCCTCAAACCGTCTGGGCATGGGCGCCGCCCGCGCGATGGCCGCCGCTCAGCGCCTCTACCAGGGGGTCGACCTCGGCGCCGAGCGCGTCGGCCTCATCACCTACATGCGGACTGACTCTGTCACCCTCTCCGATCAGGCCCTCGCCCAAGCCGCCAACTACATCCAGACCACCTACGGCGACGACTACCACCAGTTCCGCACCTATAAGACCCGCTCGCGCAACGCGCAGGAGGCCCACGAAGCAATCCGGCCCACCGACATCGCCCGCACCCCCGACTCCCTGCGCGGCGTCCTCGACGGAGACGACTTTGCCCTCTACGACCTGATCTGGCGTCGATCCCTGGCCTGCCAGATGGCCGACGCGCAAGTCGAGCGAACCCGTATCGAGCTCGAGGCGCAACTGCCCGGCCGGCCCGCCGACGATCCAGCCGTGATGATCGCCAACGGACAGGTCGTCCTCTTCCCCGGCTGGTACGAAGTCCTGCCCCCACGCGGAGACGGCCAACAGCTTCTACCCGACGTGAATGAGGGTGAACCCGCCCAACTCATCAACTTCGAGCCCAGGCGCAGCGACTCGCAGCCGCCCGCCCGCTACACCGAAGCGACACTGGTCAAGAAGCTCGAGGACGACGGACTCGGCCGGCCCAGTACCTACGCCGCAATCATCAAGACCCTCACCGACCGCAACTACGTCACCCGCAGCGGACGCACGCTCATCCCCACGTTCCTCGGCTTCGGCGTCATCGATTTGCTCACCCAGCACTTCGCCGACCTCGTCAACGCCGAGTTCACCGCCGATATGGAGGACACGCTCGATCAGATCGCACGCGGCGAGGCTCGCGCGGAACAGCACCTGCACGAGTTCTACTTCGGCGACGACGGCAGCGAAAGCGGACTCAAGGGCCGCGTTGCCGAGAAAATCGACACCATCCCCTTCTGGGCCCTCAATCTGGACGAGAGCGGACTCAGCCTCGACCTCGACGGCGACGACCACGTCGGCCCCGACGACATCCAGGTCCGGATTCGCGGCGGCTCCTCCTTCATCCGACGAGGCGTCGGCGACACAATGCGCACCGCGCCGCTCCCGCCCGACATGGCCCCGGCCGACCTCACCCTCGCGCAAGCTGGCGACCTCCTCGAAACCACCCTGCAACTGCCGCGCAAGCTGGGACACCATCCCGACTACGACGACGACGTCTGGCTGCTCAACGGCCGCTTCGGGCCCTTCGTGCAGCTCGGCGAGGTCGTCGGCCGACCGAAGCGCGGCCAACCGAAACCGCGCCGCGCCTCAGTCCCCAAAGACATGGAACTGCCCGACGTCAACCTCGAGCACGCTATCGAATGGCTGCGCTGGCCCAAAACCCTGGGCGAGCATCCCGAAACCAGCGAAGAGGTCACCGTCAGACCCGGTCGCTGGGGACCCTACGTCCAGTCCGGCGACGAGCGCCGCAACCTCAAGAACGAAGACGATCTCGAAACCATCGACCTCGACCGGGCCCTCGCGCTGCTCGCCGAACCGAAAGCACCGCGTCGCGGAGGCGGGAGACGTGGAGGCCGTCGGAGCGGAAGACGGCGCTAGCCCCTTCGTACGTCTCCTACAGTGAGTTCGTGACCACCAACTCCGTATCCCCGTCGCCCGAGGAATCCCTCGACCGCTACCTCAGACACCTCCAACACGGGCGAGGACTCTCTCCCCACACCATCCGCAACTACCGCTCCGACATCTCCCACTTCCTCACCTGGTTGGCGCAGCGCGATCATCAGCTCGCCGACCTCAGCCGCGCCGACTACCGGCAGTATCTGGCGGAAATCCAGTCCAACGGAATTGTGGAGGCCTCCGTCCGCCGCCGCGCTTCAACCATCCGGTCCTTCACCCGCCACCTGAACCGGACCGACGAGATCGAACGCGACCCGCTCGTGCTCGCGTCTACGCCGAAGGCCACCTCACACCTCCCGACCGTGCTCAGCCAGCGCGACATCGAGGCCCTGCTATCAGTCCCCGACATCTCAACTCCGTCAGGCATCAGGGATCGCGCAATGCTGGAAGTCCTCTATGGCGCCGGCCTGCGAGTTTCGGAGTTGGTCGGCATGCGCACCACCGATCACGACGACGACTACAACGCGATCCGTGTGCTGGGCAAAGGCGACAAGCAACGCATGGCCCTGCTGGGCAAGTCAGCACCGCACTGGCTCCAGCGATACCTGCGCGACGGCCGTCCGGCTCTGGTCACCTCGAAGTCTCAGACCTGGCTCTGGCTCAATCGATTCGGCGGTCCGCTCTCCGCCCGCGCGGTCCAGCTGAGCGTGCGGCGATACGCCCGGCGCGCCGGTCTGCCCGGCGACGTGCATCCCCATCTGTTGCGACACTCATTCGCCACTCATATGATCGACGGAGGCGCCGATGTCCGGGTGGTCCAGGAGTTGCTCGGCCACGCTTCCGTGTCCACCACCCAGATCTACACCCACGTCAGCGACGCCGCCCGACGCGACACCATCGAACACGCGCTCGATGGCATCGCCGACCTCCTCCGCGAACGACGCAGCCGGGATGAAGACGACGCGCGATGAAAGTTCTGCTCATTTCAGGCCCCAATCTCAACATCCTCGGCCAGCGCATGCCCGAGATCTACGGCAGCCAGACCCTGGCCGACATTGAAGACTTGGTCGGCAAGCGAGCCAAGGAATGGGGCGTCACGATCCGCCCCTACCAGTCCAACCACGAGGGCGCGATCATCGACTTCATCCAGCAGGAACGCTCCGCCGAGGGCCTGATCATCAATCCCGGCGCGCTTTCGCATTACGGCTACTCGCTTCGCGACGCCCTCGAAGCCTTCCCCGGCGGCAAAATGGAAGTCCATCTCTCCAACGTCCACGCCCGCGAGGAGTTCCGTCACAACCTCGTCACCGCCCCGATCATGGACGGCGTCGTCGCCGGACTCGGCTGGAGAGGCTACCTCGCCGCCCTCGACGCACTGGTGCCCATGCTGCAGGAACGCCACGGACGCGGCGGACCGGATGCCCAGGAGCCACAGTCCAGTTCATGACCGCCTCCGCAACACGTCTCGACCGAATCCGCGAGCGTCTCGAACAGGCAAACGTCGACGCGCTCCTGGTCACCAATCCCCACAACCGCCGCTACGCCTCCGGCTTCACCGGCTCCAATGGCTGGCTGCTGATTCCAGCCACCGGGTCCAGCTCGCCCGCATTGGCGACCGACTTCCGCTATCTCGAGCAGGCCGCCCAGGAATCGCCCGAGTTCGAGATCGTCAATATGAAGGGCGGGATGGAGGAGTGGTGGGGCGAACTGGCCAAACCGCTCGGCCGCGGACGGCTCGGCTTCGAGTCGAACGACGTCACCGTCGCCGCCCACAAGCAACTCCGCGACGTCAACGCCAAACTGCCCGCTAGTCAGCGACCTGCGCTGGTCCAGACCGATCAAATCGTTGAGCAAGTACGAGCCCTGAAGGACGACGCCGAGTTGGCCCTGCTCCGCCAGGCCGTCGCGCTCACCGACGACGCCTTCGCCCACGCCCAGCGAACCATCCAGCCTGGCTGGACCGAGCAGCGGGTTTCCTGGGAGATCGAGCAATACGCCCGATCCAACGGCGCCGACGGCATGGCCTTCGAATCAATCGTCGCCGCCGGGCCCTGGGGAGCACGACCGCACGCACGTCCTCGAGACGAAATCATCGAAGAGGGACAACCAATCGTCATCGACATGGGCGCTCGCTGGCACGGCTACTGCGCCGACATGACCCGCACCATCGTCCTCGGCGAGCACGACGAGACCTTTCCCCGCATCTACGACATCGTCCTCGCCGCCCACGAGACCGCCGCTCAGATGGTCGAACCCGGCATGTCGGCCAAAGACGCCGACCAGTTGGCCCGCCAGGTCATCACTGACGCTGGCTACGGCGACCAGTTCGGTCACGGTCTCGGACACGGAGTCGGACTCCAGATCCACGAAAAGCCCTATCTCGGAACCACGTCAAGGGACACCCTGGAACCCGGCATGGTCATCACGATCGAACCCGGCATCTACCTGCCCGACTGGGGCGGCGTCCGAATCGAAGACATGGGCCTGCTCGACGACGACGGCTTCCACTCGTTCACCGGCACGCCCAAGCTGCGGATGATTGCTGAGCCCGCCTAACCTGCGCGACAACGCCCTCCCCAATCGATCTCAACCGAACACAGCCGAACAAGACCGAACTTCAACGAACGCAACTGACAGGCACAAGATGATCTCCACCGGCGACCTCAAGCGCGGATTCGTGATCGAACTCGACGGCAATGAGTACCAGATCGTCGATTGGGAACACATCAAGGTCGGCCGCGGTTCGGCCCAGGCCCGGCTCAAGCTGCGCGATATTCGCGGCGGCCACACCATCGAGCGCACGTTCCAGGCCGGGACCAAGTTCCGCCGCATCCGCACCGAACATCAGACGATGCAGTACCTCTATCGCGACGGCGACCTCCTCTACTTCATGAACACCGACACCTACGAACAGGAGCCCCTTTCCCTCGACGTGGTTGGCGACGCCCTCAACTATTTGGCCGAGAACGCCGAAGCGGAAGTCCTGATCGTCGGAGAAAACCCCGTCGCCGTTGAACTCCCCGCCGCCGTCCCGCTCGTCGTCGCCGAGTCCGATCCCGGCGTCAAGGGCGACACCGCCACCGGAGCGACCAAGTCCGCCACCCTGGAAACCGGGCTCACCGTCAACGTCCCCCTCTTCATCAACCCTGGAGACACTGTCAAGGTCGACACCCGCTCAGGCCAATACCTCGAACGCGCCTGATCGGAGAGAGACCTCCCCCCTTGGGGGAGGTGCCGCGAAGCGGCGGAGGGGGCCTCCCCGCCAACAGCAGGATTATGCCCAAGCGACCACCATCCGGCTTCAACGTCCGACGAGCCCAACAACAGCGCATCGACTGGGACAACCCCCGGCCCCAGTCTTCCGAACCGGCTGCCACTACCCCTCAATCCCGACCGGTCGGCGAAGTCGCACGCCACATCAAGACCCAGCTCAAAGCCGACCCCCAGCTCAACGACGTCTGGATCGAGGGGGAGGTCCGCAGCTTCAACCGTTCCGGCGCCGGCCACTACTACTTCGACCTGGCTGATGGCAAGTCAGACGCCGCGCTGTCCTGCGCCTTCTTCCGCCGCGACAACCGCGGCGTGGCCGTTCAGCAGGGCGACCAGGTGCTCGTCCACGGCAGCGCCGACATCTACCTCCCCCGCGGGTCCCTGCAGATCATCGTCGACGACCTCCGCCCAATCGGTGAAGGGGCCCTCCAGGCCGAGTTCGAGCGCCTGTTTCGCAACCTGAACGCCGAGGGCCTCTTCAATCCCGAGCGCAAGCGCCCCCTGCCACCCTTCCCCCGCCGAATCGGCGTCGTAACCTCGCCCAGCGGGGCGGTCTGGCACGACATCCAGCATGTGCTGTCACGTCGCTGGCCGCTGACGTCGCTCATCCTCTCGCCCTGTCTGACCCAGGGCGCCGGCGCCGCCGAATCGATCGCCGAGGGCATCCAGCGGCTCAACCTCCTGACCTCCGATGAGCCCGACCTGATCATCGTCGCCCGAGGAGGCGGTTCGCCCGAGGACCTCTGGGCCTACAACGAAGAACCAGTCGCCCGCGCCATCTTCGCCAGCGACATCCCCGTCATCTCTGCCGTCGGCCACGAAACAGACGTCAGCATTGCCGATCACGTCGCCGATCGTCGCGCGCCGACCCCGTCCGCCGCCGCTGAGATCGCCGTCCCCGACCGCGCCGAAGAGGCCGCCCGCGTCGCCGTACTCCGCCAGGCCGTCGACCAGCAGATCGACAGCCGAATCGTGGAACTCTCCCAGCAAGGCTTGCTCAACCGCGAGCGGCTCGACCGTTCCGCGCCTCACCCGCCGACCATGCGCATCGAACTCAATCGCCGAAGCCGAGAACTCGATCAGGCGATCGAGCGGCAACTGGCCCTGCTGCGAGCCGAACAGACCGCCAGCGCATCCAGGCTGAGCGCGCTCAATCCCCTGGCGACCCTGGAGCGCGGTTACGCCATTGTCTCGGACGAGCATGGTCAGGTCGTGACAGCCGCCGCCAAACTCAATCCCGACCAGGACATCTCAATTCGCTTCGCCGATGGCGACATCGCCGCCCGGACCGCCTCCAACGCCAGCCCCGCCAAGGAGCAACCCCATGCCTGACGAGTCCAAACGTCCCTACGAGGAGATCGTCGAGGATCTCGAAGCAGTCCTCACCGAACTGGAAGATGGCGGCCTCCCTCTCGACCAGGCCGTCGACGCCTACGAGCGTGGCGTCAAGCTCAGCCAGCAAGCCCAGCAACTCCTCGCCAACGCCGAACTCCGCATCGACACCCTCCGTGACGAACCCTGAACCTCAGATCCCCCTCCGATCGCCCTCCGGTCCCCTCTCCCTGAGGAGATCCGCACACAACCTCCGTTCCGGTCCCCTCTCCCTGCGGGAGAGGGTTAGGGTGAGGGCCGCCGCTCGATGGCGTCAGGCGTTCCCTGAGCAACTCCGACCAACACTGACCACTCACAGAACATTTGTGCAAATACAATAGCCAGTGACAGATCACCTGTGACCGAATCACGGAGCGCGCCATGACCTTCCCGGCAATCCGGACAGCGCTGGAACCGCTTGGAATGGCCCAGCCAAACACTCACGAATTCCGGACTGATCTGGACGAATCTGGACAAATCTGGACAAATCCGCTCATTTCGACACAGAATCTTCAATCCATAGCAGGAAATTGTCCCTTTCCGACCCAAATCTCCCTCCTCCACCACGCACAATCTTCGGACTCGGCCCGATGACCCTCCGCATTGCCTGGTTTGCAACCGCCAAGGGCACCAGTTCGCGCAAGTTGCTGAACGCCGCGATCGAAGCAATCCGCCAGGATCGTCTGGACGCTGAAATCGTCTGCGTGGTCTGCAACCGGGTCCGGGGACAATCAGCCAACACCGACCTGTTTCTCAAAGACGTCGAACAGTCCGGCATCCCCTTAATCTCAAGCAGTTCCCTCGAGTGGCGTCGGCGCGTGGGCGGCCAGATCTCGGTCCCGGGACAGGAACTCGCGTCATGGCGCCGCGACTACGACCGCTATCTGTACGAACAAATGCTCCCGTTCTCGCCCGATGTGGCAATGCTTGCCGGCTACATGCTGGTCATCACCGACGTTATCTGCGACCGGTTGCCCTGCCTCAATCTCCATCCCGCCCTGCCCGACGGTCCGATCGGCACCTGGCAGCAGGTCATCCACGAGCTCATCGCCACACAGGCCGACCGCTCCGGCATGGTCCTCCAACGCGTAACCACGGAGCTCGACCGCGGTCCGACCGTCACCTGGGCCGAATACCCCATACGCGGACCGCTGTTCGATCCGCTCTGGGCCGAGCATGGTGACGACTCCGACTCCGAGACCCCGCTCTTCCACGCCATCCGCGAAGCCGGCGCCAGCCGCGAGCCCGCCTTCATCCTCCAGTCGCTGCAGGCCATCGCCGCTCAGGACTCGGTTGCCACAACAGCAAACGACATAGGCTTGGACATCACTGCAGCGGTCGAGTCTGAGGTGGACCGAGAGGGATTGTGACGCGCACGTTATGTCAAATGGGGACGCTGTGAGTAATTGTTTACCTGCGTAGTCCGATAACTCTATGATGACTGTATGACCGAACCGGATCTGCCGGTCCTGACGCCGACCATCGTCGAGCCTCGCTCGAACGATCTGCTGCCTGCGATCCGCGAAGATCTGGCTCCGTTCCTGCCCGCTCTCCGCGGCGCTGCGCAGCTCATCGCCGCCGCGACCGTGCTCGAATTCACGGCTCGCTATGCTGCACCAGCGATGATTGACCAGGTTCGACAGATCATCGCCCCGGCGCCGCAGCACAAGCAGACCATCCTGGTCGAGGAACAAACCACTGTTCGCCGTCGCGTTACGGTCGTTTCCTAAATCTCTGGTCCCGCTCACGCTCGCGATTCTCCTGTTCTCAGTTCCCAACCAACCCGGTTCCGTTCACGCGTCGCACAATCCCAGCCTAATGATCACCGAGGTGTATCCCAACGCCGCCGCGGACGGCACTTCCCTCGAGTCCTACGAATGGATCGAAATCCACAACCTCGAGCGCCATCCGGTCAACCTCGACGGCTGGACCATCGAGGACGCGCAGGCCATCGCCCCGCTACCTGCGTTCGAGCTGCAGGGCGGAGAATCGGTCCTGGTCGTCGGCCGCGCGGCCGACATTTCGGTTCCCGCCGGTCGATCGCTCATCATCCTCGAATCGCGCAATATCGGCACCGGCCTGCGCAACGCCGGCGATCGCGTCGCGCTAATCAATCCGTACGGAGTTCGCTACGACGCTGTCAGTTGGGGAGACGTCCGCTGGCCGCGTGCAACCGAGCCGCCCAATCCGCGCCAATCGATCATCAGAAATGCCTTGGGCAACCAGTCCGTCTCAGATCGCCTGACGCCTTGGACGCTCGGCGAAGCCATCAGCGCGGAGCCCGAACGCCATCGTCATCCACGGCCCGAGACCTCGGTCCGCATCACCAGAGCGCTGATCGATCCGAAGGATGACGAGCCGGAGACGATCACGATTCGAAACATCTCACGCCAACCATTGATCACGGTCAACTGGACGCTCACCGTCAACAACTCGCTGATCAGGTTGCGCTCAGTCCGAATCGAACCCGGCGACGAGTACGACATCCAGGAGCCCGACGGTGTCATCGGCAGCGGACTGTCCAGTGAGGGTGGTCACCTCGTGCTCCGAGACAGCAACGGCAACTGGCTGTCGACGGCCAGCTGGGGCAATGACGAAACGTTCCACCAATTGCCTCCGTCCTCGGCAGGAGAAGTGCTGCATTTCAGTCCGTTCGCCAGGATCCATCCTCGAGTCCCATGGTTCGACGTTGGCCGTCACCACACCACGCTCGTCAGTTCATGGCACGAGGCGACCTCGCTTCGCGGATCAACCGTCGCCGCGCGAGAGTATCGCGTTCCGCCCCTTTCGATGGTCCGGCAAGAATCACAGGAAGCGACAATATGGATCAGCGAGGTCTATCCGAATGCCGGGCAAGGTCGCAACGATCATTCCTACGAGTGGTTTGAACTGACCAACTCGTCCGATCAGCCAATGCCGCTCGACGACTGGTCAATCGCCGACAACACCTCGTCCGACCTCCTGGATGGCATCATCGTGCCACCAGACTCATCCATCGCTATCGGCGCCTCCGAACTCGCTGGGTCGGAGGTCGTCGTTGCGATCACTGACGGCCGAATCGGCAACGGACTCGCCAACAGTGGCGATCAGCTACGTCTGATCGATCCCGCCGGCGAGATAGTCAGCGCAATCAGCTGGGGTGACGACCGCTCGTACGACGCGATCACCGCGCCCGATCAGGAAGAGTCAGTCCAACGCGCATCCCCGGATGAACCGCCATTTGTTCGCAAGCCTTCACCCGGCATGCTCAATCCATCTCCCCCGGCCCCGCCCACTGCGAGCGCTCCTGATGCGCAACCGCCGCCGACCCGCCCAGTCGGCGTCCCAGATTCGATGCAACCCGTCCAATCGGAATCGTCGCCGAATCAGGTCCTTCCCGAGGCCGAACTGAGGCTGAGGATCACGGAGATTCTGCCGGCGCCGCTGCCGGGCGAACCGGAATGGGTCGAGATTCACAATCCAACCGACCAATCGATCAACCTCTCCGGGTGGTCAATAGGGGACAACAGTCGACACACTGAACTCCAGGGAGAGCTCGGCGCCGGCGCTTACCTGGTGGTTGCCACGAAATCGCTGGAGATAGAGGCAGATACCATCATCGTGGAGCGGATCGGCAACGGCCTCAACAACGACGCCGACACCATTTCAGTCTTCGCCCCCGATGGACAGCCCGTTCACGAAGTCAGCTATGGACACGACGACCTGCCTGCTCCCGCCCAGGGCCTGTCGATCGCGGTCGAGCCTGAGCGCTGGACAGTGACCGCCCATCCGACACCCGGGACCGCAGAGGTGACGCCGCTCCTTGGAGACGCCGTTCGATCCGCCTCGCTCAAGACACCAGTCTCAGACGAAGGCCGCCTGCCAATCGTGAATGCGCCACCCGAAGAGGGCGTTAACGCCTGGATGATCGTCAGCTTCGCTCTGATCGGCGTCATCCTCACGCTCGTGATCCGCAGAGTCCAACCGGTCGAGAGCGCTCCAGAGCCGGAGGTCCAACCGGCGACGTACAACGGCCCAGTAGACGAGTCGGCCACGCTCGACCACGCCCAGCGCCAGAACGAGTCCGACGGGCCATGATCGACTCCGACCGGATCCGCATTGCCGTCGCCATCGCCCGCAGCGGCGCCGCTTCGCGGCGCGCCGCCGAGGAGCTCGTTAGACAACGAAGAATCGCGGTCGACGGCCAGGTGGTCACCGACCTGTCTCTTCGCGTCCTTCCTGCGAGTCAACAGATCACCCTCGACGGTCGGCCATTGGCCGAACCAGAACCGCTTCGCTACTACGCGCTCAACAAACCGCGAGGCGTGCTCTCGACGGTGCGGGACGACCGCGGCCGCCACACAGTGGTCGAGTTCCTTCCCCGGGACGCACCGCGTTGCGTCCCGGTCGGTCGGCTGGATCTGGACAGCGAAGGTCTGCTGTTGCTGACCAACGACGGCCCATTGGTGGACCGATTGCTGCATCCGTCCCAGGAGGTGCAGCGCGTTTACCTGGCCGAGGTCATCGGCCAACCGAGCGATCGGGCTCTGGATCGAATCTTCGAAGGCATCCGCGACCAGGACGAGCTCCTGCAGGCCAAACCTGCCAGGTCGCGTCGCCCAGGTCGGAGTTTGAATAAGCGCCGGACCACCTCATGGCTCACCCTGACGCTGCACACCGGACGGAAACGCGAGGTGCGGCGCTTGTGCGACGCTATCGGCCATCCGGTCGTCACCCTGCGCCGGGTGCGCTTTGGTCCGCTGTTGCTCCGCGATTTGCCGGCTGGCAAGATCCGCCCGTTGAGCCGCCGGGAGATCCGATTGCTGCGGCGTGCCGCCGGGCTGACCAGCGACACCGACAATGCTGAGTCGTAAGCAGCCCGCCACTACCATTGTGCTGTGGCACCCTCACGAAATCCTGACTGCCGAAACCGACTCGTCGCGATCGATGGTCCGGTCGCTTCAGGCAAGACCGCCGTTGGCCGCGCCCTGGCGAAGCGCCTCGGCTGGCGGCTCTTCGACACCGGAATCATGTATCGCGCCGCGACCTGGCAGGCACAGCGCAAAGGCGTCCATCTGGACGAAGAGGACAGCGTTGCTGAACTAATCCGAGCGGCGGAGTTTCATCTATCCCCGAGAACCGATGCGGATTCGGTGGAAATGGACGTCTTCGTTGACGGCGACAACGCCACGCCGCACCTGCGCCAGCCACAAGTCGAGTCGGGAGTTCCGATTGTCGCCGCCAACGCTGGCGTGCGGGAGCTGATGGTTGCCATTCAACAGTCGGAGGCGGCGCAAGGCTGCATGATCGTCGTGGGACGCGACATCGGCACCGTCGTGTTGCCCGAGGCCCCGGTCAAGATCTTCCTCGACGCCAGCGAAGAAGTGCGAGCCCGTCGGCGAGCCGCCGAGCAGTACGGCGGCGCCGACGAGGCCACCGTGCTCAAGGCGACACAGCGCCGCGATCGGCGCGACCGAGGCCGGGCCGCCTCGCCGCTCATCGTGGCTGCAAACGCGGTCAGGCTGGACACATCGGACCTGTCGCTCGACCAGGCAATAGATGCTGCCGAGACAATCGTTCGCGAACGTTTGCCCGATCTCGCGATCCAACAAGCAACTTCGCCTGCCAGACAGAGATAGCAAATGCGCCGACGCGTGTACCGCTGGGTCACTCGACAACTGACTCGCCTCGTGTTCGGCGAGTACAAGGCACTGGCCGACATCGGCATGATGGGTATGCCCAACGCGTCGCGAGTCTGGTTCCTGGTTGCCGGCTTCTTCGCCCGGTTGGCATTCCTCAGGATTGTGCGCTGCCAATGGAACCATTTCGACCGCATCCCCAAGGGCGGCGTGATCATCGCCTCGAATCATGTCTCGTCGGCGGATCCGGCGATGATGGCGTCTGCCATCTATCCCCGCTCTCCCCGATACATGGCGAAGGTCGAGCTCTTTCAGAAAGAACCAATCATTGGCTATCTCTTCGCACTGTCCGGCGCGTTTCCGGTGCGGCGCGGAGCAGGGGATCGATTGGCAATTCGCGAAGCTGAGCGTCTGCTGGCCAACGGCGCTGTCGTCGGCATGTTCCCCGAGGGCCACCGTTCCGACACCGGCGCCATGATGCAAGCCCACTCCGGTACCGCGCTGCTCGCCTTGCGCACCCAGGTTCCCGTGGTCGCGGTCGGAATCACCGGATCCGAGCGCATGCGGGCCGGCTGGCGCTCCCTGATCGCGCGAACAACGGTCCGGATGACTGCGTCGAACCCATTCGTGGTCAGGCCCAGGGGCGCCCGCGTGACGCGCGACGACATCGACGCCGCGCATATCACTATCATGCGAGCCATTGCCGAACAGCTACCCCCCGCGTATCGTGGCGTATATGCGGACCTGGTCGACGACGACGCCGATCAGGATGGCAGGAGCGGCCACATCGGCGACGACAAACCTGACGACAAACCTGGAGCAGCAGCATGAAAATTCACCGCGCGAGCGACATGGGCTTCTGCTTCGGCGTGCGTCGAGCGGTCGACATGATGAAAGAGGCGGCCGCCAACGGCACGAGAGTGACCACCCTCGGACAGGTGGTTCACAACCCGCAGGTGGTCGAGGAACTCGAACACACTGGAATCAGAGTTAAGGAAGACCGCTCGGCGGTCGGCGTCGAGACCGACACGGTCGCGATCACGGCGCACGGCGTCGGCGAGACCGTCGTCCGCGACATTGAAGATCGCGGACTCAAAGTGATCGATACCACCTGTCAGTTCGTCTCGCGTTCCCAGCGTGCCGCGCGAAATCTGGCCGAACGTGGCTTTACCGTCATCATCTTCGGCGATCCCACGCATCCCGAGGTCAAGGGCGTGCTCGGCTGGTGCCGTGGACGCGGCATCGTGATCAAGGATGAGTCGCTCGAAGACCTCCCCGACTATCTGCCTTCCAAGATTGGCGTGATCTCTCAGACCACGCACACCCCCGAGCGCTTCGCCGTGTTCGTCGCCAATCTGATGCGCGCGCGGATCGACCAAATCACCGAGATCAGAGTGGTCAATGTGCTGTGCAATGCCACGACGTCCCAACAGGCCGCCACGCGCGATCTCACGGAGGACGTCGACCTGATGATCGTCGTCGGCGGTCACAACTCCGCCAACACCAGGCACCTGGCCGAACTCTCCCGAGCCAACGGCGTCGAGACATATCACGTCGAGACCGCCGATGAACTCAAGCGTGAGTGGTTCGACGGCCACAAAGACATTGGCGTCACCGCCGGCGCGTCAACTCCCGACTTCTCGATTGACGCCGTGGTCGAACGAATCGAAGAAATCGACGCCGCGATGTCGGCCGCCGTCTAGCTACACCCCGATAGGGTTTCTCGGACTGCGAATGTCCCGTCCGCGCCGTACCGTCGTTCCACCGGGCGCTATCAGCGCCGTCGAGCCTGACTCAATCGCCGAAGAAGCCGGACTGCGTCCCGGCGACCAGGTGCTGGCGGTCAACGGTCAGCCAATCCGCGACCCGGTGGACTACCGATTTCAAACGACCGACGACTTCGTCGAGCTTGAGGTCGTACATGACGGCGAACTCGCCATCGTCGAGTTTGAGAAGCCGATTGATGAGCCGCTCGGGATCGAGTTCACGGACGAAGCGTTTGACGGTACCCGAATCTGTAACAACAAGTGTTTCTTCTGTTTCCTCAAGGGATTGCCCAAGGGTCTGCGGCGTCCGCTCTACGTCAAGGACGATGACTACCGGCTCTCCTTCCTGCACGGCAACTTCGTCACGCTCACCAACCTCTCGGACGACGATTGGACTCGCCTCGAGGAGCAACGGCTGAGCCCACTGCACGTGAGCGTCCATGCCACAGACCTGGAACTGCGGCGACGGCTGCTGGGCAACCGAAACGCCCCCGACATTCTCGAGCAACTGCGACGGCTCGCCGACATGCGGATCGAGGTCCACACGCAGGTCGTGCTATGTCCGGGGGTGAACGACGGCGACGCGCTCGATCAGACGGTTGGGGACCTGCTCAGTCAAGGGAACGTGGTATCAATCGGCGTGGTGCCAGTGGGCTCCTCACTGGAAGGCGAGGAGCGGATCAAAGACGCGGGTATGCGGGCGCACAGCAAGTCCGAGGCCCAGCGAGTGGTCAGGCAGCTGCGACGCTGGCAGCGCCAGACCCGCTCGCAACGGGGTAACTCGGTCGTGTTTCCCAGTGATGAGTTCTATCTCACCGCCGGCGCTCAGATTCCCTCGAAGCGGCGCTACGACGGCTTCCCGCAGTGGGAAAACGGCGTCGGCATGACCCGCACCTTGATAGAGGACTGGCGCAACACCCGGCGCCGGATTCAGGAGGGCCGACTCAACGTTCCCTCAACTTCGGCTCTGATCGCCTGCGGCACACTCATCGCCCCAACGCTTCGTGAGTTGTGCAACGAAGTCTCTGCCCTGACCGGCGTCGACTTTCGGGTCATCCCAATCCAGAATTCCCTCTTCGGCGAACGGGTCAACGTCAGCGGACTCATCCCCGGCGGAGACTTCGCAATAGCGCTCGCACGCACTGAACTGGCCGAGCACGTGTTCCTGCCACGAGCATCGCTCGACTACTTCGGGGCGAAATTTCTTGATGATCTCACGCCGGCTGATCTGGAATCCACGCTGAATCGACCAGTTTCATTCGTCTACACACTCTCTGAGCTCTTAGAGTCAATGGCAGACGGCAGTGCACGGGACGGTACGGCCAGCAGGCAGCCGCAACCGAATCCGCGTTCCAACGGTCGCAGTTGGACGACGCCGGCGGCGGGGTAGACGCGGGGTTCTACATGTGTGGCATCGTGGGCTACGTCGGCCATCAAGCAGCCGGCCCGATTCTGCTTGAGGGATTGCAACGTCTCGAGTATCGGGGCTATGACTCGTCGGGCATCGCGGTCCTCGACCATGACGGCGCGTTGTCGGTGATGAAGCGAGAGGGCAAACTTCGCGACCTGCAAGCGGCGATCGAACGGATGCCGGGCGGCGCGACCGGAATTGGTCACACGCGATGGGCCACCCACGGCCAACCGTCCGATCGCAATGCCCATCCCCACGCCTCCTCCTCTGGCGACGTGATTGTCGTGCAGAACGGCATTGTCGAGAACTACCGCGAGTTGAAGGCGGAACTGCAGGAACGGCTCGACGCCGAAGGTCGTTCCTGGCAATCCGATACCGACACCGAGGTCATTCCCGAGCTGATCTCGAGAGAGCTGGCAGCGGGAAAGTCATTCGGAGACGCGCTGGCGTCCGCCATTGGCCGCCTGCGCGGGGCGAACGCGATCGCTGCGGTCCATCGCGGCAGCCCGAACCGGATCTACGCCGCACGCAAGGGTTCCGCCGGGGGAATTGTGATCGGATACGGCGACGGTGAAATGTTCGTCGCCAGCGACCTCCCCGCGCTGCTGCCCCACACGACCAGTGTGTATCACCTAGAGGACGGCGAAATCGCAGCGATTGACCCAGAGAGCGTCACAATCCGGGGTCAAGGGGGAACGCAGTTCCAGCCCGAGCCGACCCAGGTCGACCTGGATCCCGTCGCGATTGCCCGCGGGCCCTTCCGGCACTTCATGCTCAAGGAGATCCACGAACAGCCTCGCGCGCTGTCTGACACGATTCGCGGCCGGGCCAGACTTGAGCCGGCGAGCGCGCTCCCCGACGATCTCGATCTGCCGACAGAGACGCTGGCAAGCATCGAGCGAGTATTGGTCATCGGCATGGGCACGTCGCTCCACGCGGCAATGATCGGACGCTGGTGGATCGAGCAAATCGCCGGCATTCCCGCCGACTTTGACAATGCATCGGAGTTTCGCTTTCGTGCTCCCCTGCTGGGGCCATCGACCCTGGTCGTCGCCGTCACGCAATCCGGCGAGACGATCGACACCCTGGGCGCCATGAACCACGTGCGCGATCGATGGGGCGCGCCGCAAGTCGTGATCACCAACGTCGATGGCTCGGAAGCAACCCGCCAGGCTGACACGTCGATCATCATCCGCTGCGGGCCCGAGGTGGGCGTCGCCTCGACCAAGACGTTTGTCGGTTCGCTGGCGGCGCTGTATCTGCTCGCCTGCCGGATCGGTCACGCGCAGGGTCGGCTGAGCACGGAGGCGCTCAGTAAACGACTGGAGCAGTTGCTCACCGCGCCGTCGCTGCTGGAGCGCGGCATTGGCCAAGCCGCTCGTTGCGCCCAGATCGCCCAGCTGTTCGGCGCTGCCTCAAACTTCCTCGTGCTCGGTCGTGGCATTGAGTATCCGCTCGCCATGGAAGCGGCCCTCAAGTGCAAAGAGATCTCATACGTTCACGCCGAAGGGTATGCGGCCGGAGAAATGAAGCATGGGCCGATCGCGTTGCTCGATCAGGGGTTCCCGGTGATTGCGCTGGCGCCCCGCGGCCCGCTATTCGACAAGATGACCTCCACCATTCAACAGGTCAGGGCCCGACGAGCGCCGGTGATCGCCGTTGGCGACGAGGGCGACGCCGAACTCGCCGAGCTGGTCGACCATTTCATCGCCGTGCCGCCTGCTCCGCCGCTGCTGACGCCCTTTTCACTCACGCCGGTGGTCCAGCTGCTCGCATACCAGCTCGCGTTGACTCGGGGTCTGGACATCGACCAGCCGCGCAACCTCGCAAAGACGGTCACGGTCGAGTAGTCCCGAGCAGACCCTTCTCGACCGCGCGGTAGGCGGGGAAACTGGGTGATAGTCGTGCATTGTCGAGGCGGTGATATCCTGCCTCCGCGAGCCGTGAACGTCCCAGCCAGCCTTCCGCGGACTTCCTTCATGACCCCTGACTCCCAACACATCGTCTGGTTCGCCGAAGTCGGACGAGACGACGTCCCACTTGTCGGCGGCAAAGGGGCGAACCTGGGCGAGCTCACGCAGGCCAACATCCCGGTGCCGCCGGGATTCGTGGTCACCACTCGCGCCTATCGCGAATTCATCAATCACAGCGGACTTGATCACGTCCTGCGGCGCATTCTGCAAGGTCTCAACGTCGACGACGACGACCAACTCAATGCCACCGCCGATGCCGTGCAACACGCCATCGAACAGGCCGAGATGCCGGCCACGATGCAGCAGGAGATCACCGCTGCCTACGCAGAGCAGGGTGAGGGTCCGGTCGCGGTCCGCAGCTCAGCGACGGCCGAGGATTTGGCCGAAGCATCCTTTGCCGGCCAGCAAGCGACGTTCCTCAACATCGAGGGCGGCGTCAACGTCGTCGAAGCCGTCCAGCGCTGCTGGGCCTCTCTGTTTGAAGCGCGGGCCATTTTCTATCGCGAGCAGGCCGGCTGGGGACACCTCGACGTCGATCTGGCGGTTCCCGTGCAACGAATGGTGCAGTCGGAGTCGTCCGGCGTGATGTTTACCGTCGACCCGATCACCAACGACCACAACCGCGTCGTGATTGAGGCCGCGTTCGGACTTGGCGAAGCGGTAGTGGGCGGCCTTGTTTCGCCTGACCACTACGAGGTTGACAAATCGGCCAACCAGATACTGGAACGCCAGATTTTCACACAGGATCGCCGCCTGGTCCGCTCGCCCGACGGCCGGCTGGATCCCGAGCACGGAGCCAACGTCTGGCAGGATCTGTCCGAGTCGGACGGCTCAATGGCCAAGCTCAGCGATGAGCAAATCGTCGAACTGACGACGATCGGCAAACGGATCGAATCTCACTACGGCTCACCCCAGGACATCGAGTGGGGCTGGGCGGACAACCAGTTTTATCTCCTCCAGACCCGTCCCATCACCACGGTGGCGCCCCCTGCCAGAACCAACGGCGACAACCCGGCGCCAACGCCAGCCGACCCGCCAATCCTCGATGGTTCGCCCGCCTCGCCAGGCGTCGCCAGCGGACGCATCCGCGTGATTCTCAATGCCCGCGAAACGTCGAGTATCGGCGAGGGCGACGTGCTGGTTGCTGAAATGACGACCCCTGACTTCGTCCCGGCAATGAAGCGCGCCGCAGCGATCATCACGGAACGCGGCGGCCGAACCTGCCACGCCGCGATCATCTCCCGCGAACTCGGCGTCCCCTGCGTCGTTGGCGCCGCAGGAGCGGCAAAACTGGCCGATGGCCGCGAGGTCACCGTCGACGGTGCGTCAGGATTGATCTACGACGGCGTCCAGAACGAACTGCTGACCTGGTGGCACGACCGCGAAGAAGAACTCTACGCGCCGATCGCCACCGAAACCAAGCTCTACGTCAACCTGGCCGAGCCGGAGATCGCCGATAGGGTTGCCGAGCGCGATGTCGACGGCGTTGGACTCCTGCGCGCTGAGTTCATCATCGCTCGGCTGGGCGAGCATCCCCGCAACTTCATCAACACGGGGCGCCAGGACGAGTACGTACGCCGCCTCTCGGAGGGCATGCGCAAGATCGCATCGGCCTTCGACCCGCGACCGGTCGTGTATCGAGCCACCGACTTCAAGACCAATGAGTACGCCAACCTGACCGGCGGCGACATCTACGAGCCCGACGAGGAAAACCCAATGATCGGCTATCGGGGCGCCGCGCGCTACATTCGCGAGCCCGATTTGTTCGAGCTTGAACTTCGCGCGCTCGAGCACGTCCGCGAAGATCATCCCAACCTCCACCTGATGATCCCATTCGTCCGCACACCTGATGAAATGTCGCAGGTTGTCAAACAGGTCGATGACTACGGTCTCGCGAGAAACGCCGGAGAACCCGATGGCTTCCAGCTCTGGATGATGGTCGAAGTGCCATCCAATGTGTTGCTGCTCGACGAGTTCATCGATTGCGGTATCGACGGCGTGTCAATTGGTTCTAACGACCTGACGCAACTGACGCTCGGGATCGATCGCGACTCCGAACGGTTCGCCGACACCTTTGACGAGCGAAATCCTGCTGTGCTCAGAGCCATTGAGCACGTGATCACCACCGCCAAGCGGCGCGGCATCACCGTGTCGGTCTGTGGCCAGGGGCCATCGGAACATCCCGACCTGGCTCAACGTCTTGTTGACTGGGGGATCACCTCGATTTCCGTCACTCCCGACGTGATCGAACAGACACGTCACCTGGTCGCCAACGCCGAGGCCCAGCGCCAGCGCTAGTCCGTCCGGCCCCAGAGCGCGCTATAGAGTGACGGCGAATCGGTCCGTCACGACGATGGCCATGATCGGCCATTGATCAAGCAATGCGCAGGAGTCGCATGGGCAGCCGAATCGGCTCAATCGCCATTCTCCTGGTCATCGGCGGGATTGTCGCCGCGGTTGTGGTCGTCATCAATCGACTCGACCTGCTCGACACCGGCCAACCAGACGCGCCGGTCATGGTTGTCTCGCTCGACGAAGGCGAACTGGTCCTGCTCGGCGAGCCCCAGAGCATCACCGTCACGATCTCCTCCGGAAGTCCAATCGCGACGCTCGAGCTACTCGTCGACGATGCCAAAATCGCCGATGTGGTCCCGCCATACTCCGAGGATCGGGGCGCCTGGATCGGCTCCTTCATCTGGACGCCCGAACGGCTGGGCTTTGCCAATGTCCGGATCATCGCCCTCGACGCCGACGGGATCGAGTTCGCCAGGGACATCAGAGTCGAAGTTACGAATGACCAGGCGCGAGTGGCGGCGGCAATTCGTGTCGAAGTACTCGGAATATCTCCCTTCCAGCAGTTTGCCGCGGGCAGCACCATCCGGCTGGCTATCTCCGCCAGCGGAAGCCAGCCGATCGAGAGATTCGACATGTTGGTAAACGGCCGCCGTGTGGCCTCCGTGATCCCGGTCCTCGAGCCGGTCCCTGAACATGACGAAGCCTGTCAGGACAATGAAGCAAAGGAGCAATGCGACGCCCTGGGTGGAGCGGTCGACGAACGATGCGAATGCGCCATTGTGCAACCGCGCTATCTCGCCAGAATCGACTGGACGCCCGGAGAAACCGGTGAGGTCGAGGTCACAATCACCGCTGTTGACGCCGCCGGTCGCTCTGAATCGCAAACCGTCCCGGTCGTACTCGTTCTCCAGGGAGCCAGCTCCCCCACCCGCGAATCGAACCAGCAGCAGCAGCAAGAATCCCCCGCTGAAGAAGGCAGGCCGAATGCCGACGCGGAAGGCGACGGTGCACGTGCGGCGCGCATCGAGTCACCGTCCGACGGTGAACGGTTCACATACGACTCCGACTTCGAACTCGACATCGCGCTTGTTGCGCGGAACGTTGGCGCCGTGGCCAGCGCCTTGCTCTATCTCACCCCAATCGCACCGGACAACACGCTCGGTAACTCGATCCTGCTGCATTCGTCGGAAGATCATCCATCCGGCGATTACCGCGAGCTGGTCGTCGACGTCGAGCGCTTCATCACCAGTTCAGGTTCGTACGAGCTACAGCTCGTCGTCTTCACCCCCGAGGACGAACGATATGACCATCGGATCGTGATTCACCTCGACGCCGTGGCCGAACAGGACGGTGATGAGTCGCAGGACGACCAACCGGATCAGCAGTCGGCGACCGGTGACGAAGTCGATCTGGCTATCGTTACCGCGCGGCAGCCCGATGACGACCGAGCCCGTCTCAATGTCACGATCACCAACGACAGCAGTGTCGACATCGAACGCACCGATGTGATCATCACGGTCGTCGACGCCGCCACAGCCGCCGAGCTGGCCTCGGCCGCAGTCACCCTGGGCATGGAATCCGGAGATCTGCGCACCATCCCGCTCGATCTCGACCTCGATCCCGGAGAGCGCCTGGAAGCGCTGGTCGTGCTCGAGGCGGGAATCGACACCAACACGGCCAACAACACCTTCCGCGTCTCACTCGCTGCGCCGGAACTCGACGAACAACAGCAGGAGCAGGCTGCGGAGGAGGAGGATGCTGAGCAGGCTGCTCAGGACAGTCAGCAGCAAGAGCAGCAGGCGCAATCTGCCGAGCCGGACCCTGATGCCCCTGCACCGGATCTGACCTTCCTCGATGTACAACACACCAACGACGGCTACGTCTTGTTGACTGTGATCAACAACGGAGATGGTCCAGCGGAGACATTCTTCATCGTGGTCGCGGATGAGGCGGGGGACCAGATCGAACTGATCACTCGCCGTTCCGCCGATTCACGACCGCTCGGCCCTGGCCAAACCGAGATTCTGACGAGCCTGCAACCACACACGGGAACCATTGCGATGACGATTGTCGCCGGCGGAGACGTCCCGGAAACGAACCTCGATGACAACAGTCTGACGCTTGATATTGGCGGCTGAACGAACGATTCTCCATTTTCCTTTGTTTGGACATTGAAAAATATTCAGCTTCAACGTAAATTTGTCGTATGCCCGCGCCCGCTCATCTGAAGATCCAGCCTGGCTTCTGCGCATGTCGGTAGCGGAAGAGGTCAAGGCGAAGATCGACATCGTCGATCTCATCGCCGCCGAGGTCCCGCTCAAGCGGAGCGGCTCAACGTACAAGGCTCCGTGTCCGTTCCACGCCGAGAAGACCCCTTCGTTCATTGTCAATCCGGACCGTCAAACCTGGCACTGCTTCGGCGCCTGCTCGGAAGGCGGTGACGTGTTCAGCTGGGAAATGAAGCGCAACAACATCGACTTCCGCGAAGCGCTGCAACGCCTGGCCCAACGCGCCGGCGTCCAGCTCAGGCCGCGCACCGACGAACAGGTTCGCCGAGACGAGCAGCGCCAGCGTCTGCTCCGCGCCAACGACGCCGCGCTTCACTTCTGGCGAAACCAGCTGCAGGACGCATCGACGGGACGAGACGCGCAGGACTACCTGCGAGAGCGCGGAATCTCAGCAGAGTCCGCGCAGAAGTTCAATCTCGGCCTGTCAGGGTCGGAGCCGGACGCACTGGTTCATCATCTCTCGGCCCGCGGCGTCCATCTCGATGACGCCGTCGCGGCTGGCCTGGTATTGAAGACGGACAGCGGACCTCGCGACCGGTTCCGAGATCGGCTCATGTTCCCAATCCGGAACGCCCGCGGCGAAACGGTCGGCTTTGGCGGCCGGACACTGATCGGTGAGCCGGCCAAGTACGTCAACACGCCAGAGTCCGACCTGTTCCGCAAGCGCGATCTCCTCTACGGCTTTGACCTCGCTCGCAGCGCGATCCGAGATGCTGGATCCGTGATCATCGTCGAGGGTTACACCGACGTGATCAGCGCGCATGAATTTGGAAGCCCCAACGCCGTCGCATCGATGGGTACGGCGCTGACCGAGACGCAGATCGGCCTGATCAAGCCGTTGGCCACCGATGTCCGCCTGGCGCTCGATCCTGACGCCGCCGGCCAGGCCGCAGCCCGCCGCGGGATCGACACCGCTCGCGAGGCGATCGGCGCCGAGCAACAGGTGGCCACCGATTTCCTCAAGGTGGGCGCGCTGCAAAATCAGCTCACCAACGACATTCGCATCATTCCCCTGCCCGAAGGCCGCGATCCCGATGATCTGATTCGCTCCGAACCTGAGCTCTGGCACACCCTGGTCGAGACAGCGCCCACCTTCCTCGACTGGCTGGTCGATCACGCCCGCGGGCAACACGACCTCGACACGCCGCGAGGCCGGGCCGATTTCCTGGACGATCTGATGCCGACGGTCCGCACAATCGGACACGCGGTGGTACGAGAGGAATATCTCAGGCGGGTCGCTGCCTGGGCTCGCGTCGATCCCGATTCACTGCTCAGTCAATACGCGCCTCCGAGTTCACGCTCTCGCGGTGCTGGGACGGTCGTACCTGCTTCGCTGCGCCGACATGTGGACCGTCAGCAGTCGTTCATTGTGCAACTGGCGCTCGGCTACGAGTCAGCCAGAGATGCGCTTGATTTGGGGCATGTTGAGCTGATTGAAGACGGCGAAGACCGGGCCATCCTGACCGCCCGTCTCAGCGCCGACGACGACTCCTGGGCGGACGACTTGACCGATTCACAGGAGCGGATTGCTCAGCAACTACGTGACGCGAAGCGACTTCCGCCCTACAGTGACGCGGAAGCCGCCGAGGCGACGCTCGATGCGCTCGCCCGGATTCAACGCAAGCGCAGCAAAGAAGGCCTCCGCCTGAAGAACCTGGAAATCGGCGAGCAGGAGCGCGAACTCGGTGTTGACGAGCTCGCCCGTGCCGCCGCCCAACTCGAACACGCTGATGCATGCGACCCCGACCTGGTCGAGGCCGCCGCATCCGTCGTCCAAGCACGGGATGAGGCGCGACGCCTCCATCGAGTGTCTTCGACAAGCACGGCCTGAGCGCCTGCATTTGGATCTGAACCACGCTGGGGGACCACGCTGAGAGAAGGGACCACGACCATGGTGATCGCTCGCAACGCAACCGCCGAAGCGCCGGCTGATGCCGCGTCGACGACGGCAGCCCCAACGGATTCGGAACCGGACTCTCCGGCTTCGACCGATGCTGCTGGCGCCAGCCTCAAACCGAGCGGCAATGGTCGGTCGACCTCAGCCACGGCCGCATCGGCGAACGGCGCAAACGGTAGCGTCTCTCTGACCGCTTCGCTCCTCGCCGATCGCGCGCGCGACGCCGAGGTAGCCAATCACATCGTCGGCAGCCTGCGACAACTCGTCCGAGATCAACTGGGCGACCGTCGAGTGACCGCCGAGGCGCCCGGACAGCGCAAGCCGCGCGCCGTCGCCAAGTCGGAGGAGGAGGCGCGGGTGCGCGCGCTCACCGCTCCGGTCGACGAATTCTCCATGCCGGCCGGGCGGCGCACCATCAATCTGGCCGAACAACCCAAGCGCACCACCAAGAAATCGACCAAGGCGGCCCCAACCCCGAAGAAGGCGGCCGAGCGCCGCAACCTGGCCAAGATGCACGAGGAACGGCAGATCTCGCACGCGTCAGTCGCCAGTTTCACCCTGACCGGCGAGGAGACAACCGAAGAGGTCGATTCCCTGGGCAAGTTACTCGGCGTGCTTGAGCGTCCGTTGCGCGCCAGGCCCGAGCCGACACCGAAGAAGACCAGTCGTCGCGGCAAGGCTGGCGGCAGGTCGCGCGGACGCGGCAGGGGCAAGGGCAAGTCGGAGCCCGAAACGCCGCCCACGCCTGCCGTCGACCTGTATGGCCGAAGCAAGGAAGTCAGCTCGCGCCGGATCATCGAGATGCGTAAGGAAGGCCGGCAGAGCGTCCACGAGGAGGCAGAGGGGATCGACGATCCGGTGCGGATGTATCTGCGCGAGATTGGACGAGTCAACCTGCTGACCGCCGAAGACGAGCGCTATCTCTCACGTCAAATGGAGGAAGGCAACTGGATCCGCGATTTCGAAGAAGAATGGCGGATTCAGAACGGGCGCAACCCCAACGCGATCGAAGTGACCATCTTCCTTCTCCTTCAGCTTGAGTCCCTGCTGCCGGAGATCGCCGTGATTGCCGATGAAATCGACAAGTCGCATCTGTCGCTGTTCGACCTGACCAAAGACGGCGACTTCCGCGAGCGCGTTGATCAGGAGATGGACCCCGAACTGCGGGAGGCGCTAATCAATCGCTTCCAGCCGGAGGACGAGGAGTACGACGAGGCCCGCGCCGAGGAGCGGCTCGTCCAGGTGTCCGTCGTGACCCACATCTTCGACCACCGTCACGTACGACATCTCTTGCGCGCGGCCGGCGGGCTCGAACTGCTGATGCCGTGTCCGAAAGATCTCGACGGCAAACTGGAGCCGATTTCGCTGCGCTGCGAGCGGCACATTGGCGTGCTCAAAGAGGATGCGTATCTCTCCGAGAAGCGGCTGACCGAGGCCAACCTGCGGTTGGTGGTGTCGGTTGCAAAGAAGTACATCGGGCGCGGCATGTCAATGCTCGACCTGATCCAGGAAGGCAACATCGGACTGGTCCGCGCGGTTGAGAAGTTCGACTACCGCAAGGGCTACAAGTTCTCGACCTACGCCACCTGGTGGATCCGCCAGGCCATCACCCGCGCCATCGCCGACCAGGCGCGCACGATCCGTATCCCGGTGCATATGGTCGAAACGATCAACAAGCAGGTCCGCGTTTCGCGTCGACTGGTCCAGGAGCTCGGCCGCGAGCCGACATACGAGGAGATCGGCCAGGGCATGGGCGTCGATGCCCAGCGCGTCCGCGAGATCATCAAGGTGTCGCAGGAGCCTGTCTCTCTGGAGACTCCGATCGGCGAAGAGGACGACAGCCATCTCGGCGACTTCGTCGAGGACGAGAAGATGGTCGCACCCGACGCGGCGGCCGGGCAACAGTTGCTCAAGGAGACGGTCGGAGCCGTGCTCGGATCACTGTCGCCGCGGGAGCGCCAGGTGCTCGAACTGCGCTTTGGTCTGGGAGACGGTCGCGCGCGGACTCTGGAAGAGGTCGGACGCGACTTCGATGTCACTCGCGAACGCATCCGCCAAATCGAGGCCAAGGCCCTGCGTCAACTGCGTCACCCGACCCGCGCGACCCGCCTGCGCGACTACATCGAGTAGTCGCTGCGGACTTCGATCATGTGGCAAGACATCGTTAACATGCTCAACCGCCTCGGCCTCATGAAGCCGATGGAGGAACTGTCGGTTCGATTGACGGGCTATTCGATCGCTGCTCGCATGATCACCTGGAACGAAGGCGTCCCGTACATCAACTCCTTGATGCTGCGTACGGTCGGAGTTAAGTCGGGCGATCTTCGAGACGCGGTGCTCTTCTACTTCGCCGACGGCGACAGCTGGGTCATCATCGGCTCGGTTGGCGGCAGTCCGAAGCATCCGGGCTGGGTGCACAATCTTCGCGCCAATCCCCACGCCTGGGTGTTCGTCGATCGCAAGCGGCACCCGGTTGAGGCCGAGTTCCTCGATGGAGACGAGCGCGACGATCAGTGGTCCGCAGCCGCCGAAGTCTGGCCTCCATTTCACCAGTACGAAGAGAATGCTCGCCCGCGCCGGATCGAGGTGATCCGGCTGACTCGCAGCTCTTGACTAGAGCGTCGGCGCCAGCGAACCCAGGAACTCTTCCGTTCGTGAGCGTTCGTCTTCGGAGCCGAAGACGACGCCGACGAAGTCGGTCGTGCCGGCGTCCTTGAGCTGACGCAGCTGGGTCTCGATCTGCTCTTCAGTGCCGAGGATTGCCACGTCCTCAGGGTGGGCCGCGCCTTGCTTGTCCAACATTGAGCGGTAGGAGGGCAGGCGCTCGTAGTTGGCGAACTGTTCGGCTGCGGTTGCTCGGGCGGCGTCGACGTTGGAACTGAGCATGACCGGCAGGCCGACGACGATGCGTGGATGCGGGCGGCCGGCTTCGTCGGCGGCGGCGTTCATCGTGGGCGCGATGTATGACTCGACCACATTGGCGGCGGTCATCCAGAGGATGGTGCCGTCGGTACGCGCGCCGGCCAGTCGCAGCATCGCCGGACCCATCGCGGCGAGCATGCAGGAGACGGGCTTCTCGGCGTCGGGGATCTCGAGGCTGACCTGGCCTCGGTAGTGTTCGCCGTCGGTCTGGACCGGGTCACCATTGAGCAACGGGAGCAGCACGTCGAGGTACTCCTTCATATGCCGCGCGGGGCGGTCGAAGGAATAGCCGAACATGTTCTCGATGACGATCTTGTGCGAGAGGCCGATGCCCATGACGAAGCGCTTGCCGCCGGCCGCCGCCTGTACGGTCAGGGCCTGCTGGGCCATCGCGTGCGGGTGCCGGGGGTAGGTCGGCACGACGGCGGTCATCAACTCGATCCGTTCGGTCTGCGCCCCGGCGAGCGTCAGCGCGCCCATGGCGTCGTGCGAGAAGATGTTGGCCATGCCGAAGGTCGAGAAGCCGGCCGCTTCCGCGCGCTGGGCCTGTTCGACGATGCTCTGCACGCTGGGCGCCGGTCCGGCGCCGCCAATGAAGATGCCGATTTGCATGTCACAAGCTCCTGTTCAATCTCGGCCGGGCCGCGGAAGTGCGGCCCTCACCCTAACCCTCTCCCAGAGGGAGAGGGGACTAGTGGGGCTGCACGAGGATGCGACCACGGACGCCACCGGCGAGGATTTTCGATGCGGCTTCGGGTACGTCCTCCAGGCCGATCCGAGCTTCGACCAGATCGAGGAGGTTACCGCCGCTGAAGTCCTGAGCCATTCGCGACCAGAGGCGTGGGCGGTCGTCGCTGGGCCAGAAGACTGATTCGATGCCGACCAGGGAGATGCCGCGAAGGATGAAGGGCATCACGTTGGTCTCGACACCGACGCCTCCGGTCAATCCCGACAGGGCGACGACGCCGCCGTACTTGGTCTGTCTGAGGATCGACGCCGTGGTCGAGCCGCCGACGGGGTCGACAGCGGCGGCCCAGCGCTCCCGCTCGATTGGCCGCCGTGATTCCGCGGCCAGCTCCTCGCGATCGAGGATCTCCGTTGCCCCGAGCGCTCGGAGGAAATCATGCTCCGAGGACTTGCCGGTGCTGGCGTGGACTTCGTAGCCGCGCGCCGCGAGCATGGCGACGGCAGTCGAGCCGACGCCTCCGGTTGCGCCGCTGACGATGACGGGTCCGGCGTCGGGACCGACGCCGCCTTTCTCGATGACGTCGACCGACATGGCGGCGGTGATTCCGGCTGTGCCCAGCGTCATCGCCTCTTCCGAAGTCATGCCCTCGGGCAGCGGCGCCAGCCAGTCGGCCGGCACGCGGACTCGTTCGGCGTAGCCGCCGGGGTGCGCCGTGCCGAGGTCGTAGCCCGTGGCGACCACCGAATCGCCCGCCGAGTAGCGAGCGTCGGACGAATCCAGAACGGTCCCGGCGAAATCGATGCCGATCGTCATCGGGTACTTGAAGACGACGCGGCCGTTGGGTGTGCAGGCGAGGCCGTCCTTGTAGTTAAGATCCGACCATTCGACGGCGACTGTGACATCACCTTCAGGCAGCGACGAATCGTCCAGCGTCTGGACTGACGCCGAGAAATCGTCATCATCCTTGTCGACCACAAACGCTCGAAAACTCACGGGGTCTCCTGTCTCATCGGTTGTAGTCAGGCTAGGTGCGAGTTTACGTGCGGGGAAGGTTACGGGCTGGGGGGGCTCCTGTTCCGTTGAGGCGGGCGGGCGAGCTGTTGTTGGCGGCCAACGGCAGGGGGATGCGGGACATGCGTGTTGAGATCGCGGCCCGGGCCCCGCATCCCCTGTTCAAGCCAGGGGCCGGCAAGTGCGGGGCATCGGAAGTGGTGTGGAGCTACAGCACTGGTAACGGTTGAGCGCGGGCTTGAGCCGGGCGCTGCGTGTTGAGATCGCGGGCTGGGCCCCGCATCAAGTGCGGGGCATCGGAAAGGAAGGAGGCATGGGAAGAGATTGGGGCCGCAGGGCCCTCACCCTAGCCCTCTCCCTCGGGGAGAGGGGATCAGAAGTGTGTCGGGAGTGGGGTTAGGCGGCTGGTTTGGCGACCAGGGCGTCCTGGGTGGGTTCTGTGGGAATTTTTTCTTGCGAGGGCTGAGATTTGACGATCTCCTGCTGTGGACTGGCGATCGTGGAATTGGGGGGTGCAATTTTGGTCAATTCGGTCATGGTTTCTGATGATTCTTGCGGCTGTTCG
>VXQZ01000036.1 GCA_009838735.1 Chloroflexota bacterium
CGGGCATAACAAGGGGGCACGGGGCGTCGGAGGCGGTGGCGGGAGCGTCAGGTTCGGGGTTGTTTGAGGGGCGGCAGGTCCTGGAGGAGTGTTGTTGCTACCTGGCTGATTTCATTGACGGCTTGCTGGAACGCGTCCTCTGTTCTCGAAGAGGGGTGCTGGATTCCGGAGATTTTGCGTACGAACTGGCGGGCGGCCTGTTCGATTTCGTCTTGCGTCGGATCGATACCAGCGGGTTGGCGCAGGCGTTTGATTGAGCGGCACATTACCGGGCCCCCTCCGCCGCTTCGCGGCACCTCCCCCGGAGGGGGAGGTCTTGCTCTCTACGAGAGGTCTTAGAAGCCGGTGAACTTTGGTTCTCGGCGTTCTCGGAAGGATGTGCCTCCCTCGATGCGGTCGTAGGAACCGGTGACGAGGGGCAGGACTCCGCCGGAGAGTTCGAGGGCGGATTCGTAGTCGAGATAGGCGGTGCGGTAGGCCATCAGTTTGCCGACTTTCTGGCCGACGGGCGGACCGTTCTCGACCTCTTGAGCGAACTCGAGCAAGCGCTCGCGGAACGCGTCAGGCTCGACGAGGTAGTTGCTGACGCCTGCTTCATGGCCTTCTTCGGCGGTCATGAAGCGGCCGGTGAACATCATCTCCATGGCCTTGCGCCAGCCCAGGATCTTGGGGATGGCCCAGAAGCCGCCAAGGTCGGCGTAGAGACCGCGCTTGACGTAGGCGACCTGGTAGCGGGCGTTGGTCGAGGCGACGAGGAGGTCGCAGAGACAGGCCATATCGAATCCTGCGCCAACGCATGGTCCATTGACGCCGGCGATCACGGGAATGTCGAGGCGGCGCAGCTCGGCGAAGGTCTTGGTCTCGTAGCGGAAGTTGAGCCGCTGGCCTTCGTTGTCGGTGTAGTTGGGGGAATCCGGCGCGCCCTGCAGCGGATCGGGGTTGTCATCCCAGAACTCGGTCCCGCGTCCGTCTCCGGCTCCGCCGGCATCCATGCCGGCGCAGAATCCACGTCCCTTGCCGGTGATCACAAGGACACGCGCCGTGCGATCCATCCGGATCCTCGTCAGCGCGTCGTACATCTCGGCGAGCAACGGGAAGGTTAAGGCGTTGAGCTTTTCCGGACGATTGAGCTCAAGCCAGATGATGCCGTCGTGATCGCCTTTGCGCTCGACGGTGATCAGTTCGTAGGACATGTCGGTCCTTTCCCTTTCGCGTTGCGGGCTACTGGAAATGGGGCATGACGTCGTTGGTGAAGCGGACGAACGAGTCGTGGGAGAAGGGGGAGGCGATCAGGTAGTCGAGGTCGATGGTCTCGCGCAGCTCTTCGAGCTGGTCGATCACCTTCGAGGCGCTGCCGTGGATCACCACCTGGTTGGCATAGCGGTCGATGCGTTCGTCGTCGGACAGCTGACGGACGGGACTGGCGTTGCCGCTGACCTTTTCGTTGGCGTAGGAGCCGATCGTCCACTGGGCGCCGTTGATCGCGATCTGCTCGGCTTCCGCGTCGGTCTCGGCGACGGCGATTAGACGTGCCATCGGAATGACTCGGTCCTCGGTCTCATGGCCGTATCGGTCAAGTGCCTTGAAGTAGTTGCGGCGCTTGTCGCCGAGTTCTTCGTGCGTGGCGTGCGGGTCCATGAGGATCGAGTAGCCCTGCCTGGCGGCCCAGTCGATGGCGTCGGGACCGCCGGCGGCGACCCAGAAGGGCGGCGTGGGTTGCTGATAGGGCTTGGGCAGGACCTCGATCTCGTCGAAGTCGTAGTAGTCGCCGTGCCAGGTGATTCGCTCCTGGCGCCAGGCCTCGATGACGACCTGGACGGATTCGCGGAAGCGTGGGTACGACTCTTCGAACTCGACGCCGAAGGCGCGGAACTCGGTGCGGTCGAAGCCGCGGCCGGCGCCCCAGTTGACGCGTCCGCCGGACAGGATGTCGAGCAGGGCGACCTCCTCGGCGATGCGCAGCGGGTGATAGAAGGAGGCGAGCGTGACGGCCGTGCCGATGCGGAGTTGCTTCGTGCGTCCGGCGACGTGCATACCCATCAGGTGGACGGAGGGACAGACGGAGTAGGTGGAGAAGTGATGCTCGGCCAGCCAGACGCAGTCGTAACCGGTCTCGTCCATGATGTCGATCCGGTTGAGGGCGCGCTCGTAGACGGTGGGCAGCGGCACGCGGCGTCCGGGCCAGCTGAAGAATTGCAGGACGCCGAACTTCATCTGGCCGTTGGGAGAGGTCATGCGATCAGGTTAGCTGTAGATCCCGCGCTATTCGTCGCCCTTGCGCCGCACGGCGACGCCGGAGAGCGCCTCCAACACGACTCGATTGGCGAGCAGTGCCGTGACATCCGACGTGTCGTAGGGCGGCGCGACTTCGACTACGTCCATGCCGAGCAGGTTGGACTCCATGCCGATCCGTCGGACGGCGTCGAGGAGTTGGCGTGAGGTGAGGCCGCCCGACTCGGGCGTGCCGGTGCCGGGCGCCATGCCGGGATCGACCACGTCGACATCGACGGACAGGAATACCCCGTCGCATTCGTCGGCGGCGACTTCGAGCGCTTCGTCGAGGCAGTCATCGAGTCCGCGTTGGACGACTTCGGTCATCTCGAACCAGCGCATGCGCTGGTCGGCCATCCATTCGAGGATCGGCGGGTCGGGCCAGTAACCCCTGAGTCCGATCTGGAGGAATCGGTCGCCGCGGACGGCGCCGCTGAGGATGAGCCGCCGCATCGGCGTGCCATGACCCCAGAGTCCGCCGTCGGAGTCGCCAGTGTCGGCGTGGGCGTCGAAGTGAATCAGCGCCACGCGGCCGAATCCGTGGTGCTTGGCCACTCCCTGTGCGGTCGCGTAAGTGATCGTGTGGTCTCCGCCGAGCACCACCGGAATCGCGTCGGCCTCCGACACCTGTCGGCAGGCTTCCATCAGGCGTTGCAGGCTGGGCTCACTGTCCAGTTGCTGCATGTTGACGTCACCGGCGTCGACGACACGGAGTTCTCCCAACGGATCGACGCCGAGCCCCAGATGCGGACGGTAACCGGAGTGCGGAATGTAGTCGGCCGATCTGATTGCCTGTGGTCCGAATCGGGCGCCGGGTCGGTAGCTGGTACCGGCGTCGAAGGGCGCGCCGAGGATGACGGCGCCAGCCTGCTCAATCGACTCGGGCCGTCGCAGATTGGCCCGCGGGACGCCGAGGAAGGTGAACGACGGTCCGTAGCGGTTGGCCGGGCGCGCCTTGAGGTGGGCCTCTTCGTAGGAGCGTGGCAGATTCGATTCCGCGGTCATCTTCACTTCTCGCGCTCGTGGGAGCTCCCGCAGTGGTATCTAGAATGGTATCCAGCACGTCTCAGGGGGCGATCAGCCGCTGACTTAACCGGGTGAAGGGCAAGAACGACGTGGTCACAGAGACGGCAACCGAGGCGCATCTGAGCGAACTCCAGCTGGCGTTGACGGCGCTGCCCCGACAACGAACGCAGGTCTTGCCTGCACTTCACATCGTTGACGAGGTGTACGGCTATCTCGATCACCAGGCTCTGGAACACGTCGCTCAATGGGTGCATATGCCACGCGCGGAGTTGTTTGCCGTCGCCACGAGCTACACCGAGTTTCGCTGGAGTCCGCTGACAGAGGATTCGACGCGCGTCTGTCGAGGATTGCCGTGTCGGATTGCGGCGGGCGACTCGGCGAGCGTTGGTGACGATCACGAGTGCATGTTCCTCTGCGCTGCCGCGAGCGACGGTCCAATTTCAGTGTCGGGACCGGATCGCCTTGAGTCGTCCGTTGCTGAATCAGTCTTCGATGCGGCCAGGGCAACCGTCCCTGGCGGATTGACTCGAGTGACTGGTAAGAGAACAACCGACCCGCCGGATTGGCGCGGTTGGCGGGCCGCGACCCAACTGAGTCAGTCCGTGTCGTTGGCGCTGGTAGAACGCGCGGGACTGCTCGGCCGAGGTGGCGCCTACTTCCCGGTTCATCTCAAGTGGGGCGGCGCGGTTGAGGCGGCGTCGAGAAATGGTCAGCCGTACCTCGTCGCGAACGGCGAAGAGGGTGAGCCGGGAACCTTCAAGGATCGCTGGTTGATGGAGTCGGATCCACAGCGGATTCTTGAGGGGATCGGGATCGCCTGTCACGCGCTCGGCGCCTCGCACGCGTTCTGGTACATCAACGGCATGGCCGACCGCTCCGCCTCGGCTGCTGCTGAAGCGATCGCTTCCGCCCAAGCGGCTGGATTGTTGGATGGATTGACCGTCGAGATTCGACGAGGCGCCGGCGGCTACGTTTGCGGCGAGGAGTCGGTCATCCTGGAATCAATCGAGGGTCGCCGCGCCGTGCCGCGACTCAAACCGCCCTATCCCACCGAGCGTGGACTCTGGGGACGGCCGACTGCGATCAACAGCGTCGAAACGTTGTCCAATCTTCCTGACATTTTCGAGTTCGGCGCGGACTGGTTCCGCGAAGTGGGCGCGGAGGGCATGCCCGGCACCAAACTGATTCAGCTCAGCGGGGCCTTCCGCAATCGTGGGGTGATTGAGTTGCCGCTGGGCACGCCGGTCTCGGAGATCGTCGCATTGGGCGAGCCGAGCGAACCGCTGGCGGGCGTCACCATGGGCGGCCCGTCGGGCGGATTCCTCGCGCCAGAGAACTTCGACACGCCGATTGCGCCCGGACAAATGGATGGCCATGGCGCGTTGCTGGGCGCCGGCGGGATCATCGCGATTCCGCGGTCGTACGGGATTGAGCGGGCACTCGGCGTCTGGGCGGAGTACAACGCCAATGAGTCTTGCGGGAAATGCACGCCCTGTCGCGAAGGTTCGGGTCGAATGGCCGCCGCCCTCGCGGAAGGCAACTGGGCCGACGTTGAGGCGTTGATTCCGTTGATTGCCGCGGGATCGCTCTGCGGCCTCGGTCAGATGGCGCCCAATCCCATCACCTCGGCGAAGCACCAGTTCGGAGGGAGTGTCCTATGACGATGGAGACTTCCGCTGCAATGATCAACCTCAGCATTGACGGACAGACCCGTCAGGCCACCGCCGGAACCACAATCCTCGATGCGGTGCTGGCCGCCGGAATCGATCTACCGCATCTGTGCAAAGACCTCGACGGGCCGGCGTTGGGCGCGTGCCGCACATGCCTGGTCGAAATCGAGGGACAACGCGGGCTTCCTGCCGCCTGCCACACGCCGGTGTCCGAGGGCCAGGCGATTCTGACCGACTCCGACACTGCTCGCGCGGCGCGCAAGGGCATCCTTGAGCTGACGCTGGCAATGACCGACAACACGGCCCATTCAAACGGAGGCGCGGCAACCGAGTTGCGTCACCACGCGACGACGCACGAGGCCGCGGTCGATCGGTGGGTGGCACAATCGAACGAACACCAGGACGAGACGAATCACTTCTACCGCTTCGACGCGACCGACTGCATCCTCTGCGGGCGTTGCGTGTCTGCGTGCTCGGATCGACAGCACATCGGCGCAATCGGTATTGCCGGCGCCGGGAAATCAGCGCGGATCGCCTCGTTTGGCGACGAGCCGCTGGGCGAGTCGACGTGTACGTCGTGTGGCTCCTGCGTGGCCGCGTGTCCAACCGAGGCGCTCATGCCGAAGCGAGCGGCGTCCGGCGCCAAGACCGTTTCTACGGTCTGTCCTTACTGCGGAGTCGGCTGCGGCATCAAGATCACTGCGGAAGACGGCATCCTGACTCACGTCGACGATGACCCGGACAATCTCTCATCCAAAGGTCTGCTCTGCGTCAAGGGTCGGTTTGGGACGGCGTTTGTCAATCACTCCGACCGACTGACGACGCCGCTGATTCGCGGTCCTGAGGGCTTGCAACCAGCTTCGTGGGACGAGGTGCTGGACCTGGTGGCCGAGAAGTTTGCCGAACATCGAGGCGCATTCGGCGCGTTCTCGTCGGCCAAAGCGACCAATGAAGACAACTACATCCTGCAGAAGTTCGTGCGGGCTGTGATGGGCACGAACAACATCGACCACTGCACTCGGCTCTGTCACTCACCCTCCGTCGAGGCGATGCTGGCCCAGCTTGGATCGGGCGCGACGTCGAACAGTTACAGCGACTATGAAGCCGCCGACTGTCTCTTCGTCGTGGGCGCTGATCCGTCCTCGAACCATCCAGTCGCCGCTTCACGGATGCGGACGGCGGTGGACCGCGGGGCGTCGTTGATCGTGCTCAATCCGAAACGGATTGAGCTCTGCGATCACACGGACCTCTGGTTGCAGCAGTACCCGGGCACCGACGTCGCCGTACTCAATGGGATGGCCAGGGTCATTCTGGACGAGGGACTGGCCGACAGACCGTTCATCGCCGAGCGAACCGAGGGGTTCGATGAGTGGCTGTCCGAACTCGATGGCTACACGCCGGAACGGGTGGAAGAACTGTCCGGCGTTCCGGCGGAGTTGCTGATCCGTGCAGCTCGCATGTACGCACGACCGAATCCCGTCGAATCGGACCCGGGAGGCTCCTGCCTGATCTGGGGCATGGGCGTGACCCAGCACACGAACGGCACCGCCAACGCCACGGCATTGCTCAATCTGGCGCTGCTGACCGGGCAGGTTGGGCGAATTGGCAATGGCGTTTCGCCGTTGCGCGGACAGAACAACGTGCAGGGCGCCGGCGACGCCGGTTGCGTTCCCGATGCGTTGCCCGGATATCAGCGCTACACGTCGGACGTGCTGGACAAGTTCAACAACATCTGGGAGGCGGACTTACCGGCCGCGGAAGGACTTCGGGCGACCGACATGGTCGAAAGCATGCTCTCCAATAACGGCGTGCGCTGCATGTACATCGTCGGTGAGAACCCGCTCCTGACCGAGCCCAACCTGGCCCACGCTCATGAAGCATTTGCGAAGCTCGATTTCCTGGTCGTGCAGGACATCTTCATGCACGAGACGGCAGAGCTGGCCGACGTTGTCTTGCCGGCAGCCTCATTCGCAGAGAAGGAAGGCACGTTTACGAATTCAGAGCGCCGCGTGCAGCGGGTACGGCAGGTGATCCCGCCCGTCGGACAATCGCGCGCCGACTGGGAGATCGTGCAGGACGTCGCGCGGCGCACGGCTCGCCGCCTCGGGGTGTCGCCAGTCGGTTTCGAGCATGGATCTGCATCCTCGGTCTTCGACGAGCTCGCCTCGCTGACTCCGATCATGGCTGGTCTCTCGCACCGGCGGCTCGATCAGGAGGGTGGCATCCAGTGGCCATGTCCCAGCGCAGACCATCCGGGAACGCCGCGTCTGTACGACGAGTCATTCCCCCGCGGCCTGGGCAAGTTCATTCCGGTGAAACAGCTCCCGCCTTCCGAAGAAGCCCCGGACGATCGCTATCCGCTGATCCTGAACACCGGTCGCGTTCTGTATCACTGGCATGGTGGAACGATGACGAGGCGGGTAGAGGGTCTGGTCGATTCATTCCCGGAGTTGCGGGTCGCGATTCACCCGAACGACGCTGCCCGAATGGAAATCGTGAACGATGAGGCCGTCCGGGTCGCCTCTCGCCGTGGAAGGCTCGAGGGCGTCAGCTTCATCACTGAGGATGTCGCTGAAGGCTCCGTGTTTGTGCCCTTTGTGCGATTGGCTGAATCGGCGGCCAACTGGCTGACCAACAACGTCTACGACGAGGTCGCGAGAATCCCCGAGTACAAGGTCTGCGCAGTCGCAATCGAGCGGGCGGGGGAACCGTCCGAATGGCGCCACAGCGGGCCTGACGGGAACGGCCGCAAGCGTGGCCGCCGCGGCAAGCGCCGACAGTACTGGTAGGCCAGCGCCACCATTCAAGCGTCGGGTCGGGCGACCGCACTGAGCAGCGCCACGACGACGATCCGCTCCTCGTAGCTGTGAGTCTGCTCGTCGAAGTCGCCCGAACAGGTGATCAGCGTGACCACTGACTCTCGCGTCTGGCTCAGGTATCTGATCGCTTCCTTTGAGTCGGGACGAATCGTTGCCTTGTCGACAATGTCGTAGACGTAGTAGCGATTCTGCGATTCTTCAAACATGATGAGCTGGTCTCCGACGCGAGTGTCGTCGAGTTTCCAGCAGACGCCGACGTCGATGTTGCCGTCGCGATCCTGGTAATCGCGGTGGCCGCCAAGCAAGGCGTTGCCTGTTTCGCCGGGCCGGGCGGAGCGGTTGAACCAGCCGACGACGAACGGGTTGTCGGGCGAGCCCATGGCTCCGTCGGGCGTGAGGCCAACCTGTACTACGGCAGCGCGAATTCCGGCCGAAGGCAGGATGAGCTGCCACTGAGTCTGGAAGCGTGGGCCGCTGGAGGGGACGACGCCGTTGTCGAGTGGCAGGATGCTGCCCTCGGAACCGTCAGAGCCGTAGATCAACTCGGAATCGTCAAGGCGATCGCGCAGGAGCTCGGAGAGCATGCGAAGGGCGACTCCAGCCTGCTCGGTACCGGCTGAAGCCGCTTCGGCCGAAGCCGCTTCCTGAGATTGTTGATGGGCGAGTCCGTTGTAGGCCACATAGCGAACGGGCGGCGTTGTTTGATCCGCCGCAGTGACCGAACGTTCGGGCGACAGAGATTCGCCCTGCCGGTTGGACGCTCCGTCGCTGATTGCGACTACGGTGACGAGTGCAAAGACAACCAGCGCCACGCACCCGGCGATCAGGCCAAGGAGGAGTCCAGGCCGTCGTTCACGAAGATCTGCGACAAACCACAGCAACTCGTCGCACCAACCGCACACCAGCTGCCATGTTCGCCGCATCCGCCAGGCCTCGACATCCTACGCGTCGGGCGACGCCACGGCTGAAAGCACCCCGACCACGACGCGGCGATGCGAGTACTGGTGAGTCTCCGCGTTGAAGGAACCTTCACAGGTGATCAATGTGATGATCCGCTCGTCTGAGTTCCTCAGGTACTTGCGAGCAGCACGATCGCGAGGGTTGACCGTCACGGCCTCGGTCACGGTGTAGACGTAGTAGATGTCACTCTCGCTGTCCCGAACGATCATCTGGTCGCCAACGGCGGTGTTGACCAGCTCCCAGCACACGCCGGTGCCGACGTTGCCGTCCTTGTCCTCAAAATCGCGATGTCCGGCCAGCAAGAGATTTCCCACCGCTCCCGGCTCCGCGCTCGAGTCCAGCCAACCAATCACGTAGGGGTTGTCCGGTGATCCCATCGCACCGGTTGGGGTTTGCCCGACCCGCACGATGGCACTCTTGAGGCTCGCCGATGGCACGATCAATTCCCAGGTCGTCCGCTGTTCGGGACGGCTCGATACGACGACCCCATTGTCGATCGGCAGAATGCCGCCTTCGAGTCCATCGGTACCGTGACGCAGTTTGTCGTCTTCAATCCGGTCGGTCAGGACGTCGTCGAGCGGCTCGACCAGAAGGCCGGCAACCATCAGGGGGCCGGCCGGCTCTTCGGCTTCTTCGGCCTGCCGGGCGTCAGCGTCATCCTCTTGGATCGGCATGTCCGCCTGCTCAGCCTGGGATTCCTGCTCGGACGCAGATTCCTCGACTTCGCTGTCGCGTTCGGCCTGAGGCTCTGCCTGTTGGGATTCGGCACCCTGTTCCTGCGCATCGGCAGGGGATGTATCTACAACGACGGTCGCTTCTTGCGCAGTCGAGGCTTGAACTTCCTCGTCCTGCGGCTCGCTTTGCTGCTGTTCGGCGACCGCTTCCGGCTCGCTCGATTCTTGTCCGTTGCCCACCACCAGAAAGAGGATCAGCAGCGTGATCACAAAAGCGGTTGGCGCGATCAACGCCGCTGCGACGACCGCCGGTCGCTCGGCCCAGAGATCACGGAGTCGATCGAGCATGGCCGTCAATCCTTGCGCCACCCACGACGCCTGTTCAGTCAATGTATGCAGCTAGCGCCGAAGCCGACAAACGGAATCAGCAAAGCGAGTTAGCCCAGCGTAAATCGACGGACACGACCTCGACAGTTGATCTGGATATCGGGGCCAATCATCGCCTCACCGCGGTGGCGCGTCTGTCGGGTCGGGCGTAGGCTGGAGTTCCGTCGCAGTGGGCGGAACACGTGGGGCTGTAGCTCAGTTGGGAGAGCGTTTGACTGGCAGTCAAAAGGCCGGGGGTTCGAGTCCCCCCAGCTCCACCAAACTTCCTAAAAGCAAGAACCTTCGAGTTGACGTTTCCTTTGGACCTGTGAACACGCTCCTCCCGTCGATTGAGATATCTTCGCCGAGTTCGACAAGTCCCGTGACAGCCAGAGACGGTCAACATTGTTGTAGAGCAGCGATTTTGTCAGTCCAACTGAGCAGCGACTCTGTCAGTGCCGCGCCGTTCCAGTAAGCAACTGTCTTGGATGTCACGACGAGGGGGAGGCTGCTTCACGCGACAGGTTTCGCCAGGGCGGGCGATGCTTGACGATCGCCTTGAGGGTCATGAGCAGTTTGCGCATGCAGGCCGTGAGCGCTAGGCTCTCCGGCTTGTCCGCCGCCAGCAGTCGCTAGCAGAAGTCCCGGATGACGGGGTTGGACCGAGTCGCGACCAGGGTGCTTATGTAGAGCGCGCTGCGCACGCGCACTCTGCCGCCCCAGATCGTGCGCCGGCCGCGCAGCGTGCCGCTGTCTCGGTTAAACGGCGCCACCCCGACCAGGGCAGCGATCTGTCGCCGGTCCAGGCTGCCCAGCTCCGGCAGATGGGCCATCAGGGTGAGCGAGAGCTGCCCGCCGACGCCAGGCACGCTGCGCAGCAGTTCGTCGCGCTCACGCCAGTGCGGACTGCGCTGCAGCGTCTGCCGGAGTTCGTCGTCCAACGCGCGCAGTTCATCCACCAGCCAGGCGATGTGCGCCTCGAGTCGCAGCAACACAGCAGCGCTGGCGGGCCCACGGCGGTTCTGCTCGGCGGCCAGCATCGCGATCAGCTGATGGCGACGCGCCAACAGGTCAGTGAGCGCTTGGGTCTCAGCATCGCGCAGCGGGCGCAGGGCCGGCCGCACGACGTCGGCGAGGTGAGCCAGCACGGCGGCGTCCAGCACATCGGTCCTAGCCAGCTGGCCGGTCGCCCGAGCGAAGTCGCCCACCTTGCGTGGGTTGACCACAACGACCGGCAGCGCCACGGCCGCCAGAGCGGCGACCAGGGGCAGCTCCAGACCGCCGGATGCCTCGACCACGATCAGCGTCGGCCCGAGCGCCCGCAACCTGGCGACCAGGTCGCGCGTTCCTTCATCGTCGCGCGCCAGGCGCCAACGCTCGTCGCTCGGGCGCAACTCCACATCGACGCTCGCCTTCGAGACGTCCACACCCACAAGCATCAGTGCTTGGTTCATAGCCACGTCTCGCTATGGACTGGCCTGTCCTTGCCAGATGCGGGCTCCGCGGCCCCGGCAACTGTACGGGCTCTTGCTTCAGCAGCGGTGCAGCGACCCAGGCTTACCGACGGCCTCGTCGACCAAGGGAGGATCGGTCTGCCAAACCCCGAGCACCAGGGAGACAACGCTTCCAGGGCCATCGGAATAATACGAGGGTGGAGCAACTCGGGTTCGGCGTCCAGGCACGCCGTTGGCACGGACGTAGTTGCGCACGGTACCGCGCGAGATCCCGAGCAGTCGAGCGGTCGCCCGCATCGAGAGGCCGTGCAGCTGCGCCTGCTGGATGGCCTTCCAGCGGGCGAGTTGGCGGAGTATGGGCGGCCGCGGCGGACGTCCGTCAGCGGAGGGATGAGATGCAGCTCCGTTGCGCGCCGGAGGGAACGTAGCGCCGTCCGGGCGGGGCGCAACGGCAGACCGGGCCAGCGCTCCGCCGGAGCCGCGGCCCGAGACGATCCGCTCGCGGTCGGGACGGCTTGCCAGTTCGGCCCGGGCCGTGTGCAGCGTTCTGGCCGGCGGCGCGGCCGGGCGCGAGGCGACCCCCGCGCCGTGGTGACGGACTGAAAGCGAACCGTCCGCTCGTTCGATCAGCTCGACCCTGGAGCGGGCGTCACTGGTCCGCTCGGGCCCCCACGAGAGTTGTAGCGTGCGCCGGCGGTACTTGACCGTATTGTCCCTCGTTCAAGCCAGGGGCAGGCTGGGAGCGACGGTGCGGGAGTGGCGGAAGGCGAGGACGACACCCAGGTCGAGCGCCGGCTCGAGCGGACGGTAGGCCGGCTCGGACTGCCCCGACTGGAGCCAGAAGGGGGCGCTCGAGGGCGGCGAGAAGTCGTTGAGCACGGCCTGGGCCTCGACAATCGGCGCAACGCCGGCGTGACGCAACTCGGTCCCGAGCCGGCGAAGCGTTCCTCGCGTCCCTTGGCCTACGGCGAACGCGCCAAGACCTGGGTGATCCCCAGTTCCCGAGCGCCCGCGCGAGCTGGGTCGGCGGGCGGCGGCCCGCTCGTCCAGGCGGCGCCTGGAAGACGCCGTGGCGGTCCGTGTAGAGCGCGAGCGGCAGGCCGCGGCGCCAGACGACCTGCTCCACAAGCGAGAAGTAGCCGCGGGCGTCCTCGGCCGGGCGGAACAGCGCGTAGGGCGCATCCCTGGTCGCGTCGTCGACGGCGAGCAGCAAGGTGAAGCGCGGTCCACGCCCTTCTAACCAGGCGTGGTGGCTGCCGTCGACCTGCAGCACCATCCCTTCGCGCGGCATCCGCGCCCGCCGCACGCGGTGCTCGGGCGGCCGTCGCCGGCGCGGGATGGACATGCCGGCCACTCGCAGGATGCGGCGCACCGTAAAGCGGCTCAGGGCGAGCCCCTCGTGCTCCCAGAGCAGTTCGCTGAGATCGGTGTGGTGGGCGCCCGGGTCGCGATCGCGGGCGAAGCGGACCACTATGGCGGCCACTGAGCCGAGCACGACGTTGTGCGGCGGTCGGCCTCAGTTGCCGCGGGCCAGGACCGGCGCGACCCGCGCGCGGCAGGCCGCGAGCAGGCGCCAGACATGGCGCTCGCTCACGCCCAGCACCTCACCCGCTTGCGCGGCTCGCAGGCCGCCGGCGTCCACACGCTCCGGCACATAGCGTCGAGCCTCTTCCGACTACGTCACTAGCCGTCTCCTCCCACGTACGTATTCAGGAATGACAGAGTCGCTGCTCGCTTAGCTACTGACCGGATCGCTGCTCGTCGACATCAACATCGCTCGGAGAGTGATCCTGCTCATCGGTGACGAAGCGATCCACCTGGGGTGGTGGAAGTAGTCGGGTTGGGGCTGGCGTCACCTCCGTTCAGGCTGTGGTCCGACGCCGAGTGCGGTAGGACTGACCGCAGGTGATGAGGATGTGTGCGTGGCGACCGAGGCCGTCGAGCAGGGCGATGGTCAGCTTCTCGTCGCCGAAGACCTGGACCCACTCGGAGAACGCAAGGCAAGGATGGTGTTGACGATCGTGGAACGCCGCTCGTAGCGGTCGGCGAGCAGGTTGAAGAGCAGTTCTCCGTTGGCCCGCTCGTAGGACACGAAGCCGAGTTCGTCGACGATCAGCAGGGCGACGCGCAGGTAGCACTGGCGCAGGCAGGTGAGCGTGCGCTCGTCGCGCGCCTTGACCGGTTCGCGGACGAGGTCGGCGGCGCGGATGAAGGCGACCCGCTGGCGGCGCTGCACGGCTTCCACCCCGAGCGCGATCGCGAGGTAGGTCTTGCGGGTGCCGATCAGACCGGCGATCACGACGTCCTCGCCCCGCTGGAGGGGGTCGCAGACGGCCAGAAGGGCGAGCTGCGGCCGCTCGATCCGGCGCAACGCGTCTCAGTCGAGCTGCTCCAAGCTTTTGTGGTCGGGAAATCGGGCCTGGCGCGGCAACCGCCCACGGCGCTGTCGCGGCGGTCCAAGACCTGCTCCGGCGCCAGCCGGTCGACCTCCGCTTGCATCTCCGCTGAGATCTGTTCCAGCGAGTCGCAGCGCGGCAGCGGTGTGAGCACCTGCCAACGCACGCCCCGGCCGCGACCCTAGTCGCCGCCCTTGTCGGGCGCCTCGCCGGGACGGGCGAAGCTGGTCTCGAAGGCGTAGTGGCTGGCTAGGGCGGCGAAGCGCTCGGTCAGCCGGCGTCGCGGGAACTGCACCCGGCGCACGGCCGCCGAGAGGTTGTCGTAGACGATCCGCCGCGGCACGTCGCCGAAGTGTTCGAGGGCGCGCACGTGCCCATCGAGGAGGGCGATCTGGTCCTGGCGTTCATAGAGCCGGACGTAGTCGCGGCCCGAATGCATCAGGCTGAACACAAGCAGCCAGACCAGGCACCGCTCGCCCGGCAGGTCGACCCAGACCTCGAAGAAGTCGACCTGCGCGCTCTCGGCCGGGCGGTGGACCAGCGGCACGTAGACCTCGGCCCGCTGCCGGCGCCACTCGCGCAGCTCGGCCAGGACCAGGGTCAGGCCGACTTCGCAACTCTCTTCGCGCAGTTGGCGGTGCAGCCGGCGTCCCGTAATCCGCTGCTTCGCCGTGGTCCTGTGCGACCACTCCTCCAACAGCTGCTCCAGCCGCGGCCTGACCCGGTCCAGGACCGGGCTGGAGTGTTGCCGCTCGTGCCGCTCGGGCACCGGCGTCGCCAGGTAGCGCCGCACCGTGTCCCGCGCCAGCCGAATCTCGCGGGCCACACGGCGTTGACTCTGGACCTCGACCAGCACCTTGCGCCGCAGCGCAAACACATCCATCACTACGAGCATCCCTCTCTCCCAACCGGCATCGGCTCACGCCTATCACAGGTTGGGGCTTGGCCCCCAAGTGGCCGAGCTTTAGAGCGATCAACACAGCCTCAGCACCTCGAGCTGAGGAGTGAAACCATCGGTGCCGAGGAGTTAGGGTGCAGAGTGCTAGAACTCTCCTGCGTGTCGATTTCCTCGGCTGAGCAATCGAGGAGGTGCCAAGGGCTACCCGAACTCGGCCTAGGCTGACATCCGGCCAAACTCGGCTCCAGACGTGGCTCCCACAGCTTCCGCCCTTCCCGCCAGGCTGATCCGAGGCATTCGCGCTTGGACCTGGACCCGGATATCATCCGCGCATGTTCAAGTGGCGAGCAACTTCAGAATTACCCGATTCGAGACGAGACGACGTCCTCTCTCGCCTCGTCTCCCAGGTTGATGATCCGCAGCGCGCATTTCCGAGAATGGCGAAGGACTCGATCTTCATGGCCCTGGTCGCTGAACTGCTAACGGAAATCCAGACCAAACAGACGCTCTACCGCGGAGACTCCACGGACCCAGAGTGGGCTGAGCGACTAGGGGAGGTTCACTTGGTCGTGACGAGCCCTCCATACTTCAACCTCAAGACCTATCCCAACCGAGATGGGCAGCTCGGACAAGTGTCTGAATTTGATGAGTTCTTGCAGAAGCTCGTATCCGTCTGGCGCTCCTGCTTTGATGCGCTCGTGCCCGGTGGAAGAATGGCAGTTGTCGTTGGCGATGTCTGCCTTTCGCGCCGGCGACATGGGCGGCACCTCGTGCTGCCTCTTCATGCCGCCATCCAAGAGCAATGCCGGCGCATCGGGTTCGAGAATCTCAGCCCGATTTTCTGGCACAAGATCAGCAATCAACAGACCGAATCTCAACGCCGAGGAAGTTACCTGGGTAAGCCGTATGAGCCAAACGGGATCATCAAGAACGATGTCGAGTACATCTTGTTGCAGCGCAAACCAGGTGGTTACCGGCAGCCAGCGCTCGAAGAGCGAGTGCTGAGCCTAATCGCGAAGGACCGTCATGATGACTGGTTTCGACAGATCTGGGTCAATCTGAACGGAGCTTCGACGGTTGACCATCCTGCTCCGTATCCAGTTGCTCTGGCCGAACGCCTGATCAAGATGTTCAGTTTTGTCGGTGATACCGTTCTCGATCCGTTTCTCGGTTCAGGCTCTACCTTAGTTGCCGCCACTTCTAGTGGTCGAAACGGGATCGGTATCGAGGTTGAGCCGCACTACATCCAGATGTCATGCTCGAGGCTAGCGGCCGTTGACGCAGAAGTGGAGGTCCACCTGTGACCACTAGCCTCCGTGAAGCTCTCCAACGCTTCGTCGATGTCTCCGAGGCTGCGCCCCAGTCCAGTAAACGGAACGATCCCTTCGCCCGATATTGCATTCACGAACTCGACAAGCGAGGTCTCGTTGGAGCTCGCGTGGGAGTTTCCGTTCCTGGGGCAGCCCGTGACAAACGCTGGGACGTCGCCTGGTCTCCAGATCGCAAGGTCAGACTCGCGATCTCCATCACTTCGTTGGCCTCCAATCTTGGTGGCTCGGTCCCAAACAGGCTTGACGAGTTGATTGGTGCCACCGCGAACGCCCAAGCTGCGTCTCCGGAAATCGTGCTTGGCCATCTCCTGCTCGTCGACCAAGATCTCGAGGACGCAGAGTCGTGGACGCTCCGACTGCGCGACAGCCTTAACAGAGTGAATGGTCGTCGGCCACCAGCCTGGGCAATTGGGAGCGTGGAGGCATACACCCTATTGCGTTTCACGCGCCGGCCTAACCCACAGTTCATACCTGGTGACGACCCAAATGAGTTCCTCGATGCCCTTGTAGCATGCGTCCGCGATCGCTATCCAGCAATTGATGGATACCAACCTCACCTTGACACGAGCCGTTGCAGCCCGGCAAGAGTCAATGAATAGGAGAGTTGGGACATGGACCTTAGATCCAATCAAGTCACCATGACCGTGGCTGACTACTGCGACCTCCACAATAGGGGAGATGCCGCCGTCGATCCCAGATACCAACGCAAGCCCGGCCTCTGGGCCAGGCGCGCGCAGGCCTACCTCATCGAGACCATGCTCAGGGGGTTCCCGATCCCTAAGCTGGCTCTATATCAAGAGACCGACCTAAAGAGCCGCAAGACGATCAAATTCGTCGTCGACGGGCAGCAACGCACTCAAGCTATCTTAGCCTACTACAACGACGCATTATCGTTGCCGTCGACCGCGGAACCCGTGGAAGCCCGAGGAAAGCGCCTAACGCAGCTGCCGGATGAATTGCAGCGCGAGTTTTTGGCTTATCCACTACAGTTCGACCAGTTTGAAGGAGTCAATGAAGATGAAGTACGGGAGTTCTTTCGTCGCATCAACTCGCACACTACTACGCTGAACGCCGAAGAGAGCAGAAACGCGCAGTTCCAGGGCGATATGAAGTGGTTCATCGTCGATCTTGTTGACCATCACTCGGACAGTCTCCTCCTGCTGGATACACTAAACCGACGCGACGTGCTACGAATGCGCGATCACAAGTTGATCGCCGAAGTGGTCCACGCGATGCTCAACGGCGTAACGACTACTTCCAAGACCAAACTGGATCGCATGTACAGAGATTTCGAGCTGCAGCCGGTACCGAGAGTGCAGGAGATTGACCGCGCAGTTCAAGCGGCCTTCAATCGCCTGCTCAGTTGGGAGAACTTGCACAACGCAGGCCTTGCCCAGAGACAGCACATGGTCTACTCCCTTTTGCTTGCGCTCGTTGCAGTTGAATTCCAATGGGATACTCTCAAGGAGGCAGTCGGAGAGGCGTTCGGAAGTCCAGTCCACGAAGATGCAGAGCGAAATCTCGTCCTGATCACAGAGGCAATCGAGAATGAAGACCCCTACTACCGACCGTTCATCAAAGCGAGTAGCGAGAAGACGAACACCTGGGACCACAGACAAACGAGGATTGGGGTCATGGCCAAGGCTTTGACCAACCTTCTGTAGGTGGGCCGCTCGCGTAGCTATGCGTCCAGCGCAAGATTTGGTCATCGTGCAAAGAAGTAGTCTTCAGCGGCTATCGAGGTTGCAGGACATTGCAAACACCTATGTGCAAGCTCAAAGCCCAGCCAGCGATGACGTCCCTGACCAATCTCCCGACTTGACAGTGGCATACGTGGTGATAGAGCTGGACAGCCTTTGGGCTAACACAGCAAAGGCGCTTTTCGTGTCGGTGGCGCTTGGGGCAAGCGATGGGAGTGGGACACGGGTTGAGATGACCAAGCGTCCTTCCCCGCAGGGCCTGGCGGCTGCACTCGAATTGGCACGTGAACTTGAACGCCGATGGTGGAAGCGACGCTCTCTGCTTAAGGCGCTCAGGCAGGTGGGCGCCACCAACTGCGGCCAAGTGCAAATCGCAACTAACGTTCCTGCCGTTGCCTTCAACCATCTCCACTTATTCCGTAACTTTTACGCTCACAGAGGGATCGAGAGTCGGGAGAAGCTAGAGGTCCCGTTGAGGAGTCTGCGCGTTCCCACACAATACTCTGCAACCCGAGCTCTCCTGACTCATTACAGGAAAAGCGGATCGCCTCGACATCAGCCGATACTGCTGGACCTATTGGATGAGGTACGTGCGACCATTGAGTTGCTTGTCTAGCCGCGTTAGGCCTGAAGCTTGGTGTCGATGAGGACAGCCAACAGGTTCGACAGGATCTGGTTCTTCGGCGTGAACGTTCAGGCTAGATTCGAGATTGCCGCGAGAGTGAGACTGGGAAAAGGCTAAAGACGATTGCCGGTCCATCGGTTGCGGTGCACTCTTTGCACGGATGGTGTTTGACTCTTGGATACTGCCAGGCAGGTGCGATGGCGTGCTGGGGGCCAAGGCGGCGAACGTTACGGATGCAAGATGTGTAGCTCTTGCGCCACGACGTTCTGATCGATGGGTGCGAACGGCCCTTGGTGGTAAGGGAGTTGCGGATTCGGCCGCGGCACCGCGAGGCGCTACCCGTAGTCGCCCAGCATGGCCCGCGTGAACGGGCTCCGCGACGGAGGTCGATCGTGGACGCAGTGCAGCCGCGAGTACTGATCGCTCTAACACTCGTCGACAATGAGATGGATCACTTTCCGAGCGCTGTTGACAGATGTACTTGGACGGCGCTCTAGCTGATCTTGGTCAGGCAAAAGATTGGCAGCTGAGTAAGGATGATGGAATGGAGACCGGTCTACGTGGGGACGATCTTGTAGCTGGATTCCCGCTGGCCCGTACTCTCTGAGAGTCGATGCAAATCTGAGTTTCTGCCTCAAGTCGCACGCGCTGGGTCGAGTCCTGCGTGCATCCATCTGTAGCAACTTGAGTCGCGGATATGATCTGGTGGACCAGACACGACTCTCGGTGGGAAGGTTCGATCATCTGCGGATTCGCGTGAGGCGCGAGATATCAATCAGGCTTGCGCCACGTCCTGAATCGACCGCGAGTGCTGGGTCGCCGACTTCGAACCTGTAGGGCTACAGAGAGGTCTCACCTCCGCTATTGACCTACGCGGTGTCTGCAGCTCAATGGTCCCTTGGGTGGTCGTGGTTTTCTGCGAACGCCGCGACGAGTCCAGCGGCTGACATCGCACCCATCATCAGCCGCAGAACAGCGAACGACAGCCAGGCACGACTCCTCAATCCCGATGCCAGCTCGTGAGCCCCATGACGGCAATGGACGCGATTGTTGCCAGAGGACCGATTCCCTAGGGACACCGCGAGGAGGCAAGGCAGCCGCATCTTCAGATTCAGCGAAATCCCCTCGGAAAAGTCGGCTGTCTGTCGACATCAGTTATCCCTTCCGAAGGCTGGCCTTGCAATACACACGAATCTCCCACTAAGATCAATCAGAACACCCGTGCAGAGTCAGGAGTCCAGCATGCAGATCGTGTCGCAACTGTCAACGAGTGCCGAGACCGAGAGAACGTCCGGCGGCATGTCCGGCTAGGTCTGACGGTTCGCGGTCTTCAGGAACCGGATGATGGACTACCGGTTCGCAAGCGCGCATCACTGGTTCGGTGAAACAGACGGGCACATCGGGCAGGTGGTCCGCAGGATCGTCGAGGTCGGTGAGAGGCGCGCCTGGATTAATCGGGCCAGGCACTCGGGCAGAACCGAGGGGCTGAGTCAGACACGCCGACCCTGGAACGCTTTACTCGTCGTTTACTGACTTCACCTTGCCACCCAAGCTTCAATCAGCGTCGTCTATCGTGGCCCCAAAAGGCCAGCCAGCATAACCGATCGAGGGGTGCTATGCCGGAAAAAACACTTGGCTTGTCGCTCAAAGGCGATTTGTCTCTTGCTGCATCAGCCAGCGCCCTCTCGAGTTTCAGCGATCTCCTTTCGGCAATCGCGCAAGAGGAGGATCCTCATTCCTCAGTGGATTGGACCCCTGAGAAACTGTCTGTGGGAAGCATGGAAGTGGAGGCACGAGGCTCTGCCGAGAGCACGGCCTTGCTTGACAGGATCGACAGGCGATTTTTGGACGTTGGCGAATCTATCCGCAGCCCAAACGGACAAGGGTTCTCGGTTCCCGTAACGAGGGCGGCTCAGGGACTGATTGAAGTCACCCGCGCCAGCGGTGCCTCTATGCGCTTCAGCTCGCCATCTGGCTCAGTGACGGTCGGCGATATGAGATTGTGGCCGGCTGAGGAAGCGGAGCAGCCCGACGATCGATACACCTACTCCGAAGGCAGTGTAGAGGGGATCGTCGAAACGGCAACGATCCACAACGGACTCGGGTTCACGCTCTACGATTCTCTCAACGAGCGGGCCATCCGTTGTCACTACCACGAGGGCAATCAGGAGCAGGTAAGGCGGGTCTGGGGCAAGCGAGCTGTAATCAGCGGGACGATCCAGCGTGACGCGATGTCTGGTAGGCCGACAGCCATTCGGAACATCAAGAGCGCAGACCCGATCGAGGATGTCCCCACCGACTCCTATCTCCAAGCGAGGGGTGCCATCCCTCTGCCTTCGGGAGGGGTGCTCCCGGAGGTTGCGATTCGGCTGGTTCGCAATGCCGAGTAAGCCAAAGTTGGTCTACTGGGATGCATCTGCCTTCCTCTCGTACTTCAACGCAATCCAGAATCGCTTGGCCGCGCTCAATGCGCTGTTGGCGGATGCCAGCTCGGGAAAGATTCACATCGTGACCTCGGTCGTCAGTATCGCTGAGGTGGTCTACAGCGCCGACAAGCAGGGCGTGAAGCACCTTTCCGACGAGGCGTTTGCCCGCATAGACACGTTGATGCACAACAGAGGTATCGTCACCTTGATCGAGGTCTCCCCTGTCATCGCACGGAGAGCTCGCAATCTCCAAAGGGAAGGTCTGAGTTCAGGTCGATTCCTCAGCCCTATGGACTCTATCCACTTAGCAACGGCGAGCTTGATGGAACCGGCACCTGCAGAGATACACACCTACGACGAGGAGTGGGCTCCCTGGACCACACACCTCGACATTCCTATCGTCAAACCACAGACAGACTCACCCAGGCTCATGCCGTAGAGTTCGTTTTGGTCTCTCCCTCCAGAAGCCACCATCTGGCTCGTCGTTTGTCGCTTCGTCCTTCGCTGGATCCTTTTTCGGCGAAGGTTGCGCCTAGCAGGCTGCTCAACTTTGGGTAGAAGGAGACTGACCGGGTGTTGAACGACAGCTGAGCGTTGTCGTTGCAGCGGCCGCGACTGGGTCCGATACGGGAGAGGGCGGGCCGGGGAGCTCTGGTTGATGCGTCTGATGGTGGTCGTCAACGATCCGGTTAGGCGGTGACCTTCTCGAGGTTGGCGAGGCGGGTGAGGTTGTAGGCGGCGGCGGTCAGTTCGAGCCACAACTTGGTGCGGGCTCGGCCCGGGTAGCGCAGCGTGCCGCCGGCGCCGACCGTCTTGATCCAGGCGAAGACCTCCTCGACCAGCTTGCGCCGGCGCTGGCTGTGGCGGTAGCCGGGATGCCGGGTCGTACGACGGTCGATCGCACTGCGCCGGCCGCTCTGGTACTGGGCCACGTGTGGAGTGATCCCCAGACCGCGCACATCCCAGTTGAAGTCGCGCGTGTCGTAGGCCCCGTCCGCGCCGACAGTGGCCGGCCCGGTAACGCTGCGTTCGAGCATCGCCACCCCGGCGTCGCGCTCGGCGTAGCCGTCGGCCTCGGGCAGCTCGTCGCGCGGCCGGTAGCTCTTGTGCGAGGCCCAGGCGTCGAGCAGCGCGCCATCCACAATGAGGGATCGGCCGAGAGCAACCGCCGACGCCGCGCCTCCTTGACCACCTCATTGAGCAGCACCCGCGCCGCGTCCGCATACAGAAGCCGCTCAACGCTCTTGGTGAAGGTGGTCGGGTGGAACGGCTCGTCTTCGATATTGAGGTCCAGGAACCACTTGAACAGGAGGTTGTAGCGCAGCTGCTCGCACAACTGGCGCACCGAGTGAACCGTGTAGAAGGCCATCAGCAGGCTCGAATTGAGCAGGTCCTCGGGCGGGACCGAGGGCCGCCCCGAGTCCGCATAGATCTCGTCGGACAACAGCAACATCCACCTCAGCCCCGAGTCGGCCAGGCGCTTGATCCGCCTCAGCGGGTGGTCCTTCGGGAGGAAGCCGTCCGGGGTCAGCCCCAGCATCATCGTCGCCTACTGCTCCCTCTCGCCGCGCATCGCAGACCTCCCGCGTCTATCGGATCGATGCCTCCTCCATGATCTCATACGGTCGTTCTTCAGCAGGCTGTTAGTGCGATCCATACCCTCAGCAATAGCGTTGCACATCGCAAATGAGTGCTTGCCGAAGCACCTTGCCGTCACCAACCACCAGCGATAACAGTTCTTACGGTTAGATTTAGCCCGATTGTGGCCAGCAACCTCGGCGACAGCCTGGTCATATCTCACACTTGACCACTGAGGTATCACGTCCTAAGCTACTACCTCTGCGGTCCATTGTGACGACGAGAGGACTCCTCGGTGAAAGTCGAACACATTGCCATCGACAATTTCCGCAGCATACACAGCTGCAGCTTGAGCGCCTGCCAGGACTTCAACGTCTTGATCGGGAAAAACAACTCCGGGAAGTCCAACGTTCTCTTCGCTATACATGCGTTCTTCCAAGCTCTGAGGCACGGTGACATTATCTGCCTAGAGTCACCCATCGGGAAGGATGTCGACTTTCACCAAAAAAACGTAGACACGCCCGCTGGGATTGCCTTGACCTTCCAAATGAGCGATGACGAACTAACGTCCTTGATCGACGGCATCGTTAACGACTTCCCTCAGATGGCCAATGCCGTTGGAAACTTCGAACCTAACCTCCGACTTAGAGTTAGGGTGGAGTTCGAACATCGACCACAGCCTTACGCGTGTATCAAGAAGCTGTCGCTATTGCCCCATGACAACCAGAGTGCCATAGGCGACGACCGAGAGACAATCCTCCTCGAAGTCGATCGCAAGGCCGCCTTGGAGCTGTATGAAACCCACAGTCAGTACCAACGCGACAATGAGATACTTCAAGCGATAGGCGAGTTTCTGCGTAGAATGGAGCGAGACGACTGGCCAGAATTACAACGTGTAGCCGGTGAAGGTGTGGGCAGGCTGCGACGTCCGAGACCGTTACGCCTTCGCGCGGGTTCGAACCCGGAGGCAGACCGCATCATAGAGTCATTGTCGTTGGAGTCGGCGAGCTATGAGGAGTTTCGCGAGGCGCTACAGGCCGAGGTCGACCGGTTTACAATGCGTGCCCAACGTGTCGACAAACACCGACTGGATCAAGACGTTGTTACCACCTTCTCGGGCACGGAATCGAGTATCCCGGAGCACGTGCATTCGTTGCTGAGGCATTTGGCAGACCTTACCGTACTGAACGTCACCGATGATCGGCGTCCAATCGGCAGGACCGAGGCGGAACGGCTGCTAAATCTCAAGATGCAAAGAGGTGGCCAGGAGAAGCTCACGCGGATTCAAGACATCGTGTTTGCCCTGCTCGGAGTCCAGATTGATGCCTTTGCAGGCGAACCGTCCTCCCGCGGACGAGATCTCTCTGCCGAACTGGATGTGGACGACTTCGTTGTCGAGGTTAACGGATCCGGAATCAAGGAAGCCCTTCGACTGGTACTCGACATTGAGTTCGAAGGCGCTGCCCTACTTCTGATAGAGGAACCAGAGATTCATCTGCATCCTGCGCTGGAGACTGCCATGATGCGATACTTGCGGGCCGTTGGTCGAGACCGCCAGGTTTTTGTTACGACTCATTCGACAAACTTCTTAGACAACGCGACGAGGGGGAGCGTGTATCTGGTGTCAAAGCATGACTCGACCAAGACGGAGCTCTTAGACCAGACGGGGATGATAGAGAGAGTACCGGAGGAGCTGGGTATTCGCTTGAGCTCACTGTTCATCTACGATCGCCTGTTGTTTGTCGAGAGTAGGACTGATGAGGAAGTGATACGCGCATGGGCCAAAACCTTAGGCATGAACTTAAACCAGGCCAATGTAGGATTTGTCTACACCAGTGGTTCGCGGAACCTGGCGTACTTTGCGGCGGAATCTACGTTAGAGTTCCTGGCCGCGCGACGGATGAAGTTATGGTTTGTGTTGGATAGAGATGAGAAGGATGAAGACGACATTGCTCAGATTCGACAGCACTTAGGCCCCAGAGCAGGAGTCTTCGTGTTGGACAAGCGAGAGATTGAAAACTATCTCTGTAGTCCTCGTGCGATGTGCATCCTCATTGGTCAGAAGTTGGCAATGGCAGGCAATGGGGAGCGAGGCGCCCCAGAACCGGAAGAAATGATGGCCATCGTCGATGAGGAGGTCGAAAAGTTGAGGAGTGTCGCGGTGGCGAAGAGAGTGACTAAGCTATTGTGCAAGCCCATTTACCCCAGCGGTGGAGAGGCATTCGAGTCGGCAGACGGTCGGAGTGTTGAAAGCAAGGTCCGTGAGGAGATTGACAGATTGGAGGAAGGCATTAGTTCTCGGAGAGACGCTGTCGTCGAGCAGATCGATCGCATCACCGAGGAGGTGGAGGACCAATGGCTCAGGAGGAGACTAGACATTGTCCCGGGAGATCTGTTGATCGACCTGGTGTTTCGGCGCTTTGGTGTGCGCTTTTGGAAGAGGAAGGGGGATAGCGCTCGATTGGCAGAGTTCATGGAGGCCGAAGACATCGCCCCTGAGATCGCTTCTTTCATTCGTGAGGTATGCGGATAGCGAAGGCAATGTGCGGGATAGAAGGGTGTGGGTCTGAGGACAGAGTGCAGGAGACACAGATTTCGAGCTGAAGACGAGACCTTCTGTTCACTGGTAGCCGTGTCATCAGCGAGGGGCGTTGACGGTCCTGCGACTGGAGATGGGCGAGGAGTAGCTTGTACCACTGATGTGCTGCTTCATGAATGGGGACTCGGCGATGTCATAGAGGGCTCGACTCCGAGGCTTATGGTGGGGCATATCGCTCGGACGAGGATGATGTGGATATGGGCGACGAATATGTGTAGGCTCGCACCGCGAAGGCCTGTGTTCCCGTCGACAACCCGAGTTCTGGGAATGACAATTTGATCAAGCCCGCCGCTAGATCACTGTAACTGGACCCACCTCGTGGATGGCTTTAGGTCTGGGGAGCACCTCCTTTGGCGGACTCAGAGAGCCGGATCCGCTATCGATGATGTGGGCGCGGAAGGTGAGGAGGTCGACGGCGGCGGCGAGCCGGGGGTCTTCGAAGGCCTGGCCCATTGCAAGAGCGGCGCGTTGGAGGCGACGGCTACGGAGGCGCGTTTCGGTCGGTGAAGTATCGCCTCCTGATCGTCTATTGGCGCGGACCCACTGCCTTGGATCCTGGGTGCGTGGCTGCAGTGGCGGCGACAGCGCCGAACGCAGCGCCTGACGCACCCTCAGCCGGTGGTGCTGGTGGCTGCGCATGTAGCGGCAGACAGACACGCCCTCTTCTCGTCGTTACAGCTAGACACGCTCGGACGTCGCTGCCTTCGACAACTCCTCGTCCTCAGCTGCGGGCAACTCACGACTACCTGAGCCAAATCACCGGGTCGGTCGGAGTTGGGTCCATCTGTCACGATTAAGACGGCCTCGCTGGCCCGACCACAGACAGTCGCTCCCGTTCGCCTGCCTGCGTCGCCGATTCACATCCAGCTAGTGTCCTGAGTCGGGAATCCGATTGAGATATCCGGCGAGGTCGTCGAAAATCTGATAGGCGGTCTTGTGCTAGACGAAGAGGCGCGGGTTGGCGTTCTAGGCGGCGACCCAGTGTACGACCGCGGCAGTCAGTTCAGCCACGCTGCGGTGGGCGCCGCGGCGCAGCCACTTCGAGGTCAGTTCCGCGAACCAGCGCTCGATGAGGTTCATCGAGGAGTTGTAAGTTGGGGTGAAGTGGAAACGGAGTCGGGAGTGGCGCTGCTGCCAGCGCTGGACCTCCGCCGTTCGGTGGGTGGAGACGTTGTCCAAGACGACATGGATCTCGAGTTCGTCGGCCACACGCTGGTCGATCAGGTCGAGGAAGCGGCAGAACTCGCGGGCCTGGTGACTGGGGGTCGTGTCGGCGATCACATGGCCGGAGGCGACCCCGCATCAAGTGCGGGGCAGCCTATCGAGCGTGGCGTAGAGGTTGGTGGCTCTATGGCGCACGTGTCCGTGGGTCTGGCGGCTGGGCACGCCTGGCAGCATCGGCTGCGTCGGCGCGGTGCGGTCGAGCGCCAGAAAGTGGCGCGACCTCTTCGGGGACGGATTCGGCAGCCTAACCTTGACGGCAAGCCACTCCATGGCGAACACGGCGCCCAGAATCGTCACGCCGAGCAGACCGTACGCGGACGCAGATGTTCGTCCAGCACGAAGCCGCCTCAGCCTGAGCGATGACGAACTTGAGTGGCTGACATCCGAGTTTCCGGGTCTTCTTCTTGACCCGGAGTCGGAGTTGCTCGAAGGCGAGTTGGAGCTGCGAGCCGCTTTCGACGGCAAGGCAGGGAAGCTACGCATCGGCAGGGACGACGCAACCGCGATCATGGAGACTTACCTCCAAGTTTCCTTCTCAATCAGGATCGAGCTGGAATCCCTCGACCAAAACTGCTGGCCCAAGATCTACGAAGTCGGTGGAAGGCATCAGAGGATCGCTGAGCGAGATGGCATCGACAAAATCGACCTGCACTTCTATCCCGACGGATACTGTTGTCTGGGCCTCCAGGTGTTGGCGGAGCGCCGCACGACGCGCAGAGAATTCATGGACGAGCTCGTGGTTCCGTTCTTCTACCGATTGGCTTACATCGATCACCATGGTATTCAGGCTGCTCAACAGGCGTTGTGGGGCGAATACGCCCATGGCGACCTGGGACTTCAGCAGTATTTGTCCAGCCTGGTTGAGATTGCCAACCGGGGATTGGGCAGGAATGATCCGTGCGCTTGCGGCAGTGGTCGCAAGTTCAAGCGGTGCCATCTCGGAGAGATTGAGCGATTGACGCAAGACCAGAAGGCCCGTTTCCGCGCTCAAGCTCGACCATGATGGGGCACCGCGCACGTGTGTCAGGCTCTAGCCGTCTATCTGCCAGACCTGTCCGAGGTCCCGACAATTGGTTGTCGACCGTCCGGTAACCCTCGACAAAACGTGTGGCGCGTTGCTCGTCCAGCGCTACACGGCGTGCCTCAGCATATGTGGATTCAGCAGTGCGAACGGAGCGCTGAGCCTGATTCAGCCGGAACGTTCGCGCCGAGCGAGGAGGTTAGCGATCTATGGCGCTGCTCCGTTGCTCGAAACTCGCAGCAGTCTTCACCCCGACGGTGCAGGTATTCCATAGTCTCTAGGGACCTAAGGTGGCGCCTGGTTGACCGCATGGAGCCCGCCGTCACCATTCGTGACGAGTCGATCCAGGTAGCTGTCCAACTCGGTCAATGTGTTGAGCGCTGCAACTTCACTGCTGGTCAACAACCTGGCGACAAGATTGAGCGCGACTAAGTGCATTCCCCGCATGTCGATCGCCGCAACCTCCAAGCTGCCATCGTGCACGAGGTCGTTGCGGATCCTCCACAGCCGCCTGAGATCGTCAGGCTCCGCTAAGTCTTGGAGCAAACGTGCGCTGCGCTCAATTAGTGTCTGCGTCGGACGTTCAATGGGTTTCATCACGCAGTCGATCGCGGTGGCCGAATAGATCATCCCATCTTCGGTCGTTTTCGCGGATGTGGCGCGTCCGACCCAACGTGCTCCTCGCAAAAGCAGATTCTGAACATCTGATAGCTGATCCTGCATCAGTAGCCCGTCGAGCCGAACGGCCGCTTCCCCTGCGATTCCGTGCAGTTCTGCAAGACGCTCCATCGAATACTCCCACGGAACCGGCGCCTTCGGACTGAGCAATATCGAGTCATCGTCGGCGAATGAAGCGCGAACGCTGGACTCCCTGCTCGGCCGCCTGTACGCGATCTGCAAGCGCGCGTGGTTGTAGGGAATGGTGTCGGCGAAACAGTTAAGACACTCGAGTGTCGTAGTAACCTCACGGGTTGCCAGCGCAATTGCCGCCTTGTGGTCTCGAGCTTGCACCCGCTGTATGGCGACGACCCGTCCATTAATCGTGGCGTTCCAGAACGGGAGAGTCAGATTGCTGTTGTCTGGGTCGTTGGTTTGGCTACCCCTGCGGAATGTGTGCAGCCGAGCAAGGTGCTCCTGCCCAAGCGGGACGAACTCCGTTGCCCCAAACCTCGCCGGCAACGAAGAGTCGTCGAACCCCTCTACCTCGATCCAACACTCAAAGGCTTGCAGTTCTCCCTCCAAACTGCTCCGTGCTTCTGTTAGCGCCTGCGAGATCTGCCGTTTGCTGTCCACTGCTCCCAAACGCTTCGCCTGTGCCACCGTAAACATCGAGTCCTTGAGTGCTCGATCAATGTCGGCCCTGGAGAGCTCGTCATGCGGGGCGAGCAGCTGTTGACCTGCGCGCAAGATCTTGCGGTACCTCTCTGTTTCTTCGTGGTCAAACTGCAAGCCGCCTTGGCCCTCGCGCCACCAGATAGTCGCAGTCTGGTCGTCGCTCAGGCGCTCGTCTTCACGTAGGTTCTCCTGGAACAGCTCCAGGAAATCCCGCATCTTATCCCAGAACTGATTCTCTTCTCGCGAAGGCAAAGTCTGATTCCTGTCACAAGCGTGGAAGACTCACTGTACTCCGACACTAAGCTGGCAATGGTCCTTCTCAACGGCCACGTTCGACCGTCAACGTCGAGACTCGCATCGGCTTAGAAGCGCAGCGCTGAGAAGTGGCAACTTCGAGGCCCTGCGCTTACTGCCCAGGACCGCCTCCACCAAGCGTATGTCACTTTCCGACGACGGCGATGGAGGACAGCGTCACGTCTTCTCGGATCGCTCAGGTCGAGGGACCAGCTTGCTGCGTTGTTTCCTGCGCTTGGCGGGTTTCGTCTCTTTCGGTAGCGGCGCCGGTTCTTCTTCCTTGAGCTTCGCGGATTGGTTACGCATTCGCTCCAGGACCTCTGTTCGTTCCGGATGCTGCGCCTCGACTGTTTCCAGGGGCGTCGTGTATGCCGCGGCGGCGGCGCGGATGCGCTGAGCGGGTTCCGGGTCGCCTAGCCTTGGTTTGGCGACTGACATAGAGAATGCCGGCAGGCGCTCCAAGCCGACCGTGGCGCGAACGTAGCAGTGATGCACCGCTTGCGAGACGATGTCGTCCTCAGACAACCGCTCACGGCTCAGCTCCCAGATCAGCTCGCGCGCGTCCGCGCCCGCCACCTGAAAGGCAGCCAGGCAGCCGACATTGGCCAGCAGAGTGTCGCGCATCGTCGGCGACAGCTCGTCGAGCTTGCGCAGGCTCTGGGTGGCGAGCACAAACGACGCACCGTACTTGCCCAGTTCGGAGAGCATCGACTCGAACTCGACACCGGGAATGGTCTGCATCTCGTCGACCACGACCAGGGCGCCGCGACGTTGGTCCAGCGTCAGGCGCTCCTGTTCGCGGATCACCGAGTCGACCAGGTTGAGCACGGAGGCCCCGACCAGTGCGGCCACGTCGCGGCCGACCGTGCCCTGCGCCGTGGAGACGAGCAGAATGCCGCCGTCGAGGATGGTCCGGCGGAGGTCAATGGTGGAGCGCGGCTGACCGAGGATTGCGCGGGCCCGAGTGGAGGAGGCGTAGTAGTTGAGCCGGGTTCTGACCGGGGCCAGGGCGTCGGCCTGATACTCCTTGCGCCAGCCGCCGAAGTCGCGTACCCACCATTCCAGCAGGTAGGAGTCGCGTAACCGGGGCAGCACCTTGTCACGGAACTTGGCGTCGGACAGCAGCCTCAGACCGTCCAGGATCGTGTATTGCTCTTCCGCCTGGGTCAGCGGGTGGCTGTTTGCTTCGTGCAGCGTCTTGACGGTGTGTTCCAGAATCGACTGCATCCGCGGCCCCCACTGCTCCCACAGCCCGCGCGCCACGCGTACGACCGCGTCGGCGGTGCGGTCGCGGTCCGCGAAGATCCGTGCATCGAGCAAGTTGATCCCAGGTGCCCGCTCATCGTCGGCGAGGTCAATCAGACGTACCTCACCCGAGAGGGACTCGGGGACCTGTTCCAGCAGCGCCGCGACGAGGTCCGCGTGCGGGTCGACTACGACGATCGCGTCCCGGTCTTGACCTTCCGCCTTGCGTTGGAGCTTGTGCACGACGATGTGGCGCATCAGCGTGGATTTGCCCATCCGGGTGCGGGCGACGTAGAGGTGATGTCGCCGCAACAAATCCTCCGGAAACCGCACCTCGCGGGGGTGATCGCCGTTGGTCATCCCGACCAGCGCGCCTTCGGTCAGGGCCCGCGCCGACGGCGGCAGCACCTTCGAGCCGGAACGCTCGAGGTCGTGGGTCTCGTCGCCCGCGCCGGGCGGATGCCAGAGCGCAGCCAGCTCGCGCACGCCGAGAATGCTGCGGCGGCGGAGGAGGCCGGGCGGACGGGGATGCAGGCGCAGCGGAGCCGGCGCGACCTCACGCAGCGGCCCGACCTGGAAGCTGGCCCCGGAGGGATGGTCGTAGTGGCGGTAGGCGGCGGCGACTTGCTCCAATAGCTCCGCCGCCCGGTCGGGCGCCGCATTCTCGGGGAGGATGGCGGTGACCTCGAGTTCGCCCTCAAATGCGATTCTTGAGACCTTCTCCTTGATCAGCTGCGGCTCGAAGTAACGGTTGCGCGCCTTGTTCCAGCGCCGCCAGGCCCAGCCGCCGCCCAGCAGCGCGACGGCCGCCCCGGCGCAGAGCGCGGCCAGGTTCCAGATCTCGCCCGCCTGCAGCCAGCTGTAGCCCTGAAAGAAGCCGAAGCCGGCCAGTCCGAGCACGGTCAGCGCCAGCGGGTCAGGGCCGCCGCGAGCAGGCGGGGCGGAGGGTTGAGTCCGCTGCGGCTGCCCGGGCCGCTCGCCGAGCTTCTCCTGGTAGTGGCGCGACCAAGCGGGGCCGAGCGAGCGCAGCAGGATGCGCGAGACGATCCGCTCCCCGGAGCGGAGGCCGGAGAGCGCGCCCAAGGGGGCGAGCAGCGGGTCGGAACCGGGGTCGAGCAGGTCGTCGTCGCGGAAGACCCGGAGCGGCACGTAGTCCGGCCCCGAGGAGCGCAGCGTCATCGACCAAGCCTGTTCGGCTTCGGCGATCCGCATCGGGTCCTCGTGCGGCGCGAGTTCGCGGATCCGGGCCTGCGGGTAGTGGACGCCGATCTGGCGGCGCACCACCTCGCCGTCCAGGCAGCGGGCCATTAGCGAGACGCCGTTCTCGTCGCCGGCGATCTCCAGCGAGAACGGTTCGGGCACGGCGATCGATTGAAGCAGGTTCTCGACGCCCAAGAGCGTGCGCTGGCCGGTGCGCGGCGGCGTGACCGCCAGCAGCACCGGTCCTGATGGCTTCGTTCTGCCTCGCAGCCATCGGAGTGGATTGAGTTTCATTGGGTGAGTCCGTTCGGAGTTGGAGACTTCGATTGGGTGCGTTGGCGGCTCAGTGCCTGCCCGGGCGCCACTCGATCAGCTCGGTCTCCTCGGGCGTCGCTTCGATCCGGATCGGGAAGCGCTCGCCCTTTGCCAAGAGGAGGCCGTCGCCGCGGGGGCAGGAGACCAGCCAGCGCTGCAGGTCCTCGGGCAGGTCGAAGGCATCGGCCACGGTCGAGATAGCGGCCGCGTCCTGCTGCAGCAAGAGCTTGAACGCGGCGTTCTGCAGCAGCGCTCGGCCGGAATGGCCGGTGATCGTGCGCGAGTGGTCCTCGGACAGGAGATCCTGCACGTCCTGGGTGATGAACTGCAGGCCCAGGCGGTGCTTGCGCGCCCGCTTGGCCATCGAGACCATGAACGCGGCGCCCTCGGGGTGCTGCATGATCGACCAGACCTCGTCCACCACGAGTAGGCGCGGCCTGGGATCGCGGGCGGCCGCCGCCCAGACCGTCTCGGTGCAGACCATCGCCGCCGCCGGCCGCAGCTCGGGTTCCAGCAGCCTGAGGTCGAACACGGTGACCAAGGCCTCGTTGTGCAGGAGGTCGTCGCCCTCGTCCGAGAGCAGGTGTCTGAGGCTGCCCGAGGCGAACGGTCTCAGGAGCTTGGCCAGCCCCTCGGGATCGTCCTCCTCCAGGAACCGGTAGAAGTCGCGGAAGCCGGTCCGCTCCGAGGGGCGCGCGTAGTAGCTGTCCAGGGCGTGGTCGAGCGCGGCCCGGCGCTCGGCCGAGAGCCGCTCGCCCACCATCACCTCGATCAGCCGCCTAAGCGAGCCGATCCGCTGGAGCAGCTCTTCCGGGTCCGAGCGGTCGAGCACGAACGGGTTCATGCCCTGACCGGCGACGCCCGGCGAGAGCACGCGGCCTCCGGCCGAGCGGGCCATGTCGGCGTACTCGCCCTCCGGATCAATGACGTAGGCGACCACGCCGCGGCAGAGGCCTCTGAGCACGCCCAGTTTGGTCGCGAACGACTTGCCCGAGCCGGAGCGTGCCAGCACCGCCGTGTTGGCGTTCAGGTGCGTGCCGTCCCACGGGTCGTAGACGATCGGCGCGCAGGCGCGCATGTCGATCCCGTAGAGCGCGCCCGAGCGGGTGTCGAGGTCGGGCGGCGAGAACGGGAAGCAACGGGCGACCGAGGACGTGTCCAATGTGCGCCAGGCGGCGACTGCGTTCAAGGACAGTGGCTGGGTCGAGAGCAGGCCCTCGCGCTGGCGGAAGGGCAAGGGGTCGAGCCGGCCCAGCGCGGCGGCGAAGTGGGCCGAGGCGCGCTGAGTCAGTTCGTCCAGGGTGTCGGGGTCGTCCGCGTGCAGGGTCAGCGAGAGCGAGGCGTGGAACAGCCGCTCGCGGCCGCGCTGCACGTCGTCCCTGAGCCGGCTCACGTCCTCCAGCGCGATCTCGGCCTCGGGCGACATCGTCTTGCCGCGCCTGAGCGAGAGCGAGCGGGCCGACTCGAAGCGCACCTTCTGCCACTCCAGCTGGCGCGCCGCCTGCTCTGAGGGGATCGGACCCAGGTGCAGCGCGATGTCCATCGGCGCGCCGGTCGCCATCAACTGCTGGAGGAAACCGGGCGCCAAGGAGCGCGGCCACTTGGCCAAGTGCAGCGAGCGGGCCAGCCGCCCGCCGAGTTTGATGCTGCGCTGATTGAGCTGGACCTGAACCGGCTCGTCCCGGCCGGTGCGAGCCGGCGATCCGCCTAGCGCCGCAGCGATCACGAGGCGCTGGAGCGGTTCACCCCCTAACGGATGGATGGAGAGGCCGGAGCGGGCCAAGAGACCGCGCAGCTCCTGCGCGTGTTCCTCCTCGCAGACCGCGTAGAAGCGGCGATCGAGGATGCCCTCGCGCGACTCCAGCTCGGTCAGCAGGCGCCGCTGGGATTGGGCGGCTTCACGGGTCTGCTCGGGTAGGTCGCCGGGCTGGGCCTCTTCCAGTTCGCCCCGCATTCGCTCGAGATCGGGCGGATGCTGGCGGACCAGCAACTGCAACGGAAAATCGCAGGCGTTGAGCAGCCCCGCGAAGGCGCCCAGCTTGGGCCCATCTAGCTCCAGCCCCATCAGCTCGGTCAAGGCCAGCTTGACCCCGTCCATGCGCACCGGGCCGTCGGGCTCGACGTGCGAGAGCGAGAAGCAGAGCGGCAGTTCGGGGAAGGGTTTTGCCGGACGCTCCGGCTCGGCCGGCGACTCGGCAGGTTTCGCGGCGGCCTCTGGGGCCGCTTCAGTTGCGGCAGCGGCGTCCCCGGAGAGGTACGCCGCTGCGGGATTGGGTCGTGGGAACAGTTGTCTCATGTCGGAATCTCCTTCGTTCAGGGAATCGGGATCGGGATCACGCCGGCCGAGATCAGCGCGGCCAGGCCCTTGGCCGAGAGGGCCACGCCGAGCCCGGCGATCGTCAGGAAGACGGCCGAGCGGGCCCGTGTGCCGCGGCCCTCCGCTCCGTCGGCCATCAAGAGGAAGCCGGCCCAGACCAGGCCGAACAGGGCCAGGCCGGAGGCGGCGTAGGCGACCGCGGTCAGCGCCGCGTCGAAGGCGTCGAGCATCGCCTGCTCGGCCGCGTCCGCGTCGGGCGCGGCGGCGGTCGAGACCAGAGCCGCCGCGCCCAGGGAGATGATCGAGATCAGTCGCCGCAGCATCAGGGCCCCCAACCGAGGATCTGGAACAGCTCGTCCAGCTCCGCCTGGGAGAGCCGCGTTTGGATCGACACGGGACGCTCGGGCTCCCGCTCCACGACCAGCGCGCGGTAGGCGTCGTCGGAGGCGATCGCGGACACCAGCAACAGCGACTCCGAACGCGTCCTGCTCATCGCCGGACGCTGGACCAGCTCGGCCCGCACGTGCTCGTCGTGAATGATCTCGAGGGTCACCTGCTTCTGCACCTGGGCCGCCGGGATCGAGAGCGTGGTGGAGATCGTCCAGGGGATCGGTTTGCCGTCCGCGTCGGCGACGATGATCGTCTCGGAGACGGTCTGGCTCGTCCCGGGCCGGGTCAGGGTGACGGTCTCGGTGCGCCGCTCGACCCGGCGCGGATGGTGCGTGAGCTGGACCAGGGGCGGCAGCGCGATACGCAAGTCGGCGCTCAGCTCCGTCGTGATCTCGACGGCCAGAATCCCGCTCGCGGCCGGCTGCACCAGCCTGAACCGGGTCTCGCCACCTGGGACGAACACAGCCGTGGTCTCGCGCCCGCCGGCCGAGAGCGTGAGCGTCCCGGACACGAGAGCGACCCGCGCCTCGAGCAGCGCCGTCTGGCTCAATGCGCGGTGACCGGCTGCCGTCTGCAGCTCGACCCGCTCCTCGAGCGTCCGGACACAGTCGGAGCGCACGCCGCCCTCGATCCGATCAGGGCGCCAGGCGAGCGAGACCAGCCGCAGGTCGCAGAGCTCGCCTGAGGCCTGAGGCAGCGGATACGGCAGCTGATCGCCGGCCAGCGAAATGGCGCCGGCCTGGCCGTGCTCATCCCGCCAGGCGAAGGTGAACGAGGGGATCGGACCGTCCAAGGGCAGCAGGTAGCTCAAACGGCCACCCGTGCCCAGCCTGTTCTCGCGATGGAACGTCGGCTCACGCCCGTCCGCGCCGCCGAAGGCGCGCACTTCGACCTCGAGGTTGGCCGCTGCCTTGAGCACGACCGTGGCCGCAGATGCAGTCACGGTCAGGCGCTCGATGAACAGCCGTCTGCCGGGGATCAGCGGCGGCGGGTCGAACTCGATCTCATCAGAAGTCCAGGTCTCCTCCTCGCCATCATCGGCCGATGCCAGGGGCGGGCAGCAGACGACGACCGAGGCGACCACCGCCACGGCGGCGGCCCCGCCCAGGAGCCGCGGCCACCAAGCCGCTCGGTGTTCGCGCTCCTGGGCCTCAGGTTCGGCCCGTGGTCGGGCCAGGGCCGCTCGCGACTGCTCGAACTCGCGCTTCGGCTGCTGCTTGCGGTCGCGCTTGCGGAACCAGTTGGGCGGCTTGAACGGCATCCGTTCGCCCCGCGTCCTGGGCCGCGGTGAGCGCTTGCGGTTGGCCAGCTTGCGCACACGACCCCGGAATCGACGGGCGACCGAGGCGACAAGCTGAATGGCAGTGCCAGCCTGCATATCGGTCGTCCGATTGGACGGCTGATCGTCGATGCCTTGCTCATCGCCCTGTGGTTGCGCAGTCGAACGCTTGACCGGCGGCGCGGGCGGCTTGGTGCGCACGAGCTGAGTCGCTGGACCCTGGAAGCGCCGCGGCCCGAAGCCGAAGCGCGTCAGGTCGGCCGCCACCGCCGGCAGGCGGCGGCCGCCGACCCGGCCCACGATCAAGGCGATCCCGACCAGGGCGAAGACCAGGCCCAAACCGATCCGCACCGCCTCGGGACCGAACGGAGCGACCTGGTAGACGCCGTAGGCCAGCGCCGCCACCGCGGTCAGGGCCACGATCTGGGGGAAGGTGAACCAGAGCAGGACGCGGTCCTCGGCCTGCACGTGGGTCGGCACCTCGTGTTCATCCATGAGGCGCCCTCCTTTCTACGGAACCGTTAAGGGCTCGCTGGGTCGGGCGGCGTATCGATCGTCACGACAGGGTTGGAGACCGCGTCGATCACCAGTTCGACCACGCCGAAGGCGACCAGCGCGAGCACGATCCCGGCGAGGGCCGTGAGCATCGCCGTCTTGCCGCGCTCCATCTGATGCGGTGCGCCAGAGGCGGTCAGGTACTGGTAGGCGCCGAAGACGAAGTAGGCGACGCCGACGCCGCCGACCACGCCCAGGAGGATGCCGACGAGATTCGAAATCGTCTGGGTCAGGTCATCCATGAGTTGCGTTCCTTTCCTGGAACTGGCCCCAGAGCAGATCTGGGACTATTGCGGTTGCGGTGTCCCTGTAGGGACTGATGGCCGATCAGCACATGGCGCACCTCCTTCTGGTGCGGGACTCGCGGGTCCGCTACTCGTTCTGACTTCGGGGGCCTCGTCCGGACGGTTCAGAGCCGCCCTGGGGCGTCGACAGCTCGGCCGCCGAGCGGGTCGCCCCGCCGACCCCGGAAGAACCGCTGGCGCCTGCGCTGGTCAGCGCCTTGCTCGCGGCCGCGCCGCCCGCGCCGATTGCGGCGACGGAAGCGACGGAGCGGACCATCGTGGCCGGCAGCGAGAGACCGAACCAGAGCGTCTGCAACCAGGCGTCGAAGGGACTGGAGTTGCCCAGCATCGACGGCACCCGGGTGGCCAGGTAGATGAACGCGAGCGACATCAGGAGCTTCCAGATCAAATCGCGGGTTGGCTCGAAGACGCCGATCGGGGCCAGCTCGGCCAGGAAGCCGATGCCCAGGGCGAGCGCAATCAGCTGCACCGCCTGCTGGAAGACCGTGGTCACGAAGAGGCGGAGCCAATGGCGGCTCCAGCCAGAGGAATGCGGCAGAATCCACAGACCCATCGCCGCCGGCGCCAGGACCAGCAGGAGGTCGATCAGGGCCAGCCGCAGCACCATCTGCAGCAGCAGATAGAGGCAGAAGAACGCGTAGATCAGGTAGATCAGGGCGAGCAGCAGGGCGAGCCCGACCGAGCCGCCCTCGACCGCCGTGAGCAGGGTCTCGACTGGAGCGCGGAGCAGGTCGGAAGGCGTGACGTCGAGCGTGACCGCGATGAACCCGGAGACCGCGTGGGCGACATCGATGACAAGCGCGCACCACCAGAGCGAGGCGGCCGCCGCAACCACACCCAGCACGAGCCTCGGGATCAGTTCGCGCCAGCCCGCCTGCCTCGCGCCCAGCGGTTCCTGGGTGATCAGCGATAGGCCGATCCAGCCGATGATGAAGGCCAGCGCGGCAGAAGTGACGACCCAGACCGCGAGCCAGGCCTCCTGGACCAGCAGGTGGCCGTAGGTGAGATCAGCGGGTGTGCCGGTGATGATGTCCGACATACTGCGCTACTCCTCGTCCCGGCAGCTGGCCGGCTCTTCCGCCGTCAGCGCGGTGAGGACGCCGCAGAGCGTGCCGTGCACGCCCTCGATCACCCAGCGCGCCGCCGCCTTGGCCCAGCCGTCGGGGTCGAGAGCGCGCAAGAGGCTGCCCAGCAGCCCGCCCGGCTGATGCAAGGGCACGACGGCGTAGAACGTGGTCGGGGTGGGCTGCCGGCCGGTGGCGGCCAGCATCACCATCAGGTAAGTCCTGTCCGGGTCGAGCGCCGGCTGTTCGTCCAGGGCGGGGTAGTCGAACTCGTACTCCCAGCCCTCATCGCGCTCCGTCTCGCCGCCCGAGACGCGGTACATCGAGGTCAGCCACTCGCCCGTGTCGGCGTCGCGGATGCCGTAGTAGAGGGTCGTCAGCCGGGCCGAGAAGATCGGCCGGGCGCGGAACTCGCCGTGCTTCTTGCGCTCGATCCAGTCCTCGTCCTCGTTGACCCACTCCAACTGGGTGCCCGAGGGCGGCGTCTGTGCTCCGGCAACCTGCCAGGCGACCGTCGCGATCAGCGCCGCCGCCAACAGCGCGCAGACCGCGCCGATCAACCGCCAGCGCTTCAGTCCGTCTTCACAAAGTCGAGCTCGCATCGTGTATCTCCGCTCCACACGTGTTCGTCGGTCGTGCACGTGAGTTTGCGGCGGCAGGAGATGCGATGTAATGGCCTATAGGGGGTGACGCGCGTGTCACTGTCCGCGAGAACACACGGCAATCGAAGCGGCCGAGCCGGCCTCAGAGGGAATCTGAGACTGCGTGTCGGTCCGCGGTTCGGCGAATCCAGCCGCGGGCCGGGCGGAGGCCGCTAGCGGTTTGAGAAGGCGCTGTGGCGCTGCCAGTCCGACCCGGAGAGCCAGACCTTACCCAGCGGCCCGGCGCTCTCGATTCGTTCCCTGTCGGAAACGAACAGGGGGATCTGAACGTCGGTACGTTCCATCTCGGCGCGGGCGACCGTCATGAACCGGCTCGCCAGCAGGTCCTGCTCGAGCACGACCAGCAGCCGTGGCTTGGCGCCGTGGTCGTCGAGCGGGCGATGTCCCTCGAAGTAGCGCAGGTAGGGGGCGAGGCGCGCGGCCATCGTCTTGGGGCGGATCGCGCGCCGCTCCCACTCGAGGAAGAACGGGAGGTAGCGGTCGGGGCCGCGCAGCAGGCCGAAGGCATCGGGCTGGATCGAATGCAGGCGGCCGCGATGGCGGAAGTAACGGGAGGCCCGCTGGGGAGGGTCGAGCTGCGCCACTGCGAGGTCCGCCGATCGCGCGTCTGCGGCCAACCGCCCCACGAACCCATGCACCGCCTCGCTGTGGTCCAGGTGCCGGAGCAGCTGCCGCGTGCGGGTGCCCGAGACGTTGCGCCACTCGAAGGGCGCGTCTTCTTTGAGCAGCGACGCGCTCCAGCGTTTGCGGGCGTCTGCGGGCGAGGTCCGGTCCCGGTGGGTGAGCCAGATCAGGGCGCGGTCTGTCAGCGCCAGCCGACGGCGGCCGCCCAACCTCGGCGCGGTGACCAACCCTCGCCGCTGCAACTCCGCCGTGAGCGCGGACACGCGACGCCGGCCGACGCCGAGCAACGACTCCAGGTCGCCGGGCTCGAACCAGGGCCAGTCGGCCAGCAGAGACAATGTGCGCTTCTCCGTCGGCTTGAGCAGGGACGACAGCCTCCAGTCGGCGTCGTCGGTCTCCGGTTCGGGTGAGTGCGGCGGCGAGCGTCGCTGACGCGTCGGCTCGCGGCCCCACGAACCGCGCCCGCTGACCAGTCCCAGGGCGGTCGCCAGGCTCATCGCGGATGCGCCTGAGGGCGCGCGCCAGATCTGGGACTCGGTTGATGCTGTGGCGGCGTGGCTCTCCTGGGCCAGGAAGCAGGTGAAGGGCAGCGGGGCGACCAGCCGGCGAGCGTGGCCCAGACGGACCTCGTCCGGCATCACGAGCAGGGCGGCCGAGAACGCAGGACCGTCGCGCAGCCGACCGATGCGGCGGGCGAACGCCGTCCGGTCGGCAGTGCGGCCGCAGCGGACGATCGCCAGGGTGCGGCCGTCCGGCAGGGCGATCGCCGCATCCGCCGGCCCCGAGCGATACCAGCGAAAGCGGATCGGAAACCACTCCTCGCAGAGCGCCGCGGTCAGCCGGTAGATCACCGCGACCCCGTCCAGCCGGCGCATCAAGAGCCGCAGCCACTCCTCCGAGGCAGGGTGCTCCCGCAGCAGCGCCGGTGTCGTCGTCGCGCTCAGTTCGGCGAGCCGATGGAGGCCGCTCGCCGTGAGCCTGAACCGCTGCGTGGGAGCGATCTGCTCGGTGGCGTGCGGCAGGCTGGCGACCAGACGCTCCCCCGCCAGGGAGTCAATCCCCTTGTAGACGGCGCTGGGGGAACGGCCCGCGACGGCCGCCAGCTCGACCCGGTCGAGCAGCGGCATCGCCGCGAGCTGCTCCAACAGGTCGCACTCAACAGTGTTCAAGACGATCTCTCGCGGTCTTGGCGAAACGGGCGTCGGTGCCGAGCATACCCAGAATGTCCGTGCAATAATCACCCAGGAAGAAGCTGACTGTCCAGAAGTTGTCCAGGATTCGGGGTGCTACCCGTGTACAGGAGATTGGAGTTCTGGACAGCTGACCAACGAGTGATGATCTCCAGTGTTTTTCGGGGCGGTCGGTCCAGAGTTGGCGTGATCCGGCAAGCAGTTTCTGCGCGGGCTGGTTCCGCAGTGCTTGGACAGTTCTCGGTAGGGGTGATACAGCGATGAACGGCGAGGTCGACGGCCCTGAGGTGACGGGCGGCGAGCCCCAGGCAGGGGCGGGGCGGATGTGGGGCCTCCTACAGGACCTCCTGGATGCGCACGGGCGGGAGGGGACGGCGGCGTTGCTGGGGGTCAACGAGCGGACACTGAGGCGGGCGGAGTCGAACCGGCATGTGACCCCGCAGCTGCAGAAGGAGTTGGAACGCCACGTCGAGGACAGCCTGAGCGACGGCCCTTCCCCCCAACAGCTGGCACTCGAGATGACAGGACTCACCAGCCGCTTCGACGGGCTGGAACGCGGGACGCGCGAGTCACTGGACAGATTGCGGCAAGAGATGGCAGAGCTCGTTGCTGAGAACGTGGCGCTCAAGAGGCGGGTGGACGAGCTAGAGCAGCACAGTAGTGGCGGGGTGGGGCAGAGGACAACAGAGGGAAGAGGGGACAGCCCTGACCCCATGCGCACCACCCGGACTGCGCTAGACCGACGTTATCCACAGCTGGTCACGGAGGAGGCGGAGCCCGGGGAGCATGCGGTCTACGGCACAGCGATGCCCCTGATCACCGAGTGGCGGGAGCGGCGAGGGGCGTACCTCGCACACCTCGATTCCGCTGACGACTGGAGCAAGCTCAGGTCGGAGCTGCGGATGACGGAGCTGGAGATCGAGCTAATCGACGCACACGTGCTGACCTTGCCGCCCTCCGACTACCCCTGGGACGGGATTCGCCGGCACAGCGAACTGCGGCTTCGGCGGCGCACGCTGGAGCGGCTCCGGCGCGAGCGGCGACGGGCGCGGGTCAAGCGCTGGCTGCTTCGACTGGTCACCCTGGGCTGGCGGGGACGATAAGCCACAACCACATTGCAGCTACGTCGCAGTCCCACTGGGGCAAGTGATCTCTTGATGACACCCCTCCCCCCGTTGTCAAGCGCTGGTGGGCGGCGTAGTACTGGAGGTGGTTTCAGGCTTTGTCCAGCATTTCCCGTTCAGAAACGCTGGAGGGTCCGTCCCCGGCCCGAATCCGACCAGTGCGATTGAGCCTTGCTCTCCTCGCGGTCGGACTCACAGAGGGACAAGCGCTCCCCGCAGCGCGAACTGGTTGCTCAGCGATAGAGCCTTGCTCTCCTGAGACCCAGTTCAGAACGCGGAACCGACACGGGCGGCGATGTCGCAAGACCTCCCGACCACGGATTGGACAACTGACCGGACCGCACGCACTCACGATGCGCGCAGTTCGGTCGCTTCGTGTCCGCTCCCCATCTCCTCCGCACCTCCGACCCCCGCTGTTCCGAGCATCCATCCAACACATCGGCGGGCAACCGAAGGAGTGCGTTCATCACCCAGTGTCAGATTCCAACCGCGAAGACCTGCGCCCCGGATGCTGGCGCGAGTCGCCATCTCATCCAAGACGCCAACCACAGCAACAGAACCGGAACACGAAAGGAGTTCCCGATGGAACACGTCAACGCGAACGCAACCACGACGAACGCGACCCACACCGCACACGCTGCAGAGAGGAGCCCCTACGTCGGTCCCTCGGCCGCCCGGATCGCCGAGCTGGTCGCACCCAGACAGCGGGTCCGATTCGAGCGCGGCTGGTTCTGGACCGCCGCCTTCTGTCACGGCACTGAGCAAGAGCAGGACCTCATGGCCTTCCGTCAGCGTCCGGACGGCGATGGGATCGACGTCCGCTGTCACCGTGCGGCAGCACAAGGCATGCAGTCGGTCAACTGCTCGCGAGAGCGGATCATTCGCTCATTGGAGTGGCTGAGCGGAGAGTCGATCTGGTCGGCCTACGGCACGGCTAGCACCGAGCGCTGGACCGCTCCTTCGTCGTCGCCGCAATCACCGGCTGACGACACGGGCGGGACCGGCGCCGAGGGGACAGGCGGCCGCTCCTGGCGGGTCGCGCTACTACCGTTCATCGGCCTGTTCCTGATGGCTCCGTTCATCCTCGGTGCCGAGTTCGAGATCGCGGCGCTCAGCGCCCTCGGATACGGCTGGATCGGTTGGCTCGGGCATCGCGCCCTGGTCAGCAGTCGCCGCGCTGCGACGGCCGCGAGGGGACGCCGACCACGCTGAGCCCTTACGACTTCGTCGAACCCAACTCAGGGGCCGTCTCTCAGGAGGCGGCCCTTCTTCGTTGCCTGATGGCATCGAGAACCACCCCCATTCACGCGTGGTCGCATATCCACACGGACTCCCAGAAAGGAGACAACCATGACTGCAACAGCCACCACCGCCACCGCCACCGCCGCCATCACCAACGTGTCTGCTCGCGTGAGGAAGCAGCCGACGCTGGAGGAGATGGTCGACCGGATCATCGACGCCATCTTCGGACTGGACGAGACGGTCCAGACGATCACATCCCCGGCGCGGAGCATTCACGAGGCGCGCCGCCTGAGACAGTCCGGCGACCTCGACCGGGCGCTCACGGTCTTCGCCGAGCTTGACCTGGCGGAGGCGACGGACGGCGAGCGACGTTGGGCCTACGCCGAATTCCTCGACCTGGCCCGGCGACGGTTCGGTGAGCACGACGCGCTCGTCTACCGTCCCGGCACCGGCCGTGCCGCGGTGCTCACCGCTGACGTCCATGGCGACGACGGCACCCTCGAAGTCCGAGCCGTCCTGGGCATGCGCTGGCGGCCGGGCAAAGTTGTGTCACAGCGCAGCCTCAGGGGGCTCAGACCTCTGGTGAAGGGTGCTGCGCCGTGAACGCCGCCCCCTCCAGGGTCGACATCGTCGCGCTCAAGCGACGCCATCCGCTGGGCGATGTGGTCGAGGCGGCCGGCGTCGAACTGCGCGGCCGGGGCCGCGTCCGCCAGGGCCTCTGTCCCTTCCACGAGGAACGGGAAGGGAGCTTCACCGTCTACGCCGACACGCAGAAGTTCTATTGCTTCGGCTGCGGGCTGGGCGGCGATGTGCTGGACTTCATCCAGCGCACGGACGGCGTCGACCTGCCCGAGGCGATCCGGCGGTTGGAGACCGCTCCGCCGACCCCACTGCCCGCTGGAACGGCCGGTCAGACACCTGCACCTCAAGCAGTGCCGATCACCAGGGACCCGGCCCTGTTGACCGCGGCGATGCGCTGCTACCAGCGACAGCTTTGGCTCAGCGAAGATGCCCAGGCCTATCTCGCTTCGCGCGGGATCGATTCCGAGGCCGTCCAACGCCTGGGACTGGGCTACGCCAGTGGTCGCGGCCTGCGCGATTGGCTCGTGCAGGCGGGCTTCGACGACCGGCGGATCCTCGATAGCGGCCTGGGCTGCGACGGCCGCGAGCGCTTCCGCGGGATGATCGTCGTGCCCGAACTGGTTGGGAACCGGGTCCACTGGCTCGCCGGCCGCGCCGTCTGGCCCCGGCTTCTGCCGCGGTTCCAGGCGCTACCCGGTTCCAAGCCCATGCTCGGACTCGCGCGGCTGCCCGCTCACACGCCCTGGATCGTGGTCGCCGAAGGGCTGTTCGACTGGCTCGCATTGAGCGCCTGGGGCCTGCCCGCCGTGGCCGCGCTGGGGACACAGGGGATGGACAAGCTGGCGTCCTCCCTACAGGGACAGCCGCGCGTCTTCCTCGCCTTCGACGCCGACCAGGCGGGCCGCGAAGCCGCCCAACAGCTCAGCGCTCGGCTCGGTCCGCACCGCACCCGCGTCGTGACCCTGCCCCCAGGCGTGGCCGATGTCGCCGACCTGGGCGCTCGCCCGGATGGCCGCTCGACCTTCCTCGACGCGCTGCACCGGGCAGCCCGAGCGGCTCGCTAGTCAATCCAACTCGGCGGCGTGTTCGCCGCCGCAAGCCATCAACCACCGGCCAACGAATGGAGGGCCTGCCTATGGCCTCTGCCAGACCGTGCGTGCGCACGGCTCACGGCTGCTGAACTCAGCAGTCGCAATCACCCAGACCCAACACCTGAACAGGAGCAGGAGATGAACAACGGCAGTCACAGGAACAGCAACGGAAACGGGACCGCGACGGCGGCCCGTCGGAATGGCAACGGGAACAGCCTGCCCCCGACTCGATCGGGGGGCTCGCGAGTGCAGCCCAACCAGCCGACCAGCGTCGATCGCAACCCGGCCCCGACCGCGCCGGAGGCGCTGCACTGGGACGCGCTCGCGCCGCGGGTGACCGAGGCGCTAGCGCAACCGCTCGACCCGCAGCTGGTATCGCAGCGCAAGGGACGCGGCGGTAGGAAGTTCGACTACATCGAGGGCCACACCGCAATCGACCAGGCCAACAAGATCTTTGGATTCGGCTCGTGGGGGTACGAGCTGATCGGCGACGTGACGCTGCGCCGGATCGAGCAGGCCGATTCCCGCACCGGCGAAGTGACGAGCACGGCCGCCTACTCGGCAGTCGTCAAGGTCACCGTGCCCGGCGCGCCGGCGCGCACCGATGTCGGCTTCCAGCCGGTCACGGACGAGACGCCGGAAGGTCACGAAACTGCCTACAAGGGATGCGTCACGGACGCGCTCAAGCGCGCCCTGCGCAGCTTCGGCGACCGCTTCGGCAACGGCCTCTACGGCGATTCGCCGACCGGCACGCGGAGCAACAGCGGTTCCGAACCGCCTCCCCAAGCTCGCCCGCAACCGGCAACTGAGCGCAACGCCGCCCAGCAGTCCCGGCGCCGTGTCGTGCAACCGGCTGCGCCGGCATCGGACGACGAACGCGACGCCCGCAATCTGCGCGCCCAGCTGATCGAGCTGAGCGGGGAACAAGGATTCACCGAGGACCAGGTCCGTTCGACCGTCCAGGCCAAGACGGGAAAGACGCTGGACGAGCTCGGCCCGGCCGAGCTCAACCCGCTGATCGCCTCGGCCGCCGACAAGCTCGAACAGCGACGCCAGGCGGGACAAAGCTGAGCCGCCCCGCTCTCGCTTACTGGACCCCTGAAAGGAGTCGACATGACCACCACCGCAGACGCGTCGCGTGAGGCATTCAACCGCCCCGCAGCCCGCTTCACCGCGGGCGGGCTCGACATCCGCGCTTCGGCCCTGGGCCAGTGCCGGCGCGCGCTCTGGTACACGGCGACAGAGCAGCCGGTCACCAACCCCACCCCGCCGGAGTCACTGACCTTGCTGGAAGCGGGCAATGCGCTCGAGCCGGTCGTCGTCCGCGCCATGCGCCGCGCCGGCTGGAGCGTCACGCCCGCCGACCGCGACGAACCGATGTCCGTCACGGTCGAGGCGGCGCCGGGGTTGACCGTCACGGGTCATCCCGACGCCACCGGCCGGCCGCCCACGAAGGGCGGCGCCGCGGCCGCCGTCGAACAGTTCCTGTTCGGCGAGGAAGCCACGACCCACGAGACCGACGAGATTGTGATCGAGGTCAAGACCCGCGGACCGGAGGCGTTCAAGCGCTGGCAGACGCTGGGCGGCGAACGCAGCCACCCCGAGTCGGTGGCCCAGGCAGCCTGTTACTCGCTGGGTCTCTACGGCGAGTGCCGTGACGTGGTGATCGCCACGCTCGACACCGGCTCGCGCACGTGGGATCACGAAGTGATCCCGGCCAAACGGGCCGAACGCGCCTGGCGCAACGCCTCGGAACGCCTGGAGGGGCTGGCCGAGCACCACGCGCTGCACGGATCCGACCCGGTGACGCTGCCCGAGCGCGACTTCACGGCCTCTGATTGGCAGTGCCAGCGCTGCCCGTACCTCAACCTCTGCCAACCCGGCGGGGCGGGAGAGGCCGAGGACGACGCCGAACTGCACGAGCCGGTCTCGGACGAGACGGCGCGAGCGGCGCTGCGCGAGTACGAGCAGGCCCAGGGGCGGATCAAGTCCCTCGAAGCCGACAAGCGCGGCGCGCTGAAGACGCTTCAACACTGGCTCCAACGGAGAGGAGTGGAGAAAGCCAGGCTGGACGGTTCGGCCAAGACGCGCACGGTCGGCATGGTCCAGAGCCGCCGCTACTCGGTCGACCACACACGGCTCAACGCGCTGCTCGAACCCGAACAGCGAGCCGAGATCGTGACCGAGCAGGTCTCGGAGTACCTCCGGGTCAGCTGACCCGCCAACCCACCGAATCGACGCCCGCTCAGCCGGGCGCACAACGGGTCCGCGCTCCCAATCGGGACGCGGGCCCGCCTCGTTTAACGGGCGCGGGAGTTCCGCGCCGACACACGCTCTTCAGAAAGGAGCACCACCAATGTCACGCACCATCAACCGAGTCGAACTGTTGGGCCGGGTCGGCGCCGACCCCGAGCTGCGCCGCACCCAGAACGGCACCGCCGTCGTCCAACTGCGGCTGGCGACCGACCGCCGCCGCGAGAACGGGAACGACGAGACCGACTGGCACACGGTCGTCTGCTGGGCCAAGCAGGCTGAGGCCGTGGCCGAGTACGTCCGCACGGGCGAGCGCGTCTACGTCTCGGGCCGCCTCCAGCAACAGAGCTGGGAGACCGACGGCGGCGAGCGCCGCAGCCGGATGGAGATCCACGCCCACGAGGTGATCTTCCTCGGCTCCGGCAACGGGAACGGCAACAGCCGTAGCGCCTCGGGCGACGGCGACCAGCCCTTCTAACTCCTCCATCGTTCATCGACGCCTCATCGGAGGCGCATCTCAGGCCCGCGCTCCTGCAGGGGACGCGGGCCCGCCTCGATTCACCGGCGCCGGCACTCGGCGCCATGCACCGCTCTTGAAAGGAGCACCACCCATGTCACGCACGATCAACCGAGTCGAACTCTTGGGCCGGGTCGGCAGCGACCCCGAACTGCGCCACACCCATGGCGGTACCGCCGTCGCCCAGCTGCGGCTGGCGACCGACAGACGCCGCGAGAACGGGAACGACGAGACCGACTGGCACACGGTCGTCTGCTGGGCCAAGCAGGCCGAAGCCGTGGCCGAGTACGTCCGCAAAGGCGAGCGGGTCTACGTCGCCGGACGGCTGCAGCAGCACAGCTGGGAGACCGACGGCGGCGAGCGCCGCAGCCAGATCGAGATCCACGCCTCCGAGGTGATCTTCCTCGGCTCGGGCAACGGCAACGGTCGCAGTTCCGGCAACGACGGCAACCAGCCCTTCTAACCCTCCATCGTTCATCGACGCCTCGAACAAGGCGCACCACCCCGCATCAGGTGTGGGGCAGGCGGGGCCGTGCTCCCTCGTGGGACGCGGCCCCGCTTCGCGTTCACACAGAAAGGACCTCCGAATGACCTCCGCGCGCCAGCTTCCCCTGATCCCGTCCACTTCCGATCCCGAACGGCAGGCGCTGCTCGACGCGCTGCGCCAGAACCTGCACGTGCTGGGCGAACTTGCGATCCGCTACGAGGTCGAGACCCGGCCCGAGCGCCCCCAGGACATGCCCATCATCTACCGGCCCGAATCGGTCGTCGATCTGCTGGGCGATGAGATGAGCAGCCTGGCCCAGGAGCAGGTACGGGTGCTGCTCCTGGATAGAAAGAACCGGGTCGTCGGCCAGCGCACGATTTACCAGGGCAATGCCTATGCGGCGCTGGTTCGGCCGGCCGAGGTCTTCCGGCCCGCCGTGATCGAGTCGGCCCCGCACATCGTCGTGGTCCACTGCCATCCCAGCGGGGATCCGGAACCGAGCCGCGACGACATCAAGCTGACCAAGGACCTGACCGAGGTCGGCAATCTCCTCGGCATCGAGCTGCTCGACCACGTCGTAATCGGTTCCGACGGCTGGGTCTCGATCAAGCAGCAGGGCCTCGCCTGACCCGGCTCACCCACACACCCATCCATCGAAAGGACGAGCAATGCTCGACACCCCAACCACGTCTTCCTCTGAAGACGAAAACACCGGACCGGTCTACACGATCACCGCAGGCGGTTTCTCCGCCACCTGTGACGCCTTCGCCTCCGACCCCGAGCAGAACCAGCTCTGGTTCTGTTCGATGGTCGGCGCCCAGACCTCGCTCAAGGCGATCTGGGCGGCATTGCTCAACTCGCCGCCCTCGCCCGCCTTCCTGATCAAGGGGGCCGTGGACGAGCTGCACGAGGGCGGCTACGAACGTTGCCAGATCCCCGAGGCCAGCATCGGCACCTGGAAGACCAAAATCGCGCGGCTCCCGCAAGCAGGCGCCTGGCACGCCATGGTCTACACGCAGATGGCGGAGCTCTCCTTTGAGCGCGAGGCCTTCCTGCTCCTGACCCCGGACGCTTCAGAGGCGCCGGCGCTGCACCTGCGCTTCCTCAACCAGCGCACCGAGCTGCCGATCCACCGCAGCTGGGCCGGATGGTTGTGGGAACAGGGACTGGACTGGGAGGCCATCCGGCCGCTCAAGTCGGCGGGCCTGCACGCCTGGTACTGCCACCACGAGTCGCAGCAGCTGGAGAGCGAGCTCTCGGCCGCCGTCCGGTACGGCGCGCTCCGGTTGCCGCGCCAGCTGAACGGAGCCGCGGCATGAGCCACCGCTACGTCACGGTCACGGTCGAGACCCGGGCCGGAGAAGACGAGATCACGGGCGAAGAGATCACGGCGATCTACAACCTCGACCTGGAGGAAGACGCCGCCTACATCGACGGCGAGGTTCACGAGGACCTGCACGACCACCTGCTCAACCTGCTTGAGCAGTACGGGGGAGCAGGCGGATGAACGTCCCGGACAAGGGTTTCGAGCAGGTTGAGCTCGCAACCGGAAACGACATCGCGGCCTACTACGACCGAGCCAACGACCAGGCCGTCGTCTTCGCCTTCCTACCGGAAGAGGACGACACCGTCAGCGCCGCGATCACGCTCGCGAACACCGATGTGGAGCGGGCGCAAGCGCTGATCCAGGCGTTCAGAGACCTGGAGGCCGATCGATGACCAAGGCTGAAGCCAGCTGCGATCAAGTCGAACTCGCAGCCGGGGACGAGGCCTCGACCGACCAGGATCGATGGAGCGACGAGATCATCGTCACGGTCCGCCAGGGCCTGGACGAGACGGCCCGCTGGTGGCTCCAGCGGCCGCAGTCCGACTGGCAGATCGCCCAGATCGCGGAAGACCTCGAAGACCACTTGGTCGGCCTCGTTGAGGCCGACGACCAACGAAAGGACCACCCATGAGACTCGGAGGCCAACTGAAGGGGGGATACTATCCGACCCCGCCGCGCGTGGTCGACCACGTCCGCTCGCTGCTGTTCGCGCCCATTCGCTACGGCCGCAACCGGAACGACATCGTCAGGCTGCTGGACCCCTGCTGCGGCCCGGGCGACGCGCTCAGGCAGCTGGCGGACTCGCTGAACCGCCACGTGACGGTCGAGACCTACGGAGTCGAACTCCACGCCGAACGCGCGCAAGAGGCGGCCGAACGGCTCGACCACTCGCTCTCGAGCGACCTTTTCCGCTGCTCGATCGCCAACCGCACGTTCAACCTGCTCTGGCTCAACCCGCCCTACGACTGGGACCGGGAAGACAAGCGGGTCGAGCAGGCGTTCCTCACGCACTGTTCGAGGTATCTGGAGCCGGACGGGGTGCTGGTCTACATCATCCCGCTCAACCAGGTCCCGACCTCGGCCCGCTTCCTGACCACCAACTACCGGCGCGTCCGGGCCTGGGCCTTCCCCGAGCCGGAGGTCGAGCAGTTCGACCAGGTCGTCGTCATCGGCGTGCGCAAGCCGCAGCCGCGGCCTGACGCGCGCGCGATGCAAGAGCTGATCGCGAGCGTCGACGACCTCGCGCCGCTGGGCCGTGACCTCACGCCCGAGTACGACGTGGGCATGTCGCCGCCCGGCCCGGTGATGTTCACGACTCGGGTGATCGACTTCAGCAAGGCGGTCGCCGAGGCGGGCACGCGCGGCCTCTGGACCCAGGACGAGATCACCGAAGCGTTCTGGCCGCCGACCGACGCGACCGCGCGGCCGCTGATGCCGCTGCGCAAGGGGCACCTGGCGATGCTGGTCGCGGCCGGCTTCCTCGACAACCTCGAACTGGAGACGCAGGAGTCACGCGTGCTGGTCAAGGGCCAGACCAAGAAGGAGATGGTCCTGGTCGAGGAGGGCGAGACGCACGACGTCTACCGCGAGCAGCTGCGCACCAGCGTGGTCACGCTCGACCTCGACTCGGGCCGGATCGAACGGATCGAGGCCTAGCCGGCCGAGCCCGGGCGAGGACCGCTCGCCCAACCACCTGCCACCACAACCCGGCGGCCCACCGCCACTGAGACACACCCGAAAGGAACCCATGACCACCGAGACCACCAGCCGACCCGACTACCAGCCTTACACGGACTGGCACTGCGAGCACCACCGGGACGAGGCCTACGCCGGTCCCGTCCTCTACGTCCTCGTCGACGAGACCGAGACCACGGCGACCCCGCTCTGCACGGACTGCGCGCAGAGCCTGCTGCTCACCTTCGCGGCGCAGCAGGAGGCCGAGGCCGAGCGGCGCCCGCGTTCGTTCGAGGTGATCACCGTCGCCGCCTACATCGAGGCCTTGAGGGGCTTGCCGCCGATCGGCTGCCCCTGGCCCGCCTACGGCGAGGACGAGACCGGAGCGATTGCGCCCTCCGGCGACGAGGAGTGCGATCACCACTTCTATCTTCCGGCGCGCCCGACCCACGAGCAGCTGACCTCGCTGGTCGAGGACGCCATGGGCCACGCCTGCGCACACCCGCGCGAGCACCGCGAGTTCTAGCCATCCGCCCGCACACGCGCGGGTACGAACAGGAGACCACCTTGCCCCGACTCAGAGTCCACTACGCCTGCGACCGCTGCGGGCACACGTCGACCGCGGAGTACTTCGACTACCGCTACCACGAGACGGAAGTTGTCCGCGCTCCCTGCGACGGCTGCGGCTTCATGACCGAGCACACGCCGAAGAGTTCCGACCGGATCGAGGACCACCAACGCTAGACGAACCGGCCACCCACCGAACCAAGCGAGCGGGCGAGGGCACACACCCCTCGCCCGCTCTAGTCAGATACGGAGACCTGACATGACCCAGACTACCCAGTGCGGCTTCTGCCGCGAGACCTACGAGGTCGAAGACCAGACCTATACGCCCGACGCCCTCGCCCTGCCGCTTAACCAGTGCGCGGCCTGCGCTCGCCAGGAGGCCCGCGCAAACCGCGAGCGCGAGTATCCGATGTTCGACCAAACGTCCGTCAACCGCATCTCGGTCGAGCAGCAGGTGCTGGCCGAGAGCACGGCTCCCGACGGCCGCTACGTCGAGCGTTGGCGGCCCGACGACCGGGTCGAGCTGGTCGCCTGGCAGCCCAGCGACCTGGTCTGGCTGACCGATGCCTGAACAGAGACCGGCCTCGTACGACTTCGACGCCACCGTCACGATCGGCCAAGTCGTCAATGAGCTGTTCGAGTTGGGCTGGCTCGACCTGGACGACTTCGCCGACCGAGATATCGCTCGGCTCTTGACCGAGCGGCTCAGCGAGCTCGCCCCGGAGCGGCAGCTGACGCTCGCGCTCACGGCCTAAACCATCGACCGCCCATTCATCCGCCCGACCCGCCGGCCATGCGCAGTGCGGGTCGGGCCGGAACGGAACCCTACCCATGAACCCCTGGCTGAACCGCGAAGGCTGCCACATCTACTTCGACCGGATCACGCCGATCGACGAGCACGGCCAAGACGCCGCCGAACCCACCTTCCGCTACTGGTGCGCCAGTTGCGGACGCGACCACGACGAGTACGAAGACCTGGCCGACTGCGTCCGAGACGCCTGGCGTCACATCGAGGAGTAACCCCGCATGACTGAGTGGAGCATCAAGCACGGCTGCGAGATCTTCTTCGAGGAGCTCGTCGCCATCGACGAACACGGCGAGCGGACCGCGGGCAGCACCTTCAGCTGGTGGTGCCGCTGCGGTCTCAACCGCGACGAGTACGAACGACTGGCCGACTGCGTCCACGCGGCGCGGGCCCACATCGAGGAGGAGCCCCAACCATGAACCTGTCCGAGTTTATCGACACCTACCGCGAGGCGATCACCAAGCGAATCGTCCACAGCTACCCGCCCCGCTACCGGCCCCAGGCGGACGACCGCCCGTTGCCCCAACTCAAGCGCCGACCGATGGGCGCCCAGGAGACCGCGATCCGCGGGGCTGCCCTGAGCCTCACCGAACAGCGCGGCACGACCGTGGTCGGCGAGATGGGCGTGGGCAAGACGTTCATCGCCATCGCCGCCGCCCAGCTGGCTGGCTTCAAGCGGGTGCTGGTGCTATGCCCGCCGCACCTGGTCGGTAAGTGGCAGCGTGAGATAGAGGAGACGATCCCCTTGGTCCGCACCGGGATCGCCGACTCGATCAGCGACCTGGAGCAACTGCGCCGCCAGGAGGGCGCAGGGCCGCAGTACGTGGTCATGTCGCACTCGCGGGCCAAGCTGGGCCACCGCTTCCGCCCCGCCTACTGGATGCGCCGGCTGCAGGACGAGGACGGCCTGCCCGTCCGCGACGAGGAGACCGGGGAGTTCGTCATGACCCCGGCCTGTCCCGACTGCACCGCGCAGATCGTGGACGCGGAAGGCGTCCCCGTGACGCACCGGCAGCTGGACAAGAAGCGTCACAGTTGCCCCAAGTGCGGGACGCCCTTGTGGACGGCCGAGGCGCGGCCGGTCGAGACCGAGACGAGCGGCTACAACGCCGGCCTTGTGGCGCGGCGGACGCCCGGACAGGGGCCGCGCAAGTACCCCCTCGCCGACTACGTCAAGCAGCACATGCGCGGCTACTTCGACCTCTTGATCGTGGACGAAGTGCATGAGATGAAGGCACGCGGCTCAGCCCAGGGCCTCTCGGCCGGCATCCTCGCCGACGCCTGCGGCAAGTCGCTGGCGCTCTCGGGCACCCTGATGGGAGGGTACGCTTCCACGCTGTTCCACTTGCTCTACCGGTTCTCGCCTGAGATTCGCTCGGAGTTCGGACGCTCGGACGAGCGCAAGTGGGTCGAGCGCTACGGCTTCCTCGAACAGCGCGTGCGACACGACCGCGACGACGACCCGACCGAGGACGGCTCGGTCTCTCGCCGGCGCAGTTACCGCAAGCAGGAGAAGGAGCGGCCGGGGATGGCGCCGGCGGCGCTGTTCCACCTGATAGGACACTCCTTGTTCCTGCGGTTGGCCGATGTCGCTTCGGAACTGCCGCCCTACGAGGAGCAGATCCAGGTCGCGAGCATGGACACGGAGGAAGGCATCCACGGGCTCTCACAGGCTTCGGCCTACCGCATCCTCGCCACCGACCTCAAGCGGGCGCTGCTGCGCGCGATCGAGCGCGGCTCGCAGCGGCTGCTCTCGACCTACCTGCAGGCGCTCTTGGCCTATCCCGAGGGCTGCACCCGGGGCGAGTCGGTGTTCGACCCGGATACGGGCGACCTCATTGTGCAGCTGCCGCCGCTCGACCCAGAGCGCGTCTACCCCAAGGAGCAGCAGCTGATCGACCTCGTCGCGCAGGAGCGCCTGGCGGGACGGCGGGTGCTGGTCTACGCGACGCACACGGGGACGCGCGACATCACCGGGCGGCTCGAAACGCTGCTCACCCGGCACGGGTTCAAGACAGCGGTGATGAAGGCCGACCGGGTCCAACCGAAGCAACGCGAGGACTGGGTCCAGAAGCGGGTCGAGGAGGGCATCGATGTGCTCATCTGCCACCCCCGGTTGGTCCAGACCGGACTCGACCTGGTCGCGTTCCCAACGCTGATTTGGTACGAGACCGACTACTCGGTCTACACCATGCGCCAGGCCTCGCGCCGCTCCTGGCGGATCGGTCAGCACCGGCCGGTCAAGGTAGTGTTCATGGCCTACCGCTCGACGCTGCAGGCCGATGCGCTCAAGCTGGTCGCGCAGAAGCTGCAATCGTCCCTCGCGGTCGAGGGCGACCTGCCCGAGGACGGGCTAGCCGCCTACGGCGACACCGGCGACGACCTGATGATGGCTCTGGCCCGCAAGCTGGTCGCGGGCGAGACCGACGACGGAGAGGTCGAGGACATCTTCCGGCAAGCGCAGCAGGTCGCAGCCGAGGCAGACCACTTGCTGGTCGATGCCGATTGGGAACGACCAGTAACCGAACTGGTGACGCCGGTCGCGGCGCTCCCGTCGGACGGTGAGCAACCGCTCGTCGAGCTGGTTCCCTGCGGCGGACACCACGGCTCGTCCGAAGAGCAGCAGACGCTCTTCAGCTGGGCCGAGTTCCTTGCCGAAGAGCCTGACGAGCCAAAACCCCGCGGGCGCAACGCACCGCCTTCGGGACCGTCGCTGTTCGACTGGGCGCTGGAACGCGAGCAGGAGGCCGGACTCGTCGCCGCCGGCGGCTGAGCGGCCCGCGACGCCGGAGGAGGTCATCGTCAGCACGACGATGGCCTCCTCCTACCGCGTCTGTGCGGTGTTTTCTGCGTTTAAGCGGGTTGTTTCGGGCGGACCGGGGCTGAGCGCCCCACCGGCCCTTGACATATGCGCACCTCGATTGTGGAAATCCGTTCGATGTTTCGTCTCAGCACGTGATATCTCGACAAAGCTTTGTAAGATAGCGCGTACGTTCGATTTAGGGACGGAGCAGCAGATGGCCGGCGATCGCTCAATCGGCTGCGTAGTGCTGGCGCACTTCCGCGCCTGCCTCGAACTGGCCCGGCGGCCGGAACTGGCGGACCAACCCGGCTTGATCGTCGTTCGCTCGGGCTCGCGGCCCCTGGTGGCGGACCGCCTGCCGGCGGCCGCGGCGATCAAGCCGGGCATGACGCTGGAGCAGGCGCTGGCACTGGAACCCCGGGCCATGGTCCTGGAGGCGGACGAGCCGCACTATGAGCGCGGATTCGAGCGATTGCTGGACCGGCTCGGCGAGGTCAGCGACCGGGTCGAGGGGTCGGAGTTGGGCATCGCCTACGTCGGCCTGGACGGACTCGCCCAGATGCACGGCGGCGAAGGGCCGCTGCACGAGGCGCTGCTCGCCGCCATCCCGGCGGCGTTCGGGCCGCGCGTCGGCGTGGGGCCGAATCCGTTCTCGGCCTTCGTCGCCGCCCGTACCCGCCGCTCGCCCGGCCTGAGCAAGATCGAGGGCGATCCAGCCCGGTTCCTCGCGCCGCACACTATCGGCCTGCTGCCGCTCCCGTCGGACCTGCTGGAGGAGCTGGGCATGCTCGGGCTGCAGCGACTGGGCGACGTGGCGGCGCAGGAGCCCGACGCCCTGCTCGACCGCTTCGGCCGCGAGGGCCGACGCGCGTGGGAGCTGGCCTCGGGGATCGACGAGTGTCTCTTGCGTCCGCGCGCGCCCGATGAGCGGGTTTCTGAGACGATCTCGCTGCCCAGCGGGGCGAACTCGCTGGAACTGCTGCGCGTGGCGGTCGACACGCTCGTGGCCCGCGTCTTCGCCCAGTCCCGGATGCAGGGCCGTTACGCCGGCACAGCGACGCTCACCTGCCAACTGGAGGACGCGCCAGACTGGACGAAGGCATTCCATTTCCGCCGGCCGGTCGGCGACTGGCGGCGGGCGGCCGCGATCATCAAGGCGCGGCTGGAGACGGAGCACCCGCGGGCCGCGGTCGAGGCGATGACGATCACGCTCACCGACTTGAGCGGCGCGACGGGCGCCCAGCTCTCGCTCTTCCCCGACCAGCGCGCTGACCGCGAACGGCGCCTGCTGGAGACCGAACGCGGACTGCAGGCGCGATTCGGGGGCAAGCAGGCGCTGCACCGGCTGGTCGAGGCCGCGGCCTGGCATCCGGCACCGGAGCTGCGCACGCTGCAGGTGCCGATCGACCCGGCCGCCCGGAGCGGTATGCGCCCGGTGACCGCCCCGGCATCGGTTGAGGTGCGCGAGGACCCCGGTGAGCGGCCGAGCGCGGTGCGGATCGGTGGCGAGTGGCGGGCGGTCTCGCGGATCGAGAACCGCTGGTGTTTCGAGCTCTGGTGGCGTCCGGCGCCGATTCAGCGGAGCTACTACCGGGTAAGTGCCGAGGACGGCCGGCGGCTCACGCTCTACCGCGACGGTGAGGACCAGCAGTGGTACCGCCAATCGGCTTGACGGCCCAGGGCGCGTCCGGCTCCGCCTACGTGGAACTGCACGCCAAGAGCTTCCACTCCTTCGGCCTGGGCGCCTCGCACGGGCACGAACTGCTGGCGCGAGCCCGCTCGCTGGGGATGCCTGCCTTGGCCCAGACGGACACCAACCTCTGCGGCGCGCTCGAGTTCGCGCGACTGGCGGACAGCCTCGAGATTCAGCCGATCACGGGCGGGGAACTGACCCTGGCCGATGAGTCCCGGGTGACCCTGCTGGCCAAGTCGCGCGAGGGCTACGCCAACCTCTCGCGCCTGTTCACGCTGGCCAACGAGGTTGATCGGCGCAATCCGCGGCTCGACCCGGCGCATTTGCCGGAGCATGCCGCCGGACTGGTGCTGCTGGCCGGCGGACGGCATGGCGCGCTCTCGCGCCTGGCGCTGCGGGGTGAGGCGGTCGCGGCCCGCGAGTTGCTGGAGCACTACCGCGACTGGTACGGCGCGGACTCGGTCTATGTCGAGCTCGTGCAGAACCTCCTGCGCGAGGACGCGGGGCGCAACCACGAACTGGCCGCGCTCGCGCGAGCGGCCGGCGCGCCGCTCGTGGCCACCAACGATGTCCACTACCACGCGCCCGAGCGCTACCGCTTGCAGCACGCCCTGGTCGCGGCTGCAGGCAACTGCACGCTCGACCAGGCGCTCAAGCAGATCCAGCCCAACCATCACCTGCACCTCAAGTCCGCCCAGGAGATGGCGGAGCTGTTCTCCGAGGTTCCGGAGGCGCTCTCGAACACACTGCGGGTCGCCGAGCAGTGCCGCTTCAACCTCTCTGCCGACCTCGGCTACACCCTGCCCGAACCGGTCGTTCCCCGGGGCTACACGCCGGGAACCTACCTGCGCCGGCTCTGCGAGGAGGCGGCCTCGCGCCGCTACGGCTCAGTTACGCCCGAGGTCGGAGCGCGGCTGGACGAGGAGTTCCGGCTGATCGAACGCCACGGCCTGGCCGGCTTCCTGCTGCTCTACCGCGAGATCGTGCGGCTGGCCCAGCGGATCATGGAGGAACGCGGCCTGGTCGAGCCGGAGACGCCCTTGGAGAAGCGGCCGCCCGGTCGCGGTCGCGGATCGTCGGTGGCGCTCTTGGTCGGCTACCTGATCGGGATCAGCCACGTCGACCCGCTCAAATGGGAACTGACGCTGGAGCGCTTCCTGCCCGACGACATGACGTCCTTGCCCGACATTGACCTCGACTTTCCACGCGGGCTGCGCGACGAGTTGATCGAGCGGGTGCACGAGTACTTCGGCCGCGACTACGCGGTGTTGACCGGCGCGATCTCGACCTACTCGGTCAAGGGCATCATCCAGGACCTGGGCAAGGCGCTGGGTCTGCCGCCGGATGATCTGCGGCTCCTGTCGAAGCAGATTCACTCGCACGACGGGGCGCGGCTGCGCGAGGAGATGGAGCAGTTGCCGGCGTTTCGGGACAAGGTCGAGGCGCACGGCTGGCGCGACCTGATTGCGCTCGCGCCGCAGCTGATGGGGGCGCCGCGCGGGCTGGGTCAGCACGTGGGCGGGATGATCCTCTCGGACTCGCCGATCCCCGAGCTGGTGCCGGTGCGGGCCGGCGCGATGGCGGGTCGCTACATCATGGACTGGAACAAGGACAGCGTGGCCGACGCCAACTTCGCCAAGATCGACCTGCTCTCGCTGCCCGTGCTCGACCAGCTCGAGGAAGCGCTCGACCTGATTGAGCAGCGCTCCGGCGTCAGGCCCGACCTGAGCCAGATCAGTCCTGAGGACGACGGCGTCTACGACATGATCAACGCGGGCCGCTCGAAGGGCGTCTTCCTCTTGCAGTCCCCGGCGCAGCTCAAGATGGGTCAGCGGCTCAGGTCGCGGCGGCTGCTCGACCTCGCTTACCAGGTCGCGTTGATCCGTCCCGGGGTGGGCACACAGGGCAGCGCGGTCAGCCAGTTCGTCGACCGCTACCGGCACGGCGCCCCGTGGGAGTACGACCACCCGCTGGAGGAGCGGGCCCTGGAGCGCGGCTACGGCGTGATCGTCTGGCAGGAGCAGGTGGTCCAGCTGATCATGGACGTCGCCGGGATGTCGGCGGCCGAGGCGGACGAGGTGCGCCGCGCGTTCGCCCGACCCAACAACGAGCACCTGGTCGAGATGCACCACGAGCGCTTCCTCGAGGGCGCACGGGCCAACGGCGTGCCGGACGACACGGCCGAGACGATCTTCGCCAAGATCAACGGTCACTACATGTTCCCAGAGTCGCACTCGCACGCCTTCGCGATCACGGCCTACCAGGCGGCCTGGCTCAAGCGCTATCACCCGCTGGAGTTCTTCGTCACACTCGTCAACAACCAGCCGATGGGCTTCTATCCGGTCGAGACCCTCAAGCAGGACGCGCGCAGGTTCGGGGTGCGCTTCCTCAACCCCTGCGTCAACCGCAGCGGGGTGCGGGCTCAGCCGGAGGCTGAGGCGGCCCGCCTGGGCCTGGGCATGATCAAGGACCTCGGGCCGGAGTCGGCCCGGCTGATCGTCGCTGAGCGAGAGCAGCATGGACCCTACGCCGATGCAGGCGAACTGGTCCGCCGTACCGGGCTCAAGCCCCAGGCCGCGCGCTCGCTGATCGAAGCGGGCGCCTTCGATGCGGTGACGCCCAACCGGCGCCGGGCGCTCTGGGAGGCGGGGCTGCCGATTCGCCCCTCGCGCTCCGGCCAGCGGGCCTTCCCGGTCCACGGTTCGGACGCGCCGCCGCACTTCCCCGATTTCACGGACTACGAGCGGATGGCCGGCGAGTACCGGGCGCTGGGCATCTATCCCTCCGGTCACGTGATGGAGTTCATCCGCCCCACCCTGGACCAGGGAGTGCTGAGCGCGGCCCAGGTCTACGACCGCCAGGACGGCGAGCGCGTTCGGGTGGCCGGATGGGTAATCGCCCGGCAGCACCCGCGCGGCCGGGACGGCACCGTGTTCATCACGATCGAGGACGAGACCGGCGACGTGCAGTCGATCGTCTGGCGCGACGTGTTCGCCCGCTCCCGGCGGGCGCTCTCCAACCAGCTGATCCTGCTCGGGGGCCGGATCGACCGCTGGGACGGCACGACCAACATCGTGGCCGAGCGGATCGACGTGATCGAGGCGGGCATCCGCATGCCCTCGGCCCACGACTGGCGCTGACGCGCGTCGCGGCCGGGATTGCGCCGCAGGGCTTCGGCGGTGCATCATGGCCGGGAGATGTGCGGCCGATACAGCCTGACGGCGGATCCAGAGGAACTGGCGCGGCGGTTCGAGTTCGCCGGCGACTGGAAGCACCTCGCACCTCGCTTCAATGTCGCGCCCACCCAACAGGTGCTGGCCGTGGTCGGCGGAGACGAACGGCGAGCCGGCCTGATGCGCTGGGGACTGATCCCCCATTGGGCCAAGCAGCGGAGGCCCGGCCGGCCGCTGATCAACGCCCGGGCGGAGACCGTCGCCGAACGCCCGGCCTTCCGCGCCGCGTTCCGGCGCCGGCGCTGCTTGGTCCTTGCCGACGGGTTCTACGAGTGGCAGCGGGCGGGCGGCAGCAAGCGGCCGATGCGCATCGTCCTTGACTCGGAAGAGCCGTTCGCCTTCGCCGGGTTGTGGTCCGTCTGGACCGACCCCGAGGGCCAGCGCATCTCCTCCTGCGCCATCATCACGACCGAAGCGAACGACCTGCTCAAGCCAATCCACGACCGGATGCCGGTCATCTTGCCCAGGGACGCGGAGGGGTTCTGGTTGGACCCCGGGGTCGATGACTCAGGGGTGCTCGGCAGTTTGTTGGTCCCGTATGCCAGCGACGCCATGGCTACCTACGAGGTCTCGGTGCTTGTCAACTCAGCAACCAACGACAGCCCCGAGGTGATCGCGAAGGTCGTCTGAGCAGCGAGTTCAAGGCGCAGCTGTGTGGCGTCCTTGATACCTTGCAGCTCTCACCCTTTGTCCGATCTTCGCTCCAGTTCGCGGAGTCGATGTTGATCTTCATTCGAGACGTATTGCTGACGCCCCACTCAAGGCTGAAAACGACCCGGACGCAGAGCCTCGGATGCAAGGCTGGTCCTCTACTGCAGGCCGACGGGGGCGACCAGTCATTCGATCAAATCGGGCAACGCGCAGCGCACGCTTGCAGTCACTCTGCAATTCGATAGTCAAAGATGTCCTGAAGGTCCTTGAGCTTCGTGGTCTGAGCCACCTGTTGATCATTGACAATGCGAGCGATTACTTCGAGTGCAATAGTAGAGGCTTGATCCTTGTCGTCTTCGGTTACTTCAATACGGCCATCATGAACAACCTTCGATCTCAGATCGTACAGTCGTACGACATCCTTAGCCAACTGGAATCGCGTGTCCTGGTCCTTCCCCATGACTCGCGCTACGAGTCGTGAGAGGCGAAAAGAGAGCTCGCCTGAACCGCTGGGAAGGAGAAGCGATTCCAAGGCAATGATCGAGTACAAGAGGGTGTCTTCCGGGGTTTCGGCCGCCGCAGAGCGACCGCCCCACCTAACTGCTCTGAGCAGCAGGTCCTCAACTTTGGTACGACGCTCTTTGGTTAGGAGCGCCTCGACCCGCTGAAGTGCTTTCGCTGCTGACGGGGTCAAGTCAGCGTGTCGAGCGAAGGAGTAGGTCCAGGGCAACTTGGCCTTCGGTTCGGTTGCGAACGATCCCTCGCTCGCTAACGTCAGGCTGGTAACGGTGCCTGTGGGTGGACCATTTCTGGCCATGGACAACGTGCCTCTGTTGTAAGGCATCAGTTCTGCGAAGAAGTTTAGGCATTCGATTGACTCGAGCACCGCACGTTCGGCAAGCGTCAAACCGGCGTCTTGGTCGCGAGCGGGTACTCGGTGAATCGCCACAGTCGTGCCGAGTAACTCCGAGGCAAGATATCGCTCGATGTGGTCCAGTTTCCCTTGGATGTCCGCTGTGTGCTTTGTGCGAACGATGCTCCTGAGTCGATCCATGTCGGAATCGTCAATCGCACGGAAGTCAATCAAGGCGAGGGACACGGGAAGGCTCTCAGGATCTGCGCCTGCAATCGGAACCCAGCTCTCAAACTCTTCCGGTTCAGCCTGTAGGCGGTCGCGAAACTCCACTACCGCCTCTTCAATCCGGCCCTTGAGTTCTTCCGCGTCAGGTGCGCGATCACCGACAACCAAGAAGATCGCATCCTTCAATGCCGAATCGAGCGCCTTCTCCGACATGTCCCCGTTGGGGGCGAATTTCTCCTTCGACTGGCTAAGGATCCGTCGGTACTCGAAAGTCTCCTGGTGTGACAGCTGAAGCGAGTTGTCCCTTCGACTCCAGAGGGTTGCATATTCGTCTTGGTCGAAATCCCGTTCTCGATTGACGTTGGCGGCGAACTCCTCGAGATAGGTGCGAAGGAACGACAGGTCAATCTGATGTCTCCGGGGCTCTGGCACTTCCGACTCCTCCCGCCACCGGGGATCCGATGCTACTCCCGACGGCGCGACTGTAGGGTCTCAGCTTGTACCTATTGCTTTGAGGCGGAGGCAGAGTGGGGCCCGGGACGCAGATCCCTCAGGCACGTACTGTCTGTCGCCAACGACCTGGCCGGAGGTCGCCCCGCTCTAGCAGCGGGGGCAGACCCGTGTTGTCAGAGTTCGCTTGTGATGCCAACCGAGTCTCAGCGTCGGCGCCGCCCAGATAGCAATGCGCCATGGCTGTGATAATGTGCTTCCCTTGAAGCACGGGCCTGCGTCTGCACGCGTTTCGCAAGTCTCACCCGCAGTCGCGAGGTCCGTTCATTCAGAGATGGCGATCGCCGCATCCGGCAGGGCCGCGCCTTGCTGTTGGCGGGTGAGTGGGATGACCCTTCGGAGGTGTAGCCGCTTCCGGCGCGAGTGACGATTTAGTCAATCTCCAGGTCGGGTGATCCCGTGGCTGGACGCGATCAGAAGTCGGCATTCAGTCCTTGATCGCCGGGATCGGAGCACTCGGCGAATGGATTGCCGACCGCGGGGCAAGGGGAATCGGACACACCTCTAGCCACTCTCGACCGGTAACCGACGCCACACCCTTGCGGACGGTCATCGCGTTCATGTCCCGATGCACCTCCAGCGCGCGGTAGCGGAACGGTGGCCCGAGAGGAGATTCCCGGGCCAGCTGAAACACTTGGGCCCACAACACGCGGAGATCGTGTGGGACCTGCTTCGACTCATACGCATCAGCGAGTTCGTCGAACCGTACCTCGAACTCGATGAGCGCTGGCTCGGCGGCGAACCGGTCCGTTCGCTTGGCCAGCTCTATGCATTCGCGACGCGAACGAATGGCGCCATGGATCCTGCGGCGTTGTGCGCTCACCGTCGTGGTGTTCCAGATCGTGATCACGGCGACCACGATGGCGGCGACCGAGCCCAGAATCGTCAGTGCGGTCACCACGCCCCGCTCCTTCCCCGAGAAAATTCTGAATCGCTGTGGTGCTTCAGCCAGCGTACGCCGAGTCTGGACGGGCCTGGCGGTGAACTGCGCGACGAGTGCCCTCGCCCGAGCACCGGGACCGACGGCGCGTGGCTGCTCTGACCGAGGCCGCGGGCATCTTCTCCCATATGCCGATCTGCATGAGCTAGCGGTCCCCGGCGGCGGTTCAACCGGGCGGGCGCGGTGGGTCAGAGGACGTCGCGCAGCGGCTTCAGCGGACGCAGCCTGATCTTGCCCCGCGAGCGCGCCGGGCGAGCGGCGATCGTGATCGGCTCGCCCGTGGCCGGGCTGCGGCCCGCGCGTTCCGATCGCTCCGGCAGCGGCGCAACTTCGGCTCGCACCAGTCCGGCCAGCGTGACCACGCCGGGTCCCTCGGGCGAAAGCTCCGCCAGGACCACCTCGGCAAGCGACTCCAGCACCCGATCGACATCCGTTGCAGCGACGTTACTGTGCTGGGTCACTGCCCTCGCCAGCTCTGCCTTTGTCATGCCTCGCGATTTGCTCATCAGTCGACCTCCCGGGTTTCGTCATACTTCTACTCAGTGGTTCAGGGTCCGCTTCATCGCAGCCCACACTGCGCGCACGGGCATCGAGCGCCGATGCCGCGGGCTCGTCTGCGCTTGGGCGGGACGCGACCGCTTTTGGGCCCTCCACGGTCTTGCGCCGAACGGGCCGGGCCTACCGATTCAACGGATCAGGGCGCGGGAAGACGGGCGGCGCGGACGCCGGCAACGGCGGGAGCGGCGTGTCGGAATCTCATCTCAACCAGGCTGCGCATACGTTTCGTCTCCTCGTTGGCCGCTGCTCTGTACCGATCGCCCTAATCGGCGTCGGGCGGATTCCCGTAGGGCGGGAAGTCGGAGGACGGCGGCTTCCACTGCGGGAAATCGCCGTTCGGGTGGACCAGCGCCCGCTCCTGCGAGCGGTAGTAGGCGTTCCAGCTCGCGCGGCGGCACTGCTCGTTCCCCGTCCCGTAGGAGCCCGAGCGCTGCCAGCGACCCTGGAATCGCTCCTCCCGGTAGCAGTTGCCGTCGTCACCGAGCACTGCACGGTTGTTCCCGTTGGCCTCGTAGACAACGCGGTCGACCGGCTGGTTGACCGGAGGCCGTTTGTTGCCCTGCTCCTGGACCTCGCGGATCTCCGTGCGGATCACCGTCGAGGGCGAGTCGGTGTAGGGCGTCGCCACGCGGTCGCCGTCGTAGACCCAGAGGATGCGCGCCTCGTGGTCCCAGTCGAAGACCCAGCCGGGCTTCGCCGCGTCGCAGCCGACGCCGGACCACCAGTCCTCGAAGCCCGTCATGTTGCCGACCAGGGCCCAGTAGCCCTCAACGCACTGCACGGAGGGGCTGCCGGCCCGGGCGCGGTCCCCGCTCGTGAAGGCGGCCGCCGCAAGCATGGCGAGCACCGCGAAGAGGCCGATCAGCGTCCGTGTGCGCCTGGTCATTGCGGTGCTTCCCGCCCAAGGAGACGGATCGGGACGAGGAGGGCAGAGCACCCTGCCACCGTGCCTGCTACCCAGCTCTCGGTCAGACGAGTCCATGCGAGCTCCCCTTCCGGTAACGGGACTACGAACAGCAGGATAAGACTTGTTCAGTGATGGTTCTATGACTATCGGCTTATCCGCCTAGCATTGTTTGGTGATTAGGTGGAACACACCCGCAGGAAACGCAGTCTGCGCGAGGTGGTTGACCACCTCGCGTAGCGCCTGCAGCATCGATGAGTCAGGCGCCCCCGGCTTCGGCTACGGCGTTTCGGCACGCAGCGGGCTACTGTAGCGCCACTGGCCCTGGTCGGCGTTGGCGGGCAGGAAGCGGGCCAACGGCAGCAGCCGGGCGCTCCAGGCGCCGGCATCGTCCAGCACCAGCAGAGCGAACTCGACGCTGCCACTGGACAGGCGGCGTCCGCCGATCCGCAGCGTCCGGGCCGCCTCATCCGCGCCGACTTCCATGGCCGTGCTGACGCGCCAGCGATCGACCAGGGCTGTCGCGGAGAGGAAGCGCCGCTGCGGCAGGATCAGCTGCTGCCAGCCGCCGTCATCCGAGCGAACCTGGAGCGCGAGCTCGACTCGCCCCTCGGACACCTGGCGGGCGGCGATCCTGACCTCGGGAGCAATGGATGGGTCCGCGCCAACAGCGGATGGAGCCGCTTCGACGGTCACCTCGAGCGTCCCCGGACTGCTCAGCAGTTCGCCGTCGGAGGCGCTCAGTTCGAACGACGTCTCGCCGGCCCCGACCGCCGTCAGCGTGAGCACGCCGTCCATCTCGCTGAAGCTGACCACCCCGGCCTCAGTTGGTTCACCGAGCATGTACCGCAGCGGATCGCCGTCCGGATCGCTGAAGTACTCGCCCAGCACGAGCCTGACCGGCTCGCCGCCCACGACCAGCTCCAAGGGAGGGATCCGCTCGGCGACCGGCGCTCGGTTCTCGCGTGCGATGGCGATCACGTAGACCCTGCTGCGACTGCCGTCCTCGGAGGTCACCGTGATCTCGATCTCGGTCTCCTCGTCCAGGGCGACCTGGTGACCGTTCTGCGGATCAGCGTCCGCATCGACCGGCGAGATCTCGACCGCGGCGCCCTCGTGAGCCGGCGCGGCCTCGACCGTGGTCTGCGAGATGCCCCCGTCGACGGACAGCTCGTAGCGCTGCTGCTGCGGGGAGAACCCGGGCAGTTCGAGCGCCTCGAGGCTCAGCGCGCCGAGTCGCGCGTCGATCGCATCGGGCAGGTTGTAGCTGTAGACCCGGTCGTCGCGGGCGTCCGCCACGTAGACCACCTCGCCGTCCGACCAGATCCCGCGCGGATCGCCGTTGCCCGCCTTGTGCAGCGAGCGGAAGCTGAACTCCAGGTCTTCGTTGCGGACCAGTTCGTCCCCGTCCAGCTCGTAGGCGAGCAGCCGCTTGGAGCGGTCGTCGGAGATCCAGATCGTGACTCCGTCCGACCAGATCCCGCGCGGACTGCGGTTGAGGAGACGATCGAGCCGGTGCTCGGCCAGCAGCGCGCCGGACTCCAGGTCGTAGGCGAAGAGCGCGTCCCGGTTCGCGTCGAGCACGTACATGACCCGGCCGTCCGACCAGATCCCGCGCGGGTCGCGGTTGCGTTCGGCCAGCTCGAGGTCCTGCTCGGCGAGTCGCTCACCCGTGGCCAGCGCGTAGGCCAAGAGCCGGTCCTCGCCGGCGTCGGCGATCCAGACGACCTCGCCGTCGGACCAGATGCCGTGCGCGAAGCGGTTGCCGCGCTCGAACTCGAACTCCAGGTCGCTGCGCCGTCCGCCGTCGGCAAGGTGATAGACGAAGACCCGGTCGGGACCGCTCGATGCGTTCTCGACCACCCAGAGCAACTCGCCGTCCGACCAGATGCCGGTCGGTTGCCCGTTGTCCGGGTCGAGCGCCTCAAGGTCGCGCGCCACGTTCCAGTCGAAGTCCTCGTCGGAGGGATCCGGAACGCGTGGCCCGCCGCCGCCACCGCCGCCGACGGGACCGCCGCCGACGGGACCGCCGGACGGCGGCGCCGTGGTGTTGTTGGTCACCGCCTGGGCGGCGAAGGTGGCCACCTCGTTGCCTTTGGGGTCTCGCAGCGGGTTGGTGCCCGGTTTGGTGTAGCCCACTGTCACGGTCTCGCCGGCGGCGACCGCGCTGGCCAGCGTCACCGTCACGTCGGCGCCGGAGATGGCGGCCGTGGCGGCGCCGGCGATGGTGCGCGCCGAACCGCCCGAGGGCGTCGCGGTCACGCTGAACGCGCTGCCCGCGGCCAAGCCGCGCCAGAAGGCGAGATCCTCGCTGAAGGTCACCGTCAGCGTCTTGGCGTTCACCGCCGCGCTGGAGAAGGCCGGCGGCTTGGTGTCGCCGGTGATGTTGTAGGCCGCCTCGTTGCTGAAGCCCGCCGCCTCGTTGCCGGCGAGATCCTGGATCGGGTTGCTGGTGGGCTTGGTGTAGCTCACCGTCACCGCCTCGCCGGCGGTGACCGCGCTGGCCAGGGTCAAGAGCAGACCCCTGCTGCCCGCGATAGAGGTGGCCACCGACGAGACGGCGATGGGCCCGCTCGACGACCCGTTCACGCTGAACGCGGCGGCCGCCGGCCGCGAAGCTCTGGCCAGGACCAGTTGCTCATTCCAGACCACCTCCAGCCCAGACCCTTCCGCCCGCATATAGGAGAGCGTGGGCGGCATCGTGTCCGCTGATGTGTCGTTGGTCACGGTCCGGTCGCTGAAGTTTGCTACGGGGTTGCCGGCGGCGTCTTGGAGCGGGTTGCTGGTTGGCTTGGTGTAGGCCACCGTCACCGTGTCGGCGGCGGTGACCGCGCTGGCGAGGGTCACTGTCACCGTCGCCCCGGAGACGGCGGCCGTGCCGGTGCCGGTGATGGTGCGCGCCGAACCGCCCGAGGGCGTCGCGGTCACGCTGAACGCGCTGCCCGCGGGCGCCGAGCCGGTGTCCAGCGCCTCGTCAAAGGTCACCGTCAGTGTTGTCCTGTTCACCGCTGCGCTGGAGAAGCCGGGCGGCATCTGGTCGTCGTCTAACGGGGTGAGGCCGGTGGCCACCGCGGCGTCGCCCACGTCTGCGACCGCGCTGCCGCGCCCCCGGACCTGGACGTCGTAGGTCGTGGCCTCCAGGCCCGAGAAGGTGTGGCTGCGCGCCGTGCCGGCAACGGTCGTTTCGGTGAAGTCGGCGGAGAGGTTGGTCTTCCTGATTCCGACCCACCACCTCATCGCGACGCCGCCCGTGGCGGCGGGCGTCCAGGTCACCGTGATCTGGCCATCCACCGGCCCGGACAGGGCGGAGCCGGTCGGGGCGTCAGGACATGTGTCCTCGCCGCATCCTCCCCCGAAATCGACGAGCACGCCCGCCCCTGCCGTCGGCGTGACGTTGTCCACACGCTGATTCTTGAAGGTGGCCACGTCGTTGCCGGCGAGGTCCTGGAGCGGACGGCTCTCCACGCTGGTGTAACGCACGTACACGCTTACGCTGTTGTGCGTCGTCGGCGTCTGCAGCGTGAGCGTCACCGTGTCCCCCGAGATCGCGACGCCGCCTGCGGCGACTTTGGGGATATCGTGGGACACGGTGACCGTGAAGTCCTCTGGCGAAGGGACGGAGTCCTCGTCGAGGGCTTCGCTGAAGGTGATCGTCAGCGTCCTGCCGTCCACCTCCGCCGAATCGAACGTCGGCGCCGTGTTGTCGGCTGGGCTGCTGTTGGTCACCGCCTGGGCGGCGAAGGTGGCGACCTCGTTGCCTTTGGGGTCTCGCAGCGAGTTGGTGCCCGGTTTGGTGTAGCTCGCCGTGACCGTCTCGCCGGCGACGACCGCGCTGGCCAGGGTCACCGTCGCCGTTCTGCCGGAGATTGTGGCTGTGGCGGTGCCGGCGATGGTCCCGCTGATCGACCCCGCTACACTGAACGCGCTGCCCGGCGTCGTCGACCAGAAGGCGAGCTCCTCGCTGAGGGTCACCTTCAGCGTCTTGGCGTTCACCGTCGCGCTGGAGAAGGTGGGCGCCGTAGTGTCGCTGGTGATGTTGTAGGCCGCCACGTTGCTGAAGCCCGGCGCCTCGTTGCCGGCCGGGTCCCGGACCGGGTTGCTGGTTGGCTTGGTGTAGCTCACCGTGACCGTCTCGTCGGCGGCGACCGCGCTGGCCAGGGTCATGACCAGACCCCTATTGCCCTCGACAAAGGAATCCACCGACGAGACGGCGATGGCCCCGGTCGTCGACGTGGTCACGCTGAACGCGCTGGCCGCCGGCTGCGAATCTCTGTCCAGTGGCTCATTCCAGACCACCTCCAGCGCAGACCCGTCCGCCCGCATATACGAGAGGGCGGGCGGTGTGGTCTCGGCGGGGGTGTTGTTGGTCACGGTCTGGGCGGTGAAGTCCGGCACCGGGTTCTTGGCGTTGTCGGCGTCCTGGAGCACCGCGCCGGTGCCGGGCGCGGCGTAGGCCACCGTCACCGTGTCGCCGTTGCGGACTGCGTTGGCCAGGGTCAGCGTCACATCCGAGCCCGACACCGCCACGGGGTTGGTGGCCGCCAGCGACACCGCGCTGCCGCCCACCGTCACCGTGAACGCCGACGCGGCGGGCACCGAGTCCTCGTCCAGACCCCCGTCGAAGGTCACGGTCAGCGCCGCCCCGTCCACCGCCGCCGACTTGAACGCCGGCGGCGTGTTGTTGGTGACGGCCTTGAAGCCGAGGATGGTCGCCACACGATTGCCGGCGAGGTCCCGCAGCGGTCCGTTGCTCTCGCTGGGCTTCACGTATCGAACACGGACAGTGTGGCCGTGCCGCACAGTATCGTCAGGAAGGGTGATGGTGACAGTATCGCCCTTGAGGCCCGTGAGACTCCCAGCGTGAAGCTCTTTGTTGGAGTCCACCGTGTAGAAGAAGGGTTGGTGTCGCGGCGTCGCGGCTCGGCTTTCGTCCAGCGGCTCGCTGAAGACGACCTTCAGCGTCGTGCCGTTCACCGACGCCGAGACGAACGTCGGCGCCGTGGTGTCCGCCGGGGTGTTGTTGGTCACCGACTGGCTGGTGATGTCTGCTACGTCGTTGTGGGCCCGGTCGCGGAGCCGCGTCGCTCTAGTGCTTGGCTTCGTGTAGGCCACTGTCACGGTCTCGGCGGGGTGGACTGCGCTGGCCAGCGTCACCGTCGCGGTTGTGCCGGAGACGGCGGCTGTGGCGGTGCCGGCGATGGTCCGGGTTGCGCCGCCGGCGGTCGCGGTCACGGTGAACGCGTTGCCCGGGGGCGTCGACCACTGGGCCAGCTCCTCGTTGAAGGTGACCGTCAGCGTGGCCTCGTTCACCGCCGCGCTGGAGACGGTGGGCGCCGTGGTGTCGCCGACGGTGTTGTAGGCAGGCTGATTGGTGAAGTTCGCCATCTCGTTGCCGGCGAGGTCCCGGACCGGGTTGCTGGCCGGTTTGGTGTAGGTCACCGTGACCGTCTCGCCCGCGGCCACCGACGCGCTCAGGTCCACGCGGATGTCCCTGTCGAAGAGGTTGGCGCTCGAGGCGGTGATGGTCCGGGGGTCGCCGCCTGTGGGCGTGGCGGTCACGGTGAAGCTGCCGGCCGGCGGGTTCACGCCCTGGCCAGGACCGAACAGCTGCTCGTCGACTGCAACCCACACACTGGTGCCGGTCGCTCTGATGTATCGGACGGTGGGCGGGGTCGTGTCGGTGTTGTTGGTCGCCGGCCAGCCGATCAGGTCGCCCACTTCATTGCGGTCGGCGTCGCGCAGCGGGCTGGTCGCCGGTTTGGTGTAGGTCACCGTGACCGTCTCGCCCTCGGTGACCGCGCTGGCCAGCGTCACCGTCACCGTGGCGTCGGAGACGGTGGCCGTGCCGGTGCCGGCGATGGTCCGCGTCGTGCCGCCCTGCGTCGCGGTGACGACGAACGCGCTGCCCGCGGGTGCCGAGGCGGCGTCGAGGGCTTCGTCGAAGGTCACCGTCAGCGTCGTGCGGTTCACCGCTGCGCTCAAGATGCCGGGCGGCGTCGTGTCGGGCGGCGGCGGTATGTTCAGCGGGGCGACCCCATCGGCCCGCGCCCAGTCGCCAAGCAGGTCGACATTGTTGACTCTGTTCACCCCCTGTACCTGGACATCGTAAGTCTTGGACACGTCCAGGTCCATGAAGGTATAGGTCCCGGTATCGGCGTCGGTGACAGTATCTTCGGTGAAGGCCTCATTGGTACCCGATTCTCTTGAGGCGACCGTCCAGCTGGTCTGGGTGCTGCCGGAGGCGGACCGCCAGTCCAGCGTGATCTGGCCGTGGACCGGTCCGGGTTTGGCGGTGCCGCCGGTCGGGGTGCCCGGACAGCCGTCCTGGGTGCACCCGCCGCCGAAATCCAGGAGGTCCACCACCGTCTTGTCGGTCCTCTCCGCCCTGATCGCGAACATTAACACTGAAGCAGCATTGGAGGTCCAAGTGGAGCCCTGGTCGTCCGACTGGACGCGGGCGTTGCCGATGACCCATGCGATCGCCGCTCCGCTGTCCTCGTCGTTGCTGGTCGTGCGGGAGACTTGCACGGCATTGCCCGTCGAGGACTTCACCACGAGGAAGTAGACCGTCGAGGGATCCAGCGTCGCGCCCGCCGGCGCTTTGAATGTGTTGACGGCGCCATCGGTTGGCTTGGCCGGGTTGGTCAGAACGTAGAGCGGATTGGAAGCGGGTTCAGTCCCAGAGTTGTTTGCGGAGTAGATTTGCGCCGTGAAGTGATCAGCCTTGTCGTTCCAACTATTCATCCGTAGGCCAACCTCACTGAGCGTGTAGCCGCCCGCGATGCTGCCGGTTTGGAATGGCACGGCAAACCACGTTACTGCAACCTGCAATCCGCCGTCCACGCTCTGCCCGGTGTTGCCGACCAGCGGCGTGTTGTTGGTCACCGACTGGTTGGTGAAGTTCGCCACGTCGTTGCCAGCGGCGTCCTGGAGTGGGCCGGTCGTCGGCGCGGTGTAGCTCACCGTCACCGTGCTGCCCGTCGTCACCCGTGCCGCCAGGGTCACCGTCACCGTCTTGCCGGAGATGGCGGTCATGCCCGTGCCGGCGATGGTGTGGGTCGTGGCGGCCTGGGTCTCGCTCACGCTGAACGCGCTGACCGCCGGCACCGAGCCGGTGTCGAGCGCCTCGTCGAAGGTCAGGGTCAGCGTCGCTCCGTTCACCGCCGCCGAGACGAACGACGGCGGCGTGTCCTTGATGGCGAACATGAACACTGCAGTGTTGGTTTGCCAATTCTTGCCTTCGTCGCTCGACAGGTGGCGGTTGTTGGCGATACTCCATCCGCTTGCCGCTCCGCTGTCCTCGTCGTCGCTAGTTGTGCGGGGGATTCGCACGGTGTTGCCCGGCGAGGACTTCACGACGAGGGAGTAGGTGGTCGAGGCATTCAGCGTCGCGCCCGCCGGGGCTTTGAATGTGTTGACGGCGTTATTGGCTGGCGTGCTCGGGTTGGTCAGTTCGTAGAGCTCGGCATCGGGTTCACCCCCGGAGGTTGTGGAGTAGATGTGCGCCGTGAAGTGAGCAGCGTTGCCGTTCCAATTGGTGATCCGCAGGTCGACCTCACCGAGCGTGTAGCCGCCCGTGTTGCCGCCGGTGGTGAATGCCGAGCCATGCGGATGTTGTGCTACATCCTGGACTCCGGCGTTCGCGCTCCGCCCGGTGTTGCTGACCAGGGTCGTCGTCGAGCTGTTGGCGTTAGCGGCCCCGCTGTTGTTGCCAACGGCCTGGTCGATGAAGCCCGCCACATTATTGCCGGCCGGGTCCCGCAGCATGCTGGTCGCCGGCGCGGTGTAGCTCACCGTCACCGTCTCACCGGCCGCGACCGCGCTGGCCAGGGTCACCGTCGCCGTGGCGCCGGAAAGGGTGACCGTGCCGGTGCCGGCGATGGTCCCGGTCGTCGACGCGACCACGCTGAACGCGCTGCCCACGGGCGCCGAGCCTGTGTCGAGCGCTTCGTCGAAGGTCAGGGTCAGCGTTGTGCCGTCCACCTCTGCGCTGGAGAGGGCGGGCGGCGTTGCGTCCGAGATGGCGCTGCCGCGGATCAAGAACTGGAGGACGTCGTCGCTGTGGGTGGTCCAGGTCGTGGCGTCGTGGGCCTTGTAGAGCCGGGTGTCCCCCATGCTCCAGCCGTCGGCCGAGTTCGCATCCTCAGCCTTCGACGACGTTCTGCGGGCCTGGAAGATATCGGCGCTCGGGCTGGATTGCGTGGTCACGTCGATGACCATCCAGTACGTCGCGCCGGCCTCCAGCTTGATGCCGTCCGATGCGGCGTCGAAGTTGTTCCAGCCGTTCGCCAGGCTGCCGCCGTTGGTGGTCAGCGTGAGCGTGCCCAGGCTGGCGCCCGGGCTGCCGGAAGCGTCCGAGCGGATGCTGACGTTGAGCACCGGCGGATTGCCCGAAGGCGTCACTCGGTCCAGCACCATCCTCACCCTGGTCAGCTTGTAACCGGCGCTGTTGCTGCCGGCGGTGAATGGCTGGGCGTGGTCGTTGCCCAGCGTGGCGCCGCTGTCGGCCTTCGTCTGTTGGGCGTTGCCCACCAGCTTGACGACCTGGTCTGCCTGCCCCTCCACCTCCCCCGGCCCCGAGCGGGCAACCGGCGCATCCTCCCCTGTCTCTGCATCGGCGTCGGGGGTCGACGCGGCCAGCAGGGCCAGCTCGGCGGCCACCGGAATCCACCGCGCCCAGCCCTGATCGGCGTACCCGCGCGCCTCGGCGACGGTCACGCCCTCGAGGGCGCCGAACGTGATCAGCACCCGCATCCAGCGCAGCACGTGCTCGTAGCCCTTCTCGGTCTCCTGGGCGTAGCCGCGCACATCGGCGAGCACCTGCGAGTCGGGTTCGTAGTCGCCGGAGGCTGCTTCCAGCTCCTGCAGTTCGGCGGCCACCGGCGCCCATCGTTCCCAGCCCCGATCCACGAATCCCTGGGCTTCGGCGGCGGTCACGCCCTCCAGCGCGCCGAGGGTCATCAGCACCCGCACCCAGCGCAGCACATGGTCGTAGCCCTTCTCGGTCTCCTGGGCGTAGCCGCGCACGTCGCTGATCAGCTGCGCGTCGGGCTCGTAACCGTCGTCAGCGATCGCTGGACCCGATCCGAGCTGGGATCCGGCCAGCAAGGCGATCAGGACGAGCGCGATCGCGACGGCCCTCCTGGCGTGAGGCCGCAACATTGGTTCGGATATGACGAGCCCGCGTTCCCGCATGGCATTAGCGCCAGCGGCGCCCAACAGCCGGACGGCGAGGATGAGCCGCAGAGACACCGCTACCCCCCCCAATAGAACGAGCGTGCGAGAGGACGGCTCGAAGCGGGTGTTCGAGGTAGCGTCCAACGGTTGCGAGTGAGGGCACGGCGATCACCAGTTCCTCCTGTCGTCGAATGACGCCTGGAGGCTATGGCAGGTGTAGTGATTCTCTGGTGACTATCAAGGCATCGTGCTATCATGTTTAGGTGATTGTCATTTACGAAACAAACCGATCAGCCACAGGCTGCGTGAGGCGACGGAGGCATTCATGGAGGCACAGGACCAACGCGACCTGGGATTGCGGGTGGCGGAGCTGGAGCGGCGGCTCGCGCGGATGGGCGAGGCGAGCCTGCGCATCTCCGAGGCCAGCCTGGGCATCTCCGCGAGCGAGGACTTCGACGCGGTGCTGCGCGAGGTGGTCGACAGCGCCCGCGCCCTGACCGGCGCGCGCTACGGGGCGATGACCGTGCGCCGTGAGATCGGGCGGATGTCCGACCTGATCGTCTCCGGCCTGACCAGCATCGAGCGCCAGGGACTGCTGGAGATGGCCGGCGGTCCGGCCTTCTTCGAATACCTCAGCACGCTGGAAGAGCCGCTGCGACTCTCCGATGTCGACGGGTACATGCGCGAACTGGGGATGCCCGACTTCCAACCCCCGGTGCCGGCCGCCTCGCTGCTGGTCGCCCCGATCCGCCACCAGGGCGACGCGGTCGGCACGATCTACCTGGCCCACGACGAGCAGGAGCGCGAGTTCACGCCCGAGGACGAGGCGCTGCTGGTCATGTTCGCCTCGCAGGCCGCGATGGTGATCGCCAACGCCCGCCGCCACCGGCAGGAACAGCAGACCCGGGCCGACCTGGAGACGCTGGTCGACACCTCGCCCGTCGGCGTGGTCGTGCTCGATGCCGGCTCGGGCCTGCCCAAGTCCTTCAACCGCGAGGTCTCGCGGATCATCGACCGGCTGCGCGATCCGGACGAATCGGCCGAGGAGCTGCTCGGGCGGGTCATCTTCCGCCGCGCGGACGGTCGCGAGTTCTCGATGCAGGAGTTCTCGTTGACCGAGCTGCTCGGCATCGGCGAGACGGTGCGGGCCGAGGAAATCGTGCTCAGCGTGGACGACGGGCGCCGCGTGACGGCGCTGCTCAACGCGACGCCGATCGTCTCTGATGGGGGCGCGGTCGAGTCGGTCGTGGTGACCATGCAGGACATGGCGGCGGTCGAGGAGCTGGAGCGGCTGCGGGCCGAGTTCCTGGCCATGGTCAGTCACGAGCTGCGCGCGCCCCTGACCTCGATCACGGGATCGGCCACGATCGCGCTCGACGCGGCGGCGGACATGGACCCGGCCATGGTGCGCCAGTTCTTTCGCATCATCCGCGAGCAGGCCGATCAGATGAACAGCCTGGTCTCGGACCTGCTCGACGCCGCGCGGCTGGAGAGCGGCGAGTTGCCGGTCAATCCCGAGCCGGCCGAACTGGCGGTGCTGGTCGACCGCGCCCGCAGCGCCTTCACCAACGCCGGCGGCGGCAACCCGCTGCAGATCGACATCGAGCCGCAGCTGCCGCTGGTCATGGCCGACCGCCGCAGGATCGTCCAGGTGCTGGGCAACCTGCTCAACAACGCCGCGCGCAACTCGCCCGAGGGCTCGGTGATCCGGGTCAGCGCCGTGCGCGAGGACGTGCACGTGGCGGTCTTCGTCTCCGACCGCGGCCGGGGCATCCCGGCCGAGAGCCTGCCCAACCTGTTCCGCAAGTTCGCCAGCGCGCAGTCCGAAGATCAAGGCGGCGACACCGGCCTGGGGCTGGCGATCTGCAAGGGCATCGTCGAGGCCCACGGCGGCCGGATCTGGGCCGAGAGCGACGGCGCGGGACTGGGCGCGCGGTTCACTTTCACCCTGCCCACGGTCGAGGCGGCCGGCCTGGTCGCGCCGCAGCGGTCGCCGCTGCTTGAGGAGGACGAGTCGGGCGCCAACCAGCAGGAGCGGGTCCGGATCCTCGCGGTCGACGACGATCCGCAGGCGCTGCGCTACGTCCGCGACGCGCTCGCGGCGGACGGCTTCGAGCCGATCCTCACGGGCGATCCGCAGGAGGCGCTCCAGTTGTTGGCCGAGCAGCGGCCTGAGCTGGTCCTGCTGGACCTGGTGCTGCCCGAGACCGACGGCCTCGATCTGATGGGCGAGATGCTCCGGATCCGCGACGTGCCCGTGATCTTCCTCTCGGCCTACCGGCGCGACGAGCTGATCGCCCAGGCCTTCGAGCAGGGCGCCATCGACTACATGGTCAAGCCGTTCTCGACGACCGAACTGACCGCACGGGTCAAGTCGGCCCTGCGCCGCCGCGAGGTCTCCGAGCCGCCGCCGCCCTACGTCTCAGGCGACCTGCGCATCGACTACGAGGATCACCGCGTCTCGCTCGCCGGCGAACAGGTGCACCTGACGCCGAAGGAGTACCGGATGCTGGCCGAGCTCTCCGCCAACGCCGGCCGCCTGGTCACCTACGAGCGGCTGATGGATCGGGTCTGGAACGCAGGCAGCGGCGCCGACCGGCGGCCGATGCGGACGATGATGGGCAAGCTGCGCCGCAAGCTGGGCGAGGATGTCGAACAGCCCCGCTACATCTTCAACGAACCCCGCGTCGGGTTCCGCATGCCGCAGTCAGATGCGGCGGATGATGGCGAAGAAGCGCCGGCGCAGGAAGTTGCGGATTCGGAGTAGGTGTCCCAAGGACGCGGCGCTAGTGTTGGCGCGAGGGTGTGCAGCAGGCCGCGCTCGGTTGCGAGCTCCAGCAGCGACAGCAGGTGTCCGGAGTCCGGTCGTGCCCCGTTCCGCCAGCGGTGCACCGTTCGCACGCTCACCCGGAGCAGTCGCGCAAGCTCACGCCAGGAGAGTCCGGCGGCGGCGCGGAACCCGGAGAGGCGGGCGGCAAAGTCCTGGGGAAACCGCGCCGGCTCCGTGCGGTAGTGGTGCTGCTGCCGGCGTCCCATTGGTTCGGTACCTACCCCGCCCGACTACGCCAGGTCTTCGTCCAGCAGCGCGTCCAGTCCGCCCGGCACCTGCGTCGCTAGGCGAACCAATGAGAGCATCGCCTCGCCGTTCGGCGCGGTGCCCCTGCGCCAACGGTGCAGCTGCCGGCTGTCCACGCCGAGGGCAGTCGCTACACCTTCCCATGAGAGTCCCGTCAGTTCCTTCAGCGCGGCCAGACGCGCGGGAAAGTCCTCCGGCAAGAGAGCGACCCCGGGTCTCAGCTCAGCGCCGCTCGGTCGCTCGGTCATCTTCGTACTCCAGGGCGAACAGCTCATCGAAGTGGGTTATGTTCAGCGCGGCCTGCAGACGCCGACGCACCTCCGGCGAGGGGCTCTTGCGACCGCTGATCAGCTGGGAGAGGTAGCCGGAGGAGATGCCGGCCAGGTCGGCCAGCTCGTTCTGGCTGATGTTGCGCCGGTTGATCTGCTCCCAGAACGGCACTGGCTTGAGCCGAACCCGGGGCGATCCTGTGCGTCGTTTCATCATTGCTCCTCCGTAGCGGACATCGGTCCATCGTTGCTCTTCGGCGCTCTTGGGCGCTCCTGGTCCCTCGCCTGTTCGACTTCATCGTCAGCCGTGCACCCAGGCGGCTGTTCGACGTAATGACGGGCGATGATCCGGGCCAGAATGCGCAGCCCGTCGCGCCGTCGCGCCGTCTGTTCGTCTGTCAATTCAGCGTGCGATTCCACCGACTCCTCCCCTCTGTTCCGAGTCGGCGGGGCCGATAACTCGGAACGCCCTTGCGGAACCTCTGTTCATGACGGGGCAATCTATCAACCCGCTCAGCGAAGATTCAAGGGTGTTCGGAGCGCTCGCAAGGGGTTCGGGCAAATCGCTTGCCCGATTGTTTCGAGTGTGAAACGGGGATGGTTCGCGAGCGGAACTGCGGTGGCATACCAGATATACAGCGAACGGCTATTCTGGATAATCACAGTGGAAGACGGCGTACTCTTCTCGACTCAGGGTCCGCATGTGGACCCGGAGAACGCCGCAGTGATGAGGAAACATAAGATGGATAACGTGACGACCAACACGCCCGCCGCGCTCTACGCAAGGGTCTCCTCGGACCGCCAGGACGTCGATCTGTCGGTCGCCGCGCAGCTCCGCGCGCTGCGCGATTACGCCGAGCGAAACGGCTATATGATCGTCCGCGAGTACGTTGACGAGGCGGAGTCGGGCCGCGTCGCCAACCGCCCGCAGTTCCGCAAGATGCTGGACGAGGCGCGGGCTGCAGACGCTCCCTTCCAGGAGATCCTGGTCTGGAAATTCTCCCGCTTCACGCGCAAGCGCGAGCACGCCGTCGCCTTCAAGTCGATGCTCAGGCGGCGCGGCATCCGCGTCACCTCGATCACCGAGCACGCCGACGACACCCCGACCGGCAAGCTGATGGAGGCGATCATCGAGTCGGTCGACGAGTTCTACTCCGAGAACCTCGCCCAGGAGGTGACTCGGGGCATGCGTGAGGCCGCCTCGCGCGGCTTCTTCCTCGCATCGAAGGCTCCTTATGGTTACCAGCGGGTCAAGGTCCAGGACGGCGCCAAGGAACGGCCCACGCTCAAACTCGACCCGCAGACCGCCCCCATCGTCAAGGAGATCTTCGAGATGTCGCGGCGCGGCCTCGGCCTCAAGGAGATCGCCCGCGACCTGAACGAGCGCGGTCTCACAATCCACGGCCGGCGCTGGTACAAGCGGCGTCTGCACTACCTGCTGACCAACGAGGCCTACACCGGCACCTCGGTCTGGGGACGGACCGCCAAGGACGGACAGCCCCCCGATCCGGTCCGGGTCGAGAACGCCTGGCCGGCGATCGTCTCGCGGGAGCTGTTCGACGCTGTCGGCCGCGGCCTCAGGGAACGCAGCCCGAAGGTACAGCCGGCGCGTCAGGCAGGCAGCAGGTTCCTGCTTTCCGGCCTCTTGCGTTGCGGACGCTGCGGCAAACGTTTCGTCGGCCACGGGGCCAAGGGCGGCCAGTTCGCCTACTACGTCTGCAACACCCTGCACCGCGAGGGCTCGGGCGCCTGCGAAGCGCCCTATCTCAGCGCACCAAAGCTGGAAGACCTGGTCACCGAGAAGGTGCTGACGCGGATCCTCAACGAGCAGACGATCATCGAACTGGTGCAGATGGTGGCCGAGGAGATCGACGCCCTGGCGGCCGAGCTCGATACGCAATTGCGGTCGGTCGAGACGGAACTCGCCGATGTCCGCCGGCGCCTGGCCAAGCTCTACGACGCGCTGGAGAACAGCGACCTCACCTACCAGGATCTCTCGCCACGGATTCACTCACTGCGCGGGCAGGAAGACCAGCTCGCCGCCGCGCACGAAGACGCCGCGCGGCAGCTCGAACAGCGACGGGCCGAGTTGCCGTCTACTCCAGAGATCAATCGCTATGTGTCGGACTTTCGCGAGTTCCTCCAGGCGGGCAGCATCCCCGAGCGCAAGGCCCTGATCCGCAACTTCGTCAATGGGATCAGGATCGCTCCCGACCGGGTCCGCCTGACCTACACCATCCCGATGCCGAGCGACGGTGCAATGATCGACTCCGAGTCGGTTCTCGGTATTGTTCAGTCAAGTCCACCATCACGTACTGAACTGCGAACTCCTTCGGCCAGCGCCACTTCGGCGGCGTCCATGCGCCCGATCGGGCTGTCTTCGGGCATCGGGATCGTGTAGCGGATGACCGCCCGGCCGGGCTTCACATCAATCCGCTTGATGAAGGTTCGCAGGAACGCCTTTGACTCGGTGATGTCGCTGGTGCGCAGGAACTCTGCCATGTCGGCGACGAACTCAGCGACGACTTCTGCGTTGTCCAAAAGCACTCGGCGCTCGGCCAGCGTGTTCTTGGCTTGCTCGGCCGCCGTCTCCAGTTGCTCCTTGCGCGCCATGTGCTCGCGGATCCGCGGCGCGGCGTCGTCGACCTCGAGGTCGGTCTTCTCAATCACCCGCCAGATGCGGTCCAGCATCTGCCGAATCTCGCGCAGCTCCGCTTCGATCGTCTTTAGCCGCTGGCGCTCGTCATACGCGGCGCCGTCCATCTCCTCGTCCAACATCTTGACCAGTTCGCGGATGTTGCTCTCGGTCAGCACGTGATCGCGCAGCTGATCGAGGATCAGCGCCTCGAACCGCTTGGCGTTGAGCCGGGGCGTCTCGCAGCTGCCAGAGCCGCGCTTGAGCAGGGAGCCGCAGACGTAGTAGGTGTAGCGTCCGCCCTTGGCCTCGGCCGCGGTCAGCTGCCTGCCGCAGAGCGCGCAGGCCGCCAGGCCGGAGAGCAGATAGGGACTCGCCGCGCGGCGCGGGTTCGACTTGGCCGGCGCCCGCGCCTCGAGCATCGAGCGGACTTGTTCAAACTCTTCCATCGTCACGACGGCCGGGACCGCGTTCTCGACCCGGACCGGTTCCGATCCGTCGGTCGCCTTGAGCCCCCAGACTAGGGTGCCCATGTAGACCTCGTTGGAGAGGAGCTTGTGCACGGAGGTCTTGAGCCAGCGCGCCCCCTTGGCCGTGGGAATGCCTTCCGAGTTGAGTGTCTTGACGATGTCAAGGATGCTCATGCCGCGTATGGCCATGTCGAAGACGCGCCGCGCCACGGCGTCCTTAGGCGGGTCGAGTTCCAGACGTGGCCGCTGCTTGCCGCCGTCCGCGACGTACACCTTGCGGTAGCCGAAGGGCGCGTGCGAAGCGAGGTAGAAGCCGCGCTGAGCCGACTCGCGCATCCCCCGGCGGACCTCCTGGGCGAGGTTCTCGGAGTAGAACTCGTCCACGCTTTCGATGATCGCCTCCATCAGCTTGCCCGTAGGAGTGTCGTCGGCGTGCTCGGTGATCGAGGTGACGCGAATGCCGCGCCGCCTGAGCATCGACTTGAAGGCGACCGCATGCTCGCGCTTGCGCGTGAAGCGGGAGAACTTCCAGACCAGGATCTCCTGGAAGGGCGACTCGGGCAGTGAGGCTTCGTCGAGCATCTTGCGAAACTGCGGCCGGTTGGCGACCCGGCCCGATTCGGCCTCGTCGATGTATTCGCGCACAACCCGGTAGCCGTTGCGTTCGGCGTAGTCGCGCAGCGCGCGCAACTGGGCGGCGACGGAGAGGTCGATATCCTGGCGGTCCGAGGAGACCCGGGCGTAGAGGGCGGCATGCGTTCTGCTGAGTGAGGCCTGCATCGGTGATTCCCCTTTCCTACCGGCTGTTGTCGCCTCCAAAAGGCGAAACGGGTAGCCAGCAACGCACTTGGCCGCCGCTGTTCGTGTTCGAAACAGCATATCTCGATCTGGCCGCTGTTGTTTGGCTTCTGAGTTGCCAAAACGACGCTCGCCATCGTCCGCGCGAGCGAGGCATTTGTCGCAGGCGACATGACCACTCGAATCGAAGGCCCCTCCTTCAACACCACCAGCGCATGGCTGCGGATGCTCGATACTTACGGCATCTGTGAGGCCCGCTTCGCGGCGTGCAAAGGCAGACTGCTCGGACGGCGGCTCGGTCACACCGGAGAAGAGTCCGCTCGTCCCTTGTCAACAAGCCGCAGCTGCAAAACGCCTACGACCTCGCCCAGGATCGCAAGGGAACGGGAGATTGCGGCGGCAGCAAAAGCTAGGCATAGCCGACGGATGGGGAACGGATGCCGTCACCGCGTCGGCCCTCGCGGCGATGTTGTGGTACTTGTATAACCGTTCTAATCCTTAGACTTGGGCCACCAGCGTACAACGTCATCTTCACGCGCAGCCGCCATTGCTTCTGCTTCTGATTCATATCTCGAAATCTGAAACACTGTGTTGTTGCAGATGTGCCACAAGACTACTGCGAGTCCAACTGTGGTCGCCATGCCGAGAGCTCCCAGAATATATTCTCCGGTAGCTATCGCGACAATACTAGTGGTTAGTGTTGCGATAGCAGCAATGGACTCACCGACCGCCAGAATGCCGCGGTTCCTCCAGAACCGCCTAAAGTTGTAGCTCATCTTTCGCATCCTAACCACTCAAGGGACCAGCTCATTCGAGAACGCCCAATACCTTAGCCAATCCACGGCCAAGAGACTGCCAATTCTGGCACTTCCGTGTTTGCAGCAGGACTCGCGACCGAGGTAGCGCCGCACCTTAGCATTCCGTGACTGTTCGGAGACTCAGTTCGACACCCTCGCTGTCGCATGTGTTGTCTGCTGAGCCCGTTTCATGCGGAACGAGCAGCACCGTGCTGCTGCTGTCTTACTCGCGTGTGGCGTCTGGGTCGTGGTCCCGACGGCGCCGCCGCGGTGCACGATGTGGTCCCGCCCATTGCCCTCTGTGAAGTGGCTCTTCAGCTCTGATGGCACCAGGGCGCGGCGGCACAGGCTCCCGACAATCGCGCCTATGGCTGCCGCCGCCAGACTTAGGAAGGCCATTGGCGTGGGATGGCATGACGAAGTCTGGCGTCCGAATCACGTTTGCTCCATCTGGACGTCTCGCGCCTTCGACGACTGGCATTCGTGGAAGTTCGAACGGCATCCTCGGGAAGAGGAGACTCTGGCGTACCCTGCTCCAGGACAGGAGTCGAAACCGCATGAACGCACGGACGCACGCTGAACTGGCGAGCTTCATCTGGAGCATCTGCAACCTGCTGCGGGGGCCGTACAAGCGGAATGAGTACCGCAAGGTCATCCTGCCTCTGACCGTGCTGCGGCGGTTCGACTGCATCCTGGCGGACACGAAAGAGGAAGTCCTCGCGGCAGCCGAGAAGACCAAGGACCAGACCCAAACCATGCAGGACATCGCGCTGAGAAACGCGTCGGAGCGCGAGTTCTACAACACTTCGCGGCTCGACTTCCAGCGGCTCCTCGACGATCCGAACCAGATCGGACAGAATCTGAACGCCTATATCGCCGAGTTCTCAGAGGATGTGCGAACGGTCATCGAACGCTTCGGCTTTGGCGAGCAGATCGCCAGGATGGACGAGAAAAATCTGCTCTTCCAGGTCGTCCAAGCGTTCGCCAACATTGACCTCTCGCCCGAGCGCGTCGACAACGTGCAGATGGGGTATGTCTTCGAGGAGCTGATCCGGGTCGGCGCTGAGCAGGCGAACGAGGAGGCGGGCGAGCACTTCACTCCCCGCGAAGTGATTCGGTTGATGGTCAGCCTACTCCTATCGGTGGAACCTGACCTAGGCCGCAGCCATGTCGTCAAGAGGATCTACGATCCGGCCTGCGGCACCGGCGGCATGCTCTCGGTGGCAGAGGATTTCCTACGCGAGCACAACCTGGAATCGCTGCCGGTGCTCTTCGGACAGGACTACAACGACGAAGCCTGGGCGGTCTGTAGGTCGGACATGCTGATCAAGGGAGAGACCGCCGAGAACATCATCCTCGGCGATACCTTCACGAACGACTACTTCCAGCGGCAGAAGAACGGCACGAAGTGGACCTTCGATTACATGCTCGCCAATCCGCCTTTCGGCGTGGAATGGAAGCAACAGGAGCGGTTGATCAAACAGGAAGCCGAGACCCTCGGATTCGACGGCCGATTCGGCGCTGGACTACCACGCATCAATGACGGCTCGCTGCTGTTCCTGCAACACATGCTGTCGAAGATGCAACCTGTCAATGACGACGGCGCGGGCGGCAGCCGGATCGCAATCGTGTTCAACGGATCGCCACTGTTCACCGGCGACGCCGGCAGCGGCGAGAGCAACATCAGGCGGTGGATCATCGAGAACGACTGGCTCGAAACGATCGTCGCCCTGCCCGACCAGCTCTTCTACAACACCGGCATCTCGACCTACATCTGGATTCTGACCAACCGCAAGGAGGCGCGCCGCCGGGGCAAGGTGCAGCTCATCGACGGCCGCCAGTTCTTCATCAAGATGCGTAAGAGCCTGGGCAACAAGCGCAACGAGCTGTCGCAGGAGCAGATTTCGGACCTGACGCGCATTCACGGCAGCTTTGAGGACGGTGAAACGCGCGACCTGCCTTACGAGGACCCGGTCACACACGAAACCCGATTGCGGGCGCGTGTGGTGAGCAAGGTGTTCGCCAACGAGGACTTCGGCTACCAGAAGGTAACAATCGAGCGGCCGTTGCGGTTGAACTTCGTCGCGACAACTGAGCGCATCGCGCGACTGGAGGACGTGAAGGGGTACCAAAATCTAGCCAAGAGCAAGAGGCGAGCCGGTCGGGCGCACGATGACGAGGTGGCGGCCGGGGTGAAGCGGCAGCGGGAGATTCGCGAGCTGCTCAAGGCGCTGCGTGAGGAAACTGACAGCGCCGTCTATGACGACCGCGAGATGTTCGTCTCGGCGTTGGAGGACGTGGCTAAAGCGCGCAAGTCCAAGCTCTCGGCCGCAGAGCGCAAAGCGGTGCTCGCGGCGTTAGGTGAGCGCGACCCCGAAGCCGAAGTCTGTCTCGACCGTCGCGGCGATCTCGAGCCGGATCCCGAGCTGCGCGACACCGAGAATGTGCCTCTGTGCGAGGAAATCGACGACTACATGAAGCGCGAGGTGCTACCGCACGTGCCCGATGCCTGGATCGACCAGAGCAAGACGAAGATCGGCTACGAGATTCCGCTCAACCGCCACTTCTACGTCTACGAGCCGCCGCGTCCACTGGAAGCAATTGAGGCGGACATTCAGTCGTTGGAGCGGGAAATCGTCGGTCTGCTGGGCGAAATTGGGAGGAGCTGACAGATGGCAGACGAAGCCAACAAAGCTGAGGGGGGTCTGACGAGGCCGGCGCTCAAGGTGGTTGAGCCGCGAGTCAATGTCATGACGCCGTGGACCGACGACAAACTAGTCCGACAGAAGATCGCGGATCGTCTGACAACAGTCATCGAAGACCAGGAAGCGCCGTTCGTGATCAGCCTGGATGGACGCTGGGGAACCGGCAAGACCTTCCTGCTGACGCGCTGGCAGCAGGGACTGGTCAATGACGGGTATCAGGCCATCTACTTCAATGCTTGGGAAGACGATTTCTGCGACGATCCGTTGCTGGCGATCATCGGACAGCTCACTGAGCATTTCCAAGAAGGGAAGCTCAAGGCGATGGCGGTGCGAATCGGCGAGGTTGCGTTACCGATTCTCACTGGCAGGCTCTTGGGCGCTTCGTTGAAGAGGGAAGATCTGAGTCGGAAAGATCTTGTTGCCGACTACAGAACCCAGTTGAAGACGAAGAGAGAGATTCGCAACCGGCTCACCGACATGGCCGCACTTGTCAGGAAGGAGTCTGACCGCCCACTTGTCTTCATCATCGACGAGCTGGACAGATGCCGCCCGACCTTCGCCATCGAGCTGCTGGAGCGGGTCAAGCACATCTTCGATGTGCCGAACATCGTCTTCGTCTTCGGGATCAATCGGGCCGAACTGGTGAAGTCACTTGAGTCCGTCTACGGGGAAATCGACGCTGGCGTTTACCTACGGCGTTTCTTCGACATGGAGTTCATCCTACCAGAAGCCGATCCAACGAAGTTCTGTGGGTTCCTTGCACGCGCATACGGTCTCGACTCGTTTTTCTATGGGATGAGCAAGAACTCGAATGCCAGCATTCACGCAAACGAATTCAGGAGCTTGTCCGAAACGCTTCCAGTCATTCTAGGTCGCATGGGTCTTTCCCTCCGTGACATGGACTACTGCGTGCGATTGGTTTCCTTGGCGGCGAAGGAGTTGAAGGAACGCCACACGGTGTTCCCGGCAGTGCTTGCGCTACTTGTCGTGGTGAAGATTACCAATCCTGAGCTCTACCAGCGGTTCGTGACTGGTATGGCTACGGCAGCGGAGATCATCAACTTCGTGAACGAGCGTCATCGTACCTGTGGGAGCGGTGAGCCCGACCCAAACAGGCGTGACCTGGAATGGGTAGAGGCGGGAATCTACTTCGCGGACGATAGGGAGGGCGTATGGGAGCAACTCACGCTCCTGACTGATGGAAAGCCCTTGACCCGACCGGAGCTACTGGACGAGACAACCCGTGAGATGAACGGCGATGACAGACGTAGCAAGAGGAAGCTAGGTAACCTTCGAGCGGGGATGGAGTGGTTTTCCAGGCAGGAAGTCAACTACGAGGGGAGCGTTGGCTACTTAGTTGAGCTCATTGATCTCTACGAAAGCTCTGTCAGGCAGTAGCGATGCGACGGTACAGCTTCTACCAAGAATCGAGTGTCGCGTGGCTCGGCAAGGTTCCGCACCACTGGGAAGTTGGTCCGGCAAGGAGATGGTTCAAGATCGTGAACGGTGGTACGCCGAAGAGTGGAGTGGATGAGTACTGGGATGGCGGTGTTACTTGGCTCACCCCCGACGACCTTGGGCAGAATCAAGGTGAGTGGATACACAAAGGACGCAGAACAATCACGCTCGAAGGTCTGCACAACTCTAGTGCCACGTTGTGTCCGCCAGGCTCGATCGTCGTTTCAACGCGGGCTCCGATTGGGCACGTCGCGATCTCAGCCACAGAGACTTCGACCAATCAAGGATGTCGGACCCTTGTCCCTGGCCCGCAGATCGACAGTACCTTCGGCTTCTACGCAGTGAAATCTGCTTGCCCGGTTCTGGAGTCGCTCGGCCAAGGCTCTACGTTCATGGAGCTTACGCCCGCCAATCTAGGAAGCGTGCGTCTTCCCATTCCACCCCTCGACGAACAGCGCGACATTGTGGCCTTCCTCGATCGAGAGACGGAGCGGATTGACTCGCTGATTGCGAAGAAGCGGTTGTTGATTGAGCGGCTGCAGGAGTATCGGACGGCGCTGATCACGCGCACGGTGACACGCGGTCTCCCGCCCGAGGCCGCCCGCGCCGCCGGCCTCGACCCGTCGCCCCGTCTCAAGCCTTCAGGCGTGGAGTGGTTGGGGGATGTCCCGGAGCATTGGGAGGTGCTTCGGTTGCGGAGGCTTGCGGAGATTGAGACCGGAAGCAAAGACACAGTGGACAGACAAGACAACGGAGAGTATCCCTTTTTCGTGCGTTCTCAGACGATTGAGAGAATCGACTCTTGGTCATTTGAGGGAGAAGCAGTCTTGACTGCCGGAGATGGAGTCGGTGTGGGAAGAGTCTTCCACTACATCGACGGACGATTTGACTATCACCAGCGCATGTATAAGTTCAGTGGGTTTAGGAGAGTCATCGGAAAGTTCTTCTTCCAGTACTTCAGAGCGATGCTACGTGTTGTGGTGCTGCAAGGAACCGCGAAGTCAACCGTCGACTCTCTTCGGCTTCCAATGCTCCAGGACTTTCCGGTGTCCTGTCCGCCTCGCCGGGAGCAACAGGCCATTGTTGAGTACATCGAGCGACGATCCGAGCGCATCGATGCACTGGTAGCACACGTGGACCAGCTCATCGATCGCCTCGAGGAGTATCGCTCCGCCCTCATCACGGCCGCGGTGACAGGCAAAATCGATGCTCGAGACAAGGCTCTGGCTATCGTGGGTCGCGCCGAATAACAGCCTTCACTGGTTCTGGCGCTGTTGAGGTCAGTGCGCCGATTCGGATTCGCTGCAGCAGCTCCGGAGTCAGTGGGGCCTGCGGGTCATACACGCCTTCGATGACACCCTGTTCCAGGCGGGCATGGCTGGTCAGCATCGCCCCCCAAAAGGGAATGCACGATTCGTGCCGCGGGTAAGGATGCTCGCCGGGCTGCACGACGAGGCAGTCCTTGCCGCAGGTTCGTCGGACGCCCTCCTCATGGGTGGTGAAGTTGGTAACAGCGACATCGCCGTTCGCGTCCTCCCCCGTGAGGACAATCCAGAGGTGGCCTCGTTTATCGAAGCCAAAGAAGGTGTCGCCTGGATTCACGAGGCTCGGGCTTGGTATCTCTGCAAGAGGTAGACGGCCTCGTTGTTGTCCGTCACAAGCTCGATGGCGTAGTCGCTGTAGCCGGCGTAGCGGAGAATGTCTGTTGGATCGATCGGGATCGCGGTCTCGCCTGGATCTCGCCATTCGGGCAGGGCCTGGGTCTCGCAGACCACCTGTGATGGTCGCAGCTGGCCATACGTCTCGTAAATCTCGTTGAGCAGGTCCACGTTGGACTCGGAAAGCTGCTCCCACTCGACCGGCTCGCAGAGGTGGGCGACGAAGTGCTCGCGCTTGATGTGGCGATGCCAGATTGAGTCTTCGCGCGGCTGCTCCTGCAAGATCAGTTCAAGAACCTGGCAGGGCGTCGGTCCATGCTTCATTGAGGCGTAGTGATCGAGCGTGACCGTCATCTCGGTCTCGATCAGGGCCGCGCGGTCGGCGAGGTAGAGCAGCTTAACCAGCTTGAGGTAGTCCATCGACCCGCCGGCGCGGTCGAGCAAGATCGAGGCTGCCTGCGCTGCGCGGCGTTCGTCGAAGACAAATCTCATCATGCCAGTCACTCTATCCCTTAGCGGCAAGTGTCGCCGGGGCGATCCAGGTCGTCAAGACAACGAGCCGCTCAGCGGTATCGTGTTCACAGTTTCGCTGTGCCGATAGAGACGGTAGCCATGAGCACCCAAACCAAGGAACAGGCGTTCGAGGGCACCGTCGAGTCGATGTTGCTGAACGTCGGCTGGATCAAGGGTGTGATCGAGGTCTGGGACGTCAACCGGGCGCTGTTCGCGGAACCCGCCATCGCCTTCATGCGCGACACGCAACCCGAGCAGTGGAACAAGGTCTCCCAACTGCTCGGGGACGACCTCGAGCCGAGGATCATCGAGGTGCTACTCAAGGAGCTCGACAACAAGGGCTCGCTGCACGTGCTGCGACACGGGTTCCGGTTCCACGGTCAGACATTCCGGCTTGCATACTTCAAGCCTGCTCACGGACTCAACGAGGAGGCGTTGACGCGGTTCGAGCGCAATGAACTCTCAGTCACTCGACAGGCGCTCTGCCATCCGAACCAGGGCCACACGATCGACCTGCTCTTCGCGCTCAACGGCGTTCCGGTCGCGACCTGCGAGCTCAAGAATCCAATGACCAATCAGACTTGGAAGAGCGCCATTCGGCAGTATCAGCAGGACCGCGACCCCAACGCCCCGCTGTTCCGATTCCAGAAGCGCGCCCTCGTCCACTTCGCCGCCGACACGGACGAAGTTCACATGACCACTCGGCTGCAGAGAGAGAAGACGCGTTTCCTCCCGTTCAATCGAGGCAGCAATCCAGGCGGCATCGAATGCGGCGCCGGCAATCCTCCGGATCCGCTCGGCTACCGAACGAGCTACTTCTGGCAAGAGGTCCTGGAACGTGAGCGTTTCCTCGACATCATTGGTTCCTACATCTTTACGGAGACGCGTGAGGAAAAAGTCGAGGACGAGAAGGGCGCGCGAACGGTCAAGAGCGAGTCAGTCATCTTCCCGCGCTATCACCAGCTTGATTCCGTCAACCGACTTGTCGCCACGGCGAGAGTCGAGGGCGCGGGCCACAACTACCTGATCCAGCACTCGGCTGGCAGCGGTAAGACGAACAGCATCTCCTGGCTGTCGCACCGCCTGGCGAGTCTGCACACTGAGGCGGACGAGAAGGTCTTCGATTGCGTGATCGTGATCACCGACCGCCGCGTGCTCGACCGCCAGCTCCAGGACGCGATCTACCAGATCGAACACGCGCAAGGCGTGGTCAAGCCGATCGACCAGGACTCGCGACAACTCGCGGAGGCGCTGGTCGACGGCACCAAGATTGTGATCACGACGTTGCAGAAGTTCCCCTTCGTCATGAGGGGCCTCCTGGCTGTGGCAGGCGCCGAATCCCCAGATGCTCCATCTGATCTCGATCTCCAGCGACAGAACGAGTGGCGGAAGGAAATCGCACAGCGCCGCTACGCGGTGATCGTCGATGAGGCGCATTCCAGTCAGTCGGGCGAGTCCGCGCGCGAGATGAAAGGCGTCCTCGGCTCTCGTGCGCAAGAGTCGCTGGAAGCGAGCGCAGACGGTGAGGATGTACTCAACGCAGTCGTCGAGTCGCGCGGGCCACAGCCCAATCTCTCATTCTTTGCCTTCACAGCGACTCCCAAGGGCAAGACGCTGGAGCTGTTCGGTCGTAAGCCCGCACCGGAGTTGAATCCGCTCCCGTTCCACCTCTACAGCATGCGTCAGGCGATCGAGGAGGGCTTCATCCTCGATGTCCTGCAGCATTACATCGACTACGACGCCTACTTCAAGCTGGTCAAGGAGGCTGAGGACGATCCAGAGTTGCCCAAGCGTCGTACCTCGACCGCGATTGCCAAGTTCGCGCACTTGCACGACCACAACATCGCGCAGAAGACGGAAGTGATCGTCGAGCATTTCCGCAATCACGTGCGCTACCTCATGGGCGGCCGGGCCAAAGCGATGGTGGTCACATCGTCACGTCTGCACGCCGTGCGCTACATGAAGGCCTTCAAGAAGTACATCGCCGAAAAGGAATACGACGATGTGCGCCCGCTAGTGGCCTTCAGCGGGACGGTTCACGATCTGGACACGGGCGAGGACTTCACTGAGCCCAGCATGAACACTGATGCCCTGACCGGCAAACCGATCAGCGAGTCCGCGCTGCCCGCGCGATTCGATTCGTCCGACTACAACGTTCTCCTCGTGGCAGAGAAGTACCAGACCGGTTTCGACCAGCCGCTGCTCCAGGCGATGTACGTCGATAAGCGCCTCGACGGTGTCCAAGCCGTGCAGACGCTCGCCCGTCTCAACCGCACCGCAGCTGGGAAGCAGCCGCCGTTCGTCCTCGACTTCGTCAACGATCCCGAAGGTATCCGCAGTGCGTTCAAGCCCTTTTTCGACCAGACCCAGTTGTTGGAGGAGTCCGATCCGTACCGCCTGGAAGAGCTAAAGCACGAGCTGGACCAGATGCAGGTCTACCACTGGAGCGAGGTTGAGGCGTTCGCTCAGGTATTCTTCGGCGCCGGCCCCGGAGGTGTGAAGAGCGTCCATGCCCAGTTAGTGAGCCTGCTGCAGCCGACCGTCGAACGATTCCGCGAGTTGCGAGAAGAGGGACAGCAGGAGTTTCGCGACCGCTTGCAGGCATTCGTAAATCTCTACGCCTTCCTCAGCCAGATCACTCCCTACGGGGACCACGACCACGAACGACTCTCTGCATTCGGTCGCGCTCTTCTTCCACTCGTGCGGCCAGACAGAGAGGGCCTCATCGACATCGGAGACGATGTCGAGCTTGAGTTCTATCGGCTCACACGCCAGTCGTCCGGCTCCATCTCGGTCGCTGAAGGACCGCCCGTATACGTCAGTAGCCCCACCGAGGTCGGCACGGCGAATCCGGAGGAGGAACGGGCGCCCCTCTCGGAGATCATTGAGAACCTCAACGACCGATTCGGCACGGAATTCACGGAAGCGGATCGGCTGTTCTTCGAGCAGATTAAAGAGAGCGCGGTTGAGCACGACCGAATTCGCCAGACGGCTCTGGCGAATTCGCTGGACAACTTCAAACTCGTCATCAGTCCCCTGATCCAGCACCTCATGTACGAGCGGATGAGCGAGAACGACGCGCTCGTGTCGCGATTCATGAATGAACAGGACTTCCAGGAGATCGTGCTCGACGGCTTGGTCCGGGAGATTCACGAGGCTGTGGGCACTCTGAGCGAAGGGGAGATGAGAAAAGTTGGGAAGCTATCCAGATAGCTAGCCGGCGCTCTCGACTGCCGATCGGCGTCGATTCAGACGGGTCAAAGACTGTTCTCCCAAGACTTTTCGAACTCGCCGTACGCGTTCTGGAATACGCGACCGAGCTTGTTGATCTCGTCTTTGCCAGCGCGCGGCACCATCGCGGCCCCGAACACCACGGCGTGACCGGCCACCGGCGAATCGTCCGGCACGTCATCCACGTAGACGTAACTCAGCGCGTCCGACGTATCGAAGTCCGGCAAGTCCAGAAAACGTAGGTACTCCGCGATGAACTGGTCGCGGAGATCGTCTAGCCCCTGCTCGATCTCTTCGCGCTGGCCCAACATGAGTCGGCCTACTGGCGCATAGTTCGTGCCTACTGGGAATGGCGGACTTCGGGATCGCCATATCGCCACAGGCTTCATCCGGATCATGGTTCGGCGAGAGAACGATTGTGACACCACAAGGACGCAATCGTCGCGTTCCGCCAGAACCCAGCCGGCAGATCGGCAGTAGGTCACTTGAAGTCCGATGTCTTCCAGTGATTCCCCATCCGACCCCACTCCGCGAGCGTCCATCCAGCGGATGAGTGTCAGCGGTGGCGATGACGCCAGTGCGCCATCTTCTTTCCGGCGCGGCTCTTGCCTTTCTTGCTGCTTCGGCCGCCGGAGAGCCGCAGCGCTGCCGCGCTGATGCTTGATCGCCGGTGCTTCCGTGCCATTGGTTGGCGCCCCTCGCTGAACATCCAAGATTCCTCATCCAAGCCGCGGCCGGCGCGCGTTGGTTGACACGAGCGTCCAAAACGTGAGCGTGCTGACTGACCACGCGCCGATGAAGTTCTTTGTGGACGGCTATGAAATCTCCAGCCCATAATTGGGCCTACCAGATGAGTTCCGCGCCGGAGATACCGCAAACCGTCTGCAAACCGTCCACGAACCGTTCAATCGCATGATCGGTTGAGGAAAATTCTTCCGTCGTGTGCTAGGTTCGAAATCAGAGCCCCCGACCGATGGCGCGGCCGGGGGCTCCTAGAGGCGACGTAGCTAAGCGGCTAAGGCTCACGTCTGAAAAACGTGGATCACGGGTTCGAATCCCGTCGTCGCCTCCATTGCAATTCTAAGATCGTGCCGTCACAATAGCACGTCTAGCTGCCGCATCGTCTGTTGACACTCTGGAAAAGCGGCCGACGGTCAGTCGTCCCGGCGCTTTCGCGCCGCTTCGCGCATCAGTTCAGCCGTCCGGTTTGGTCCGTACTGCGGCCGCTCCCTCGGCTCCGTAGCAGCAGCCACAGACGATTCACGCTTTTCCTTCGCCTGGTTCGCGAGCCGTTTCGCCTCTCTCGTGGTCTGCCTGGCTTCGTTGGCGGTCCGAGACGTATTCGAAGCGATCCGAGCCACGAACAGCGTGTTGATGATCAGCGCCATGATGATCACGTAGCCCTGAATGCTGATCTCTTGGAGCGCGGTGAATTCCGCACGTGGCTCCTTTCATTACAAGCGAGTTGGAACTTGTTACCGGACAGAAGACCGTCGCACCGTGTACGCCGGAAAGGGAGCATGGAAAAGATCCATTCGCAGTGAACAGCGCACGCAGCGCGCAACTCCCTTGTCTGGCGCGTGGGTCGTCGCGCCGCCGGCCAGCGTTGTCAACGTGCGACCAGCAAAGCACGCGCACGCGGTAGAGTGGTCCGTAAGAGCAGCGAGAGTGAGCCGCCGCCAATGCCGAAGCGACCGACTGTCATCACGCCGACGAAGAAGACGCGGCAGGAGATTGCAAGAGCGATGTTGAAGCCGAAGCCGCGGAAGAAATCGAAGTCATCCCCGAACGGCTAGCAGGCTGCTGAACAACTAAGAGCAAGAGGCAGATCTCTCGGCGATCTACGGCTGGGAGGCGTCGTTGCGTCAGCAGCGACGGGGTCCAATAGAGCAGAGGGTGGGCTGTGGTGCCCTGGTTCTGGCGTCTGAGGCCGGTCGCGGTCGATTCGCCTATGCCGGGGCCGCCTCGACATTGGCGAGGCGGGTGAGGTTGTAGGCGGCAGCGGTCAGTTCGAGCCATAACTTGTTGCGGGCCCGGCCCAGGTAGCGCAGCTTGCCGCCGGCGCCGACCGTCTTGATCCAGCCGAAGACCTCCTCGACCAGCTTGCGCCGGCGCTGACTGAGTCGGTAACCGGCGTGCCGGGTCGTACGACCGTCGATCGCCCTGCGCCGGCCGCGCTCGTTCTGGGCGACATGCGGGGTCAGTCCTAGCGCGCGCAGGTCCCAGACGAAGTCTCGCGTGTCGTAGGCGCGGTCGGCGCCGACCGTCGCCGGGCCCGTGACGCTGCGTTCGAGCATCGCCACCGCGGCGTCGCGTTCGGCGTAGCCGTCCGCCTCGGTCAGCTCGACATCGACGACCAGGCCGTGGCGGTTCTCGGTCAGCAGATGACCGAAGTAGAAGAGCCGCGCCTTTCGCTGGGGACCCTTGCGATAGAGCCGGGCCTCCGGGTCGGTGGTCGACGCGTGCGTCTCGCGGCGGCGGCGCTCGCCGGTGAAGTCGCGCGGCCGGTTGCGTCCGCCGCCGGCAGAGGGTGGCTGCTCGTCGCGCGGCCGGTAGCTCTTGTGCGAGGCCCAGGCGTCGAGCAGCGTGCCATCGACCGTGAAGTGGTCGGACGAGAGCAACCGCCGTCGCCTGGCCTCCTTGACCGCCTCCTTGAGCAGCACCCGCGCCGCATCGGCGTCCATGAGCCGCTCGCGGTTCTTGGTGAACGTGGCCGGATGGAACGGCTCGTCTTCCACATTGAGGTCCAGGAACCATTTGAACAAGAGGTTGTAGCGGAGCTGCTCGCAGAACTGGCGCTCCGAGCGGACCGTGTAGAAGGCCATCGGCAGGCTCGCCTTGAGCAGGTGCTCGGGCGGGATCGAGGGCCGCCCGGTGTCCGCGTAGATCTCGTCGAGCAGGGGCGACATCCGCCTGAGCGCCGAGTCGGCCAGGGGCTTGATCCGCCGCAGCGGGTGGTCCTTCGAGACGAAGCCGTCCGGCGTCAGACCCAGCATCATCGTCGCCTGCCGCTCAGACTCACCGCGCATCGCAGGCCTCCCTCAACTATCGGATCAACACCTCCCCCATGATCTCATACGGTCGTTCTTCAGCAGCCTGTTAGGCGTGTGAGCAACACCCTTTGTCAGACACCATCCGTGTCAGGACGCCCCGACGCCCAACTGGCTAGCCTAGTCAAGCAAATCCAAACGCGTTCACTTCGTCCTCGCCTCATCGATCTGCATCTCGGTCGCATGCCCTGTGGCCTCCTTCTGGTCGGTATCCTGCAGGCGATTGCGAATCCCTCCAGGAGGTCTCAGATGCAGCTGATTCATAGCGCCAGGAAGCTAGCCAGACGGACCCTCAAGGTGGCATATCACAGGACTCGTAGCCTGGCTTCGCGTGGTCGTCGCGGCGTGTTCAATGCTCTTGCGGGTGACGATATCGTCACTACAGTGCGTTTCGAAGCCGAGACTGCTGCTTCGGAGAACCGATCTGTTGGCAGGCACAACGCGATTCTTCGACGGCTGGATGCGGCGGATGTCACAACAGAATCGATCCGTCAACTGTTAGTCGAGATAAGCGAAAGGGTTAGCTCTCTGGAACGAGCAATGGAGTCAGTATCAGAGCTTTCCCAGGAGATGGCGACGCAGAGACAGTTGCAAGACGCGGTAGAGGAGTCGCAAAGACGATTGAATGCTATCGATCGCCGACTAAAGGCGCTCGTAACCAAGCAAGAGATGGAGGAAGTAAGCTATTCGCTGGACGCTAAGGTCGGAGCCATAGGGCGGGAAGTGGGCGCACTGGCCAACCAGCTGGAAGTACTTTCGAATGAGAGCGAAGTCCCAAACTCAGATAATCCTGTTGAAATGAGGATGGTTGGCCTGAGTGAGGGGACTGAGCATCTCTCGCGAGTGCTTGCGGAAACGCCCAGTCAGGATCCACGTCGTGAGCAACTAGTCTCGTCGCTGAATGCAATTCAGAAGCTTCAGGGGCGCTTGGTGACGCCAGCTGACTTCGATGAGCAGACCTTTGTCTTATCACCTTCAGAGAGCGACGCACTGACGCTGATGGCAGAGCATCTCTTTGCGGAAGCGAGCCCCTCTGTGCAGGGTGCTCAAGCTGGCAGCACTCACATTCACCAACTGGCCTTGGGTAAAGGAAGCCGCAACGTTTTGCTGAATCTAGGGCAATTGGGTGTTAGCAAGCAAGAGAGCATCATCAGTTTCGTGCCAGTGGAACGGGAGGACCATGGCAGAAAGAGATGGGCCAAAGTATGGCCCTGGGTCAAGCGTTCGAGTCCGGCTGCTTTCGCGCTGCTGTTCCTGGCCGTAAGAACCGCGGTGGGAGATCCGACAGCTCCTATGGAAGCTCTGTTGCTCTGGATCGGACCACCCAGTTGATGAGTGGGGGATCCTCTAGGGCCTGTTCACTTTATCTCGTCATGACGTGGATGCAGGCGAGATAGAGAAAATGCGCCCTAGCGTCGGCGTCGGCCAATGGAGCGCTCACTGCCCCTCCTCCGAGGGCGTATCCGTTCCTACTCGGCGAACGCAGCGGTCGTTGCGCCGTGCTGGCCGAGCAGGTTCCCGCTCGGAGGTGCAGACGCGACTATCTGATATCTCTCACCGCCGAAACCTACGACGCTCGCCAGTTTCTAACACCTGAGTCGGGCTACCTCTTCGCCACTTCTGCAGCCGCGTCCGCGTGGTAGAATACGAGGTGAGATACCAGGTTCACATCGACTGAGAGTACATCCCGAATACCTTTCCGCACTTGAGAGACGGCATCGACGGGGGCGGATTCGAACCGCAGCACGATCTCTTTGGAATCGTGTCCGTTTCCGGTCTACCGCTCCGAGTAGATGACCAGTCTGGCAGATCCAATGTCGAGCGGGATGCAGACAACATGCTGCCGAACGTCGATTCTCGGCGTTTCATCTGCCATGCCGCTCCGCTCACCGTTTGCCGACAAACCCGGCGTAGGAAAGCTGCATGCGGAACGACCGCCGCAACCGCAAGCACGAAACCCTTGACCATGGTCTTGGGGAGTACGAGCGCGGGCAGCTTCACACAAACAGCATGGCCTCGTTCCAGTCGATGCGGCTACGCGGGGGCAAATAAGCAGATGTCGCCCCTGCAGTTACACCGGCACGTGCGGAAGTTTGACGATCTGATCAACGCGCCGGACCTAGCACTGAGAAACAGCTGCCTGCGTTAGTCGGGCGCGCTCAGAACAAAGATCCACAGTATGCGGAGATTGTTTGAGTAAGCAACGAGTAGCGCCGCAGCGACCGCGAAAGGTGCGCTATTCTGTGACGCGGAATGGACGGCATTCGAACCTCCAACTACCGTGGTCAACACGCTCGGAACCTCGCGTTAGAACGTGAGCACACTTCCCTTCTATGGCCACTCTGACGAAGATGCTAGCAGCGAGGCTAACGCACGGCGCAGATCGTGAGGACTGTCCTGAGTCGTCTAACTGGAAAGGAGAAGGTATGACAACGAACAAGCTGCCGTCGCATCGATGCGAGTCCGGAGGAGATTGCGGAACGGGTGTTGGTTGCGCCTGTGAACGCGCATGAGTATCGAGAGTACAGGCCTGACACTTACGAAGACGTTCTTGCGTGGCCGATGATGCCGTTTGATGACGGACGTTGCGAGGGGCGCGCAATGAGCAAAGAGACGGAAGGAACCTGATATGACAGACAACCATAAGCCCGTTGCCCATTTGAGACGCGCACTCAAAGAGGTAGAAGCTGAAGTCGAGACCGAATGGATACCGGATGACTACACGGCAGGTGCAAGATCACAGGCCTCGACAACCCATCATGCACTTGAGGTTGGACTAAAGGGGGTGCTTAGGGCGAGTGGTGTAAGCGAACGGGCGACGCGGGGTCATAATCTATTGCCCCTGCTGGAGATGGTCCAGCAACATAGAGGCAAGGAGTTTGATGACATCGTAAGATGCTTCGAAACGAGCATTGACTTGTGCGATAGTATCACAGGTATGGCGCGTAGAGACATCACCGACATCTTCGATTATCTGAGATCAGACTTCAATAGCGACACATACGAAGCAAATAAGTACTGGAGCATCGAAAACTCGGACGAAACAGGCGGCGGCGCGATAGCGATTGTTACCAGGGAGATCGTGTTAGCGTTGATAGCAATATTGTCGGGCGAACGACCGCAAGATGCCCACGGTCGCATCGAGGATGAGTTGAGGAAGTCGATAGTGGTCGAGAGGGGACTTGACCGACCGTGGGATACCGACGAGTGGCTTGCGCCAGGATCGCTCCGAGAGCGATTGGAAGTGATAGAAGGCGTAGAAGACAACAAGGTGCTTCGCGCGGCCGTTCGCCGTTGTCACCGAGAGACGAAGGACTTGACTGTTAGGTATTGGGCTATGGCAATCAGAAACAGGCTGTTGAACAGCAAATCCAGTCGTTTCGTGGAGCGCAGGGAAAGAGCAGGAATTGCCTCAGATCCCCTTCGAGGCATCGCCTACGGCGTGGCTAAGCGATTTCGATCGTGATCGAGATCAAGAGATGGTGGATAAACAGGCGTATAGTCTCTTTCACGATCCGCCCTAGCGGTCTGAGGCATTGGCCCTGACGGTGCGTTTGGCATCTCCTGGCGAATTCTGACTTAACTCGCTATCCAGGTCACACTAACCCTCTCAGCACTGACTGTTCACTGTGGTCACTACTGACTGATTCTGCGGGCAAAAGCACGGAGGGTGACCAGATTAGGAGTCCGAGCGGATTGCCTGCTCAGCCGAATGCACGCTCAGGGATTGGGCGTTCGCTCGATCTCCATGCAGAGCCAAGAGGCCCCCGCTCTTCCAGGGTGCTACAATCGCTGACCCACAAGGGCAAACGGACGCCGCTGCCTTGCTGTGCTTCCCGTGTGAGCCGCAGGAAGTGACCCGCTGCGAGCGGGGCCTCGAACGCGACCAGGACGAGCGGCGGAACGCCGTGGTCCTCGACCGGCCGCTTCGAGCTGAAGTAGTGCAGGTAGGGCGCGAGCCGGCGGGCCATGGTCGAGGGCCGGATCGCGCGGCGTTCCCATTCGAGGAAGAACGGCTGAACCCGGTCCTCGCGGCGCAGCACGCCGAACGCGTCGGGCTGGATCGAGCGCAGGCGGCACTGGAAGCGGAAGTAGCGCGACGCCCTGTGCGGCGGGTCGAGCTGGACCAGCTGCCGACCCTTGGAGGGTGCTTGTTCGGCCAGGGCGGCCAGGAATCCGTGCACGGCATCCGTGTGGGCGAGGTTGCGCAGCAGCTGGCGGGTCCTGGTTCCCCTGACGTTGCGCCAGCCAAATCCGCCCTTGGCGTCGATCAACTCGGAGCTCCAGCGCTGGCGCAGTCCGCCGACCGAGGCGCGGTCGCGCCGGGCGAGCAGGGCGAGCCCGCGGTCAGAGAGCGCGAGCCTGGTCCGGCCGGAGACGGCGAGCCGGTTGATCAGGCCCCACTCGCCTGGGCGCCGCAGCAGGCCGCGCAGGCGCGAGCGGCTAACTCCGAGCAGCTTGGCCAGGTGGTCGAGCCGCAGCCAGGGCCAGTCCGCCAGAAGATCGAGCGCGCGTTTCTCGGACGGCCCCAGCCGAGCGGACAGCGTGCGTACGCTCAGCCTGACTGGGTTCCCCTCCTCGATGGGCGCTGAGACGCGAACCAGTGGACGCTCGACCGGCCATGACCGATCTGTGCCCGGGAGGTCCAGCGCTTCGCGCAGGCTGAGCGGGGGCGAACCCGAGGGCGCGCGCCAGATCCGAGCGTCCGGTCCGGCCCGGGCGGCGTCACGTTCGACGGAGAGGAAGCACGGCTCGGACATCGTCCGCAGCCGCCGCGCGGCGTCGCGCAGCCGGGTCTCGTCCGGCGCCAACAGCAGCACGGCGGCGAACCGCGGGCCGCCTTGCAGGCGGGCGAGCCGCCTCGCGACGGAACCACGTTCATTGAGGCGGCCCAGGCGGAGGAGCGCGATGGAGCGCCCGTCCGCCAGCCGCAGGCAGAGATCGACCGGCGCCGCGCGGTAGCAGCGGGCCTGGAGCGGGAACCCGATGTCGGCAACCGCGCAGCAGAGCCGGTAGAGCGTGGCCAAGGCGTCGATCCGTCCCAGGAACAGCCGGCGCGCATGCTCCGAGACCATCCGCTCGCGCAGCAACCGCTCCAGGTCGACGCCTTCCGCCTCGGCCAGCTGGCGCAGACCGGCGGCGGTGAGCGCGAACCGCCGGGTCGGCGCGATCAGCTCGGCGGCGTGGCGCACCGGCTCGACCAGCCGCTCCCGCTCAAGCGCCCCAACCGCGCGGTAGACCGAGCCGCGCGACCAGCCCGACAGCGCCGCCAGCTCGAGCCGGTCGAGCAGCGGCAGGCGGCTGAGCCAACCGAGCACGCTCAGCGCGGGAGCATCGCCTCTCATGGTCCACCGTCCTCGCCGCGCCTGGCCGGGCGCCGCTCCCGCTTCGGCTTGGCGTGGCGGTCGGGTTTCGGCTGTTTGCGTTCGGAGCCGTTGCGGATCGCGCTGGCGCCGTCCTGGTACTCGGCCAGCCGCCGCCGCTGTTCCGTTTCCTGCGCCGCCAGCCGGTGCGCGGGCGTGAGATATGCCGTAGCTGCCCGGCGGATCTCGGCGGCCCGCTCGGGGTCGCCCAGTTCGGGTTGGCGCACGCGCATCGAGAACGCGGGCGTGCGCTCCCTGCCCACCGTGGCCCGGACGTAGCAGTGATGCACGGGCTGCGAGACGAGGTCCTCTTCCGAGACCCGCTCGCGGCCCAGTTCCCAGACCAGGTCACGCGCGTCCGCGCCCGAGACCTGGAAGGCGGCCAGGCAGCCGACGTTGGCCAGCAGCGTGTGGCGCATGGTCGGCGAGAGCTCGTCTAGCTTGGCCAGGCTCTGGGTGGCGAGCGCGAACGCCGCGCCGTACTTGCCCAGCTCGGAGAGCATCGACTCGAACTCGACCCCGGGGATGGTCTGCATCTCGTCGACCACGACCAGCGCCCCGCGCCGCTCAAGCTGGGGCAGCCGCTCCTGCTCGCGGATCACCGAGTCGACGAGATTGAGCAGCGAGGCCCCGACCAGCGCGGCCACATCGCGCCCGACCGTGCCCTGAGCGGTCGAGACCAAGAGCACGCCGCCCTCGAGAATGGTCCGCCTGAGGTCGACGGTCGAACGCGGCTGGCCCAGGATCGCCCGGGCCCGTTGCGAGGTGGCGTAGTAGCTGAGCCGGGTCTGGACCGGGGCTAGCGCCTCTGCCGTGTACTCGCGCCGCCAGCCGCCGAAGTCGCCTGCCCACCACTGGACCAGGTAGGGGTCGCTGAGCTTGCTTAGGACCTGAGCGCGGAACGACTCGTCGCGCAGCAGCCGCAGTCCGTCGAGGATGGTGTACTGCTCGTCGGCTGCGATCGTGGGATGATCGTTGGCCTCGTGCAGGGTCTTGACCGTCTGCTCAAGTATCGACTGCATCCGCGGGCCCCACTGCTCCCAGAGCCCCCGGGCGACGCGCACGACCGCATCGGCGGTCCGGTCGCGATCGGTGAACACGCGGGTGTCGAGCAGATTGACGCCGACCGCGCCGCGCTCGTCGGCCAGGTCGATCAGCCGCACCTCGGAGACCAGCTGTTCGGGCACCTGTTCCAGAATGTCCGAGACCAGGTCGGCGTGCGGGTCGATCACGACCACGGCGTCCCGGTCGCGGCCGCGCGCCTTCTCGTCGAGCTTGTGCTCGACCAGGTGCCGCATCAGGGTCGACTTGCCCATCCGCGTGCGGGCCACGTAGAGGTGATGGCGGCGCATCAGGTCGGGCGGGAAGCGAATCGGCCGCTCCAGGTCGCCCACCGCGTCGCCGACGTGCGCCCCCTCCCTGAGTGCCTGGTGCGGGGGCGGCAGCGCTTTGGCCCCGGAGCGCTCGACCTCGTAGGTCTCGTCTCCCGCGCCGGGCGGATGCCAGAGCCCAGCCAGTTCGCGCACGCTGAGCACCGAGGCCGAGCCGAACAGGCCCGGCGACGAGGGCGCCGTGTCGAGGCCCTCGGACGACCAGCGGCGCCGCTTCGTCGTCTCGAAGCGGGCGCCGCCGGGCTGGTCGAAGCGCTGATAGGCGGCCGCGACCGGCTCCAGCAGCTCTCGCGCCCGGGCCCGGTCGGCGCCGGCCGGCAGCAGCGCCACCACCTCGACCTCGGCCTGGAAGGCGGCCTGTCCGAGCTTCTCCCGCGCGAGCTCCGGGTCCAGGACCCGGTTGCGGCCTCGGTTCCAGCGCGCCCTGAGCCAGCCGGCGCCCAGGAGCACGGCGGCGACCGCGCTGCAGAGCCCGGCCAGCAGCCAGGTCTCGCCCGCTTCCAGCCAGTTGTGGGCCTGCCAGAGGCCCAGCCCGCCCAGGCCGAGCACGATCAGCGGCACAGGATTGGGGTTGCCGCTCTGGGGTTTGGCGGTCGGGGCGTAACGGGCGCGCTGCTTCTCCTCTTGCGCGAGCAGCTGGGCCAGGTAGTGCTGCGACCAGTTCGGGCCCAGCGCCCGCAGCCGCAGCCGGGCGACAAGGCGCTCGCCCGCCTCCACCCGGCCCAGGGCGCCGACTAGGGCCAACAGCGGATCGGAGCCGGGATCGAGCAGGTCGCGGTCGCGGAAGGTGCGCAGCGGCGCGTAGGCGGGTCCCGAGGGCCTCAGTCTGATCGACCAGGCCTGCTCGCCCTCGCGCACGAGCAGCGGGTCCTCATCGGGCCCGAGCTCCCGCACCCGGGCCTGGGGGTAGTGAGCCGCGACCTGGGCGCGGACCACGTCGTCGGCGGAGCAGCGGGCCATGAGGCTGACGCCGGAGGCCCGGCCGGCCAGTTCCAGGGCGAACGGCTCGGGCGCCGCGATCGACTGGAGCAGGTTCTCGACCCCGAGCAGCGTGCGCTGACCGGTGCGCGGCGGGGTCACTTCGAGCAATGCCGGCTTCTGCGGCCGGCGCCGCCCAAACAACGTAAGTGGGTTGCGTCTCATCATCGTGTCCGTTCATCCATGGGTCGGAGGCCGCGGCGGCCCTGCCCCTCGGACCGGCGCGCGCCGCGGCGGGTCGCGGGCGGGCCCGGTTGGGGTGCGACTTAGTTGGTCATCGCTCGACTCCAGACCATGGATGACGGCCGAATGCTTTCTCGGTAGCACGCAAGAGCTGCGATCACCATGGCGCGCGCGTCCGGTTGTCGGACCACATCTCCGTGCGGGCCGCTGAGTGTCGCCTGCGCTACACCGGCTCTGAGCAGCCCGCAACCGGGGGCGGTTGAAGCCGGAGTCGTGTACAGGAATTCGGACTCGATTGCAGAGTGCAATCGCGGGCGGATCTCCTGTCCAGGACTTGACTTGAGGCCTCCTACAGGACGTGAATCGCAACCAGTGGGGCGCAAGGGCTCCTTCCCTCCCGATTGCAGTCGGATTGCACCGAGATTGCACTGAGATTGCGGTCTCGGTCGGCTCGCAACGGGGAGGGGCGGGGACCGGGACAGGTACGGGCCGGTTCTGCTATGTCTGCTGGGCAACAGGAGGGGAGGGGCCGGGTGAGTCGCAAGGAGCGGGCCGGGGCTCACGCTGACGAGGAGCTGCTTGCAGCACTCGACCGGCTGGTCGCAGCTGAGGGCGTGGTCAAGGCGGGCGAGCGGTTGGGCGTCAACTACCGCACCGCGGCCAGCTGCCTCGAGACGCGGCACGTCAGCCGGCGGATGCGAGACGTGCTGGAGAAGCACCTGCGCGAGCAGCGGGAACAGCAGGAGCGGCTTGAACAGGAGGGTGAGCAGGCGTCGGCGTCAGAGGTGAACGAGGCGGGGGGCGGGGAGGAGGCACGCCTACAGGACCCCGTGCACGTGCTGCAGCAGCTGGTGGACGACCTGCGGGCGGAAGTGGCCTCCCTGCGCGAGCGGGTTGATATGGTCGAGGGTCGCGTCTCACGAGGGTCGCGTGGCGGAGATGACGGTGTGGATGTGGAGAATGTGGATATTGCTGGCGGCGCCAAGCAACTGGGTCTGGGTCCGGTGCCCCGCCGCATCTTCCCCGAGTTGATCACCGAGCGGGAGGAACCGGGCGAGGAGCAGATCTACGGGGCGGCAACGGAGCTGGTCGTCGAGTGGCGACAAGCGTGGGCGGCACGTAGGACTGCGCGCCACACCCTTGGTTGGCTGCGGGCGGAGCGGCGGCGACTGGAACTGGAGCTTCGGCTGGTGGGGGAGTTCGGATTGACCCCGCCGCCCGCCGATGCGCCCTGGCGCGAACGGCGGCGAGACAGGGAGCTGGACTGGCGGCGACGGGCGGTCCGGCGGCTGCGCTGGCAGCTGATGATCACATGGTGCATGCACTGGTTGCTTCGGATGTTGAGCCTGGGGCTGTGGGGAAGGCAGAGACGGGGCTGAGGGGGTGGATTGCGAACCTGGCGCTTGCCGTGAGGTACCCAATGGCCGGCTTGGCGCTTCGTCGCCGGTGCGTTCCAGGGCGCAGACGGCGTGCACACCGGCGGCGGTGCCATGCCTTGAGCCCGCCAGGCCGCTTCGAGCATAGAGTCGACCAGAGAGAGCCCGATGACTGAGACCCAGCCAACTGATGGCCAGGTTCGCAGCTACGTTGTCAACGCGGCAGTTGCGGACGACTCGCCCCATCTCCTGTGCCGCAACCCTCTGGCGCACGCGCGCGAGAAGGGGCGGCAAGTACGCCCCATCCTCGCCAATATGGAAGTGCGCCGCCCGCACTCTCGGCCGCTCTGCCGCAGCTCGGCATTGTTACAGGCAGCGCGGCGGGAACGCCTTGACATCGAACTGCGAGCGCTTGCCGGTCTGGCGTTCCTTACATGGCTATCCGAACATGACCTCAAGGCGTTCAAGCGATCCTGGCGCACCTTCGATGATCAGTACGGCATGGAGCTAATGCTCGAAGCTCTGCCGCTTCCAGGCGAGCAGCCCAGGAAGGCTGGCCGAGGGTGGCCGTGTCGCTGAGCTGGCTGGCCCTGACGGACGTTGACTTGACGTACCTCTAACAGGATTGAGCAGAGTTGCCCTCCGACCGCCCGAGACAGGGGGCGGGTTGAGGCGTCGAGGAGGAGCGGCGACTGCAGAAGAGTCATAGTGCCGGGCGCATCGCCGTGCCCCGGTTCGGCAGCGGTACTCACATTTGCAGCCATGTGTCGCCGGCGGTGAAGCGGCACCGGGCTCATGTTTCTATGGAATGCGGCGAGTTAGGCGAGTTAGCTGAAAGGCTGCTGATGAGCCCGCTCAAGTCAACTTGTCGACCGGGAGTCCAGGAAGGTACGGAGCGCGGATCACCAACCGCAATGCGGGCAGAAGTAGCGGCCGAATCTGCCTATGCCGCTCAGACGCTGGGCGCGCCTAGCGGCGTGACAAAACAGCTACCGCACCAAGAGAGGCCACGGTTAGGCATGTCGCCGGATCTCACTGGAGCGAGCCAGACCACAGAGTCCACGCTGCGTTCCAGATCCCATGCGATGCTCTCACCCGCGTTCGTTGTTTTCGATGGCTGGCGCCGGCATTGTTGGAGAGTGGTTTGATCTAGTCATTTTGCTCATGCGGTTCGTCCAAACAGCGTGGCCGGCATTGACCTAGCTGAGGCGGAGGCCTTCACGTAGCTTGGCAGCGACAAAGACATGAGAAGTTCCGTGCAACGTATGCGGCATCTTGGTGCCGGATGGGGAGAAAGTCGTGCGACTGGAGACCATTCGGTTTCGCCTGCGCGAGAAGCCGATTCACCGTCAGCGGCGGCGAGTCATTGGCCTCGCCGCCGAAGTTGTGATGCCCGACCTGGTCGTCGCGGTGCGGACCGCAGGCAGCGAAGCGGTTCTGTCGGCTGTCGATTCGGGCCGCACCAAGAAGTCGTCTGCGCGCGCGAACGGGACGGCGGTTCCATCGCTGTTGGACAATCTGCGTTTGGTCGCCCGGCGTGAAGCGCTGCTGGCGGCCAATGACGAGCGGCACAGCCGACCTCAACTGGAGCGCGAGGCCAGCGATCTCCTCTTGGCCCGGGATTACAATGCGCCGCACGCCGCAGCGGGTGACCGCTATGGTTTTGAACCACTCGCAACTCGACGGCGTCGTCCCGGCCGGACTGAGCCGGCTCAGCTAGATGCAGGAACTGCGTCTCGCGGGCAGCCGGCTGACGGGCTCGGTTCCGGCCGTATTGGACCAACCCCGAGAGCTGGCACCCATGTCTGGCTCGAACAATCAGCTCTCGGGGGCGCTGCCCGCGGCCTTGGCAACCCTGACCAAACTGCGACATTCGCTGCTCCGGGACAACATCGTCACGGGGCCGACTTCATTCGGCTGACCCGATCTTTGGGTACTGTGGTCGCTCTACTTGCAGCGCAACCGGCTGAATGGCGCAGGGCCCGCCTGGCTCGACGAGCTCAGTCTTACCGACCTCTTCCTGTCCGCCAACAGGGTACTCTCGGGCTGCACTACGGCCGAGATTTGTGGGGTCAACCACTTCGACAGGCCTGCCTCGGTCTGACTTGGTGCGCGACGCTGGCGCAGCGCACACTGACCGTGATCGCCGATGCCCTGGATGCCTACCTCCGCACACACTGCGACGGCGCACGGGTGCGCTTGGTCGCGCAGCCGAACAGCGGCAATTGTATCGCCCCCTTGGGCGCCGTTTGCGCCTGCTCTAATGACAGCGGAGGACGGCAGGAGAATTGGCCTCGGCACATGAGAGGACGTCTCAATTCAATCGGTGATCCAGAAGAGCTTTTGCCGCCTCTACCGGCCGAGGCCTGGCCGATTCGCGCCAATGGGAGCATCACCCAGCCCCGCCAGACTCCCCCAAGGACGAGTGTTCCTTCAACAATGGGGCGCACTCCATTCAGCCTCGGAACCGGGGATGCCAGTTTCTCCGTATCTGGCACGCAACTCGAGAGCGAGTACTCTGTTCAATACTGGCGACCGGCCTGCGACAGCCGACAAGACGACGAACTGATTCTCTGCGCCGCGGAGGATCTTAGGGCAAGAGCGACTACGAGAGGCTAGGCATGGTTATGCGCAGCAAGCGACTCGCGGCGGCTCTCGGGCTAGTGGTCGCGGCATTGGCTGCCGCACTAGTTTCGTTCCAAGACTCTGCGCAAGCGGAGGGAACGACCCTGCTCGGCAGCTGCATTATCGACAGTCAAGGCAAACTCGTATGCGCAGATGACATGTTGTCCCACCGGGCCGGCAAATCGACCTATGATTTTGAGGACGGGAACCCGTTTGATGCCAACTATGTCCAGTTCGACTACACTGACTATGGGTTGTGCGCTCTCACAACTGAGGGGGCAATCGTTTGCAAGCATTGGAGTTCCGTTGCGTGGAACTTCCCGTCGGGTAAGGCGCCGGCTGGAAGCAACTACACCTCAATGAGTGCAGGGCCCCATCATGTGTGTGGCTTGAACGAAAACGGCGGTATCGTCTGCGATACCCAATATGGCGACAACCGCCATGGCCATTTGGGCAGCCCGCCCATAAATAGATATTCGCAGGTAAGCGTCTCAGACGACTACGCATGCGCAGTCACTCAAGGCGGACAGATCGTCTGTTGGGGTTCAGAAGTAGAAGAGATGGGAAGTCCACCTACTACGGGCAAGTACAGCATGGTCAGCACGATGAACGATGCCGCGTGCGCCCTGTCAGAGTCGGGCGAAATTCTCTGTTGGGGCCGCAATGCCAGCTCTTGGATGGTCTCAAACGCACCCACAGGATCTAACTATGCACTGGTCAATATGAGAGGCTACCCGGCTTGTGCAATCACCAAGCAGGGCGGAATCGATTGTTGGTCTCCGGATGGCCGCATCACTCTCGCCGACTCTGGCCACGCCTACGCCGTCGGCACGGGTGTGGGCGTATGCGCGATAACCACAGACGCGACGGTAGAGTGCTTCGGCAGCGCGCTGCCGCCGGTTGGAGGTCTCGGGACACCAGGCTCCGTTCTCTTGCCGAGGGACGCAGAGGCGCTTGGTTCACCCGTTGTTAGTAGTCGTGATACAACTGAGTTTCGGGCGTTTGTCGGTTCGCGTCTCAGCGGACCGACGGGAGGTGGGGTTACCTCCTCAAGTTCCGCCAACTCCGTCACCCTCACCGCAACGCCCGACGACGGCTACCGATTTCTCCGCTGGGAGGGCGATGCTGGCGGCAATCAGAACCCGCTCACCATTACTCTCTCCGATCACGTGTTTGTCACCGCGATCTTCGAGCCGACCGATCCAATGGAGGTTACTCCGGATGTCGAGGACCCGTCCGCACGTCAGCGAGTGAGCCTCTTCGAAAGCCGCATTCTACCCGCCCGATCCTGGCAGATCGGACAGCCAGTCAACCTCACTTTGCCCGCCGCCGCCGGCGGCTCCGGTCGCTACACCTACTCCATCAAGTACGAATGGAATAACGATCAGTCCTGGACGCCCCAGGGAGTGTCCTTCAACAGCCTCACCCGCAGCGTCTCCGGAACACCTCGCATCAGGCTCGATCCGAACCCAGCGCTACATGGGTTCACGGTGTTCCTCAGGGCAGACGATGAACTGCGAAGGGGCGAATGGGACGAACTGGCATTCGTGGTAGAACTGTCAGAGGGCCAAGCCACCGTCTCGGATCTGCCACCTCTCCTTCCAGTGCCGGATCCTTCGACGTTCCGTCCGCGGCCAGCCGAAACAGAGTCAGTCACTGCCCGGATATCTGCTCGTGTTCACCCTGACACCGGCAGGGTTGAGTTTGCGCTCGTTCCCGAGAACGATAACCGCATTTTGCCTCAAGGTCGCAGCATTGCGTCGCGGTCAATCACACAGAGCGGTGTGACCAACCGCTGGATCGCTACGCCACTCCTCCTTCTCAACGAGAAATCCCTGGGACGCATTTCAGTGCAGCGGAGGGATGATGGCCGGATAGAGCTGAGCTTCCTCCCGGCCGACGGCAGCGAACGAGTTCTCCCTCGGTCGCGTCTCTATCGACCAGACGCGAGCACTGAGTCTTGGCGGCTCACCAGCACAATCCAGATTCCCATACCGGCAGGTTGTCGCGCCTCCGCTCCAGTGGGTGATGGTATCGTGTTCCCAACACGCCGTGTGGAACTTGAAGCAGGCTCAGGCGTCATCTATCGCGCGACTGGCCTTAGGGCAGCCGGCGATTCAGTGAAATACGTAGCCTGTGCCGACAACCAGTCCATCTCTAGCCGGACAAGGGACCAGGTCCTCTTCACCGCGGGGTACTTCTACTCAATTGACCCTGATGACAGCGAAGACACACTAATTTCCAAAGGGTTAGATGGAGCTGATTCCGGGTTGTCAGACTACCAACGCGCCTTCACAAAGAAGGCGTGGGCGCAGATTTTCACAACTTCAACGAAAGTGATCTATGCTGCAATCGCCCTCGCACACTACTCGCCTGAGTCGGCCGCGGACGTAGCTGCACTTGCGGTGAAACATGTTGCACACTCTATCAGAGACACCCCGCTCAAAATGACTCTTTCGACAATGAATAATCTCGTGGAAAGACCGTACGAAGTGGTAGGAAGGCTAGCGCACGAGCACGTCCTCATGGCGACAGACAAACGGAGTTGGGTGCATTTGACTCCTCAGAGGCGACAAAGTGACGAGATACTGGTGTTTGAAAATGCGAAGCTGTTCATGAGTTGGGAGTATGATCTAGCCCGGGGTGGCGTCGCAGGGGCAATCTTGTCATGGATGAGCGCTAACAGCCAAGTTTCCGCTTGGAAATCCGCGCTGAAGACGGCAATACCAAGTTCATTGGACGACAAGTTGTGGACCTTGTGGGACTCTGGGACCGCAATCAATGAGAGAGGGCTAAGGAGTGTGGTGGGCCTCTACGAGAAGTTCCCTCCCTATCGCGTGCTAAACAGAGATCTGAGAAGAGCAGACGAGATCGTCGCCAGTCGGCATGCAGATTTGCTGAGCCGGCTTGGCATCACCGAGGAATCGCTGGCCCAATAGGAAACCCAGGTTCCGACGGCTTCGCAAGGAGTATGAATCGTACGACACCGTCTCGGTCCGACAAACAGCAAACCCTGGAGAACTGGCGAAAGTGAGCACGGAGCATTGACGAGAGCTGTAGTTCTGAATGACTTGATCTCTGAGGGCTGACTACATAGCTACTGGCATGAACTAGCAGGGTGCTGAACGTCGGGTAAAGGGTGCCGCACCGGGCGGTGAATGACGGCTGAGCGCAGGCGTTGCAGCGGCGGCGACTGGGTCCGGTAGGGAGAGGACTCGCCGCGCAACTCCCGCTCAAGCCCGGGGCAGGCTTCAAAAGGCGAGCGTCGTCGCCGAGAGATGCACGAGTCGATGACCGACCCCGAGTCGTAGCTCCACCGCAAGGGCAAACAGCAGGAGGCCAGGCTCTGCTTCCTTGGTCTCTTGCTGACAGAGAACCGCCGCGTCCTGGTCGTCGATGTCGAGCTGACCGAGGCGGACGGCTACGCCGGGCGCGAGGCCGCCCTGGCGATGCTGCGACCGCAGCGTCAGCGGGCGGGCCACAGTCGGCGCCGATCGGGTCTACGACACGCGCGGCTACGTCTGGGATGTACGCGGTCTGGGGGTCACCCCGCACGTGGCCCAGAACCAGCGCGGACGGCGCAGCGCGATTGACGGACGCACGACCAGGCACCCGGGCTACGCCCGGAGTCAGCGCCGACGCAAAATCGTCGAGGAGGTGTTCGGCTGGATCAAGACGGTCGGCGCCAGCTGCAAGCTGCGCTAACTGGGCCAATCCCGCAACAAGTTGTGGCCTGAACTGATCGCCGCCGCCTTCAACCTCACCCATCTGGCCACTCTCGAGAGGGCCATCGCTTAGCCGAATCGCACGCGACCGGCCTCAGGCGCCCGAACTACGGCTTCGCACCCCGCCCCCTCCCTTACCGGACCCAGTCGCGGCCGCTGCAACAACAGCGCTCGGCCGTCGTTCACTGCCCAGTCCGGCTCCTGCTACCGAGAGTTCAGTAGCCGGCTAGAGCTTGACGTCGATCGTCATTCAACTGTACGGCAGCGGAGTGTGGCGTCCTCGTCAGTTATGGCTCCGTCCACTTCTCTCCCAGCGATCTGTTACCAGCGGAAGCTCTTGGAAAAACCTCCCCAACTCGTCGTCCGGCTCGTACATACGGTCGTAGCGAGGTTCGCTGACTTCGCCGACCCTCACGGAAAAGTAACCTCGTTGGTCGTTGAGCACTCTCCAGCTCTCCCAATGCTCATGTTGCCCTGAGTTCCGCCAGTTGAGCACTCTCCACAGCATCACAACCTCAATGGAGAACAACACTACCGACAAGGCCAAAGCCCACGCCGGCACGCCAGAGACCGCAAGCGGTATCCAGTATCCGAGGCCAGCGATCAAGATTCCAGCGCCGTGTATCCATGCCTTTAGCGCCCGCTTGGCTTCCAGACAAATGTTCCAGACTTGCTCATGGTTGAACTCCCCGTAGATCGCATCAACCATCGCATGCTCCTCCACTACCAGTTCGCCCGGGCCGACTCCCCATGATTTCCTGAACCAGAACTCGAGATAGAGGTCATCGGGAGAGCGCCACATCTTCCAGAAATCAGAAAGCGAGAGGCTCGGGCTGCGCCGGGCATCTCTCCACAGAACAACTGTGACTGTTGAGGGGTCGCAGTTCTCGCAGTTCGCCCGCTGCGCGGCATCTTCTCCGAGCTGATCATCGAGCAGGCGGAACCGGGCGTCGTGCGGTCGCCAACGGCACTGACGACGAGCGCTTCGCCTCAGGACGCGGCTCAGTGGTGCGCCCCCATAGGCGCCCTTCGATCCCACTTCAGCGAGAGTCGTATCACGACTGACACACAGAGAGATCTGCGTCTCAAATGGTGGTCGGCCTTCGGTGCCCCTTTGACTCTCCAGCTGGAGGACGACTCAACAGATGCAACTCCAAGGACACTCGATACGAGAGATTACTCAATAGCTTGGGACCTCGCGTATCATCTTACGTTGCCAAGTCCTAACCACCAAGATGGGTGGACGCCCAACCAGCGCTGCTCCTTCCCTATAGGAACGGTGCGAACCTGACGGAATCGCTGCTTGTTTGGAATGTCGAGATCGCTGCCGCTCGTCATGTTGACACGAAGGGCGACGTAGCAAGCGCGAACCTCAAGTGCGGGACATTCTGTGTGTAAATCGCCAAGTTTCATGAGCCACTAAATCGCAAGATCGCCAGGGTCTTTA
>VXQZ01000048.1 GCA_009838735.1 Chloroflexota bacterium
TACAAGACTACTACGCAATACTTTCTCTAGTCCGGTCTGGGGGGCGCGGTTTTGTTAAAAAGCAAAAATCCCCTCTCCCTCTGGGTGAGGGCTGGGGTGAGGGTCCCTTCGGCCACCCGCAGGAAGAATCGCCCGATGAAGAAGATGACCCGTTGTAACCGCCCCTCCCAACCAGCCCCGTTTTTCTTTTTTCCCCGAGGCGCTTCCCCTTCCAGCCCCGCCGTGCCCACCTGATAGCACTGCGCGTTCAGTGCAGTGGATTACGCAACGAGCCAATGCCAGCGGCATCGCGACGTAATGAACGCTTCGGTTACATCGGCTTGCTTGCGACACTCGACATCCTTGCTTACGATGCAAGTCGTTAGCACTCGCAGGCTGTGAGTGCCAACATCCACCTGCGAGCAATCAGCAAGACAGCATCACAGCAGAGATTGGAACTCAGCACTATGGCCACCGAGCTCAAGCCGCTCAACGACCGCATTGTGATCAAGCCGCTCCAGCAGGAGCAGGTGCTCTCCTCCGGCATCGTCATCCCCGACTCGGCCAAGGAAAAGCCGCAGCAGGGCGAAGTCATCGCCATCGGCCCGGGCAAGCGCGACGACGACGGCAACCGCGTCCCGCTCGACATCGAGATGGGCGACCGGATCCTCTACAAGAAGTACACCGGCCAGGAAATCCAGATCGACAACGAGGACCTGATCGTGCTCGAGGAGCGCGAGGTCCTGGCCAAGCTGATCGTCTAGCTCAGCTTGCATCCACAACGAAGCACAACCAGGAGCAATCATGGCCGGTAAGCAACTCGCATTCGACATGGATGCGCGCAAGGCGCTGCGCGAAGGCGTCGACGCCCTCGCCGACACCGTCAAGGTCACCCTCGGCCCGCGCGGTCGCAACGTGGTCCTCGACAAGAAGTTCGGCGCCCCGCTGATCATCAACGACGGCGTCACCATCGCCCGCGAGATCGAGCTCGACGAGCCGTTCCGCAACATGGGCGCGCAGCTCGCCAAAGAGGTCTCGATCCGCACCAACGACGTGGCCGGCGACGGTACCACCACCGCCACCGTCCTCGCCCAGGCGATCGTCACCGAAGGTCTGCGCAACGTCGCCGCCGGGGCCGACCCGATGGCGCTCAAGCGCGGCCTCGACCAGGGCCTCCGCGCCGTCGTCGATGAACTCCGCGACATGGCCGAGCCGGTCGAGAAGAAGGAAGAGATCGAGGCCGTCGCCACCATCTCCGGTGACAACGAAGAAATCGGCGAGATCATCGCCGACGTCATGGAGAAGGTCGGCAAAGACGGCGTGATCACCGTCGAAGAGGGACAAGGGATCCGCATGGAGACCGAGTTCACCGACGGCATGCAGCTCGACCGCGGTTACGTCTCGCCTTACTTCGTCTCCAACAACGAGCGCATGGAAGCGGCGATCGACGACCCCTACATCCTGATCACCGACCGCAAGATCTCGGCCGTCCAGGACATCGTCCCGCTGATGGAGAAACTGCTCCAGATCACCAAGAACTTCGTAATCATCGCCGACGACGTCGATGGCGAAGCGCTCGCCACGCTGGTCGTCAACAAGATGCGCGGCACGATCAACGTGCTCGCCGTCAAGGCGCCCGGCTTCGGCGAGCGCCGCAAGGCCCAGCTCGAAGACATCGCCGTGCTCACCGGCGGCACCCTGATCACCGAGGAACTCGGCCGCACGCTCGAGCAGACCCAGGTCGCCGACCTCGGCCGCGCCCGGCGCATGGTCTCCTCCAAGGACGACACCACGATCGTCGAGGGCTCCGGCTCCGATGAGGCGATCCAGGACCGGATCAAGGAAATCAAGGCCCAGATCGACGTCACCGCGTCGGACTTCGACCGCGAGAAGCTGCAGGAACGCATGGCCAAGCTGGCCGGCGGCGTTGCGGTGATCAAGGTCGGCGCCCCGACCGAGGTCGAACTCAAGGAAAAGAAGGCGAAGCTCGAAGACGCGCTCTCCGCAACCCGCGCGGCCGTCGAAGAGGGCATCGTCGTCGGTGGCGGCTGCGCCCTGCTGCGCGCCGACCGCGCGCTCGAGTCGATGGACGACGAATCGACCGGAGACCAGCGCACGGCCGTCCGCCTGCTGCGCACCGCGCTCGAGTCCCCGCTCCGTCAAATCGCCTACAACGCCGGCCAGGAAGGCTCGGTCGTGATCGGCAGGATCCGTAAGGTCGAAGACGACACCCACGGCTACGACGCCCGTCTGGACCGCTACGGCGACCTGATCGAGTACGGCATTGTCGACCCGGTCAAGGTCACCCGCTCAGCGCTCGAGAACGCCGTCTCGATCGCCGGCATGGTCCTCACCACCGAGTCCCTCGTCGCCGAAATCCCCGAGGCCCCCATGATGCCCGCCGGCATGCCCGACATGGGAATGGACTACTAAGTCCCACCGCTCCCGAGAGCAAAAAGAAGCCCCCGACGCTGAGCGTCGGGGGCTTCTCTGTCTCTCCTCAAACGAGCGAGCGCTACTCCTCGGGCAGGGCGACGTAGCCGCCCTCTTCGTCGTAGCCGCTGGCCGAGACGCCGATCAGATCCATGTCCTCTTCGTCTTCGAGTCCGAAGCCGAAGTCGCCGAGATCGTCGTCGTCGCCAGGGAAGACTCCGGCCGGCGAGGCGCCCGGCAGACCGGCCGCAAGCGGCAGCGGTTCCGGCTTGGGCAGCGGCGGCACCTCGATCTTGGCCCGTGCCGGGATCATCTTGCCGATGATCACGTTCTCCTTGAGCCCCTTGAGTTCATCGATCTGACCCGTGATCGCCGCCTCGGTGAGGACTCGCGTCGTCTCCTGGAAGGAAGCGGCCGAGAGCCAGCTGTCCTGCGACAGCGAGGCCTTGGTCACGCCCAGCAGGACCGGCTTGGCCGAAGCCTGCTGCTTGCCCTCGGCGGCCAGGGCGCGGTTGCGTTGCTCGTACTTGTGACGGTCGACCAGTTCACCGGCCAGCCACTCGTCGGACTCGCCCGGGTCGTCGATCTCCACCTTGCGCAACATCTGGCGAACGATCACCTCGATGTGCTTGTCGTGGATGTCGACGCCCTGTGAGCGGTAGACATCCTGCACCTCGGTCACGAGATAGCGGTGGACGGCGCCTTCGCCAAGGATGCGCAGCATGTCCTGCGGGTCGAGCGGACCCTCGGTCAGCGGCTCTCCGGCTTCGACCTCGTCGTCCTCGGTGACGCGCAAGCGCGCCGTGGCGGGCAGTTCGTACTCGCGGGTGTCGCTGGTCTCGTAGGAGATCGTCAACAGACGCGAACCGCGCTTGCGGCTGACCCGCCCGCCGACGCGAGCGCGAACCTGTCGCGATTCCGGATCTTCGTCCTCGTCGGCCGACTTGGGCAGGCGCGCGAGCAGATGTCCGGCGTCGACCTCTTCATTGTCCTTGACCAGCACACGAGTCTTGAGCGGCAACTGATACTCGTCGCGGTGGACTTCCTCGGCGGTCAATCGCAGACGGCGCAGCTCTCCATCGGTGAGCACGTCCACGCGCCCGTCAATCTCGGCAATCAATGCCTGACCCTTGGGCGAGCGAGCTTCAAACAGCTCGACTACACGGGGCAGACCGGAGGTGATGTCGGAGACACCCGCGATGCCGCCGGTGTGGAACGTCCGCATGGTGAGCTGTGTGCCCGGCTCGCCGATGCTCTGTGCGGCGATGATGCCGACCGCAGCGCCCATCTCGACCAGCTCACCAGTCGCCAGCGACTGACCGTAGCAGTACTGACACAGACCGCTCTGTTCGCGGCAGATCATCGGTGAGCGAACGTGGAACGACTTCACATCGTGGTTGATGACCAGATTCTCGACGGTTGGTTCGTCGAGCAGCTGGTTGGCGCCCAGCAGTTCCTCGGACGGGTCTTCGGGGTTGTAGACCGGCGCCGCCGTGTAGCGGCCCATCACGCTCTCCCGGAACTTGGTGATCACGCCCTCGCTGTCTTCGTCGCGATCTTCGATCGTGATTCCCGGGATCATTTCGCCTTCAGAGACGCAGTCGTCGACGCGAATGATGACGTCTTGCGAGACATCGATCAGGCGGCGGGTGAGGTAGCCAGAATCGGCTGTTCGCAGCGCGGTGTCCGCCAGTCCCTTGCGGGCGCCATGGGTCGAGATGAAGTACTCGAGCACCGACAGACCCTCGCGGAACGACGAGCGAATCGGCAGTTCGATGATCCGGCCTGAGGGGTCGGACATCAAGCCGCGCAGACCAGCCATCTGGGTGACCTGGGCGAGGTTGCCCTTGGCTCCCGAAGTGACCATCAGCCGCAACGAACCGGGTTCGTTGAGCTGCTCGTCAACCTTGTCCTTGACCTGCTGGGTCACGTTCTGCCAGACGTTGACGGTGGCCGCGTAGCGCTCGTCCTCGGTCATCAGACCCAGGCCGTAGTCGTCGCGGATCGCTTCAACCTGCTTCTCCGCGTCCTGCAACAGCGAGGGCTTGGTGTCGGGCGCTCGCAATTCGTCAATCGCCATCGTGGTGCCTGACTGGGTGGCGTAGCGGAAGCCGATCGACTTGATCCGGTCGGCCATCAATGCGGTTTCCTCCGGCCCCAGCAGCCGGTGGCACATCGTGATCAGTTCCTTGAGCGACTTCTTGGCCAACTCGTGATTGATCTCTGCGAACGGGATCGCGTTGGGAATCACCGAGTCGAAAATCACTCGACCGGTCGTCGTCTCCACAATCTCCCCATTGGTGCGCGCTTCGTCGCGCACCTGGATGCGATCGTGCAATCCAATCGCATGCAAGTCGTAGTGCAGGCGCACATCCTCAAACGAGGGGAACGTGCGGGCCGGCTCAGTGGTCATCTCCGCGCCGGCGCCGTTGGCAGACGCCGCGCCGGGCGCCGCTTCCGGTTCCAGGGTCAGGTAGTAGCAGCCGATCACCATGTCGAGCGTCGGCGCCACGACCGGCTCGCCGTTGGAGGGCAGGAGCAGGTTCTTCGTGGAGAGCATGACCTGGCGCGCCTCGGTCACCGATTCGTGACTCAGGGGGACGTGGACGGCCATCTGGTCGCCATCGAAATCGGCGTTGAAGGCGGAGCAAACGAGCGGGTGAATCTGGATGGCGGAGCCATCAACCAGCACCGGTTCGAAGGCCTGGATACCGAGCCGGTGCAGCGTGGGCGCTCGGTTGAGCAACACGGGTCGTTTTTTGACCACGCTTTCGAGCACTTCCCAGACATCGTCATGGGCGCGCTCGACCATTCGCTTGGCCGACTTAATGTTGGCCGCTTTCTCTTCCTTGACCAGCGCATACATCAGGAACGGCTTGAACAGCTCCAACGCCATGCGTCGAGGCAGGCCGCACTGGTGCAGCTTGAGTTCAGGACCGACGACGATCACCGAGCGGCCGGCGTAGTCAACGCGCTTGCCCAGCAGGTTCTGGCGGAAGCGGCCCTGCTTGCCCTTGAGCATGTCGGAGAGCGACTTCAGCCGATGGCTGCCGGAGCCAGTGACGGGCCGCCCGCGGCGGCCGTTGTCGATCAGGGAATCGACCGCCTCCTGGAGCATGCGTTTCTCGTTGCGGATGATGATCTCGGGCGCGCCAAGTTCGATCAGGCGCTTGAGCCGGTTGTTGCGGTTGATCACGCGCCGGTAGAGGTCGTTCAGGTCGGAGGTGGCGAAGCGGCCGCCGTCGAGCTGGACCATCGGCCGCAGGTCGGGCGGCAAGACCGGCAACGCGCGGAAGAACATCCATTGCGGCGAGTTGGTCGACTTGCGCAGGCCGTCAACGACCTTGAGCCGCTTCATCGCCTTCTTGCGGCGCTGGCCGGCCTTGGTCTGCACCTCGATCTTGAGTTCTTCGGCGGTTGCGTCGAGGTCCATGCGCGAGACCAGCGCGAGGATCGCCTCGGCGCCCATTTCGCAGCGAACGACGCCGGGATAGCGCTCCATCAGCTCTTCGGCTCGCTGCTCGGGCAGGATGGCCGCGTCGAAGTTGCCGGTTGTGACCGGATCGACGAGCGGAGCGAGGTCCTCGCGGATGCGCTGGTCCAACTCTTCCTGGGCGCGCTGCTCAACGTTCTCGAGCTGCTCGCGCAGGCGCTCTTCCTGTTCGGCGACGTTCTCGGCAACTTCCTTCTGTTCCGCTTCGGCGACGGCGTTGATCTGGGCGATCTCCTCGTCGCCGACCGCCTGGTGCTTCGCGATGGCCGAGGCCAGTTTGACCTCGAGGTCGGCAGTCATCACTTCCGAGATGATCGGGTCGCCGCGCTTGGCGAAGACATCATCGCCGAGCTTGAGGTTGCGGCGGGCCTTCTTGCCGTCGAACTCGGCGATGACTTCGCGTACCGACGCGGCGTCCTCGCGCAGCCCCTTGACAATCGCGCGAACACGCTCTTTGACCTCAGCCGTGTCGGCCTCAGCGCGCAGGTTGGTCTCGGCAAAGAGACGCTCCCGGGCCTGAGTGAGCTTCTCCTGCGTCTCCAGCGACTTCTCGCGGAAATCCTCGATCGCGTCCTCCGCATCCATGCGCAGGTACTCGATCGCCTTGCCTTTTTCTTCTTCGTTGACATGGGTGATGATGTACTGAGCGAAGTAGATGACCTTCTCAAGCTTGCGCGGAGAGAGGTCAAGCAACAGGGCGATCCGGCCGGGCGTGCCCTTGACGAACCAGATGTGAGAGACCGGCGCAGCCAGTTCGACATGGCCCATACGTTCCCGGCGGACCTTGGAACGGGTCACCTCGACGCCACACTTGTCGCAGATCACACCCTTGTAGCGGACCCGCTTGAACTTGCCGCAGGCGCACTCGAAGTCCTTCTGCGGACCGAAGATCTTCTCGCAGAAGAGTCCGTCCTTCTCCGGCTTCAGGGTTCGGTAATTGATCGTCTCCGGCTTCAGGACTTCGCCGTACGACCAGTCGCGGATTTTCTCCGGCGACGCCAGAGTGATCTGCATGGTCTCCGTGCTACGAGCCTCAAGCACTGGTCACATCCTCTCCTTCGAATCCGGACAGGTTCACGCCCAGCTGCGGCATTTCGTCGCGGCTGGGCACTTCAAGCACCATCGCTTCGTCTTCCTGGTTTCGCACTTCGACGTGCAGACCCAGGCTTTGCAGTTCGCGGAGCAGGACACGGAACGACTCGGGCATGGCGGCGTCGGTGACCGGCTCGCCCTTGACGATCGCTTCGTAGGCCTTGACCCGGCCGACGATGTCGTCGGACTTGACCGTCAGCAGTTCCTGCAGGATGTTGGCGGCGCCGTAGGCCTCCAACGCCCAGACTTCCATCTCGCCGAAGCGCTGACCACCGAATTGCGCCTTGCCGCCCAGCGGTTGCTGGGTGATCAGCGAATAGGGGCCAGTTGAGCGCGCGTGGATCTTGTCCTCAACCATGTGCGAGAGTTTGAGCAGGTAGATGAAGCCGACCGTTACCGGTTGGTCGATCAATTCGCCCGAACGTCCGTCGACGAGGCGCTGCTTGCCGAACACGGGGCGCGCCACTCGCTGTTCGCGTTCGATCCGACTGGCGTGCTCGACCAGGGTCGCGTCGCTCCAGTTTCGGGCTGCTCGGGACTCGCCGTGCTCAATGAGCCATTCGGCCAGCGCGATTCGGCTGGCTGCGCCGGTGGTCCGGCGATCAGCTCGGTCGAAGGCGATATGAATCATCTCTTCGTCGTAGCCGCGCTCCTCCAGCCAGGCCCTGGTGCGCGGGTCAGCGCCGGCGCCGAGGACGGAGGCCTCGAGCTCACGGGTCGATAGCTGGTCAGCTTCGGCGAGGCGGTCATCGGCGCCGTTTGCTCCGCCAGTCTGACTGGCTGCGCCATTGGCGCCGTTCAGTGTGCGGGCGGATTGCGCCTCGCGGACGATCCAGGCGCGAGCCAGCGCGTCCTGGAGCTCTTCTTCGGAGGCGCCGTCGAAGACCGGGGTGATGGCACGGAAGCCAAGCTGATTGGCGGCCCAGCCGAGCTGGGTTTCGAGAATCTGGCCCAGGTTCATGCGCGAGGGCACGCCGATTGGAGAGAGGACGACGTCGATCGGCGTACCGTCCTCGAGATGGGGCATGTCCTCGACCGGCAGGATGGTCGAGATGACGCCCTTGTTCCCGTGCCGTCCGGCCATCTTGTCGCCGACCTGCAGCTTGCGCCGCTCGGCGATCGTGACGCGGACCAGCTTCTGCATGCCAGCCGGTAGCTCGTCCTCCTCGTCGCGATTGAAGACGCGCACGTCGACGACGACGCCGCGGACCCCGTGCGAGACGCGCAGCGACGTGTCTTTCACTTCGCGCGCCTTCTCACCGAAGATCGCGCGCAACAGCTTTTCCTCGGCGGTCAATTCGGTCTCGCCCTTGGGCGTGATCTTGCCGACCAGGATGTCGCCGGGCCGAACCTCTGCGCCGATTCGGACGATGCCCTCGGCGTCGAGGTGGGCCAGCGACTCGTCGGCCACGTTTGGGATGTCGCGTGTGATCTCTTCGTTGCCGAGCTTGGTCTCACGCGCGCCGACTTCATGCTTGGACATGTGAATCGACGTGAACTTGTGGTTCTGAACGAGCCGCTCGGAGACGATCACCGCGTCCTCGAAGTTGTACCCCTCCCAGGACATGAAGGCAGCCAGCACGTTCTGACCCAGCGCCAGGCGGCCCTGGTCGGTGGAGGACGAGTCGGCCAGCGGTTGTCCGGCAGAGATGCGGTCACCGGCCGAGACAATGGCTCGCTGGTTGATGCAGGTGCCCTGATTGGAGCGCAGGAACTTGAGCAGCGAGTAGCTGTGCAGCTGTTCGCCGTCGACCGGTTCGTCGTAGTGGACCACGATCGCCTCGGCGGTAACGTGGCGCACTTCGCCATCGGCCTCGGCCGAGAGCACCTGACCCGAGTCTCGGGCGGCGGGCTGCTCCATGCCGGTGCCGACCAGCGGCGCCTCGGGCCGGACCAGTGGGACGGCCTGGCGCTGCATGTTGGCGCCCATCAGGGCGCGGTTGGCGTCGTCGTGCTCGAGGAAGGGGATCAACGAGGCGGCGACCGAAACGATCTGCCGGGGCGAGACGTCCATGTATTCGATGTCTTCTCGCGCGAACTCCTCGAAGCGCCGGCCGAGGCGGCCCTCGACCCGGTCGTCGAGGAAATAGCCGCGGGCGTCAAGCCGCGCGTTGGCCTGGGCGATGACAGCGTTGGCCTCGTCGTCCGCGGTCAGTTCGACCACATCGTCGGAGACAAAAGGCAGGATTCGCACCGGCGCGTCGTTGGCCGCGTGAATCCGTTCGGCCAGTTCGACGGTGATTTCATCGCCGTCATCGGCGATCAGCACGCCGCCGTCTCCTTCGACCGGCTCGTACAGGACCCGGCCGATCAGGTCTGGATGATCGGGCGCCAGTTCGGTGACCACGATCCGGTACGGCGTCTTGATAAAGCCGTACTCGTTGAGCACGCCGTAGGTGGCGAGCGAACCAATCAGGCCGATGTTGGGGCCTTCCGGGGTTTCGATCGGGCAGATGCGGCCGTAGTGGGAATAGTGCACGTCGCGCACGTCGAAGCCGGCGCGGTCGCGGCTCAGTCCGCCGGGGCCCAGGGCCGAGAGTCGGCGTTTGTGCGTCAGCTCGGCCAGGGGGTTGGTCTGATCCATGAACTGCGAGAGCTGGTGGCCGCCGAAGAACTCCTTGACCGCCGCCTGCACCGGCCGAATGTTGACCAGGGCCGACGGTGCGGCCTGGTCGGGATCGATGATCGTCATCCGCTCACGGATCACGCGCTCCATCCGCACCATGCCGATCCGGAACTGATTCTGCAGCTGTTCGCCGACGGCGCGAATCCGGCGGTTGCCGAGATGGTCGATATCGTCGTCGCTCTGGATGCCGTTGTTGATCGCGACCTGGGTGAAGATGATCGCGAGCAGGTCGCGCATCCACAGCGCCTGCTGGCGCGCCTCGTCGGCATCGCCGCGTTCTCGATCGAGGCCGAGCCGCTGACAGCGGTCGTCGATCTCGGCGTGCATGCCGTGCAGTCGGGTGTTGACCTTGTACCGGCCGACCCGTCCGAGGTCGTAGCGGCGAGGGTTGAAGAACTGGCCTTCGAGCATCGAGCGGGCCGCATCGAGGGTCGGCGGATCGCCGGGCCGCAGCCGCTTGTAGACCTCCAGCATGGCCCATTCTTTGTTGCGCTGTTCGGCCGGGACGCCAGGCGCCTCTTTCTCCAGCGTGGTGGCCAGGAACTGGTGCTGCGAGTCGTCCATGTCGATGCCGTCGAGCATCGCCAGGATGCGCTCGTCGGTGCCCAGCAGATGTTCTTTCCTCTTGCCCTGCTCGACGTCGCCGTTTTCGTAGAACTCCGGGTCGTCGGAGTCGTCCAGCGCGCGCAACAGCGTGGTCACGGCGATCTTGCGCTTGCGGTCGACCTTGACCGTCAGTACGTCGCGGTTGGACGACTCGAACTCGAGCCAAGCTCCGCGCGACGGAATCAGTTTGGCGGCGCAGAGGGTGCGGCCGGAGGCGGAGTCGACCGATGCGCCGAAGTAGACGCCGGGCGAGCGGACGAGCTGAGAAACGACGACGCGCTCGGCGCCGTTGATGATGAAGGTGCCGGTCTCCGTCATGTGCGGGAGATGACCGAAGTAGAGCCACTGCTGTTTGCTCTCGCCGGTCTTCTTCGAAGTCAGGCCGACCTTGACCCGCAGTTCGCCCTGGTAGGTCTTGTCCTTCTGCCTGCACTCGAGCGGGGTCTCCGTGGGCGGCAGATATTCGTATCCGGGACTACCGTCGTCCTCGCCGTCATGCATGAAGTAGAGCTGCATGCGGTTGCCGGTGAAGTCTTCAATGGGCGACATCTCTTCGAGCAGTTCTCTGAGGCCTTCCTCAAGGAACCAGTCGTAGGAATCACGCAGCAGTTTGATCAGGTTCGGCAGCGGATACTTGTCCGGCAGGCGCGAGTAATCAACGATCTCCGTCACGCTCGGCTGTCCTTCTTCGGCGGACTGGTTTCCGATCGGCGCCAACACCATCAGCGTGCCTCCTCAATCCACATAGTTGGTCTCCGCCCCACGAAACGCATTGGGCGGAACGTCAGAGCGACACCGATTGACGCGGGCCGGGCGATTGCGGCTGCCTGACAGCTGAGCGGGCTGGCGACAGTCAACAAACCGCACCGACCGACGACGAATGAGCGCACCGGGACGAGGGCCAGGAGCGTCCGGCGGACGGCGCTCCATAGCCAACCAGCGCGCGACTTGCGGGTGCAGTGACGATCTGGGGCATAGGTTGAAACCTCATCGTATGCTGAGCAGGTTTCTGCGTCAATGCGCAAACCGGCTCGACCCGATAGATCGGTGTCGATTTTCGTTCATTCGAGACGCTCTCAAGGAGATTCGCTTGTTGGGTTACACGGTAACGTGTATATTGGGCCCGGGAGGTTGCCGCGTGGGTATCAGCGAAGACAGACGTCAGCGTGATCTCAACTGGGATGGGGCGGAGATTCGCCGATTGCGCGAGCACGCGGGCCTCAGTCAGCGCGAACTGGCGGACGAATTGAATGCGCGCCAACAGACGATCTCTGAATGGGAGCGAGGCGAATACGCGCCGCGGGGGACGGCGGCGCGGCTGCTGACCCGGGTCGCAGAGGACGTCCGCTTTCCCTTCGAAGCAGGCCCGAGGGCGGATGGGGCGCCCGATCCGTCGGCTGAAGAGACGGGGGCTGGAGTCGAGGATGACTGAACCCACGTCGGGAGAGCTTGAGCTGCAGCGGCGCTGGGCCGAATCACGCTGGCCGACCCCCTTCCTGCACTCGGGGAGCCTTGGGCCGGTGCGGGTGATTTCTCCGGGTCGCTGGAACCGCGGCCCGGGCCCGGATTTTCGCGACGCTCAGATCCTCGATGCGTCGGGCCGGGCCCGGCGCGGCAATGTCGAGTTGCACCTCGAGGCGAGCGCCTGGATCCAGCATGGCCATGCCGACGATCCGGCGTACCAGGACATCATGCTTCACGTGGTCGACTGGGCGGCCCAGGGGGGACACGCGAGGAGGACCCGCGATGAGCGTGTACCGGCCGCGATCCCCCTGCCGGAACCGCTCGGCACAGCGGTCACCGGCCTGCCGTGCGACGACATCGTCAGCCGGGCCGGTCTGGCGGCGGTCAATGAGCGGCTTCGACAGATTGCCGAGCGTCGCTTCCTGCGCAAGTCCACCGAACTGCGCGCGCTGAACGTTCCCCGGGGGCCAGGTGCGCCCGATGATCGGCGTTCCCTGCTGGCGGCCGCACGGGCGCTGGGTCAGCCGTTCAACAGCGCGGCCGCCAGCGGCGCCGTTCGAGCTGCGCTGGAGGAGGCCGACCGATGGGACGACGTTTCGCTGCGGATCGACACAGCTGGCTGGCGGCGGGGCCGAGGCGCCCTGGGCTCGTCCGACGGTCTGACAGAGATCCTGACGACCCTGCTGCAACGTTGGACGATGGGGGGATCCACGCCCTGGCGGGCGTTCAGCGAGCTGTCGGCTTTGCCGCTGCCGGCGGCGACGGATCACTTGCGAATTGCGGGCATGTTGGGCAGGGCGCGCGCGGTACAGCTGCTGGCCGACGCCGTCTACCCGCTCACCGGCGCCTGGCACCGTTGGTCGCTGCTGCCCGGCGCGCGCTACCGGCGCACCGACGAGCTGCGCTCGCGAATCGACGGACCGGCGGGTTCGCGCGCCAGCGCTATCGGCGGCGATCGACTGGTATGGCGCCATCGTCAGACGCAGGCGCTGCTGGAACTGGAGAACCGGCGCTGTCGCCACCTGGCCTGCCGTATCTGCCCCCTGGCCGCACTCGATCGGAGCCAGCCATCGGCCATTGGCGCGGCGAATACCGGCTAAAGCCCGGGCGAGAAGACTGCGGGACCTGAGGTCGAGAAGACATCGAAGTCGAGGCCGGCCTCGCTGCGCCGGTAACAGGCGGCGGCGCCGATCATCGCCGCATTGTCGGTACACAACCGCGGCGGCGGCACACGTACGGGCAGGCCGATCTCGGCGCAGCGCTCGTTGAGCGCCTCCCGCAACGCGCCGTTGGCGGCGACGCCACCGGCCACGATCACGCAGGCGGCGCCCAGCTCATCGGCCGCGCGGGCGGTCTTGCGGGCCAGCACATCTGTGACTGATTCCTGGAAGCGGGCGGCCATGGCAGGCACGTCGAGCGGCTCGCCTGCCGCCTCGAGTTTGCGCACACGATTCAGCACGGCGGTCTTGAGTCCGGAAAAGGAGAAGTCGTGCGTGCCTGGCAACCAGGCGCGGGGCAGCGGATCGAGCGCGTTGATCGCTTGCGCCGAGGCCTGCGCCGCGGCCCGTTCGATCTCGGGACCGCCGGGGAAGGGCAGCCCCAACAGTCGTCCGACCTTGTCGAACGCTTCACCGGCGGCGTCGTCCAGCGTCTGGCCGACACGTTCCACTCGCTCGTGATCCTGCATCCAGAAGAGTTCCGTGTGACCTCCGGAGACGACCAGCGCGACCAGGGGGAACGGCGGCGGTGAGTCGTCCCAGTCATCGCGCGCCGGACGCAGCCAGTTGGCGTAGAGATGACCGGCAATGTGGTGGACCGGGATCAGCGGCAAGCCCCGCGCCCAGGCGGCGGTTTTGGCGGCGTTGACGCCGACCAGCAAGGATCCGCCCAGACCTGGTCCCTGGGTCACCGCGATCGCGTCCAGGTCGTCCCAGTCCATCCCTGCCGACTCGAGGGTGGCCTGCATGACCGGGGCGAGGTTGCGCAGATGCTCTCGTCCGGCGACCTCGGGCACGACGCCGCCGTAGCGCGCGTGGATCCCGGCCTGCGAGGCGACGACCGAGGCGAGTACCTCGATCCCGTCCTCGATCACGGCGCCGGCGAACTCGTCACAGGAAGACTCCAGGGCCAGCACACGAAACGGCATCATTCACCTCGCTCCAGCACACCGTTCAGCGTAACCATGCCCCCGCCGACGCTGCGAACGATGAGAACTCCGCGGCGAGCGCGAGGATGACGTTTGTTCGCGGCCGGCCGTCTTTCGAGCAGCCTATTGCGCACCAGGCGCCCCGGGCCAGCGGCCACGCCTATTCCTGACCATCCGGGAGCCGACCGACCACGATCGAGGATGGCAACGCGTACATGATCTGACCGCTTTGTTCATCGACCCAGGCGCCGCGCAGGTCGGCCAATTCGGCGGACTGGATCTGGCTGACGACCCCGCCATCCGGGCCGACAGCAAGCAACCGGCCTTCGCCCCTGTCAACGATGTAGACCAGGCCCGATTGCGCCCCCAGAGACAGCGAGGCCGGGCTCAGCAGAGGACGCTCGAGATCCAACGCGAGGGGCAACTCTTCGTCGCCGGCGAACCGCCGCAGGCGGCCGTCGCTGGAGGCGACCAGGAACTCAACCGCGCCGGAGGGGGTCACGGCTGCGACCAGTTCGGTTGCGTTGAGCAGATCGGTGCGACCGACCGCTCGCACCGGCGGGCCCAGCTCGGCCCGGTCGACTGCGAATCGCCAGACGGCCCCGCCCGCCTGATCGAGCAGGTAGATGCTGCCCGCGGTAGCCGCGACGGCATCCACCGACCCGAGCCTGACCAGATCGGGAATCGGCACCAGCAACACACCTGAGGCCGTCCAGCGATATAGCCGCGGATGTGAGTCGAGGATCCAGAGCGCATCTTCGGCGGCAGGCAGCGACGCGCTGGCGGCCGACTGCCCGTTTGCCGCGCCGCCCGGCGGCTGCGCGGATTGCCAAGCCAGGGAAACTGGTTTGCCGGCGCGCAGCTGACCGCTCAGGCCGAGCGACTCACCCTCAAGGAAGATCACCGTGACGGCGCCATCGTCGCTCACGCTGAACACCCGTCCGCCGGCGTCGTCAAGCACGAATGCGCGGCCGCCGCCGAAGCGCACTGTGCCCAGGGCGAGCGCCGGACCATACCGGGTCAGGTCTGCGAGCGGAGTCAACAGCCCCGGCGACTGGACCAGATGCAACTCGGCCAGCACCGCCTCGATCTCCTCGCGCAGCTGGAGCGCATCCGCGGCGAGCGGATTAATCTCAAGCGCCGACTCCACGTCGCCCAGCGCGTCTTCGAGCGCCAGCGTGGCGGCATCGGTGGTTGCCGCCAACTGGGAAGCTGCCAAACCATTGCGGGCGCGCTCAATCCGGGAGCTGACCTGGTCGTCATCGGACTGAAGCAGCGAGGGACCGAGCAGGACAGCGGCCACTCCGACGAGGATGACCACCATCCCGGCCAAGACCAGCCCGACCCGGCGCGCGGCGCCGCCGCGCTGGCCGGGATCGCGGGGACGGATGTCGGGCGGATCGACGACCGGGTCGCGCCGGTTCTCCAGCAGCGACGGAATTGCGCGGCCCAGCTCCATGATCGGCCGGGTGAGCGGCGGCGCAGCGGCGGCGACCGGCGGCGACATCGTCTGAACTTCGGCAACGTGCGACACCGCAAACGGATTGACTGGCCAGCCGGCGACTTCGAGTTCGCCCGCCGGGGGCGGGTCGAAGGCCACTTCCCAGTGTCCACCCCGGGCATTGGCTGCGAGCGGTGAATCCTCCGGCGTCTGGCCGGGGTTCAGCGCAGACTGTTGGATCGTGGGGTCGGGCGCGTCCTGCCGCCGGTCGGACCTGGCATCCGGCTCGAACGAGCTCTCACCATCCTCCGGATCAAGGCCCTCCGGATCAAGGTCATCGACATCCTCAGGGTCGTCAACGTCCGTCTCCGTCGCCTCAGTTCGCGGCTCGGGCGCCGACTCAGTCGGCGCCGAACCGGGGCCGAGACCGACAACCAGCCCGGTAGCGTCACGCAGGTTGAGCATCACAGGATAGAGATGTTGCAGGGTCTCGTTGACGGCCAGGCGGCTGAGCGACACGCGGCCTTCGGCGTCAAGCAGCGCCGCCGTGTTCGAAGTCAGCAGCAATGCCCAACCGTTCGAGGCCTGCGGCGCCGAAGCAAACTCGACGTGGAGCTGGTCGGAACTGCCAACCGGGTGAGAAACAAGATCGTCCTCACGCCGTGGATGTGCGTACAGCGCCGTTGGGCGCAGACCGGCCAGGCCGGCGTCGCCGGCCAGCAATCCGACCGAGGGGCCGGCCTGGCCCAGGATCGCCGGCTGATCGGCCCGCTGGATCAGGAATGAAACGCCATACATCGCGTGTTCGTCGGGCAGATGCTGTCGGTTCCAGCCACGCAGCTCCTCGTGTGCCGTCTCGACCGCCAGCTTCATGGCGCCGGTCAATGATCGCTCGCCGGGTTCGAACAGCTCGCCTAACCGACGAACGAACTGATCGACAAACTCATCCGCGCCGGCGGCGGCCGATTCGGCCAGGATCGAGAGACGCACCAGCCGTCCGAGCTGGTCGTGTTTCTCGACAAATCCCACCTGAGGCGCTTCCTCCACGGCCCGGCCGGCCAGGATCCGTAGCTGCGAACTCAGGATCTCGCTTGGTTGCGTCATCCACACGTCCTGCTGATCAACCTGACAGAGCCCGCGCGCCGTCACCATCGTACCCACTCTGGACGTCCTGCTCCGCAACGGTGGGAGCCGGCATGTTACGTCTTCGGCGGTGAAATTTCCGGAGCCTGCGTATACTCATATTTCATCCACATGAAGTTCCTGGATCCTTCCGGGGCGCGCCACCAGTACACGATCGAAGCCGATGTCCGATTCCGAAGCCGCTAGCGCCGCGCAGACCGGGCGTCAGACGACACAGCAACTGGTGCGCAACGAGTTGCGCCGCCGACTGGCCGAAGAAGCACTGACGGCCGCCGCCGAGCAGGTGGAAGCCCTGTTGCAGGAGGCCGCGCTGGAACTGCGCCCGTTTCCCCCCTTTCCCGGAGCGTTTTTCACGATGGGCGTCGAAGTCGAGCCCGACGGCGTCCGTGACAAGAACATCGGGTGCGTGATTGTCACGGAAGAGGGCGCCCTGCGCGAACTGCAGTTGTCGTTCGACGATGAGGGACCGGCAGCCTTCCTGGGGGCCAACGATCCGGTCTCGATGCGCGACGAAACGCTGGCCGAGCTTGAGGACGTATCAGCCCAGGACCGACTGACGCTCGCGATGAATGGCCTTGACGCCGTCAGCGACTTGCTCGAAAACCAATCCCAGTGAGGCACGCCGCTTGGCAACCGGTCAGGCAGCACGCCCGGAACGCGCACTGAACACGCTCGAAGAGCGCCCAGCAGAGGAGAACCCCTTGCAATTCATCGCCACTGTCCTGCGCGTGCTCCTGCCCTGGGCCGCGATCATCTGGATCTATCGAGCGCTGCAATCGCAACAGCGGCTCGAGCGCGAACTGACCGAAGAGCGGATCGACCATCTCGAGCTGCAGCTCAGCAACGAACGCTCTCGTCGCGAGCAGGCGGAGTTGATGGCGCGTCAGATCGCACAGGCCTCCGGCGCCTCGACTAGCGAACCGCCGATCCCAGCCGCTTCACTGGCGGCTGCGCCGGCTGCATCGCCTCCGTCTCCGCCGGCGCTTCCCGCGGCGCCACCAACACCTGTCGCTCCACCGACACCTGCCGCTGTTCCGGCCCCACCTCCACCGC
>VXQZ01000008.1 GCA_009838735.1 Chloroflexota bacterium
GAGGGGGGCGGTGCTTAGCAGTTGAGCTGGGTTGCGAGGTCGTGGAAGTCGGTGGCGACGATATCGAAGGAGGGGTCGGGGGTGAGGTCGACGGGAAAGTTGGGGCCCGCTTCGTCGGGCCGGGGGACGAAGGCAGTTCTCATACCGGTCTGGGCGGCGGCGAGCAGGTCACCCTGGTGGGCGGCGACCATCATCACCTCGTGCGACTCGCAGCCCAGTAGCTCGGCTGCGCGCTGGTAGCACTGTGGCTCGGGCTTGAACGCTCCGGTGATCTGAGCCGAGAGGACGCAATCCCAGGGCAGAGCGCCGAATTTGGCCATGTTGACCAGCAGGTCGACGTTGCCATTGGACAGCGTCGAAACGATGAAGCGTGAACGTAAGCGTTGCAATCCGCCGGGCGAGTCGATCCATGGATGCAGCCGATGCCAGGCCCGGTTGAGCTCCTCTACCTCGGCGAGCTCGGCCTCGATGCCCAGTTCGTCCAGCAGAATCTTCAGCATGCGAAGATGCAGCTGGTCAGCGGTCTGGAAGGGCAATTCTCCATCTCGCACCAGGCGCATGCCGCCGGCGTAGCCTTCGCGGCGCCAGCGGTCGGTGAACATGCCGGCGTCAGCGTCGACGCCGTGGCGGCTCAGGAATGCGGCGACCTCGGCTGAAACCGAAGAGCGCCAATCAACGACCGTGCCGAAGACATCGAAGGTCAGGGCTCGAACGCCGCTGAGATCGGCCATCGGCACCCTCACCCTAGCCCTCTCCCAGGGGGAGAGGGAATCACAGGATCTGGCTGAGGAACAGCTTGGTGCGTTCCTCGCGCGGGTTGGTGAAGAAGTGCTCGGGGGTGCCCTGTTCGACCAGCGCGCCCTCGTCGAAGAAGACGAGCCGGTCGGCGACTTCGCGGGCGAAGCCCATCTCGTGCGTAACGACGATCATGGTCATGCCGGACTCGGCCAGCTCCTGCATCACATCGAGCACTTCCTTGATCATCTCGGGGTCGAGGGCCGAGGTCGGCTCGTCGAAGAGCATGATCTTGGGCTGCATGGCCAGGGCCCGGGCGATGGCGACGCGCTGCTGCTGACCGCCGGAGAGCTGCGAGGGGAATTTGTCGGCCTGTTCGGGGATGCCGACGCGCTCGAGCAGCTGCATGGCCAGCGCCTCGGCCTCGAGTTTGGGCATGTGCCGCACCTTCTGCGGCCCGAGCGTGATGTTGCTCAGCACCGACAGATGCGGGAAGAGGTTGAACTGCTGGAAGACCATCCCGACTTCTTCGCGAATCGCGGCCAAGGCGCGGACGTCTTCGTTGAGCTCGATCCCGTCGATCACAATCCGTCCGGCGTCGTGCTCTTCCAGCCGGTTGAGGCAGCGGATGTAGGTCGACTTGCCGGAGCCGGACGGTCCGAGGATGACGACGATTTCGTGCTCTTTGATTCTCAATGAAACGTCATCCAGTGCCTGGAAATCACCGAACCACTTGTCGACATGCTCGGTGACGATCATGTCCTTCGAGCCAGCCAGTCGAGGCGAGTACACCTCGGCGTCGCCGTTCGCTTCCGCTGTTGCGGATGATGCCGCCTTGGGGCCTGCCGACTCGGCAATGATCTCCGCCGGCGATAGTTCGTCTGGCATTGCGCGTCCTTCGATCTTCGTCACCCTGCTGCGATGCTAATGGTACTCAGGCCGGAACGCGAAGTGGTCTCAATGTGAAACGGCAAGGCTTCTGGTGGCGTCGTTGACCGATTCCGAAAGTCAGAAAGGCCATCGAAGTCGTTGAGGCGGACGGCTGGTACTTCGTGCGTCAGCGGGGCAGTCATCGGCATTACAAACACCCAGCGAAGCCGGGGACCGTGACGATTGCCGGACGGCCGTCTACTGATCTGAAGATCAAGACTTGGAAGGGTATTCTGGACCAAGCTGGTCTCAAGGAAGAGGATGTTCGATGAAGTACGTTGTGGTGTTCGAACAGGCCCCTAACAACTGGTGCGCATTTGTACCGGACCTGCCAGGTTGCGTCGCGGCTGCCGACACTTTCGAGGAGACGAAGGAGATGATCCGCGAGGCGATCGAGTTCCACATTGAGGCTTACGTCGAAGACGACGAGGCGCTGCCGGCGCACACTTGCGTTGATGCCGCCGTGGTTGAGGTGAACGTGCCCGAGGGCGCCCGGTTCGCCGAGCCTGAATACCCGCTTTGGGAACCTGAGGAGCGCGAGGCGGCCGAGGTGGCCGACTGAGGGGCTAGCGTTCGCCGACACCCTGTGCGCGCTCGACTCGTTGGGAGATGCGAGACATCGCGAAGGCGACAATCCAGAAGATGACGGCGACGAAGACGTAGGCCTCGATCCGGTCGGGCGTGAACTCGAACTGCGCGATGGCCGAGTCGGCGTTGCCCTTCAATTCTCTCAGGGGCAGAATCACCGTTACCAGGGTGGTGTCTTTCCAGATTGAGATGGCCTGGCCGACCATCGGTGGAATCGAAATTCGCAGCGCCTGGGGCATGATGATCAGGCGCGTGCGCTGCATCTCCGTGAGGCCCACGGCTTGTGCGGCCTCGAACTGGCCGCGGGGCAGGGCCTGCAGCGCGCCGCGAATGTACTCGGCCATGTAGGCGCCGGTAAACACGGCCATCACGACCATGGCGCGGATGATCAGATCGCCGCCGATGACATCGTCGAGGATGAAGAGCGCTACGAAGAGCCAGCCGAGTAACGGCGCCCCGCGGACGATCTCGATGTAGGCCGTGCAGGTGAGTGAGATCGATCGCAGCCGCGATGCTCGTCCGAGCGCTAGCGGGATACCGAGAACGACCCCTCCGACGATGCCGACGGGCGCCAGGATCAGGTTCAGGACAAACCCGTCCAGGTGGCGCGGACCTACTTCTCCGCCGACCAGCAGGATGATCAGGACAAGCGGCAGTGAGATCGCCAGCAGGCCGCCGACCAGGCGCACCTGGAAGGTCCGTAGGGTTGAAGTCTCTCGCGGCATCCAGACGGTCGCCGCGTAACCCAGGTACATGCAACCGATGGCAATCAGGAAGTAGAGGGTGGACCAGATCGCGGCGCCGCCGTGGGCCATCAGGAAAATGACGAAACCGCCGACCAGAAGGACGAAGAGATGGTCGCGCCGGCCAAATGAGGACCAGGTGCCATACGCAGCGCCGATCAAGGCAAAGACGACGGCGATGCTGACCCAGAGTCTCCAGGCTTCCTCGTGGGGGAATCCGCCCGCGAACAGCAGCCAGCGGTTGTGGGTGATGACCTGCCAGTTCGCGCCGAAGAAGATGAAGATGACGACGCCCACGACGATCGCCCCCATGATCGCAGCGGCGATCAGGGTCAGCAGGGTGCCGCCGGTCGAGGGGAACAGGTTCTTGCGCACCCATTCGCGGACGCGCACCGAACGGGGGCGTCGCGCCCGCTGTCGATGCGGCGGCAGAACGATCCGGCGCTGGCCTGCGCCGGGGGCGGGCGGCAAGGGACGCTGTTCGGGTCGCGGGATTGGCGGCTGCTCAGACATATCGGACCCCGCTCAGACGCCGACCCGCGTGACGCGGGAGTTGATGAGGTTCATGACGGCAGATATGACCAGGGAAATCAACATGTAGGTGACGATGATGACAAAGAACATCTCCAACGCGTGGCCAGCCTTGTTCTGAATGATCCCTGCCACGCGGAAGAGATCGTCGTACAACACGGCATAAGCGAGCGACGAGTTCTTGTTGACGTTGAGGTACTGGTTGGTGATCGAGGGAATCATCTGGCGCAATGCCTGGGGCAGGATGACCAGAGTGAGGCGCTGATAGCCGGACAGCCCGATGGCGTTTGCCGCCTCGGTTTGACCTGTCGGCAGCGCCTGGATACTGCCCCGGACGATCTCGGCGTTGAACGCGCCGGTGTACAGCGTGAGGCCGATGGTCAGGGCCGCGAACTCCGGCCTGATCACCATGCCCTCGAGGTAACGGGTGCCCTCGATGTAGGGTCGGTCGATGCTCACCGGCAGGCCCAGGATGATGAAGGTGACCAGCGCGCCGACGGCGAAGATGCCGAATGCCCAGCGATTGGCGAACTGCGGCTGACCGGTCTCGCGTTCCCGGTTCTGGCGGGTACGACGGACTGTCATCGCTACCGCGCCGATCGCGATCAGTAGCGCTACCCAGACGCCGACAAACCAGTCCGGAAGTCCCCACAAGCCGTCATTGGGAACGGGCCAGGGGATTGCGAGTCCACGGTTTGAGATGAAAGCGAAGTCGCCGATGTTGACGACTTCCTGGATGATCGGGGCGCCGACGAGGAAGATGGCGTAGACGAGCACCACCTGCACGAGCAGGGGAGTGTTGCGGAAGATCTCGACGTAGAGCATCGCCAGGCGAGCCACCAGCCAGTTGGAGGACAGACGGGACACGCCAACCAGGACGCCAACGAGGGTCGAGAGCAGAATGGCGACAAAGACGACTCGCAGTGACGCCCAGACGCCGACGAGGTACATCGTGATTCGATTGTTGGTGACGCCGTCGATGTCGGTCAGCCACTGATTGCCGACCTTGAACGCGGCGGGGTCGTCGAGGAATCCGAAGCCAAACTCGCGCAGATCGAGCGAGTCGTAGACGTACCAGGCGACCAGAGCCGTGATGGCGACATAGATCCCCTGCTGCAGCAGGCGGCGGAATCCTCGCCGATAGAACAGCGGTACCGCGTCCGAGGGCGGTGGTCCGCCGGCGGAAGGCGATGGAGGCGCGGGCGCTTGCGCAGACATCAGGCTCTGTTCACGATCCGAGTCGGCTTGGGGTTTCGCAACAGGTTAACCGAGAAGGCCGAGCTATTGGCCCGGACACGGGTTGAGAATAGAAAACGGAGATAGCAAGAGGGCCGCCCCGGAGGGCGGCCCCTTGTTGTATCGACCTGACTGTGTCGGTCTAGCGGTACGGCAGCGCGTACATGATGCCGCCCTCACCGGGTCCACAATCCACTGCCTCGCTGGGCAGCGGCCGTGCCAGTGCGTTGAGCGTGCAGTCACGCGGAATGGCGTTGCCAATCTCGCGATCGTAGATCTCGCCGTAGTTGCCCACCGCAGCGATCGCTCGCTGGATGAACTGAGCGTCGACGACATCGAAGCCGAGTGCGGCAACTTCACCGTCACCAAACGGCACGCCGAGGAGTCGGGCGACCTCGGTGTTCGGCGGGTTGGAAGCCATCGCGGCCACGTTGGCCTGGGTGATACCGATCTCTTCGGCGCGGATCAGGCCGTGGACGACCCAGTTGACGACGTCTTTCCAGTCGCTGTCATAGTCGCGCACGCCAGGAGCCAGCGGCTCCTTGGAGATGATCTGCGGGAGGATCTTGTAGTCGTCGGCGTCGTCGCGAACGACGATGCGGGAGGCGAGGTCGGAGGCGTCAGCGGTCAGCACGTCACAGCGGCCCTCGAAGAAGGCGGCGGCGACATCCTGGCTCAGACCACCGGTCGGCTCGTAGTCGAGTCCGATGTCGGTGAAGTGGTCGGCCACGTTCTGCTCGGTGGTCGTACCGGTCTGGACACAGATTGCGGCGTTGGCCATGTCGCTGGTCGAGTTGATGCCCGAGTCCTTGCGGACGGCGAAGCCCTGTCCGGTGTAGAAGGTGGTCTGGGCGAAGTCGACGTCGAGTTCCATGTCGCGGGAGCTGGTGATGGTCGTCGTGCGGATCAGAATGTCGATCTGGCCGTCGGCCAGCAGCTCGAACCGAGTTGAGGCGTCAGAGGCGTCGACGTATTCAACGGCGTCGGCGTCCTTGAGCACTGCGGCGGCAATCGCCTTACAGAACTCGATGTCGAATCCGGTCACGTTGCCCTGGTCGTCTCGGAAGCCGAAGAGCGGCTGCGTTTGCTTGACGCCGCACTTGAGGGTGCCGCGATCCTGGACGAGCTGGATCGTGTTACCGCGAGGCTCGCCGGAATCCTGTGCTCTGGGAGCGGCGCGCTGCTGCTCCTGCTGTTGCTGCTCCGCAGGTTGATCCTGCTGCTCCATCTGCTGCTGTTGTTGTTCCGTCGCCTGTGCCTGCTGGTCGTCCTCATCAGACGTACAGGCGCCGATTACTGCGCCGGCAACCAACGCAGCGCCTGCAAACAGCAGGGCGCTGACGAGCCGCCGTCCTTTCAGACTTGGCAATCTCATATCAACCCAATCCTTTCAATGCCTTCTGATCGCACGCCCGAAGGCCACTCCGCTAATCGCGGATTATACACACATTTGCACGGTGGCTTGCACACCGGCAGGCACGCTTTCCTCCGCGATCTCTCTTAGAGGCGTTTCGACTCAGGAACGTCGAAGTTGAACAGTCTGGCCGCATTGAGGCCCAGGATCTTGGCCCGTTCCTCGTCGGTCAGATCGCCCATTGTGCGTTCGATCGCCGCCGCGGAATGCGGCCACGAGCCCTCGTGATGCGGATAGTCGTTGGCCCAGAGCAGGTTGTCGACCAGGTCATACTTGCGGGCCAGGTCGATGCCAGGCCCGTCATCCTGGAAGGAACCGAAGCAGTGCGCTCGGTAGTAGTCCGAGGGCAGCCCCTCCAGCTTGGGGAAGGCCCACATGTGGTGCTTGTGATAGGCCTCGTCCATCGCGGTGAGCGCCCACGGGATCCAGCCAATTCCGGCCTCAATGGTTCCTGCTCGCAAACCAGGGAAGCGCTGGAAGACGCCCGAGGCGCACATGTTGATGACCGGTTCCATGGTCATGGCCAGGGAATGGAAGACGTAGTTGGTCACCGCGCCGCCGTTGCCGCGCGCGCCGCGCGGGTCGCGTCCCGTCGAGACGTGGAAGGTGATCGGTAGGCCGGTTTCCTCGACTGCGGCCCAGAGCGGGTCGAACTCGGGCAGGTTGTAGTTGCGGGAGTCCTCGCCCGTCGGTCCCCAGACCGGCTTGGCCGGGAAGGAGAAGCCGCGGAAGCCGCGCTCGGCCGAACGCTGGATCTCGGCGATCGCGCCGGGAATGTCACCGGTGGCGACTGATGCCAGCGGCGACGAGCGGTCGTACGTGTCGCCGAAGGTGTCCCAGGCCCAGTCGTTCCAGGCGCTGCACATGGCGTTGGCGAAGACCGGATCGGAAGTCGCCCACATCGAGAGTCCCTTGTTGGGGAAGATGATCTCGGCGTCAACGCCGTCGAGGTCCATGTCTCGGACCCGCTCTTCGGGGAATGCGTTGCCGTGCTTGTCACGGACAAGATCTTCGCCAGCCAGTTTGAGGTCGCGAATCTTGGTCGGGCGGTGACCCTCTGTCACCTGCCAGCGGACGCCGTCTTCGTCTACCTCAATCCTCGGCAGACGGTGGCGGAACTGCTCGTCGACGCGCCGCTCCCACAGATCAACCGGCTCGTGCACGTGGCAGTCGGCCGAGACCATGAAGTACTTGTTCGGATCACCGGGTCGCGCCGTGCGGATCCAGCCCTCAACGCCCGGAGTCACCGTGCGGTGTTCGGGGATCTCATATCCAACCGGGTCGGTCGACGCTCGTTCAGCGGTAACCATGGGCAAATCCTTCCAGGCAGGGTCAAACCGTGCCATCACTCGATAGTCATCCCGAGTCTAGCTGACCCATTGAGCGCGCGAACAGCCGCGACCACGCCGTGCGCCTCTGGTCTGACCAATGACTCGCGTGCATCGCGGCTGTTCGTAGCGCGTACTTGACGTTCGATGTCGCGGAGAAGTCGAGGACGGCGGCCTCAAATCGGCAAAATCCGAACGCGGCTACGGTGGGTATCGACCACAACCAGGGCTCCTGAGATCAAGTCGGCCTCGTGTTGCTCGAGCGCAGCTATGACTGGACCTTCCATGGCTTGGGGTAGCGCATCTTCATTGCGAACCTGTAGGACGCTCGGAGCGTTGTCGTGCGAAAGCGCCAGCATCGTTCCAAAGTCCAGATCGTGGGTGAACACGATGAGTTGCCGTGCCGCTGCCCAGTCCATGATCTCCTTGTCGCTGGCTCTTGGGTCGCCGACATCGGACCAGTGCGTCGCTTGCCAGCCGTGGCTCTGGAGCACGGGAACCCATTTAGGCGACAGGTTCATATCGACGAGCAGACTCGGCCTCATGACGCGGAGAGGGGTACCTCCCGCTCCTCTAGCCGCCAAGCCGCGTAGGCCAGAGATTGGTCGATGTCTTCCGATTCAAGATACGGGTAGGCCTCAAGGATTTCGGATGCGGACCGGCCAGCCGCCAAGAGGCCCACAACAGTTCCGACAGTGACACGCATCCCACGGATGCACGCTTTGCCGCCCATCACATTGGGGTCAACGGTGATCCGGTCCATCGACCTCATGCCGGCCCCCCTCCGGTGGCACACAAGCTTCAGAGCATCAGTGTACTCAGCGCTGACTCGAGACCAAGTCGGCTAATGTCGTTTCTCGCCACGCCCTGGTTACACAGGCGAGAGAGGGGAAGGGCTTTGAGTGTTCCAGTAATCGGCTACTGCTGCGACAGATCCAAGCGCGAGTACGGACCTGGATGGTCATAGTCAAGCGAAATCGTCTCAATCACGCCGTTGTCGGGCAATGGCAAGTCGATGTACTCGGGATCGAGGCCTTCCGAGGGCCAGAACCGCAGCCGCACGCCGACCGCTTCGTCCGGCGGCTCGTGCTCAGTCTCGGCTGCGCCCCGGCCTGAGTGGAACCAGTCGCCTTCGGTCTCGCCGTCGCCGACCAACCAGGAGCCAAACCAGGGCATCGGTTGGCCGAAGTCCGAAGTTTGCTCGTGCCAGACGACTTTGAGGATCGACATGGCCTACGTGTCCGAGAAGTTCGGCAGCCGCTTTTCCGAGAACGCCTTGGGACCCTCGATCGAATCGTTCATGCCCTGCAGGTTCTGCTCGATCGCGGCGCCGAACTGCTGCGCCATCAGCGGCTCCATGTAGTAGCCGCGGTACAGCGCCTGCTTCATGTTGCGCACCGCGCGCGGCGCGAGGTAGAGCATCCGCCGGGCGTAGGCGAGGGCCGTTTCGAGCAGCATCTCCTGCGGCACGACGCGCTGGACCCAGCCGAGCTGGTGGCAGCGTTCGGCGTCGTACTGGGTGTCGCCCCAGAGCGTAAGTTCCATCGCCGATCCGAGTCCGATCTGGCGCGTGAGCGGGATCATCCATCCGGCGCCGCCCATGTTCCAGCGCGCTTCGGCGATCCCGACTCTCGCCTCCTCCGACATGATCCGGATGTCACATTGCATCGCGAACATGAATCCACCGGCCACGGCCCAGCCGTTGATGGCGGCGATCGTCGGTTTCCACAGGTTGAGCGCCTCCGACAGTGGCACCGCGCTCTTGCGCCGATCCGGGACATGTACCGGAGACGGCCGACCTTCGCGTTCGGCCTCACGAGTCGCGGCCGTGTTGATCAGGTCGGCGCCGGCGCAGAACGCTCGTCCGGCGCCGGTCAAGACGGCGCAACGGGCATTCGGGTCGTCTCGGTACTCGACAAACGCGTCGTACAGCGCTTCACCCAGGCCGTCGCCGATCGAGTTCAATCGATGCGGCCGATTCAGCGTGATCAGGTAGATTCCGCCGTCCTCAAGTTTGTCGACCTTTACGACCGGGCCGAAGGTCTCCTGCGGCGTAGCGCGATTGTGTTTCGCCGGGTCGTAGGTCTCGTACTGTTGCTCGGCCATGTTCTCGTCTCTGTGCTGTCGGCATGCGTGTTGGACAGAGCGCCGTCCTTCGACGTTCGCACGATAATCTACCGACCGAAGCCAATCGGAATCTGGGAGTCAAACCGCAATGGCAGCTCTGGGAACCGGACAATCTCCGATCGACATCATCGATTGGACCCAGTCCGAGGACGCGGCGCCCGAATTCGCCTACCGCACCAATGCCAAGAGGATCGAACGCCTGCATGGACTCCCGGTGATTCACTTCGATCCGGGCGGTGAGCTCCGACTGGTATCTGACCGCTTCCGGCTCCTCCAGCTTCACTGGCATACGCCGGCCGAACACACCATTGAGGCCAAGGAATTCGATGCCGAGCTGCATCTTGTGCACGTAAACGAACGCGATGAATTGCTCGTAGTCGGAATTGTGTATCAACTCGGTGAGGCGGACGCGAGGTTGCAGCAGATCATTGACGAGACCGCGGCAACGGCCGACGAGCAAGGAGTCGCGCCGTCGCTCTCGGCTTCGGATCACGTTCCTGCGTCGGACGGTTTCTATCACTACACGGGTTCGCTCACCGCGGCGCCGTTCAGCGAGCCGGTCCAGTGGTACGTGGCCCGTACTGTCAGGACAGTCTCATCGCGGCAAGTGGAGCAGTTGCAGGCATTGACCGGCGGCCCGAACGCTCGCGCCCTGCAGGATCGGAATGAGCGAAGCATCATCTGCGTGGGTTGCGCCGGAACGTGAAGCGCCAGCGCTACTATCGAGCCAACTCAGCTCAATAGCGCGGACGACGATCATGGCTCCTCTGGTCAGCATTTCTATCGGCAAGCTTCAGGGCGCGGAAGACGACGGCTGCGTCGTCTTCCGCGGCGTACCCTTCGCTCAGCCGCCTGTCGGCGTGCTGCGCTGGCGACCGCCCGAGCCAATGAACTCCTGGGACGGCATCCGCGACGCAACCCGGTTCTCGGCCTCGGCGATGCAGCGGCAAGTGCCCGGCGATGTCGGCGACCTGATTGGCATTCCCGCGCAGACGCAGTCCGAGGACTGCCTGTATCTCAACGTCTGGACCCCGGCCTGCGACAACCGCAAACGGCCGGTGATGGTCTGGATCCACGGCGGCGGCAATACGGTCGGATCAGGGACGCAGCCGCGCATCGATGGCCGCAAGCTGGCCATGACCGGCGACGTGGTCGTCGTCACGCTCAACTACCGACTCGGCGTCTTCGGCTGGATGCACGCCCCGATTCTCGGCGCCTACGGCAACGAGGGTCTGCTCGACCAGACGGCCGCTCTGTTCTGGGTCCGACGCGAGATCGAAGCATTCGGCGGTGACCCGCAGAACGTGACCGTCTTCGGACAGTCGGCGGGCGGATTTGACATCGCCCACCTGATGGCGATGCCGGCCGCGACCGGCGCCTTCGACAAGGCGATCCCGATGAGCGGTTCGCTGATCCCCACGATCACCAAGGTCGAGGCGCGCGACGTCGCCGAACGATTTCTGATGCGGTTCGGCGGCTGGGACGACCCGGAACGGATGCGCGGGGTCAGCGCCGAGGACCTGCTCGATTACCAGGTCGAGCTCACCGGCGGAGGATTTGGCGGCGCACGGTTCGGTCCGGTCGCCGACGGCTATTCGCTCGGTCTCGACGCCGAGGCGAGAATCGGAGCGGGCATCCAGACCAAAGGGATGCCACTGATGCTCGGGCACACCAGGGACGAGTTCAATCTGTTCACGGCAGCTGCCCAGGCCGAACGCGAGATGACCGACAACGACCTGCTCGCCGCTGCCACCGCCCCCTTTGGCGGCATGAGGGCGGCAGAAGGCGTCGACCGGTATCAGCGCGCTCGCGACGCCCGTGGCGAAGCGACCGACAACCACTCGGTCTGGAACGCAATCATGACCGACTCCATGTTCCGCATCCCGGCAGTCCGGACTGCGGAGGCTCAGGGCCGGCACACCGCGGGCGTCTGGAGCTACCGCTTCGACTACCGCTCGCCTGCCCATGGGGGCAAACTCGGCAGCTGTCACTCGCTGGACATCCCTTTCATCTGGGGCACCTACGAGGCCGAAAACATGAAGCGCTTTTGCGGCGAGGCCTCGCCCGAACTGGCCGCGCTGTCCGAGACGATGATGCAGACGTACCTCGCCTTCGCCAAGACGGGCAATCCCAACAACGAACATCTGCCGGACTGGCCGACGTACAAGCCAGACGACCGCTCGGTGATGACCTTCAACCATTCCTGCGAAGTCGTCAATGCTCCTGCAGACGAAGAGCGAGACTTCTGGGCCTCCCTGGCGCCGAGGGAACTGTCCAGAGTGGGCGGATAAACTCAAACCGACACCGGAAAGGCTTCACACCCATGAAAATCGAAACCGGATTTGGCGGCGGTTGGCTCGGCGGGATCAAGGAGCAGGTACAGGCGCTCGAGGCCCGCGGCTTCGACTCCATCGTTGTACCCGAGACCAAGCACAACTCGCTCTTCCACATGATGCTCGCCGCGGAGCACACCGAACGAGTGGAGATCTCCTCCTCGGTCACGATCGCCTTCCCGCGCACGCCGATGATCATGGCCCAGGCCGCGTGGGACATGCAGGAACTGTCCAAGGGGCGGATCAACCTCGGGCTCGGCAGTCAGGTCAAGGGACACAACGTGCGCCGCTTCGGCGGTACGTGGACGCCGCCGGCCAAGCGGATGGAGGACTACATCAACATGATGCGCGCCGTCTGGCACTCCTGGCAGACCGGCGAGCGTCCCGAGTACATCTCCGACAACTACACCTACACGCTGATGACCCCGATGTTCGACCCGGGCCCGATTCCCTACGACCCACCCAAGATCTCCCTGGCCAACGTCGGCCCCTTGATGGCCCAGGTCGCCGGCGCCTGCGCCGACGGACTGCGTCCGCACGGCTTCATGACCCACAAGGTGATGATGGAAACCGTGATTCCCAACGTGGAGAAGGGCGCCAAGCGCGCCGGCCGCACGCTCGATGACATCGACCTCGGCGTCGGCGGATTCATGGCCTTCGGCGAGACGGAATCGGAAGTCGAACAATCGATCGACGGTCTGCGCCGCGCGATTTCCTTCTACGGCTCAACCCGTTCGTATCATCACATCTTCGAGGCGCATGGCTTCGATTCGCTGGGCATGCAGTTGCACGAGCTCTCGCTCAAGGGCGAGTGGGACAAGATGGCCGACGCCGTCAACTTCGAGGTTGCGGCCGAGATGGCCCACGCCACCACCTGGGACGACCTGCCCAAGTACGTCAACAACAACCTGAGCTACGCCAGCCGGATCGGCCTCGGTCAGTACGTCCGCCAGCAAGAAGAAGGCCGCAGCAGCTTCGGCTACCCCGGTTCCCGCGACGGTCACGCACCACCAACGCTGACCGAGGAGCGCCTGACCTGGCTGATGGACGAGCTGCGACCATTGGGCGCAAATCCGATAGTGGACTAGGCACCGGACCCGGATCCGTCATACCCGCGCTTGCCGCGGGTATCTCGCAGCGGCGAGCACGAACGCCGATCCGGAACGCGGCGCGATAACCGCGACCGAGCACGTCGATGACGAGTCCCCAGAGGAAGTCTGGGAAGAAACAGATGCCTGACCCCTACCAACAACTCATCGACGACCTCGTCGCCGAGCAGCAGTACCTCGACGCCCAGCTCGCCGACCTGCCCGACGATGTCTGGCAGCACGACACGCCCTGCCGCGGCTGGATGGTCCGCGATGTGATCTCGCATCTGGCTGAAGTCGACGAGTCCGCCACCAGCGTCGCATCCGGCGCGTCGCAGACCATGTCCGGCGGCGACCGCTCCGAGGACGGCACCCGTTCAGCCTTGCAGGACAGCTCACGCCATATGACGCGGGTCCAGCTCGTCGATTGGTGGCGGGCATGTCGAAACCGGATGGAAGCGGCGCTGCGCGCTCGAGACGGCCGCGATCGCTTGCCCTGGGCCGGTCCGCCGATGAGCGCCAGATCCTTTGCCACGGCCCGGTTGATGGAGTGCTGGTCGCACGGACTCGACGCGCTCGACGGCGCGGGCATCGACCCGATCCACTCCGATCGCCTCCAACACATCGCGCATCTCGGCTACATCACTCGCCAGTTCGCCTATCGGACCCGCGGGCTGGAACCGAACGCGGAGCCGCTGCGAGTACAACTTGAGTTGCCTTCGGGCGCCGGTTGGACGCGCGGCGACGAGGACGCCGCGAACGTCATCTCCGGCACGGCCGTCGACTTCTGCCGCGTCGCAACCCAGCGAATCCACTACAGGGACACCGGCCTCACCTACACCTCCGGAGCCGCCGAGGAGTTCCTCCAGGTCGCCCAGGCCTTCGCCGGCCCACCTGGCGAAGGTCGTCGGCAGCAGAGCAAGTAGCCAACTCGCGTTACCCTGCCGCTCATGCTCTCTCCCTACCGCGTCATCGACCTCACCGACGAACGCGGCGTCCTTGCCGGGCAGATGTTGGCCGACCTCGGCGCCGACGTCATCCAGGTCGAACCTCCGACCGGTTCGACCGGGCGCGGCGTCGCACCGTTCTTCGCCGACCGTCCTGACGAATCGATCTATTGGGCTGCTTACACACGGGGCAAGCGCGGGATCACTTGCAACCTCGAGGACTCTCGTGGACGCGAACTGCTCCTTCAGCTCCTCGAATCGGCCGACTTCCTGATCGAGTCATCCGATGTTGGCCGCATGACCGAGCTGGAGCTTGACTACGAGACACTGCGCGACCGATTTCCCCGTCTGATCTACACATCAATCAGTGCATTCGGTCAGACCGGTCCGAAGTCGCAGTACGTCGGCTCCGACCTGGCGATCTGGGCTGCCGGCACGCCCCTGCTGATGAGCGGCGACGACGATCGGGCCCCCGTGCGGATCTCCCAACCGCAGGCCTGGGGACACGCCTCCGGGGATGCTGCCGGCGGTTCGATGCTGGCGTTGCACGCCCGTCACCAGACCGGTCACGGACAACACGTCGATGTCTCGGCGCAGGTCTCGGCGGCACAGGCGACGCTGGCCCAGGTGCTCGCCTATCAACTCGGAGCTGGTGATCCAGAACGGTATGGCGGTGGGGTCAAAATCCGAGGGCAGGCGATCCGCGGCACAGCGGACGTTGCCGACGGCTACATCGTCCTGCTGATGGGACCGGGACCGGCGGTCGGACACTTCGCCAATCACGCCGTCAAGTGGCTGGTCGAGATTGGCGCAGCGGAGCCGGAGTTGCTCGACGAGAACTTCGTCACCTACGCGGATCGCGTCGCAACCGGCCAGGCGGATCCGGCGCTCTTTCCCCGTATCCAGGACATCATGCGCGAGGCCGTCGCCACTCGCACCAAGCAGGAGATGCTCGACATCTCAATTGAGTACGACCTGCTGCTCGCGCCGGTGCTCGACATCGTCGACCTCGGCGACAGCCCGCAACTCGAGCATCGCGGCTTCTGGCAGGAGATCGAGCACGCCGACGGCTGCCGCGTCGTCTATCCGGGACCACCGCTGAACATCCTCGTCGATGGTCAACAGCAAGGCATCTGTCGGCGTCCCCCGCCCGAGCTCGGTCAGCACAACGCTGAGGTCTACGGCGCACTGGGAATCAGTGCAGACGAGCTTGGCCGACTGCGTTCGGAGGGCGTGATATGACCCTTCCCGAAGGAACCGGACCGCTGGCCGGAGTGAAGATTCTCGACCTGAGTTGGATCGTGGCCGGACCGACGGTGGGACGGGCGATGGCCGACTACGGGGCGACCGTGATCCGGGTGGAGTCACCCGCGCGGATCGACACCGCCCGCGTCGTCGGCCCCTTTCACGGCGATGAGCCCGGCGTCGAGAACTCCGGGCTCTACGGCAACGTGAATGCGGGCAAGTGGGGACTGACGCTCGATCTGCGGGTGCCTGAAGCGCAAGAGATCTTCCGCCGGCTGGTTATCTGGGCCGACATCGTCTGCGAGTCATTCACCGCCGGCGTGCTGGCGCGCTGGCAGCTCGACTACTCACATCTGCGCGAGCTCAAGCCCGAGTTGATCATGCTGAGCAGCACCCTGCTCGGTCAGAACGGGCCCTACAACCAGGTCAGCGGATTTGGCAGCCAGGGCGCCGGCATGGCCGGAATCCAGGACCTGGCCGGCTGGCCCGACCGCGCGCCGGCCGGACCGTTCGGTCCCTACACCGATTACCCCGCCCCGCGCTTCGCTCTGACCGCGCTACTGGCCGCGCTCGACCATCGCAATCGGACCGGCGAAGGCGTCTTCATCGACCAGGCGCAGGCCGAAGGCAGCATGCAACTGCTCGCTCCCGCGTTGATCGACTACAAGAACGGCGGACCGGCGCTCCAGCGCCGAGGCAACGATGATCCGCAGATGTGTCCCCACGGCGTCTACCCCTGCCTGGTTCCAGAAGGCCGTACCGAGGCCTGGGTCGCGATCGCCGTCGCAACCGACGATCAGTGGGCAACATTGGCCGAAGTCATTGGCGCGGAACAGTCGATGTCGGTTGAACAGCGCCGGGAGCATCAGAAGGAAATCGACGCAGCGATCACCAGCTGGGCAGCAGGAATGAGTGGCGCGGACATCGAGGAGACGCTGCAGCGTGCCGGAATCTCCGCCCATCGCCTCGCAACTACCGAGGACGCCGCCAACGACCCGCAACTCGCCCACCGCAATCACTTCCGCCGCCTGCCCCACTCCCTCCACGGCGAGACCGTTGTCGAGGGCCCGCGCTACATCCTCTCCGACACGCCGATCCAACCCGCCCGCCCCGCGCCGCAGTACGGCGAGCACAACCTGCAGATTCTCAAAGAGGTGCTCGGCCTGAGTGACAGCGACATCGGCGAGCTGGCGGCCTCCGGCGCGCTGAGCTAAACGCCCTCGTCAACTCACCAACCGCTATCGGCCTGTGCTCCTCGCACAGCGCAATAGTCAGCCCGCCAGTGATCCGCATATACTGCGATCAGAACATATGAACGTCAGAAGCGGCGAGACCCACTTGATGCACCGAGCCAACCTCATCCTTGATCGAGACAGTCCAGGAATCAGCTGGATCGGCCCGGAAGAATCCTCACGGCATCGAGACTCATCTAGACAGATCCGGACAGATCTGGACAAATCTGGACTCCGGGGCGCACAATTGTCAATCCAGGACTCGAAATCAGCACAAACTGACCCAAATTCACCCTCGAGACCGATTCGCAGCCCGAACAGAGCTGCGACCCGGCGCCGACGCTCGGTTCAGGCGCGCGACGCCGAGCTGCCAATCCCGTTACAACTCAGCCGCCATCCACTCGGCGACACGTTCGCCCATCATCATGCAGGTGAAGTTGGTATTGGCCCGCACCACTGTGGGCATGATCGAGCCATCCACCACGCGGAGATTCTCGACGCCGTGGACCCGGCCCTCGCTGTCGACGACCGCGCCCTCGGTCGGATCAGGTCCCATGGGACAGGTGCAGGTTGGGTGGGCCATGCTGGTTGCGGTGGCGTGGATCCACTCGTCGAGCTTCTCATCGTCGTCGACGGTTTCCTGATCAAGGTCAATCGCGCCCTGATGGAAGGAACTCATCTCGTCGGAGTGAGCCAGGTTCCAGGCCAGTCTGGCGCCCTCTCGCAGACGAACCCGATCTCCTTCGTGTTCGTCAAACTTCAGGTCGATATTGGGATGCTGTGCGTAGTCCGCGCTCTGCAGGGTCACCGAACCATAGGAGTTGGGCAACTGCACGCCCGGAGCAATGCCGAACACCCAGTTGGCCTCTTCTTCCCGCTCATCCTCGCCGACCCAGGCGCCGAATCGGGCCTGAGGACCAATCAAGATGTGACCCAGCAGGTAGACCTGCATGTCGTTGAACTCGCCCGTCTCGGACGTGTAGCGGAGCAGCGTCTGAGCAAGTGGGCGATCCGGATCAACGGTGCCGGGCGTCGGCCAGAAGAGCATCGGCGTCATCGGGTGGTCCATCAGGTGCTTGCCCACGCCGGGCAGGTCGACGACCGACGGGATGCCCAGCCGCGCCAGCTCGCCGGCCGGCCCGACCCCGCTGCGCAGCAGGATCGCCGGACTCATGATCGCGCCCGCCGAGAGGATGATCTGCTGACCGCGGACCTCCTGTAACTCGCCGTCGCACTCCACGACCAGGCCGACCGCCCGATTGCCCTCGAACAGCACCCGGTCCACCAGGCAGTGTCCGCGCACGGTCAGATTGAGTCGATTGCGCGCCTGCGAGAGGAATCCGAGGTTGGCCGACCATCGGGTCATCTCTTGCGGTCCGTCGCGGTTCATCGCCAGCGGCGAAATGCCGGTCGACTCGGGATCGTTCTGGTCGTTGGTCTGCTCGAAGCCATGCGCGACGCAGGCGTCGTAGAAGCCCCGCTGCACTGCTTCCATCTCGTCGAGGGTCCAGCGCCGGACCGGGATCGGGCCGCCCTGACCGTGGAAGTCGCCGCCCTCGTCCTTGTCGTCCTCGATCCCGCGGAAGTAGGGCAGACACTCCGACCAGGCCCAGCGCTGGTCGCCGGTCATCTCGGCCCAGACGTCATAGTCGCCGGGCGCGCCGCGGATCGCGACGCCCGTATTGATCGCCGACGATCCGCCGACCAGCTTGCCGCGCGGCAGTGGCGCGTCGCGGCCGGGAACGAACGTGGCATTGAAGCCCCAGTCGTGATGCACAACCGACGGCTCGTGGATGCTGTTCACGTCTCCGGGCAGCTCATCCAGCGACCGGTAATCCGGTCCGGCGTCCAGCAACAGGACCGATCGCGAGCGGTCTTCGCTCAATCGGGTTGCCAGGACAGCGCCCGACGATCCGGCGCCCACGATGATCACGTCATATTCCATCTGGCTCCTCCTCACTCGGTGGTCTCAACTGCGAGCCTGAGGGTAAGACATCGTCCCCTCCGGCTCATCGACGTCGGCTGGCTCGTCCGGAAGTCTGGGCCGGGTCGCCAACGCCAGCCAGACCAGACCGCTCGCCGTGCCGATTCCCGCGACCACGAAGGGCAGCGCCCAGCCGTCGCTCAGGTCGCGCAGCGCTCCGGTCAGCAAACTGCCACCGGCCGAGTAGATCATCATCACGACCGAGGCCCAGCCCATGATCTGTCCGATGTTGGCCGGACCGAAGTAGTCGGCGCGCAGGGTATTGATGTTCGGCCCGCGTCCGCCCCAGGCTGTCCAGTGTAGGACAGCCCCGAGGATGATCATGGGGAAGGAATCGGCGATGGCCAGGACGATCGCCGCGGCGGCATGTCCGGCGAGGCACATGGCGATGATCACCCGTTTCGAGATGACGTCGCCGGCATAGCCACCTACCAACTGAGCGACGATCTGACAGACCGTGCCGATCACGATGGCGATCGCTGCGTGTCCCGGACCCAGTCCCTCGATCTCGCCGACGCGGAGGACGAAGAATCCACTCACCGCCGCGACCATCAACAGCGGCGAACCATGGGCGAAGGACAGCGCCCAGAACGAGCGCGTCCGCAGCGCTTCGCGGGTCGTGAAGTCGCGGCGCTGCTGAACGGGCGCAACCGGTGCGTCCGGTCGTGCGACCGTCGCGGCGCGGGCCGGTTCGGGCGACGCTCCGCGATCGATGGGTCGGACGATTAGCGTCGCGATCACTTGCCCGACGATGAAGAGCAACACCCCCGAGCCAATCGATGTTGCGCGCCAGCCGACGCCGTCGATCAGGAACGAGATCAGCGGCGCCAGGAAGCTGCCGATGGCCAGGCCGGTCATCAGATATCCCATCGCGCGAGCGCGGGTGCGCTGGAACCAGTGCACGACGGCCACCGTGAGGGTCATGAACCCGCCGACGCCCGCTCCGATCGAGATGATGAAGTAGTAGATGAAGAACGTGGCCTGGTTGTTGATGAACCCGAAGAGAATCAAACCCAGCGCGGTCGAGGCGATCCCCAGCCGCATCATCATCCGAGGGCCGTACCGGTCGATCGCCCAGCCCTGGACCGGTCCGAGCGCGCCCGACTCGATCCGCGTCATCGCCAGCGCGAGACCGAACAGCGTCGCCGACCACATGAACTCTTCCTGCAGCGCGGCGACGTAGAAACCGGTCGCGTGCATGACCAGCCCGCCCAGCAGGATCTGTACCACGATCCCGCCGGAGACGATGTACCAGCCGAAAAACACGCGACCGGTGGCGAAGCGGCGTACCACTCAGATCAACCTAGCGTGCGCCGCTTCAGTCGCCTCCCGGGCGATTGGGACGAGAAACGGCGATGAGTTGCGCCGAACTCGGCGTCAAACGTCTCGCCGCGGCGACGGCCTGGGCGAGCCGCGGGCGTGTCGCCATGGCGACCCACAGCACTCCGGAGCCGGCACCGATGCCGACCACGAGGAAACCGAGCATGAAATCGCCGCTGACATCGCGGAGTGTGCCGACGATCAGCGAGCCGGCCACCATGAACAGCATCATCACGGTCGACGACCAGCCCATGATCTGGCCGAAGCTGGAAGGGCCAAAGTAGTCGGCGCGAAGTGCCGTGATCAGCGGTCCTCGCGCGCCCCAGGCCAGACCATTGACCACAGAACAAAGCATCACCAACAGATAGCTGTCGGCAATGCCTAACAGCACACCAGCTGCGCCGTGGCCGATCATGCAGAAGTGCAGGATCAGCCGCTTGGAGATCAGATCTCCCAGGTAACCCATCGTCAGCTGACCGACGAGCTGGCAAGCCGACATCACCAGCCAGGCGAGGCCCGCGTCGGCGGCCGATAGGCCTTCGATCTCCTGTACGCGGGTCGCGAAGTACACCATCATCCCGGACACGACCATCAGCGGCGCGCCGTGTGCCAGAGCGAGCGCCCAGAACGACCGCGTCCGCAGCGCTTCGCGCGCCGTGAAGTCACGGTGGCGGTACATGCTCTCCGGGCTGGCCGCGACTGACGCATTGGAACCGTCGCGACGTGATCCGCTGGCAGGGCCGCCGTCGGGTTCCATGCCTTTGTCTCGCGGATGACGAACAAACAACGAGGACAGCGCGAGTCCCACGACCATCAGCAGGACGCCGGTGCCGATCGCCGTCCAGCGCCAGCCGACCGCGTCCATCAACGAACCCACGACAGGCGCCCAGAACCCGCCCAGACCGAATCCCATCGCCATGAAGCCAAGAGCCCGCGAGCGCAGCCGCTCGAACCAGGTCACAGTGACGACCGAGATCGTCATGAACCCGCCCACTGAGGCGCCGATCGAGATCAGGAAGTAGAACCCGATGAAGCTGCCCGGATCCCAGAGACGGCTAAAGGCGATCATGCCGACCGCCGTCAAACCGACTCCCCAGCGGATCATCGTCTTGGGACTGAACCGGTCAATCAGCCAGCCCTGGATCGGTCCCAGCACACCGCTCTCAACCCGAGTGAGGGTGAAGGCGAACGCGAACAGAGAGGCCGACCAGAGGTACTCGGCTTTGAGCTCAGCCACATAGAAGCTGAAGGAATGGAAGACCAGTCCGCCGATCAGCATGTTGATCACCATGCCGGCGGCGACGATGTACCAACCGAAGAAGATCTTGCGCGGGATCAAGCGCGAGCGCATTGACCCAGTATCAGGTATCGCGGAGTCGTTACCGATCGCGGGAGGCGCGCTGCGGGGCCCGCCGGACCGTCGGACTGGTGGACGGCCGGTTGGGCCGGAACATGGCGATCGGCTGGGCCCGCTGCAATGGACCGCGGGCCGTCACCACCCGCACGCCGGGCAAACGCGGACGGCCGGCCATCAGCACCCAGATCGCGCCGGTCAGAGCGCCCAGGCCGAGCACGGTGAAGGGAATCCCGTAACTGCCGGTCGCATCGAAGAGCACGGAGGAGAGAAACCCGCCGACGGTCATGAAGGTCGACATCACGATCGACGACCAGCCCATGATCTGCCCGAAGTTCGAAGCGCCGAAGTAGTCGGCCCGCAACGCAGTGATCAGCGGCGCGCGCGAACCCCAGGCCAGTCCGTTGATGATCGCAGCAAGCAGGATCATCTCGAAGGACGCGGCGAATGCCAGCATGATCGCTGCCGCGCAATGCCCGAACATCGCCGGCACCAGGAGCAACCGCTTCGAGAAGCGATCTCCGAGATAGCCCATACCCAGCTGGCCGACCAGTTGGGCCACGTTCATCGCCGTGTAGGCGATTCCAGCGTGCGTCAGGTTCAGGCCCTCGACCTCTGTGACCAGCAGTGTGAAGTGGACGAACACGCCTGAGACCACGAGCAGTGGCGCGCCGTGAGCCAGCGCCAGTCCCCAGAACGCCCGGGTGCGCAACGCCTCGCGGACGGTGAAGTCGCGGTGACGATGCGGATTCGCCGGCGGTTGGGATCGCGCCGCGCCCTCGGTCGACTCAACGACGCTTCCGCCGTCTCTGACCAGCCCACGATCTTCCGGTCGTCGGACAAACAGCGTGGCGAGAATCTGTCCCACGCCGAACAACACGATGGCCGAGAGCAGCGCGGCGCTGCGCCAGCCGATCTCCTGGATCATGATCCCGACCGGCAATGCCAGGAAGCCGCCAAGGGCAAATCCGGTTGACATGTAGCCCAATGCACGGGAGCGCTTGCGCTCGAACCAGGTCACGACCGCGACCGATACGGTCATGAATCCACCGACCGACGCGCCAATCGCAACAACGAAGTAGAACGCGATGAAGGTTCCCTGGCTCCACAGCTGGGAGAACGCCAGCAACCCGATCGTGGTTGACGCGATCCCGAGGCGCATCATTGTCTGCGGACCGAAACGGTCGATCAGCCATCCCTGAACCGGTCCGAGCACACCCGATTCGATCCTGGTGATCATGAAGGCCAAACCGAATATCGTGGCCGGCCAGAGGAACTCGGCCTTGAGTTCGGCCACGTAGAAGTGGAAGGCGTGCATGATCAGCCCGCCCATCAGCATGTTGATCACGATGCCGGCGGCGACGATGTACCAGCCGTAGAAGATGTTGCGGTCGGATCCGAAGAGCGCGGGCAGCACGCGGGGTCTTCCTCCTGAAGCCTCCCATGCCCGCTGAGCGCCGTCCGATGCCTGATGACGCGCTGTCGGTCGGCTCGAATCGGTACAGGTGACCGCAGGTCACTGTATCTGCCGAGCACGCGATGGTCTGCGCTCTGGCATACTGCCAGCCGATTGCCCGACACTCAGCAACGCAGCAAGGGCTGCCTGGAAAGGAACTCGACGATGGCCACTCAGACCGGAACTCGCGCGGATGTCGATGCCCTGGCGCAGCAACTCTCGAACTGGGGACGCTGGGGACCCGAGGACGAGCGCGGGGCGCTGAACTTCATCACGCCCGAAGTCTCGGCCGCGGCGGCGGCGCTGGTTTCCGACGGCGTGACGGTGAGTTGCGCGCTCGAGTTGGCCAAGACGCCGGCGGCCGACAATCCGACGCCGGTGACGCACTTCATGACCGGCGCAGGCGATGTCAGCGGTCTGGGCGGGCTGCGAGGGCTGGAGGCGACGGGCGACGGCTTCATGATCTCGCCGCACGGCATGGCCAACACGCACATCGACGCGCTCTGTCACATTCTCGACGACGGCAAGATGTACAACGGCTTCCCGGCGACGGACGTGCTCTCAACGGGCGCCGAGAAGAACTCGATCATGGGCCTCGAACAAGGCATTTCCACGCGCGGGGTGCTGCTCGATATCGCGCGAGTCAGGGGCGTCGACTGGTTGGAACTGGGCGAAGGGATCTCGGTGGCCGACCTTGAAGCAGCCGAGGCCGCTCAGGGTGTCAGGGTTCGTTCTGGAGACATCTTGCTGGTCCGCACTGGCCGGGACACGCGACGCGAGGCCGAAGGCGCCTGGCCGCCGTTCAGCGGCATGGCCGGTCTATTGATGGAGACCTTGCCCTGGATCCGCGAGCGCGAGGTGGCCATCCTCGGTTGCGACGGCGTCTCCGACATGGTGCCGTCGAACATCGAGGACTCACCGCTGCCGATTCACCACATCATCATCACGTACATGGGCGTCCATCTGATCGACAATGCGAGACTTGGCCCGGTGGCCGAGGCCTGCGCCGAGCGCAATCGCTGGGAGTTCCTGCTCACGATCGCGCCGCTGCGCCTGGTCGGCGGCACGGCGTCGCCAATCAATCCGATTGCGATGTTCTGACTCGTGGGCATTGGAAGAGGAAATCCATGACTGAATCACTGCCTCTGAGCGGCGCCGTCGTGCTTGACCTGGCCGACGAGCCGATGATCAGCGCGGGACGCTACCTCGCCGATCTTGGCGCGCGGGTGGTCCGGATCGAGTCGGCCAACGGCGATCGGATTCGCCGAGTTGGACCGTGGGTCGACGGCGAACCGGGCAACGAGCGCGCATTGCGGCATCTGCTCTACAACCAGGGCAAGGAATCGCTGGCCCTCGATCTCGACGCGGCTGAGTCATGGGACATCATCGAGCAGCTCGCCTCACAGAGCGATGTGGTGATCGCGCCGCTTGAGAAGTCGCCGATGGCGGCGCGGTTCATCCAGGGCCTGCATGAGTCGGCGCAGCGTAGTGATGGACCGTCGATCATCGATGTCGTCTTCCGCCGTAACGATCCGTCGGAGCAAGTGACTGACCTGATCGCGATGGCGGCCGGCAGCCAGCTGGTCTGCAACGGATTCCCCGACATTGCCCCCGATTATCCCGCCGGCAAGCTGGGCTACAAGCAGTCGTCCAACCTCGCGGTCGCGGCGGCGGTGGCGTCAATTTTCCAGCGAGCCCGGGGCGGCCCCGCCGTCTCATCCACGATTTCACTGCAAGAGGCGGTGATCTCGACGATCATCCAGGCCGCTAATCCGAATCTCTACAACTGGCACGGGATGGTTGCGGAGCGGACGGGGACCGGTGGATTGCGCTATCCGATCGTTGGTCGAGGTCCCGGCTCGTTCGAGTCGGGCGAATTCGAGAGCGGCGAGATCGTGTTCATCGATACGCCGGGCGTGACTTTCGAGACCACCGACGGGCTCTGGGTCACGTACCTCCAATCACCGACGAATCTGACCTGGCAGGCGTTTCCCGAGTGGTATGCCGAGGTGACCGGTGACGATCAGCTACTCGGGGAGCCGTGGAGCGAGCCGTCGTATCGCATCACCCACCAGGTGGAAATGCAGGAGTTCGTCACGAGATTCTGCAAGGCGCAACAGCGAGACGCGCTGATCGAACGGGCGCAACGAAACACCGACCTTGCCCTGCCGGTCCAGACCGGCCTCGACATCGCTGCCGACGAGCATTTGCACGAGCGCGGCTTCTTCCCGCAGGTCGAGCATCCTGTGCTGAACCGAACGTTGCCGTTGCCTCGTACTCCGTACCGCTCAACCCGCCTCGAGACGACGCCTCGTCCCGCTCCTGGCCTCGGAGAACACTCGGTCGCTGTCCTGCATGAGCTCGGCGGGTTGTCGGGCAAGCAGATCAACGATCTGATCGAACTCGGCGTCGTCAAAGGCGAACGACCCACCAGCCAGGCGCCGTCTGAACCGTTTGAGCGCTCGCCGATCGCCATTCAACCGCGACCCCCCACCAGGCTGCCGCTGGAAGGCGTGCGCGTACTCGACTTCTGCTGGATGGCAGCCGGCCCACTAATCACCGAGATGCTGGCCAACCTGGGCGCCGATGTGATCAAGATCGAATCGGTCTCCGGCATCGACACGGTCCGAGAATTCTCCCATCCGCCCGAGGGTTTCACGATCGACACGGGCGCGTTCTTCAACGACACCAACACCGACAAGCGCTCACTGACCCTCAATCTGCATCACCCAAAGACGCGAGAGCTGATTCTCGAGATGCTGCCCCATTTCGATCTGGTCACGAACAACTTCGCTCCGGGAGCGATGGAGAAGTTCCACCTGACCTACGACGAACTGCGCGAGCACAAGCCCGACCTGATCTATGCATCGTTCCCGGTCATGGGCACCTTCGGACCGAAGAAGGCGTACCGCGGGATCGGCAACGGCGTAACGGCGCTCTCGGGCGTTGCCGGACACACGGGACAACCCGACCGCGCGCCGATTGGGATTGGCACGCTGCATACGGATTTCACCCTGGCGCCGATTGCATCGTCGCTATTGATTTCGGCCCTCATCCATCGCGAGCGAACCGGTGAAGGACAGCAAATCGAGATCGCCCAGTACGAGGCTGCCGTCCACCTGCTCGACCACGAGCTGATGGACGCCCTGATCAACGGCGTCGATACGCCCCGAATCGGCAACCGCTCGACCGAGTACTGTCCGCACGGGCTGTTCCCGGCGTCGGGCGACGACTCCTGGCTGGCAGTCGCTGTCCGCGACCGTCGCGAGTGGCGAGAACTCTGCGACTTGATTGGCCGCGACGATCTTTCGCAGCGTGCCGATCTGCTGACCCTCGAAGGGCGCAAGGCCTCCGAAGACGAAATCGAAGCAGCACTGTCGGCCTGGTCCGCGCGTCATGAAGTCTGGGAGGCCTCGTCGATGCTTCAGGCGCGCGGCATCCCTGCCTCGCTGGCCGAGACGGCCGCGGACCTCGCGGTCCACGACGCGGGCGCAGAGAGCCTGTTCTTTCGCTACGACCGCGGCAACGTGCCATTCATCACCCAGCACCAACCGTTCACCTGGAACGGCGAGCGCCTGGGCTCGCGTCCGTCACCAGGACTCGGGGAGCATTCCGAAGAGATCCTCAAGGGCGAGTTCGGAGTCGACGACGAGCGCTATGTGGAGCTGCTGATCGAACAGGTCATCTTCTAGAGGGCGCGCATCGTCATACCCGCGCTCGGCGCGGATATGACGATGTCTGGTATCACAGGACCTCGCGGCCGCGTTCCCCGGTTCGGACTCGGACGGCCTCTTCGACATCGGTGACGAAGATCTTGCCGTCTCCGGTGCGGTCGGAACGGGCGCCGGCGATGATCGCCTCGATCGCCGGCTCCACGTTGAAGTCCGAAATGACCGTGATGATCTTCACTTTGGGGATCATGTCGACGGTGTAGAACTGTCCGCCGCGGCCGGCCTGCACGACGCCGCCCTGGTAGCCGTGACCGGCGACCCGCTCGACGTGCAAACCGGTGATTCCCGCTTCGATCAGCTGGCGCTTGACCGGTTCCAGCGACTCGGGCCGGACGATTGCTTCGATCTTTTTCATGACAGCAACCTCCTCAGCGCTTCGGTTCCGGAGGGGATTTCCTCGTCAATCGTATCGCTGGCGTCCCAACCAAAGCCGATCTCGTCGAACTCGTAGGCCGGTTCGCCATGCGTGCTGCGGTCGAGTCCGATCATCTCTTCCGTCTCATCGACTCGGAGCGGCATGAGCTTCTGGACAACGATGAACAGTACCGAGGACAAGACGAACGACCAGGCAAGCGCGGCGAGGACGCCGATGAGCTGACGCCAGATCAGATCGGCGCTGCCGCCGATGAACCCGTTCGCTCCACCGGTCACCTCGGCGACGGCAAAGATGCCAATCGCTAGCGCGCCCCACATGCCGCCGACGCCGTGAACTGCAAAGACATCGAGTGTGTCGTCCATGTCGCGCCAGTTGTGCAGCAGCCGCACCGCGTAGAAGCCGAGAATCGAGGCCACTACTCCGATGCAGAGCGCGGGGAAGAAGTTGAGATAGCCATCGGTCGCCGGCCAAAGGCCTACAGCGCCGGCTGCCGGCGTGATCGCCACCAAACCGGCCACCGCGCCGGTCGCCGCGCCAATGATCGAAGGATGGCCTGTGTAGCGCCAGGACAGGAAGGTCCAGGCGAGCAGGCCGCCGGCGGCGGAGATTTGCGTCTGCACGAATGCGTTGATGGCCGACTCGTTGGCGGCAAGAGCTGAACCGGCGTTGAATCCGAACCAGCCGAACCAGAGCAGACCTGCGCCAAGCACGACCTTGGACACGTCGTGCGGCCTGGTCTCCGCGACTGAGTCTCGGCGGCGTCCGACGAAGAGAGCGCCGGCCAATGCCGCTGCCCCGGCGTTGATGTGGACCACTGTGCCGCCAGCGAAGTCCAGCGCTTCGAGCTGGAACAACCAGCCGTCGCCGTGCCAGACCCAGTGACAGAGCGGCGCGTAGACAACCGTAATCCAGAGGACCGTGAAGACCAGCAGCGCTTTGAACGAGATGCGCTCGACGAACGCGCCGGTGATCAGGGCCGGCGTGATGATCGCGAACATCATCTGGAAGACCATGAACGCCATGCCATCGGCCGTTGGTTCGAGACCACGCAGGCCGAAATTAGTCAAATTGCCGACGAACCCGCCGATGTCGGTGCCGAATGCGAGTGAGTAGCCCCACATGATCCAGACGACCGTCGCCACGCCGGCCATGATGAACGACTGCATGATCGTCGCGGCGGCGGATTTGGTCCGAACCAGGCCTGAATAGAAGAATGCAAGGCCCGGCGTCATCAACAGCACGAGCGCCGCTGAGGTCAACAACCAGGCAGTGTTTCCGGAATCCATACGCAACCCCCGTCATCGGGCGCTGTTGACATAGGAAGACTAAATCAACTGAAACGCGCCCGTCCGCAGAACCAGTGCACGTAGTGTCGCCGACGGACTCATCCGACTGGTTACGGATAGATGAATTCGAGACCGGGATCGGTGATAGCCTCGCCCAATGACTGACCCCGAACCCCTCCCGCTCTCTGGTGAAGTGGCGTTGGTGACGGGCGCGTCGCGGGGGATCGGCCGCTCGATCGCCCTCGAACTGGCGGCCCAGGGCGCGGACATCGCGGTCAACTACACATCCTCGGCAGGGGCAGCCGAGGAAGTTGGTTCCGGGATTGTGGAACTGGGTCGGCGCGCTTATGTGGTCCAGGCCGACATCTCCGACAGCGACGCCGTGACCGCGATGACCAAAGCGGTCACCTCCGAACTCGGCGCTCCCACAATCCTGGTCAACAACGCCGGGATCACCCGCGACATGTTGGCCATGCGAATGAAGTCGGCCGACTGGGACGCGGTCGTGGGGACGAACCTGACCGGATCGTTTCTCACCACACAATCCGTGCTACGCGGGATGCTGCGGGCACGCAAGGGCCGGATCATCACGATTGGCTCAGTGATCGGCACAGTTGGCAACGCGGGCCAGGCGAACTACGCGGCGGCCAAGGCTGGACTGGCCGGCATGACCCGCTCGCTGGCGCACGAGCTCGGGTCGCGCGGGATCACCGTCAACCTGGTCGCGCCCGGATTCATCCAGACGGACATCACCGCAGATCTGCCCGACGAGGTCATCGGCAACGTGATGCAGCGGATTCCCCTGGATCGCCTCGGTGAACCGTCCGACGTGGCCCCGCTGGTCGCGTTCCTGGCCGGTCCGGGAGGCGCCTACATCACCGGGCAGGTAATCCACGTCGATGGCGGCATGGTGATGGGCTAGGCCCAGTTCACACCACCATCACCCTGGCCGGCATCCAACGTCCCGAAGCGCGACACAATCCGGATACGATCAACACCGAGGCGCTCGCGAAGCGAGGGCCCGAATGTGGTCCTCCGTCAGCAATCTGCGCCAAGACGACAGAATTCTGCATTTGACTGGATTTCGCCGGACGAAACCTGACAATACTGAGCCAAATCAGCACTGATCTGGACGAATCTGGACAAATCTGGACAAACTGGGACGCCAAACCGAACGATCCTCAGTCCTCAACAGGAGATCACGCCATTGCCCTTGAAAATCCCTCCCGCAACGCCGATCCTCTGTGCAGTTTGCCCATGGCTTGGGGGGCGTCCGAGCAGTCTCTCGGGCCGGAACTGGCCTCTACGATTGATTCGGACAAACGTATTGTTCGCTGAGCCGCAGTCCGTGGCGTTACGACGCCATAGCGACGGTCAGAGTCGGTAAACTTAGTCATCACCCGTAGGCGCAGTGCGTCGCACCAGACGTCGACTACGGGCAGGAGCCGAGATGGAAACGCTGACCCAGCCAGAGGAAGTCGCGGATGAACCGCCAAGCGGCGAACATCCGGCGCTGACAGACGACGAATACGCGTTGCTCTTTCCCGGACAGGGATCGCAATCCATCGGCATGGCGGGCAAGGTCTTGCGCGTCTATCCGAACGCCGAGCAGTGGTTCACTCGCGCCAATGAAGTCCTGGAATACGATCTGCTTCACCTGATGGAGCATGGACCCTCTGATCAGCTCAACCAGACGACCCACTCGCAACCGGCCATTTTTGTCGCCTCGGTCGCCTGGCTCGAAGCGCTGCGCGACAAGTGGGACCAGGCCGGCCGAACGCTCGCGCCGAAGGTCGTGTCAGGTCACAGCATGGGCCAGATCACGGCGATGCTCGCGGCCCGGGCAATCGACTTCGACGATGCGCTGCGGCTGGTAGCGCGGCGCGCCGAAATCATGCATGCAGCCGACAGCCTGCGGCCCGGTGGCATGGCGTCGATCATTGGCCTGCGCGATCGCGTCCTGCGGCGGCTGGTCGGTGAAGCCGCGAGCGAAGGCACGCTGGTCGTCGCCAACGACAACTGTCCCGGCCAGACGGTCGTCTCGGGCGACGAAGCGCCGTTGCGCAAGATCATGAGATTGGCGGATGAACAGGGCGCCCGACGCGTCGTGCGGCTGCCGATTTCGATTGCCTCACACTCCCCGCTGATGACCGAGGCGCAGGCGCACTTCGCTGAAGCCGTGCACGCGATTCAATGGAAAGACCCGGTCGTGCCGGTTGTGAGCAATATCTCGGGCGGGCTGATGCACACCAGGGACCAGCTGGCGAATGAACTTGCCGAAGCGCTCACGGCGCCGGTGCAGTGGCAGCAGGCCGTCAAGACCATGGCCGCCCAGGGTTCGACACTGTTTGTCGAGGCCGGACCCGGCGACGTGCTCTCGAAACTGGTGCGGCGTATCTCTCGAACATCCTGGACGTTCCCGCTGTCCGACGAGGATCATGGTCTCTCGCAGCGCGATTACCCGGACAAGAGCGACGGGATCCCCAAGTAGTGGCCTCTCACCCGTCTTCGTCGGAACGCCGTGTGGTGATCACCGGTGTTGGAGCCGTCACACCTGTCGGCAATGACATGCCGACGACCTGGCGCAACCTGCTCGACGGTGAGAGCGGCGTCGCCAGGATCGAGCGCTTCGATCCTGACCAGTGGGGTGTGAGAACGCCAATCGCGGCCGAGGTCAAGGAATGGGATCCCGAGCCGTTACTGCCCGACGCCAAGGCGCTGCGACACATGGATCTGAACACGCAGTACGGAATGGTCGCCGGGCTCGAGGCCCTGGCTGACTCCGGGCTGCAGGTCACGGACGACAATCATCACCGGGTGGGGATCATCTTCGGCTCCGGCGGCGGCGGGATGGAACTGGTCACCCGCTGGCAGGACACCCTGGTCAACCGTGGCGCCAGACGAGTCTCGCCGTTCGCAATGCCGAATCTGATCGCCGACGCAGCATCGGGGCACCTCTCAATCGCAACCGGCGCCACGGGGCCGAACTACTCGCCCACCTCAGCCTGCGCGACCGGCGCGAATGCCGTCGCTGACGGAATGTTGCACATCAAGGCGGGCCGCGCCGATGCCCTGCTGGTCGGAGGTTCAGAAGCGATCATCCTGCCGCTGTTCCACATCTGCTTCGAGCGAATGGGCGTACTCGCCACCCCGGCCGAGCCACTGGCGGCATCGTGCGCCCCATACGACCTGCACCGCAACGGATTCGTTCCCGGAGAAGGCGCCGCCGCGATGATGATCGAGGATCTCGATCACGCGTTGGAGCGCGGCGCGCCGATCTACGCCGAGGTAATCGGTGGAGGCTCGGCCAACGACGCCCATGACATCGCGCAGCCTGAATCGCACGGCCGCGGCCTCATGGTCAGCGTGCAACAGGCGATGGACGAGTCGGGACTCGCGCCCGAACGTATCGGTTATGTTTCCACTCATGGCACGGCAACGAAGCTGGGCGATCAGGTCGAGGTGACTGCGCTGAAGCGGATGTTTGGCGCGCACGCCGATCGCCTGTCACTGTCATCGATCAAGCCGGCCACGGGCCACATGATGGGCGCCTCGGGAGCGCTCGAGGTAATCATCTCCGCCATGGTGCTGAAAGACGGCGTCGCACCGCCGACCCTGAACTACGAGACCCCCGATCCGGAGCTGGATGTTGACGTGATTCCCAATGAGGCGCGCGAACTCCGGACTGAGGCCGCGCTCTCCTTTTCGGTCGGTCTGGGCGGACACAACGCCGCGGTGTTGCTGAAGCGTTTCGACGAGTGAGCACCAGCATTCGACACTCCGAACGTCGGCCCGAAGAGCGCATCGTGATTACCGGAATCGGCCCCGTGACGCCGATCGGTGTAGGCGTTGACTCGTTCTGGGATTCCCTCAGTCACGGCCGCTCGGGAGCGCGAGTGGTTCCCGAACTGGTCGAGGCCGGGCTCAAGGTCCAGATCGCCGCAGACATTCCCGACTTCAAGCCCGCGGATTACATGGAAAACAAGTCGGCCCGCCGCATGGCGCGATTCTCGCAACTCGGGGTCGCCGCCGCGCGTCTGGCCGTTGAGGACGCGGGACTTGACCTGGACACGCATAATCCCGAACGCGTCGCTGCCGTGATCAACACCGGCGGCGGAGGCGTGACGACGATTTCGCAACAGACCGAAGTACTGAACAGCAAGGGGCCGGGACGGGTGTCGGCGATGTTCGTCCCCATGATGGCCGGCAACATGGCCTCCTGCCAGGTCTCGATCGAGCTTGGATTGCGGGGACCGGCGCTCACCTCCCTGGCCGCCTGTGCCGCAAGCATTTACGCGTTCATCGATGGCCGGCAGGTGCTGCTCGGAGGCGAAGCCGATATCGCGCTGGCCGGCGGCACCGAATCGAACGTTTCCGCGCTGGGCATCTCGGGCCTCGCCAATATGCAGGCGCTCTCGCGGCGAAACGATCAACCCGAAGCGGCCTCCCGTCCGTTTGACAAGGACCGCGACGGTTTCGTTTTCGGCGAGGGCGCCGTCGTCTGCGTCACTGAGTCGCTGGCCAACGCCCGGGCACGAGGCGCGCGCATTTACGCGGAGATTCTCGGCGGCGGCCGAACAGCCGACGCCTATCACATCACCGCTCCCGATCCCGACGGCGACGGCGCAGCCCGAGCGATGGCGGCGGCCTTGCGCAACTCGGGACTGAATCCCGACGAGATTGGTTACATTTGCGCGCACGGTACCTCGACGCCGCTCAACGACGCCATCGAAACCCGGGCCATCCGGACAGTCTTCGGCGATCACGCGGAGCATCTGGCGGTGTCGTCGGTCAAGTCGATGACCGGCCATCTGATGGGCGCGGCTGGAGCGCTCTCGGGGGCGGCGACTGCGCTGGCGCTGTACCACGGGGTCCTCCCGCCAACGATCAACCAGGAGACGCCGGATCCGGATTGCGACCTCGATTATGTCCCTAATGAGGCTCGCGATTGTCGCCTGAACGTCGCGTTGGTGAACGGCTTCGGCTTCGGTGGACAGAACGGTGTGGTGGCCCTCTCCCGGGTCGACAACTGACCGCTAACCTTGCTCTCACAACCGGCAGACATCTGACAGCCCAATGCTTCATTGGACGGGAGCCGCCACATGTCGGACGACAACAGCCTGGAGTCTCGCGTCTGCCAACTCGTCGCGGATCAACTGCGTCAGCCGTTGGACAAGGTGACCGCCGACGCGCACCTGATCGACGACCTGGACGCCGATTCCCTGGACATCGTCGATCTGACTATCGCAGTTGAAGAGGAATTCTCCACTGACGAGATCCAGCTGGAGATTCCGGAAGAAGATGCGGCCGAGATTCGAACAGTCCAGAATCTGGTCGACTATCTGACGAACGCCGGTCTCACGTAGCCATGACGTTGCGCCGGATCACAGCCAGTGCCGGCGGCGCGCTCTCCCCTTCTACTTCAAGCCTCGCCTCGGAAGCGATCCGGCTGCCCGCCGGTCAACGAGCGCTCAACCGCCAGACCAGCGGCGCCACGGCGCTGATCGTTGCCGAAGGAGAGGTCGCGATCGGGACGCTCGACGACAACGCGACCCTCACCGCCGGCGAAGGCGTTTTGCTTGAAGCCAATTCGCCCTATTCGTTGGTCGCTGAAATGGATTCGCTAGCGCTGCTCTTCACGGTGCCCGCCGACACGGCTATGGATGACCCCGCGACGCACTAGCACAAGCAGGCAGCCGGGCTGCTTACCCCGACGCCAGGACCTTCTCCGGCTGCCAGGTAGCGGCGCTGAGTTCGTCTCTGCGCAGCACGGCAGCGACCTCGTTCTCCGGATTCAGCGCCAGAGCCTTGTCCCAGCCATCAACGGGCGCGTGCCGGATCTTCTGGCCTCGTTTGATTCGCAGCAACTGCTCGCCTTGAAGGTGGAAATGGGGCCAATCGGGGAACAGCTCGGCCGGAGATATCGCCAGCGACCAGATCTCACCGGCCTCGGCAGCAGCCTGCAATGATTCGGGTGAGTGACCGTCGTTGGCCGACTTGGCGCCGATCGCCGTTCGCCGCATCTCGGTCACGTGCGCTCCGCAGCCGAGCGCCTGGCCCAGATCGCGGGCGATCGCACGCACGTATGTCCCGGTGCTGACCGACATGGTCAGCGTGACGTACGGCAGCGCAACGGTGGTCGCGGTCAGTTCATGGACGGTGACGGCCCGCGCGTCGATCTCGACTCGTTCGCCGGCACGAGCAGAGCGATACGCGGCAACGCCATCCCGCTTGACGGCGCTGTACTGCGGCGGCACTTGCTCGATCTCGCCTCGGAACTGGTCAAGCACCAGATTCAGTTCTTGCTCGCTGACCTCGGGGATCGCCGCGGTCTCGATAATCTGGCCCTCGCTGTCGTCGGTGTCGGTTGACTGTCCGAGCAGCACAGTCGCTTCGTACGACTTGCGGTATGGCGCGAGATACTCGTTCAACCGCGTCGCGACTCCGACGAAGACGGGCAGCAGACCGCTGGCCAGCGGATCGAGCGTGCCGCCGTGACCGACGCGGCGTAGTCCAGTCCAGCGTCGGATATCGCGGACGATGTCGTGGGAAGTCGGCCCCTTGGGCTTGTCGACCAGGAAGACGGCGCCCGGATGGTGGCGCTCACGGCGTCTGCGACTCACGAGGAAGGCTGGCTTTCGCTCAGGGCGCGGATCCGTTCCTGGATATCGGCCGAGCCGGCGATCCTCGAGTCCAGTTCAAATGACGGCCAAGGGATGCGCTTCATGTGCAGGCGACGGCGAATCGTTCGATGGATGAACGGCGCAGCACGGGTCAGCGCATCGATTGCTTCCTGGCCGACCCTGGACTGTTCTTCTGGGCTTGAGTCGGGCGCGGTCATGGCCGAGATGAACACGGTCGCGTTTCGCAGATCTCGTGATGCGCGAACCTCGGTCACGCTGAGCAGCGCCAGCTCGAGCCGCGGGTCTTTAAGCTCGCGCGAGACTACCTCTGCGATCGTGTCGCGCAACAGGTCGTTGACCCGCCTCATGCGATCAACTGAGCCGGCCTCGCGGGCGGTAAACGGACGAGTGCTACGGGCCACGGCAGATGTCCCTCTCAGCGGGACACATTGCGAATCTCGCCGCCCTGGACGACTCGCGACTGGGTCTCGATGTGGAAGAACTCCAACTGATCTCCCGCCAGGAAGGAGTCGAATCGCGCCAGCGCGACGCCGAACTCCTGGCCCGCGTCGACCTCCTGCACAGAATCCTGGAATCGTCTCAGGCTGGAAATCGGCGACTCGGCAATCTGTTCGCCTCCGCGGTACACGTGGACCTGGGCGTCGTGGCGGATCGAGCCATCGAGCGACCGACAGCCGGCGATATTGCCCAGCCCGCGAATGGGGAAGACCTGCAACACTTCCGCATGGCCGTCGACGACCTGCATCTGCACCGGCTCCAGCAAGCCGCTGATCGCCGCTTCGACTTGCTCTATGACCTCGTAGATGATCGAGTAACTGCGAACCTCGACGCCCTCCTGCTCGGCCAACCGCTCGGCGCCTGGTTCGATGGGAGTGCTGAACGCGATGACCAGGCCTTCTGAGGCCAGTGCCAGATTGACGTCGGCAACGGAAACTGGACCGGCCGCCGCATGGATCACCTTGACCGTCACTTCTTCGTTGGAGAGCTGCTCGAGCGAGTCGCGTAACGCCTCGACGGAGCCGACCACGTCGGTCTTGACGATCAGATTGAGCGCCGACACATCGCCGCGAGAAATCTCACCAAACAATGCGTCGAGCGTCGCCGAGTGCTGGACCTGCGCCTCGCGCGCCTCCCGTTCGCGGCGGGCCTGCTCGTAAATGCGCTTGGCCTCGCGATCACTCTTCACTGCCCGGAAGGAATCGCCCGCGTCCGCGACATCCTGCAGTCCGAGCACCACCACGGGAGTGGAGGGCCCGGCCACCTTGATTCGGTTGCCAAGGAAATCGGTCATGGCCTTGATCCGGCCCCAGGTCTGGCCGACCAGCACCGAGTCGCCCTGGCGCAGACTGCCCTTCTGCACGAGCAATGTGGTTCGCGGCCCCTGTCGGCGGTCAAGCTCGGCTTCCAGAACCACACCCGACGCCTGGCGTTCCGGATTGGCCGAAAACTCCGAGATATCGGCGACCAACAGCAACGTGTCCAGGAGGTCGGACATACCGTCGCCCTGGGTGGCCGAAACGGCCACCAGCGGGATATCGCCGCCGTACTCCTCGATCTGCACGCCAACATCAGCCAGGGCGGCCTTGACGCGATCGGGATTGATGTTGTCCAGGTCCATCTTGTTCAGGGCCACGACGAAGGGCACGCCGGCGGCCTGGATGTGATTGATTGCTTCGCGGGTCTGAGGCATTACACCATCGTTGGCGGCGACGACCAGGATGGCAATGTCGGTCGCCTGAGCGCCGCGGGCACGCATTTCAGTAAAGGCAGCGTGACCCGGAGTGTCGATGAACGTAATCAGCCGATCGTTGGCCGTTGCCTGGTATGCGCCGACACGTTGCGTGATGCCGCCTGCCTCGCCATCGGCCACGTTTGCGCTGCGGATGTAATCCAGGAGCGAGGTTTTGCCGTGGTCGACATGTCCGAGCACAGCCACGACCGGCGGACGCTGGCGCAGATCTGCCGGATCGTCTTCCTCCTCTTGCACATCGCCGAGGATGTCGATGGTTGAAGGCGCTTCCTCTTCGGCGATCACATCGCCGGCCTCTTCTGGATCGAAGCCGCGATCCATCGCGACGATCGCCGCCGTGCCGTAGTCGAGTGTCTTGGAGACGTCCGCCATGACTCCGTTGGTCATCAGCGTCTTGATGATTGACACGGGCGTGTCCCCGAGCAGGTCGGCGAGTTCCCGCACCGTCAGCGTGCGCGGAATCAGGACCGTACCGTCGCCGGTGGGCGGTGCTTGAGGTTGCCGGATGGTCTGTTGCGTCGTCATGGGTGCTCCGGATAGTCAGGCTAGATGGTCAGACGGACTGAGTTCCTGCGAGCCAGTCGAGCAGACCGTCCGGCAATGGACGGCGCAGCGGCTGTGGGGACTCACGGAGGAAGCTGCGGGCGGACATTGGATTCCTTCGTACTGCGCGGGGCTGGAACCCGCGTTGGCGACAGTCGGTTGGAGGCGCGGACGAACCCCTAGAATTCTTCCTCGTACTCGAGGTACTCAGAGTATGGGTCGTCTTCGAGCCCTTCCTCGCTCTCGTGGTAGCGAGGCCGGCGGCGACGGCGGTCCCGTTGCTGCTGTTGTTCCTGCTCGCGGCGCAGCACATCTTCGCCGAAGCGAATCTGTCCATCGTCCTGAGCGGCTGGCGCGATCTCGACTGCCTGCAACGCGGGTTCGAGTTCTGGTTCTTCCTCGACGACTTCGGGCTTCTCGGCCGGAGCTGATGTCGGCGTCGGCGCGATCTCGACCGGAGTCGGAGGGGGCGGCGCGACTTGCGGTTCGACCCGGGGTTCAGCTCGGACAGGTTGAGGCTCGGGCGGCGGTTCCGTGGCAATGGTGAGTTCTGGCTGCGGCGCGAAGGGACCGCGGTCTTCCTGCTGCAAGCGCTCGGCGACCGTTTGGGGTTTGATGTCGATGCGGAACCCGGTCAGCCGGGCGGCGAGCCGGGCGTTCTGCCCTTCGCGGCCGATCGCCAGGCTCAACTGCATATCGGGCACGGCGCATTCGGCCGTGTTGGTCTCCGGGTCAATGCGAACCGCGAGAATCTGCGCCGGACTCAGGGCATGTTCGACGAAGCGGCGCGGATCAGGATCCCAATGAATCACGTCGATGCGCTCACCATGGAGCTCGTTGACGATGTTCTGGATCCGCATCGCCCGCATACCGATGCAGCTGCCGACCGGGTCAACCCCGGACTGTCGCGAATAGACCGCGATCTTGGTGCGATGTCCGGCCTCGCGGGCGACGCCGCGAATCTCGACCACGCCGCGTGTGATCTCGGGAACTTCCAGTTCGAACAGACGGCGAACGAACTCGGGACGCGCACGGGAGATCACGATCTGCGGACCCTTGTTGGCGCGTAGGACTTCGACCATGATCGCCTTGACCCGCTGGCCGGTGCGATAGCGTTCCATCCGCACCTGTTCCTGGGCCGGCATCACGGTTTCTGTGTGATCGCCCAGTTCAACGATCACCTGGTGCGGTTCAACCCGTTGCACATCGCCGCTGACGATGCCGCCCTCTTCGCCCGAATACTTGGCGAAGACGGCCTCGCGCTCGGCCTCGCGCAGTGCCTGGAGCACGACTTGCTTAGCGGTCTGCGCTTCAATCCGGCCACCCACATTCTCGATGTCGTGCTTGATGCGCAACGTCGAACCGATGTGGACCGAAGGATCGCTCGTGCGCGCGCGCTCAAGCTCGATCTGCAGGTCGGGATCGGCGATGTCTTCCTCGATCTCGACCACCTCTTGCTCCGACCAGACCTCCATGCCGCCGTCGTACCGGTCGATGGTGACGATAACGTTGCCGGGCAACTCGTAGCGTCGCTTGACTGCGGCGGCCATGCCCCGCTCGACGGCGTGGAAAATCACTTCGTCGTCGAGGTTCTTGTCGGAGTGCAACTGCTTGATGGCAAGCAGGAAGTCAGTCTTCATTCGTCGAGACCCTGCGCACTGCTGTGTCTGATGATCCGTGCGTGTCGCGCAGGATCAGACAGGGCAGCCCGACCCCCACCCGACATCCACATCACTGACTATACACGCCGACCGGGCGCGATACGGTCCCACTATCAAGTGGCTATCAGGTCTGATGAGCGATCGATGGAGGCCAGTGCGTCTCTCGCCGACGATGCGGCCTCACCCAGGGGAACGAACGAAGAATCGGCGTCCCGTCGCAGCTTCAGCTCGACCTGCCCCTGTTTGAGTCCGCGGGATCCGATTGTGATTCGCAACGGCGCGCCAAGCAGGTCGGCATCGTTGAACTTGACCCCGGCCCGCTCTTCACGGTCGTCGACGAGGACGTTCAGACCCGCGCCGGAGAGCGCCGACTCCACGTCGGCAACCGCAGACGCGACGTCGTCTCCACCGCCCAGCGGTACGACGTGCACGTCGTACGGGGCGACCGCCGGAGGCCAGACGATTCCCATCTCGTCGTGGTTGGCCTGCACCACTGCAGCCATCAGCCGCTCGACGCCGATCCCGTAACAACCCATAATCGGCGTCCGACGCTCGCCGTCGGAGTCGAGGAACGTGGCCTCCATCGGTTCGGCGTAGCGAGTTCCGAGCTTGAAGATGTGACCCAGCTCGATGCCGCGTTTCATTTCCAGCGCGTCGTCGCATTCCGTGCAGGTGTCTCCGGGCTGGGCCATGCCGATATCGGCCACCGTCGCCGCCGTCCAGTCGCGGCCGTAGGTGACGTTGCGCGCGTGCATCCCGACGCGATTGGCCCCGGCGACCAGACCTCCCGCATCCACGACGCTGGGATCAGCGATCACTCGTGCCGGATCGACCCCTATCGGTGACGCATATCCTGCGACCCAACCGGCCGCTTCCACTTCCTCCGGCAGCAACGGCCGGGCCTCAAGCGCGTCCAGCGCATTGATCAGCTTGAGTTCGTTGACTTCCAGGTCGCCCCGGATGACCGCGAACGTGGGTTGCCCGTCGACCAGAAAGAACGCTGCCTTGGCGGTCGACTGCGCGGGAATGTCAAGGAAGCTGGCCAGTCCGTCAATCGTCGTGACGCCGGGCGTTTCGACCTCCTCCAGCTCGCCGGCTGTGCCGGCCGCCTGGTCGCGCCTGAATTCGGCCCGCTCCTGATTGGCGGCATAGCCGCAGCACGAACAGAGGATGATGTTGTCCTCGCCGATCTCGGTCAGGAAGATGAATTCCTCCGACTGTTTGCCGCCGATCGCGCCGGAATCTGCCTGCACGGCCACAACCGGAACGCCGCAGCGCTCGAAGATGTTGTAGTAGGCCTGGCGCATCGCGTTGTAGGTGCGCTGGAAGGCGTCGTCGTCCACATCGAATGTGTAGGCGTCTTTCATGATGAATTCACGCACCCGGACCAGCCCGCCGCGGGGGCGGGGTTCGTCGCGGAACTTGGTCTGCATCTGGAAGACGCTCTGGGGCAGATCGCGGTAGGACTGGACCACTTTCCGGAACAGGTCGGTAACGGATTCTTCATGGGTCGGAGCGAGGACCATCGTGCGATCGCGGCGATCCTTGAGATTGAACAGCACCGGACCGTACGAGTCGGCCCGTCCCGACTCCTCCCACAACTCGCGTGGTTGGATCGCAGGCATGCGCATCTCTTGCGATCCGGCCGCCTGCATCTCCTCGCGGATGATCTGCTCAATCTTGAGCAGCGTGGTCCAGGCCGGCGGCAAGAACGAGTACACGCCGGCGGCAAGTTGGACGATCAGGCCGCTGCGCAACAGCAGTTGGTGGTTGGCCGAGTCGGCGTCGGCCGGGGCTTCACGCAGCGTACGGCCAAACAACCCTGACATTCGTGTGACGGGCATATCGGACATCCCAATGTCTGATGGCTATTGGAGCGACGATATCAGCGATTGCGGCGGCTCCACCCGGCGAACCTGCCAGCCAGACCGAACGCGTCCCAGAATTGGAAACTGAGCCAGCAGGACAGACCAGAACAGACCAGGGCGGAGATCATCGAGACACCGATCCCCAGCTGATTGTCGAGTCCGGCGAGCGGCACCAGCGCTCCACCGCCAATCCCGGCCAGCCAGGCAAATGGTGCTGCCCAGAGCGCGCCACGCGCTCGCCGCGGCAGGCTGAGCGCAATCCAGCTGAGCAATGCCAGGAACGACCAGGCGCCGGCAAAGAGGATCAGGAAGATCACATTGACGAGCATTCATCAACGGTACGATGCAAGAGATCAACTGCGGGAGAGGCGGCGTCTATGGCGGAGACAATTCAGCTGACCGGCGACTTGCGCCGCAACCCGACGCGACCGGTCAACGTGGGTGACGTGACCATCGGCGGGGGTAACCCGATTGTGGTGCAGTCGATGGCGGCGACGAGAACCCAGGACATCGAGGCTACGGTGCGTCAGGTGAAGCTGCTCGAGGCAGCCGGGGCCGACCTGGTCCGTGTGGCTGTGGACTCGCGCAAAGACGTTGAGGCGCTGGCGGCCGTACGGGAACAGACCAGGGCGCCGCTCTCGGTCGACTTGCAGGAGAATTACCGGCTCTGCACCCAGGTCGCCCCGTATGTCGACAAGATTCGCTACAACCCGGGACATCTGCACCACCACGAAAAATCCAAGTCGGTCAGAGACAAAGTTACGTTCATCGCCGAGACTGCAGCCGACAATGACTGCGCGATCCGGGTCGGCGTCAACTGCGGATCGATCGACCCTCGCATGCTGGAGCGCTATCCCGACGATCACGTCTCGGCGATCGTCGCCTCTGCGAGCGAACACTGTGGATTGCTCGACGAACTCGGATTCGACCGGTATGTCGTGTCGCTCAAGGATTCCGACTGGAAGCAAGTGGTCGAGGTCAACGAGAAGTTCGCCGCCGAGCGGCCGGATGTGCCGCTGCATCTGGGCGTGACCGAGGCGGGGATGCCGCCGGAGGGCGTGATCAAGACGCGCGTCGCCTTCGAGCAACTCGTCACACAGGGCATCGGGGACACGGTGCGCGTCTCGCTGACCGTCCCCTTCGACGACAAGGGCATGGAGATCGACGTCGCGCGCGACATTCTCTCTGACATTGCCGCGGGGCGCTTCCGTTCGGTGCCGCCGAAGTTCGACGAGGGGCTGAACATCATCTCCTGTCCGTCCTGTTCGCGAGTCGAGAACGAGAAGTTCGTCGACCTGGCGCAGGACGTCAAGGCGATGACCGAGTACGCCTCGGACTACGACCTCACGATCGCCGTAATGGGCTGCCGCGTGAACGGTCCGGGCGAAACCGACGACGCCGACCTTGGCCTCTGGTGCGGTCCGCTGGCGGTCAATCTCAAACGGGGCGAGGAGTCGCTCGGTCACTATCCATACGACGAGATCCTGCCGCGACTGAAGCAGGAGTTGGACGAGATCATCGCGGGCCAACTTCGCTAAGGGCTAGCTGTCTACGTCAGCGCCGATTGGAACCCCGCTCAGATTCCGACCAACTGCCTGCAGCGCGGCGCGGATCTCGCGTTCCGTCCGCACGTAGCGGCCTTCGCCGATATGGCGGTAGCGGAGACCCATTGCCGCATCATCGGTTGGGCCGATCAAGTACTTGGCGGGCCACCAGCGGTTGCGGTAGGCGCGCCAGGTGCGAACGTCGTGGTCCAGTGGCACCGAGTACGCAATGCCGTGCCGCGCGATGGCGTCAAGAATGCTTTCAGTGACTACCTCGTACGCGAACTCCGGTCGATGGACGCCCAGAATCACGAGGCCGTGCTCGCGGTACTTCTCGTCCCATGCTGTGAGATACGGCAGCGTGTTCTGGCAGTTGTAGCAGCCGAACGTCCAGAAATCGATCAGGACGACATTGCCTTTGGCCAGCTCGCGAGCGATTGTGGTCGGTTCGCCGTTGAGCCAGCCAACCAGACCCGTGAGATCGGGCGTCGTTGCCTGGGCACGAATCGCGGCTGCGCGGGCCAGCAACTCACGTTCGTCAGCCGATTTAGGATTCGCCAATCGTTCAACCACGACCGGCTGAGTCCGATACCAGCGTCCACGTGATGCTGTGGCGGGGAACACGGATCGACGCGGTCGGACGTTGACGCCTTCCAGGCGTAGGGCGAACTCCGTCCGCGCGTCGGCCAGACGGCGTGCGATCACCTGCGTATGGAAGCCGTTGATCTCGATCGGGGAACTGACGATCCAGTTGTCATGTTCAACCGAGGCTCGCAAGAAGCGGGCGCTGGGCAACTGGACGCCCTGCTCGGTACGTATGGCGAACTCCAGCCGTCCGCTGTCGTGCTGCCGCGCACGAACCTCGACGGAGAAGGTGGGTACCGGGTCGGCAGCCGAAGCGATTCCAAGCAGGACCGCAGCGCACAACACCGCCGCGAGTATGGTCGGCAGCGCCAGGCGCCTCGTCACGGTCATCGCTCAGGCCGCATGGTTCAACTGCCAAACGTCTCGCCATCGAACCGATCGATGGTGGTGAAGCCTTCGACCGGTCCCCGCTTGAGTCTGGACAGTTGCTTGACCGGCTTGCCGATCGGCAGGAACGCGGCGATGGCGTAGTGGTCGGGCAGACCGAGGATTGGTTTGAGTTCGGGCTCGTTGGCGATGGGGATCGTGGTCAGCGTGCCGCCGAAGCCTTCGTTGCGGGCCATCAGCAGGATGCTCCAGACAAACGGGTAGATGGAGCCGCCGGAGATGACGCCAACGCGGTCCAGCTCCTTGTCAACGGAAGCGACCACGCCGAGGTCGACCACGATCGCGAGCAGGACCGGCGCTTCGATGTACGGATCCATCAACCTTCTGGGTGTGGGCAAGCTGGCCGCCGATTCGTCGGTGACGGAGGAGGGAAAGGCGGCGTTCCAGGGACCTTCGCCCGCCTGTTGCATCGCCATGTACCGCTTGGCCGGGCGCTCGGCGGCCTGGGCAATGGCGGCGCGGATCTCCGGGTCGCGGACGACGATCACGTGCCAGCCCTGGCGGTTGCCTCCTGAGGGTGCGAAGCGGGCGTGCTCGAGCATGCGCTCGATGGCATCGTCAGGCACCGGGTCGTCGGTGAACTGTCGGGCGGCGAACGTGGTGCGGATGACCTCGGTGATCTCCATGACGGCTCCTACAGTGAACAAGTCCCAGAGCGGAGTCTATGTGAGCATCGTAGAAGCGATCGTCCTCGCCATCGTCCAGGGTCTGACCGAGTTTCTGCCGATTTCCTCAAGCGGGCATCTGGTGCTGGCGCGATGGCTATTCGGCTGGGAGGATCCCGGCCTTGACTTCGATGTGGCCGTACATGTCGGGACGTTGGCCGCGATCCTCTTCGCGTTTCGACGAGAAGTCTGGGGCGTTCTGAAGGGGCTGCAGGCGGATGCGGGAACGGTCGAAGGTCTCAGGCCGCGACGTCTTGTCTGGCTGGGCTTGATCGGCACAATTCCGATGGTGATCGTCGGAGGGTTGTTGTACGAGACGTTGCAGGACGAGCTGCGGGACGCGACGACGGCCGGCGCGTTCCTGCTCGCGACCGGAGCCATGATTGGCGGCGCAGAGTGGCGCACACGGCGACGCTGTGATGCGTCGCCGTTGGTGAGTCTGGACGAGCGGCGCTCGTTGGCAATCGGTATCGCTCAGTGCCTCGCGATTCTGCCAGGCATCTCGCGCTCCGGGATGTGCATGGTCGCGGGGATGGCGATGGGCCAGGGTCGGGAAGCGGCGGCACGGTGGGCATTCTGGCTGTCAATGCCGGCTCTGGCCGGAGCGGGTGTCCTGGCGGTGGCTGCGCTGATCGATGGGCAAGAGTCGGTGGACGCCGCCGCGTTGACTGCGGGAGCGCTCGTCTCATTTGCGACCGCGCTGTTGGCGATCAGGGCGCTGCTCTGGTTGGTCCGGGGGCGCTCGCTGATTCCGTTTGCGGGCTATTGCCTCGTTGTCGGACTGGCTGTGCTGATCGCGCGCGCAGCTGGCGCCTAAGGGCGGACGCCATAGAGCGGCTTTGACTCCAGCTCGTGCGGAAGGACTTTGTAGGCTCGCTCGACGAACTGTTGGAGGTAGCTGCGGGTTTTGCGGGGATCGATGATCTCTTCGATACCGAATGTCTCGGCGGTGAGGAAGACGTTGCGCAGCTGGCGCAGATCGGCCTCGATCTCTTCGCGTTTGGCGTCGGGATCTTCAGCGCTCGCGATTTCTCGGCGGTAAGCGGCGTCGACGCCGCCCTCAATCGGGATCGAGCCCCACTCGCCCGATGGCCAACCAAGACGGTAGTTGAGCCGCCGAGGATTCCCCGTCGCCATGCCGGCCATGCCGTAGCACTTGCGGATCACGATCGTCAGTTGCGGCACCGTGGCCTGTAAGCCAACCCAGACGGCTCGCATGCCGGAGCGGAGAGTGCCTTCGCGCTCCGCCTGTTCGCCAATCATGAAGCCGGGCACGTCGACCAGGTAGACGATTGGGATGTGGAAGTAGTTGCAGAGCTCGAGGAAGTGGGTCTGCTTGTCGGAGCCGTCGCGGTCGAGCGCGCCGCCGTTCTTGAGCGGGTTGTTGGCGACGATACCGATCGGCAGGCCGTCAACCCGGGCCAGCACAGTGATCACGGAGTTGCCCCAGTGCGGCTTGACCTCGAAGTAGTCGCCGCCATCGACCACGGAGCGGATCAGCTTGTACATCGAGTACGGCCGGCGGGTGTTGCGTGGGACGAGGTCTATGAGCTTCTCGCCCGCGCCTTCGGGCGCATCGAGCGTCGGTGCGGCGGGCGGGAGTTCGTTCACGTTGTCGGGCAGGAATGAGAGCATCGTGCGGAGCTGGTTGAAGGCGTCGCCTTCGTCTTCGGCTTCGTTGTCGATACAGCCTGACGTGTGGACGTGGACCTGCGATCCGCCGAGCGATTCGTTGGTCACGTCGTGGCCGATACCTCGTTTCACGACCGGGGGTCCGGCGGCAAACATGGCCGAGCGACCCCTGGTCATGACGCTCCAGTGGACCATCAGGGCGCGGCCCGCGGGGCCGCCGGCGATCGCGCCGAGCACTCCGGCGAGGACCGGAACGTTGCGCATTGCCTCGATCGAGGTGACAAAGTTCGTGCCGCCGTTGGGCAGATAGGTCGTGCCCATCTTCTTGGTCGCGCTCACGTTCGCGCCGGCGCCATCGATCAGCAGGATCAGCGGCACGCGGTACTCGACGGCCAGTTCCTCGCAAAATCCGCCCAGACCTCCCTTGGAGCGCTGCATGGGGAACACGGCCGAGCCGCCCTGGATGGTGAAATCTTCGCCGCCGATGGCGACGGTGCGTCCGTCGATCTTGCCCAGTCCCATGACGTAGGAGGCCGGAGTGAAGTCGACCAGCTCGCCTTCGTCGTACTCTCCCAGACCGGCCAGCGCGCCGACCTCGTGAAATGAGCCGGGATCGAGCAGCCCGTCGATCCGCTCGCGAACAGTCAGACGGCCCAACCGATGCTGCCGATCGATGCGATCCGGCGTGCCTCCGCGATTGGACATCTCCGTTCGCCGACGCAGTTCCTCTACTTCAGCTTCCCAGACCATTGTTCGCTCCAGTCCCTGGCATACGCTGGGCTGAGTCTACGTCGCCATGTGGGGTCAGCCGAAGGGTTCACCGTCATGCCAGGATTTCGCAACCGCCTGCACGAGCAGCTCGCCAGACGCACCGCCAGGGACGCATTTCGCAAGGCCGGGCCCGAGGCCGCCGAGGTGACCGTGCGTTGCGACGTCACAGATGTCACATTCACCTCGACCGACGAGGACGATCTGTGCACACAGCTGGAGGCGCACTACAAGTCGGCCGAATACCGGATGGCGACGCAGTTGCCGATGCACAAACAGCGCTCGGGCAACTAAGAGCAGTTCAGTCGTCGATTTCACCTGCTTTCAGGTTTTCGGTCCACTTTTTTTTCTGCGTCCGCCTCGGGCGACGATCTCCAGTGTTTTGCAGGGGATCGTTGGTTTGGACATTCAGGTTCTTTCAGGTTCTTTCAGCTTTTTTCAGGTTTCTTCGGGCCGGTTCAGTGTGCGGGCTTGTTCGATTCTGTTCGATTTTGTTCGATTCTGTGCGGTGTTGTGTCGCGTTTGGTCGCGTCTGTGCGGTCGTGGACAGTGCTGGTCGGGTGTTTCTGGAGCGGGTCATTTGGAATGCTTTCCGATGGAGCGTGGTTTGTCACGTTCATCGTATGTGAACATGGGTTCTTTCCTGGGAAGGAACGAGTGTTCTCAGTTACAGAGTCGGGATGTGCAGGGTCGACCGGCTGAGTGGCCGCGTAGCGCGTGCAGAGGTTGATGGATTGGCGGGCTATGGGGAGCCCCCCTCTGTCGCTCCGCGACATCTCCCCCCGCTCACGCGGGGGGAGAAAAGCGCCAGACATTGGGCGTCGCTCTTCAATAGGAATGGCGTCGGGCAGGTAGATTGTGAGGTGGTCTCCACTCGCCGGAGTGATGCGGGTGGGTCCGGAATCGGGTCGTGGGAGTTGGAGCGGGAGATATGATCAGGGCGCTTGAGGGATTGCGGGTGCTGGATATCTCGGAGGGGTTGGCGGGGCCGTTTGCGGCGAAGCTGCTGGGGGACCTGGGCGCGGACGTGATCAAGCTGGAGTCGCCCGAGGGCGACGAGGCGCGTCGCCGTGGTCCGTTCGCCGGTTCCGAGGACATCGAAACGTCGGCTCCGTTCCTGTACGCGAATACGTCGAAACGCAGCGTGATCATCGATTCGTCCGATCCTGACGATCTCGCGCTGAGGGCGAACTTGCTCGAGTGGGCGGACGTGATTGTCTCCCATGAAACCGAGCTGTCGCTGGCTGCTCGGGGGATCGGCTATCGGCACCTGTCGGCGGGCAATCCTCGAGTCGTGTTGACCACGGTGACCGGATTCGGATCGGACGGGCCGTATGCGGATTGGCCGTGGAACCACCTGACGGCCGGGGCGCTGGGTGGATTCACGTATCTGTGTGGTCGGGAGGATCGGGAGCCGTTGCAACTGGGCGCATCGGTGACGGAGACGCTGACCGGCGCATACGCCGCCGTGGCAACACTGATTGCGGTCCACGCGGCGCAAGCACACGGTCGCGGCGATCACGTTGACGTATCGGTAGTCGAGGCTGCTGTAAACGCGGCGCTGTTGCCCGTCCAGCGCTACGACTACACCGGCAGCAGCGGCTCACGGCGGGCGGACATCGGACCGTCGCCGTCGTTCATTCTGCCCACAGCAGACGGATTCGTCGGCGCCAACGTGCTGACGCAGGCGCAGTGGGAGATGCTCTGTCAGTTCTTCGGTAGGCCAGAGTTCATCGAGGACCCGCTGTTCGCGGACGGCTGGTCGCGAATGGAGAATTCGCGGGATCTGGCCACTCAACTGGCCGAGCAGACCCGCCCTCGGACGGCGGAGGACGTGTTCCACGACGCGCAGACCTGGCGGATTCCGTTTGGGTTGATTCCGACGATGTCCGAGGTAGTCAATCTGCTGCCTCATCGCGAACGAGACTTTTTCCTTGACTTCGAGCATCCGCGGGCCGGTCGGGTGCGGATGCCTGGGATTCCCTGGATGTTTGGGGAAGAGCGTCCGGTAGGCAGTCGGACGCCGTTACTAGGGGAGCACGATGAGGAAGTGAGAGTTGGAGGCTGGAGCGATGGGGATCGAGATTCCCGCGTCAAGCGCGGGAATGACGGAGGTGGGGAGCGGAATGAAGAAGAGCGACCCGCGCGGCCGCTGGAGGGGCTGCGGGTGATTGACCTGTCGATGTTTATGTCGGGTCCGATGACGTCTCTAATCTTCGCCGATGGTGGGGCGGACGTGATCAAGGTGGAGTCTGTGCAGCGGATTGACGGATGGCGGGCCGGTGGCGCGACGGATGACTTCTGGTGGGAGTGGGCGCCGCAGTTCAACTGGGTGAACCGGAACAAGCACGGGATCACACTGAACCTGACCGACCAGCGTGGGTCGGACGTGATCCGGCACATGGTCAAGGACGCGGACATCCTGGTGGAGAACTACACGCCCCGGGTGATGGGGAACTTCGGCCTTTCCTACGACGAGCTGCGCGAGATCAATCCGGAGTTGATCATGATCTCGATGCCGGGTTTCGGGCTGACCGGAACCTGGTCGCACTACACCGCGTTTGCCAATACGACGGAGCAGATGTCGGGGCTGCCGCACTTGACTGGTTACTCGGACGACCAGCCGATTTTCAGCGGCACGACCGGCGGCGATCCGTTGGCGGGCGTGATGGGCGCGCTGGCGCTGCTCTCGGCGCTGGAGCGCCGGAGCCGGTTGAATGCTCAGGGCGAGCCGGGCGGATGCCATATTGACCTGTCTCAGACGGAGACGGCAACCTCGTTCACGGGCGAAGCGGTGACGGCGTATTCGATCTCGGGCGAGGATCCCGGACGGCAGGGCAACTATCACCCGAGGATCGCCCCGCACAGCACGTATCCCTGCCGCGACGAGGAATGGATCGCGATTGCCTGCGAGACCGATGCGCAGTTTGCCGACCTCGCCCGTCTGATGGGTCGCGACGATTGGCTCGAAATGGCATCGGACTTCGTCCATCGCGACGCCGCGCGCGAAGCGATCGACGCCGCCATCGCCACATGGACCTCATCCTGTGACGCAGGAGAGTTGATGCGCGAGTTGCAAGAACTGGGCATTGCCGCCGGAGTGGTGTACGACGGACGCGGGCTGCTGGAGGATCCGCACCTGCAGGCGCGCAACTTCTTCATTGCCCAACACCACACGTACGCAGGTACTCGGCGGTATCCCTTGCAGCCGTATCGGTTTGCGAACTGGCGCGGGCCGGAAGTGGATCGGCCGTCGCCGACCCTGGGTCGGGACACGCGGGAAGTGCTGGGTCGGTTGACCGCCTTGACGGACGCGGAGGTCGACGAGATGGAGGCCGACGACGTGATCGGCACGATTCCGTTGGGCGAGCGCGGGGACTGAGGCGGGCTACGACCCCCCGGGATCTGCGACGCTGGACTGTCCGCAGTTGTCGATGTCGTCCTGGAATGGTGTGCCGAACAGTCGAGTGAGATCGAACGTAACCGGATCCTGGTCTGAGGCGAGCAGCCCGACCGTCATTTTCTTCGCTGATCGGAGCCGGTCATACCATTGGGACCCGTCCAACTGGAAGCTGACTCGCTCAAACACGCCATCCGGCGTGTACCAAGGCTGCAGATCCAAAGGCACGCTAACCGTCTGCATCGGTTGATCGTCGATGAGGACCAAGAGAGCGGCATGATTCTCGTCGGTTCGCAGCGTGAAGCCGGTAAACGTGATTGCCAGTTGATGGTTGCAGAACAGATGCATCGAGACGGCGTCCCACAGGTCACCTCCTCTAAGTATCGAGTACTCCAGATGAATGATCGGTGGGAACCGAGGCTGCTCACTCACCCCGTATGAGAGCAGCGCCTCCTGGTCATGATGTTCGATGGTCGGTGAATCTGCCTGAGCCGAGGCGGGCGAGTCGGAGTCTGTGCTGATGCGCGATTCGAGGCTGTCCCGCTGGACGGGGATTTCGTCGTGGCAGGCAACGAGGAAGAGAGTCAGCGCGAGAGCAGCGAGGGAGAGGCCAAAACTCCATGACCCCTGGTTGTACCGCATATGGCCGATGGTACCCTTTCGGCAATTCTCAGCCGACGAATCCAAGGGTGCTCACATGCGACTGGCCAGTTTTTCGTTTGAAGACACGGTGCGTGTCGGTGTGGTGGTTGATGATGAGGTCGTCGACCTGTACCTGGCCGAGCCCGAGGCGCCGACGGATATGCGCGAATTCCTGGCGCTGGGCGAGGAAGGCCGGGTGATGGCCGAGTTCGCGGTGGAACGGGGCGGCAACCGGCGGCCCTTGTCCGATGTGGAGCTACTGGCGCCGGTGCCGAATCCACGCAAGTTCCTCGCCGTCGGTCTGAACTATGGCGACCACATCGCCGAGACCGGCGCACAGAAGCCGAGCATGCCGACCATATTCACTAAACAGGTGAGCTGTGTGCAGCGTCCGGGCGGCGGCGTACACATTCCGCTCGCCTCCAAGAACATCGACTACGAGGGTGAACTGGGAATCGTGATCGGCGAGACCTGCCGCCACGTCTCTGCGGATGAAGCGGAGTCAGTGATTGCCGGCTACACGATCGTCAATGACGTCTCGGTGCGCGACTTCCAGCGGCACACGCCGCAGTTCACAATGGGCAAGTCATTCGACACGCACGGGCCGGTTGGCCCGGTGATCGTCACCGGCGACGAGCTGGGCAATCCGCACGTCCTCGACATCCAGACCCACGTCAACGGCGAGCTGCGCCAGGACTCGAACACGAAGCACCTGATCTTCAACTGCTACGACATCGTCGAGTACGTCACCCAGGCGATGACGCTCGAGCCGGGCGACATCATCGCGACGGGGACGCCGTCGGGTGTTGCTGCCGCCATGACGCCGCCGCGCTGGCTAGTCGCCGGGGACACCGTGAGCATCACTATCTCCGGTATCGGGACACTCGAAAACAACTGCGTGCCCGAGCCCGAGGCGTCCCACGACGACGACCATCACTAGGCCGTTAGTCCTTCGCCAGCGCCTCGGCGACGGGCGGCCACATACGGGCGAGGGCAGGCGTGCTTCCGGGCGGCGTCGGACGCGCGCTGTAGAAGCGGTCCTCGGGTCTGGTGTAGAGCTGGACGAGCGTCGGACCCTCGGCCGCGAGCAGTTCGTCGATTGCGGAGTCAAACTCCTCGGCGTCTCCGAATGACGCGGTCTGGGCGTAGCCCGCGCCCTCGGCCATCTGAGCGAAGTCGACCTGTTGCTGCGAGGGCAGCGGCTGCGAGCCGCTGGTCTCGTAAACGCCGTTGTGGATCACGATGTGCAGGAAGTTGGATGGCGCTGCTCCGGCGATCGTGCCGAGTGAGCCGAGTTGCATCATCAGCGAGCCGTCGCCGTCTATGACCCAGACGTCGCGGCCGGGCTGCGACAGGGCCACGCCCAGTCCGAGGGTGGATGCGCCACCCATGAATCCGATGCAGGCGAGATTGAGGTCGTGGGGCGATTTCTGCCGCCAGGCGCCGTTGGCGGTCATCGTGCCGACGACGACCTGGTCCTCGCGACGCCGGGCAAGGACGTCGAGGGCGGCGTCGAGGGACATTCGTTGAACTTCAGAGTTGTTGGTCATGATGTCGTTGTTCCTACCAGGAGGGCGACCGGGCCATTGCGCTCCTGAGCCTCGTCGAAGGCTTCGGCAACGTGGTGGAGGTCCTCCGGTCCGTCGAGCAGGTGCGACGGGATGTCCAGAGTTTCCAGCAGGGGGCGACAGAGCCGGACCATTGATGAGCCGTCCTGCTCCGGCTCCAACTCAGCGTCGCGACCGAGCAGGCCGATCAGGAGGACGATGGGAAAGTGGCCGTCCAACGCGACGCCTCGCAGGTTGTTGACGGAGGCGTAGAGGCCGGCGTGCTGAATCTGCATCATTGGGCGTCGGCCGCCGATGATCAGGCCGGCGGAGACGGCCACGGCCTCGTCTTCGGTTGAGCAGTGAATCGTGCGGATTTCCTCGTCGTCCATGAGCAGATCGAGCACCGTACGCTGATGCGTGTCGGGCACGAGGACCACATCCTGGACCCCCGCGCCGCGGATTGCCGACAGCAGTTGGTCCGCCGGAATTGACTGGGCCGTCATAGGCTGCCTCCAGATACTCAGCGGATTCACGACCAGCGCTGAGCCGAACGCCATGAATGATACCGACGAGACCGCAGAATCAGTCGAGTCAGACGATTCCAACGGCGGACTGCCGCACGAGAATCCCAACCGTCCGCGCGAGTATCACGGCGCGCGGACGGTCATCGCCGGGGCCGGAGTCGTGATTGCTGTTGCGGCGGCGCTCTGGCTAACCCTGCTGCAGCCGTCCAACGGCGGGGGCGAAGGCGTGGTCGATTTGCCTGCCTGGCTGCCGACCGAGGGTCGGGAGGTCGGTTCGGAAATCGGAGACCTGGCTCCTGACTTCGATCTGGAGACGGTTGACGGCCAACGGTTCCGGCTCTCGGACTGGCGCGGGCAGCCGGTGCTGATCAATTTCTGGGCCTCCTGGTGCAGCCCGTGCCGGCGCGAGGTTCCAGCGCTGATCCGTGCGCTCGACGAACACGGAGCCAGGGGCCTCACCATCGTGGGGGTGAACATCGAGGAATCGACCTCGGTCGCCCTGAACTTCGTCGGCGAGTTCGGGATCGAATACGCGGTACCTATGGATTTCGATGGCGCGGTCTTTCGCGCCTATGGCGGCGGGGGGCCGAGTGGGCCGCCGCGATCGTTCTTCATCGATCCGGATGGCGTGATCGTGCGGATCTGGGCCGGCCAGGCGCCGGATGAGATCGTCGCGGAGCACACGCAGGAGTTTGCCGAGGCATACGCGACCAACCAGGTCGGACAGTTGCCCGGACTGAAGTCGCCGCCGCCTGTCGAGGGAGGGGAAGATCTCGGGGTGGGCGCGGAAGTCGGCGCGATTGCGCCCGACATGCTGATGTCGCCGAAGCTCGAGCCGGATGGTCGCTGGCTGCTGAGTGCGGAACGCGGCAGGACCATCACCATCGCCATCGTGCCGCCGGGCTGCATGCGCTGCGGGAGAGCCGTCGGAGCTGAGGACGACGCAACCGAAGGCGCGATCATCCTGCTTGGCGGAACCGGCGATGACCAGGGAACAGAGCGCCTCGAACTGGAGTGGTCGCCGGACGTCGGACGGATCTACTCGCCGGAGGGCGACTTACAGTTGATTCAGATAGACGAACGGGGAGTGATCCTGAGCATTTCCGGAATGCTCGAGTAGCCGATGACGGGATGAGTGATGGCAGAGTTTCGCACCATCGTCAAGCACGGATATGAAGAGGTCGCGCTGTGGTGCGACCAGGATGTCGGCATCGAGGCGATCTGCGCCATCCACTCGACGGCGCTGGGGCCGGCGATCGGCGGGACTCGCTGGCAGCCGTACGCCGACCGGGACGCCGCCTTCGCCGACGTGCTGCGTCTGTCGGAAGCCATGACGCTCAAGTCATCGGCCGCGCGGCTGCCGTTCGGCGGGGGCAAGGCGGTCGTGATCGGCGATCCGGCCCACAAGACCGAAGCGCAACTGCGCAGCTACGCCGAGTTCGTAAACGAGTTCGAGGGGCGCTACCTGACGACGACCGATGTGGGTACGACCACCGAGGAGATCGATCAACTGTCTCAGTGGACCCCGCACATCGTCGGGACGTCGCCAACGCTGGGCGGTTCGGGCGACACATCAGCCCTGACTGCGGTCACGGTGCTCAACGGCATCTACGCCACGCTGGATGCGCTTGACGGCGATCCGGACCCGGCAGGGAAGACGATCGTTGTGGTCGGCGTGGGCAAGGTTGGCTCAAGAGTCGCTCGTTCTCTGGCGGAGGACGGGGCGCGCGTATTGGTCGCCGACATCCGCGCGATCGCAGCTGCCGCGTTAGCCGTGGAAATCGGCGCGAACACGATCTCAGTCGATGAAGCGTTTGTTGTTCCCTGCGACGTGCTGTCGCCCAATGCGCTCGGTGGGGTCTTTGGCGAAGAGACAACTCCCGCGCTGCAATGTCGGGCAATCTGTGGCGGCGCCAACAACCAGCTCGTGCGTGACCCTGATGACGCCGCATCGATAGCCGAGCGCGGCATCCTCTACGCGCCCGACTATGTGGTCAACTCAGGCGGCGTGATCTCGGTTGCGCAGGATGTCGCGGGCTGGAGCTACGCGCGGGCGGTCGAGCACGCTGAGGGTGTCTTCGAGACGACGCGTCAGATCTTTGAGCTCGCGGATCGGCGCGAAATCACCACCGCCGAAGCGGCGCGTGAGTTCGCCCTATCGCAGATTCCCACGCCTGCGTCCTGAATCCTCAACCCGATACCATGCGGGGGAACTACCTGGATGAACCAGCAGGAGCCCGACATGTCCCTCACCGTGCATGGCATTCCCGTCATCGACATCGACTCGCACTACACCGAGCCGCCCGACCTCTGGACCTCGCGCGCGCCGGCCAAGTACAAGGACGCGGTGCCGCACATCGTGCTCAACGATGAAGGCCAACAGCGGTGGCAGGTGCTCGACGACATCGACTTCGGCCCGCCCGGTTTCACGGTCGTACGAGACGACGGCTCGAAGGAGTACGGCAAGATCTCGCTCGAGAGCTTCGAGCAGATGTCAAAGGCGGCGACCGAACCGAAGGCGCGCCTGAAGCTGCTTGACGACCTGGGCATCGCGCAGCAAATCGTCTATCCAAACGTGGCCGGATTCGGTTCGCAGAATTTCGTCAAGATCGAGGACCACGAACTGCGCAACATCTGCTGCACGGTCTACAACGACGCGATCGCCGAGTTTCAGGAGGAGGGTGCAGGCCGACTCTACCCGCAGGGTCTGGTCCCCTTCTGGGACATTCCCGCCGCGGTTGACGAGTTGCAACGAATCAAAGATCTCGGCATGACCGGGATCACGATGTGCGACACACCGGAAGCCTTCGGCCTTCCGCATCTGGGCGACGCCGCGTGGGATCCGTTCTGGGACGCCTGCCAGGACATGGAGATGCCGGTCAACTTCCACATCGGCGCGGGCGCCGGCGTGGCCGACAAGCTGCTCTGGCCAGGCTACGGGCCGCAGCGCCGCCTCGCCCTCACCTCGATCAGCCTGTTCATCACCAACTTCAAGGTGATCATGAACCTGATCTTCTCCGGCCTCTGCGAGCGCTACCCGAACATCAACTTCGTCTCGGTCGAGTCAGGAATCGGCTGGGTGCCGTTCCTGCTCGAAGCGATGGACTATCAGTTCGAAGAGACCGTCCCGACCGAGCGCGAAGGCCTGACGATGAAGCCGTCGGAGTACTTCCGCCGGCAGATCTTCGCCTCGTTCTGGTTCGAGGACTTCGGTCCGCGTGCGACTATCTCGGCGATCGGCGAGGACAACGTGATGTTCGAGACCGACTTCCCCCACCCGACCTGCCTCTACCCGAGGGCCCAGGAGCACATCACCGAAGTCCTCACCGACCTCGACGAGGGCATCCGCGAGAAGGTGCTGAGGACAACGGCCGAACGCATCTACCACCTGCCGCCTGCGCCCGCCTCGATCTACGAAAGCGCCGCGGCTGGCGGATAGGAGCAGGAGCGTCCGATGGACGACGTTGACCTAGACGTGTACCCAACAGACCCAGTCAAAGTGGAAGCTCGCGAGGGCCTTTCGATCTGGCTCGAGTTCGCCGACGGCGCGTCGGGAAGGGTGGACCTATCCCACTTGGCCGATGTGCCTATCTTTTCTGCTTGGCACAAGCGCGAGTTCTTTGAGTCGGTACACATCAACGACGATTTCGCCATCGAATGGGACGAAATGCTCCAACTGTGCCCCGATTCCATGTATCTGCGGGTGACAGGAAAGAGCGCGGAGGAAGTGTTTCCGCGAAGTAAGGGCGCCCCAGTGGATGCCTGAGATCTGTCGGATCGGGTCAGTGAGAGTGGTCATGTATTTTGAGGACCACGGCGGACCCCACTTCCACGTGATCGACGGTCGCCGACGGGACAAGTTCTATCTCGAAACGATGGAGTTCGAGTACGACCGCCTGCAACAGCGCAAGCAACGCGAGATTCTTCGCTGGGCCCGCGTCCGCGAGGCTGAATTGCATCGCGCTTGGCAACTCGTGATGGATCACAAAGATCCGGGCCGCATCGCGCCGCTGGACTAGACGCAAGGAGCATCCAACATGCCCGGACGACTCGAAGGCAAAGTCGCGATCGTCACCGGCGGTGGCGCGGGAATGGGCGCGGCCGAATGCCGGCTGTTCGCTCGTGAAGGCGCCTCCGTCGTGATCGCCGACCTCTATGAGCAGGGCGGCCTCGAGGTTGAGGAGCAGATTCGTTCGGCGGGTGGCGTCGCCAACTTCGCGATGATGGATGTCACGGCCGAGGAGGAATGGAACGCGCTGCTCAGTTCGACTCTCGAAAGGTACGGGGGTCGGCTCGACGTGTTGGTCAACAACGCCGGACTCTCGTCAACTTCCGTGGACGACCCGAACTCGACCGAGGGCTGGCACCGGATCATGGAGGTCAACGCGACCGGCGTCTACCTCGGCACCAAGCTCGGATCGACGGCGATGCTGGCTGCCGGCAACGGCGGATCGATCGTCAACATTTCCTCGATTTACGGCTTCGTGGGCTCCGACGGCGGGCATCCGGCCTATCACGCCTCGAAGGCTGCGGTGCGTAATTTCTCGAAAGCGATGGCGGTGCGGCTCGGTCCGGACGGCATCCGCGTCAACACGGTCCATCCCGGGTTCATGCCGCCGATGCGATCGAGCACCGGAATCTCCGAGGAGATGCGGGCCAGACTGGTGCGATCGATTCCTCTGCGGCGCACGGGCGAGGTCGACGAGGTGGCCAACGGCGTGCTCTTCCTCGCCTCCGACGAGTCGTCTTATGTCACCGGTGCTGAACTCAAGATCGATGGCGGATTCCTCGCTCGCTGATCTGTCCGCCGCTACCTCCCATTGGTTGACAGTCCTGTTATCACTTGAGACAGTGAGGCCAGTGCAATCGTTAGCTGACCGCAAAATCGGCTGGCGAACATGAGGACTGAACAGCGATTCGGGGCGACCGCGATAAGCTAACGTCAAGTAACTCCCACCACGGCGGGCGTGGGGCAAGGAGGAGCCGGGAATGAGACCCATCCTGTTTGAAGGCGCGGCGCGGCGATGGAGCCTCGGCGTGGCCTTGCTTGCCGCGTTGACAATCCTGTTGATCAATTTCGCGCCATCGATCACGGCTCAGGACAATCCGCGTCCCCCTCACTGGTTCTGGGGGAACGACCTCGACTCCTACGTTGGCGATCAGGTCATCGCGATCAATCAGGACGGCGTACAGGTTGGATCCACGACTGTGGAGAGCCGAGGCGAATGGACGGTCACCGTCAGTCCGGAGGACGCCAGGACCGTCACGCTCCGGTTGATCTCCAACTCCGGCACACGCGCAACTGACCCGTTGGACGTGATGGACGGCGGCTTCGACGCCGATGGTCTGTCGATTTCCGATTTCAGGCACCGGATTTCTGAAGAATTGGGCGGCTCGGACGCAACAATTGCAGTCCGCATCATCGCTCGCCGAGCTGACGACGGCAGAATCGAGTTCGGCATGCGCGATCCCAGCGGCGCCGAGATCTTCCCGCGGGCCCGTTTCTTCCCCCAGGGTGGTCCAGGCCACACCCGCTGGCTACGCAGTTCGTTGATCGATTTCGGGGACGGATTCGTGGGTCGGATTATCGCCCGCTACGTGGATGCAGACGGCCGCACCGAGTTCGGATTCAGAGTCGAAGGCTACGACGATCTCTTCCCGCGGGCCCGATTCTTCCCGGCGAGCGGTCCGGATCACAACCGTTGGCTGCGTAGCTCCGAGATCGAAATCGGCATGCCCCGCTAGGCAATCGCGGGGTTTGCCCAACTGACCAGCCCACTCCTTACGGAGTGGGCTGTTTTGTTCTTGACCCCGTTAGAACCGTTTCTGCGATGCCGGACGGGCGGCTGGATTCGTTGATGGTGTGATCAACCGCGCCACGCGCCGGACGAGCGCTGCCAACGGCAGACGACGCTTGGCCGGTAGGCGCAGCATCAGGCAGAGAATCGCCGATCCTGCCCAGAGCGCCGAGCAGGTGTAGAAGGCGACATCGTACGAACCGATCACGTCGTAGGACAGCGCCACCAGGGTCGGCGTGAGCGCATTGATCCCCATCGCCACCGGGAATCCGACTGCCCGAACGGCTCCCAGGTGACGTCGGCCGAAATATTCGGCCCAGAACATGTCCTGGATCGGGATATTGCCACCGATTCCGGCGCCCATGACGGCCAGAGCTGCGGCAATCAGCCAGAAGTTGCCCGAAGGACCCGCGTTGATCACCAACACGAAGCCCATCGCTCCGAGCGCAAACGAGACGAACCCCACCACGCGTGTGTCCCAACGGTCGAGCGCCCAGCCCCATGGCGGTTTCGTCAACATCGAGAACAGCGAGAATGCACCTACCGCCAGTGGAGCCTGGGCCGCAGTCAGGCCGTGTTCACGGAGGAAGAAGACTCCGTTCAACAGAATCGCAAAGATGCCGACCACCGAGATGCCAAAGATCAGCACAATCAGGTAGAAGCTGCTCGACCTCAACGCCTCAGATCGAGTGAGCGAGGTTCGCTCATCGTGCTCGGCTGCCTGAATCTGGGCCGACGTCAGTTGTGTCGGACCACCGTCCGGTAACATCCCGTGATCTTCGGGGCGCCGTCGCATCATCAACGCCGACGGAATGAAGATCACCGCGTAGCATCCCGCCAGCACGATCCATGCCGTACGCCAGTCCAGCGGTGCGATCAGCGCCACGGCGGTAAACGACGGCCAGAACAGTCCAGCCATCGACACACCCATCGACGTCCAACCGAGCGCCTGACCGCGCTTGGCCACGAACCACTTGGAGACGGCGATCGATACCACCAGGAATCCAGAAACCGACGACGCGGTCACCAGCAGCACACCGCGAACCAGCACGTACTCCCAGTACTCGCCCACCTGGCTCATCAGGAAGAGCGCAGGGATGCAGACGGCCGCTGCGCCCAGCATGATCGGTCGCGCGCCGAACCGATCGACACGAGGCCCCAGCAGAAATCCGATGAACATCAACAGCAGTTGGCCGATCGAGTCGGCCGCGAAGAACTGCGTCCGTGTCCAACCGAACTCTTCGACCATCTCCGGTGCAAAGACCGCGGCCACGGAGGTCTGGACGCCCACGGCCACGAACTGCGCCATGAACGCCGCTGCGACGATGATCCAGCCGTAGAACACCGGCCGACCGAAGAGCGTCATAGAGGTTGGGGCGGCCCGGGCATGCGTTGGATTTGTTCGGACGAACTGAACCGCACCTTGTACGTCTGACCGGACAGCGTTGTCAAACGAACATTTGGATCGCCTGAGAGCCTCGTCTCGATTTCTCGCCAACGCCAAAGAAGAGCACGGGCTTGTTCAAGACCATCATCTGGTTGGCTAGAGCTGAATCGAAGGCGTATGACTCGTACGGCCTCAAGCATCGCCAGTCGCGAAGCCCACCACTCGCTGAATTGGCGGTGCAAGTCGATCGTGATGAAGATGTCGTATTCCCGCGCCGCCTGGAGGACGACCTCATCGGATTGGCCAGCCAGACCGACATTTGTCGCGTGCTGCGAAGGATGTCCCAAGGAAGTGAGTATCTCCCCAAGGCTCGGTGCGGTGTCCTCATCCAATAGACAACGCACGACGAGACTTCTTCATTGAAATCGCTTGCTCGAATCGAACAGCACTTTCGACCTGCTCCTCGGAGAGATTGAATCGCTCCGCAATCATAGGAATCTCTTGATAACCCTTCCTGTGAATCGCGGCGATCATCGCGGTTTCCAGTCGAGTCCCACTCACTACAGGGTTGCCTCCTACCACAGCAGGATCCATGGTTAGCTCGCTGCCAAAGGCACTCAAAGTGCCTAGGGGGCCTTCGATCTGGATGGCTCGAACCGCCCGAAGGGCCAAGTCGAAGTCCCTTTCAGCCACACTCACCCGTCTGGATTCTGCGCTCGCGATGAGATCGCTGTGAGCCAGCTGCTTGTCCAGGATGGTGTACCCGATTCCGTCCTGTACAGGCACGATGACGTGCTTCTGATAAGCCAACAGAGGAAGTCGGTACCAGTCAGGAACTTCCTGCTCTAGCCGGAGCAGATTCGGCCGAAGGCGGTTCCTCGGCAAGCGCTGTTCAAGCAGTTTGACGGCGGCTCGAACCTTGGAGTATTCGACCCAGGAGTACAGCCGACGCAGTCCTCTGCCGCCGGGCAAGACAGTCGCCACAATCAAGCCCGATCGATGCCAGCGGCTGAGTTGCTGCGGTGTTGCCCCAGCCAATCGGGCAACGAGTCCGCTGCGAAGCGCACCGCGAGTAAAGATGCTCTCAGACATGAAGCGCATCCTTCCCCTACGTCTTCTTCACGATAGTTGCGCCATCCGAGCGCTATGCCGATGGCGTCTCGATGCCGAGGGCGTCGAACATGCGCTGCATGTTCTCGCCGAACTCGTCCTGGCGGGGACGGCCGAGGGTCAGGCCACCATCGACCACCAATGCGTGGCCGGTCACGAAGGTCGAATCATCGCTGGACAACCACAGTGCCGCGTGCGCGATGTCCGACGGCCGGCCCGAGCGCTGGATCGGCTGCGCCTGTCCCATCACCTCGGCCATCGCCTCCACCGTCTTGTCGGCATCTGCTGCTGACAGACCCAGCGACTTCCCGAAGATCGGCGTGGCGATTCCACCCGGACAGATGCAGTTCACGCGGATGCTGTGCTCGCCCAGCTCGTACGCGGCGACTTTGGTCAGATGCACTACCGCGCCCTTGGCCACGCTGTAAATCGCCGGTCCGTTGCCGGCGCTCACGCCCGCAATGCTCGCGGTGCTCACGATCGACCCTCCGTCGCCCTGGGCAATCATCGCCCGCGCAGAGTGCTTGATCCCGAAGAAGACGCCCTTCAGCAGGCCGCCCATCGTGAGCTCGTACTCATCCTCCTCAACCTCGGTCACCCCGCCGAGCGCTCCCGCGTATCCAGCATTGTTGAAGATCGCATCGATCCGACCGTAACGGTCGATCGCATGAGCAACCGCGCCCTGCACGTCTGCCTCGGCCGAGACATCGGCGTGGACGTACGTTGTGTCTCCGCCAATCGACTCAACCAGCGCGTGACCGCGTTCGTCCTGGATATCGGCGACAACAACCCGCCCGCCTTCTTCAGCAAACAGGCGCACCGAACCTTCGCCGATTCCGCTGGCTCCTCCGGTAATGACCGCTACCTTGCCGTCGATTCGTCCTGCCATGATCGCTGCTCCGCCCTGCTGCAAACGCTTCGCGTGAGCGTAGGATACGCACCGTCCTCATTCCGGCGAATCTCTAGACTGCCCACGCCACAGGACGAAGTAGCAGGAGCATGATGATGGTCGACCGACTGAAGGACAAAGTTGCACTGATTACCGGCGGATCGCGAGGTCAGGGCGCCGCCGAAGCTGAACTCTTTGCGGCCGAGGGCGCAAAGGTGGTGATCGCGGATGTCCTCGACACCGACGGCGCCGACATCGCCGCCCGGATCGGCGATGCGGCGACCTACCACCACCTGGACGTCTCGAACGAGGACGCCTGGCACGCACTCGTCGCCGAGATCGTCGAGCAGCACGGCAAGCTCGATGCGCTGGTCAACAACGCCGGCATCTACCGCAATGCGCCGATCGTGGAAATGACACGGGAGACCTACCAGGAAGTCGTTGACATCAATCAGATCGGCGTCTGGCTGGGGATGAAGGCGGTCGGACCGCAGATGATGGTGCAACAGTCGGGCTCGGTGGTCAACATCTCCTCGACCGCCGGTTTCCGAGGCGGCCCAGGCTCGATCGCATACACGGCCAGTAAGTTCGCCGTCCGCGGCATGACCAAGGTGGCCGCGCGCGAATGGGGCCGCTACAACATCCGCGTCAACAGCATCCATCCCGGCCCAATCGACACGATGATGCTCCACCAGGTCCCCGGCTTCGAAGCCGACAGCGATCGATTCCTCAGAAACACCCCGCTCCGACGAGCCGCCGACCCGTCCGAGGTCGCCTACCTCGCCCTCTATCTGGCCAGCGATGAATCCAGCTTCAGCACCGGAGCCGAGTTCATCGTCGACGGCGGCGGCCTGGCCTAGCTTCTTCGCTCAGGACAACAACTGCCGAGCCAGGTCGGCGAAGTCGGTGGCGTTGACGGTGAATGATGGGTCGGGCGACATGTCGGGATCGTTGCCCTCCCCGCGCTCGGTCGCGACCGGCACATAGGCCGTCGGCATCCCGGCGCGAGCGGCCGCCTGCAGATCGCCCTTGTGCGCCGCGCACATCATCACCTCGGAGATATCCAGTCCGAGGTACCTCGCTGAAGCGTGGTATGCCTCGGGCTCGGGCTTGTAGTGACCGAGGAACTCGCAGCTGAGGATGCCGTCCCAACTGATCCCGTTGTGCTTGCTGCAATCGACCGCAATCGCCCAGGACATCACTGTCAGCACGGTCACCTTGTAGCGCGAGCGCAGCGCCTCCAGGCACTCGGCCGAGCCCGGCCACGCGTTCATCCGATGCCAGACCTGGTTCAGTTCGTCGCGTTCGCTCGGGCTGAGGCTCAGCTGCGGATGCGCCTCCATCACCTCGTCCAGCACCCGACGATGCAGCTGGTCCGCATTGAGCCAGGGCAGGTCACCGCGACGCACCAGCTGCAGCCGCTTGAACATCGTGAAGCGCCACATGTTCGTGAACGCCGCCACATCAAGCTCGGCGCCCTGCGCTTCGGCGATCGCGGAGACCTCACCCTTGATCGTGTGATGCCAGTCGAAGATCGTCCCGCCGATGTCCCAGGCAAGAGCCTTCACATTGCTCAGATCGGTCATGTCCAACTCCAGTTCCGCATCATCCTTCGCTCAGGAAATTGAGGCTAACCGCTCTCTTACGTTGGGCAGAATCTCACGCGCGACGCGAACCGTGTAACCATCCTCCGCATCGTCCGGAGCTGGCGGATTCGGAATCGGATGCAGCACCACGTGCTCAAACTCGATCCCATACGACGCCGCTTCGGTCAGCACACCTACGATTTGCCCCGTGACATCGTCCGCCGTGCCCCGCAGACAGAACGCATCGACGTGAGCCTCGCTCAGGAAATCGACAGCTCGCCCCGCCTTGAGCAGGTCCGGATCGTGATGAAAGTCCGGCCATACGCCCGATTCATGCTTCGACACTTCCGGATCCGGACCGTCCCAGGTCAGACCCGACGGCCCAAACAGCATCGGCGAGTACTCGTGGTACCCCGCCGCAATCGCCTTGCCCATGATCAGGGCTTCTTCCGGGTCGTCAACCAGCACGGTGTGGAAAATGATCCCGAGCGGGATCGAAAGCGGATCTCGTCCGGCAGTTTCCGCCCCCCGCCTGATCTTCGAAACGGTGTCGGCAATCGTCGCTCGATGGGTTCCGACCCGCATGAAGACCCCGTCTGCCACGCGCCCGCCCATCTCCAGCGTCCGAGGACCACCGGCCGTCAACCAGACCGGCACCGGTCGATGAAACGGCAGGTACGACGGACGCTCCGCCCCGACCTCAACCTCTTCTCCGGCCAACAGCGACCGCATCAGTACGATCGCGTCTTCCATCTCGGCAACCCTCGCCGGACGCAACCCGCTCAGCCGGACCGCCGTATCGCCGGCGCCAAACCCGAGCGCGACCCTGCCCGGCGCCAGCTCGTCGATCGTCGCAATCGACGACGCCGTCACCGACGGATGCCGGGTGATCGGATTGACCAGCAACGTGCCCAATCGGATCGATTCCGTCGCCTGCGCCGCGGCAGCGAGCAGGACGTACGTATCCCGCCGCCGAAGCTGCGAGTCGGGCAACCAGGCGCAGTCCCAGCCAAGAGACTCAAGCCTCGCAACATCAACCGCGAACCGTGCAGGAGATTCCGCGTCCTGCCGGTTGATGCCGAACTTGGGGATCCGCACGACGCGTTAGACCGAGGTCAACACCTGACCCGTCGTCACACCGGTCGGTTCACCGTCGCGCATCGTGATCCCGCCGTTGACGATCGACATGTGGTAGCCCCGGGCCTTCTGCACCAGGCGGCGCTGACCGGCCGGAAGATCGTGCTCAACCGTCGGGTGCTCGGGACCGACCGTGTCGAGGTCGAACAGAATCATGTCGGCCTTGTAGCCGCGACGCAGCAGACCGCGGTCGGGCAGCTCCCAGGCCGTCGCCATGTCCCAGGTCAGGTACTTGACGCCCTGCTCGAGCGTAACCTCGCCCGAGTTGCGCACCCAGTGCGAGAGCACATGAGTCTGCAGCGACGAGTCCATGATCTGCGACACGTGCGCGCCGCCATCCGAGAACGTCACCAGCGAGCGCGGCTCGCGCATGATCTCCAGCACCGTGTCCTGGTTCTCGTTGGCCAGCGGCACCATGTAGAGCGTGTCCAGCGCCTGCTCGACGCCGACGTCGATCATCGTCTTGACCGGGTCTTCTTCGCGCTCGCGAGCGACCTCGCCCAGCCGCCGGTTGGGCGTGCCGTCGACGTGATCAAGGATGAACACCCAGTCCCAGTCCGACGGCTTGCGCGCCTGCGCCGGCATCACCGTCGAGAAGTCCTCTTCCTCGGTGTTGGCGATGTGCACGAGCTGCTCCACGACATCCGGGTCCTGCAGCAGCGTCATCTGCTCGTCCAGCGGCAGCTTGCGGATGTCTCGCCACATCGAGAGCCGGTCGAACGGCATCTCGGTCTGCCACGACCAGTTGGTGCAGAGCTCGCGCGAGTGGGCCTGACCGAACATCCGGCCGCCCTCGCCCGCCGCCTCCTGAGCGCGGTCGAAGAACCGCTTCCAGGTGCCCGGCTCGGCTCGGCGGCTGTGCAGCGCCGGGAAGAACATCGGTCGGCCGGACTCAATCGCCAGGTCGCGGAAGCGTCGCTCGTAGTGATTCGGATCGTCCGGGTCCTGACCCATCGTCGGCTCGCCGCTGATCTCCACGACGCCGCGGTTGATCTCGCTCAGCGCCATCACCAGCGTCCGCACTTCGTCCCAGCTCGCCAGCCGCGACGGCACCGGTGCGCCCTCGCGCGTCTTGTGCGCCGGGGAGCGAGTGGTCGAGAGTCCCATCCCGCCGGCCAGCACGCCCTCGTTGAGGATCTCGGCCATCTGGCCAATCTCCTCGTCCGAGGCCGGGTCGGTAAAGGCGCGATCGCGCATCACGTACGTGCGCAGCGCCGTGTGTCCCACGTAGCCGCCGTAGTTGATCCCCTTGGGCTTGTCCTGCAGGAACTGCATGAACTCGGGGAACGTCTGCCAGGTCCAGTCGACGCCCACCCGCTGCGCGGCGGCGGGAATATCCTCGACCGCCTCCAGCGTGCGCATCAGGATGTCCTGGTCATCGGGATGGCAGGGCGCCAGCGTGAAGCCGCAGTTGCCCATGATCACCGAGGTCACGCCGTGGTAGCAGCTCGACGTCCCGTACGGGTCCCAGGAAATCTGCGCGTCGAAGTGCGTGTGCCCGTCGATGAAGCCCGGCGAGACGATCAGCCCGCGAGCATCAACCTCCTCCGTGCCCTTCTCCGGGATCCGCCCAATCGAGGCAATTCGGTCGCCTTCAATCGCAATGTCCGCCTGGTACCGGGGAGCCCCGGAACCATCCACAATGGTCCCGCCCCGGATCACGATGTCGTAGGTCATGCTCAACTCAATCCATCGAACGTTCAGGTTCCGCCCATGCTAACCAATCGCGATCCTTGTTCCCCGACTTGATCGGGGACCAGCCCCACACTCCCTCCATTGCTCTCTCCCGTGCTGCAGAACCACCCCGCCCGTTTGCTCCGCGGGATCGCGGCGGACCCTTCTCCCCCCGCTCCAGGGGGGAGATGCCGCAGGCAGAGGGGGGCACGCTCCACACCGCATCTCAGCTACCCTCCCCACGACGGAACACCGCCACAGAGGGAAGCCGCCCCATGGTCAACCGCTCACCTCTGATCCTGCCGCCCGGCGCCGTTCCGGCTGCACCGACGCCAACTCCTTCCGGCCCGCCGTTCGACCGCAACTTCTTCGAGTCCGTCCTGCCCAGCGCGATCCAGTCCTACTGCTCCCAGGTCTCATGCACCATGCCGCTGGTTCAGGTCTTCACCGCCGACGGCGCCCGTCACTACATCCGAGCCATCTCCGGCGTCACCGACCAGTGGGTCGCGCTGCATACCCAGGAAGAACTCAACGAGCAGCCCGTCCAGGTCTTCATCCCCTACGCCACCGTCATCCGGGTCGAGATCCACCCCGACCTCAGCCCCGACCTCCGCCGCTTCGGCTTCCTCGCCGGGACAACGCCGGAATCAGCAGCCCAGATCGCCTCAGGAGAACCTGAAGCGCCAGACTGAGGTCACGCCACCGTGTCCATCCGTCTGCCGTCGGCCCAGCCGGGGACATCACTGCGATGGTTGCGGATGACGCGGCTCGTAGAGGGTGACCTCGACGCCACCGGGAAACTCAAACGTCGTGACCAGGCCGAAGCCCTGATCGACAACCGGCGAGGTAAAGACCACGCCCCGCTCCTCGAGCTCGGCCATCGTCGCCTCCAGGTCGTCGCACCAGAACGAGATGTCGTGGCGCGGCTCGTCGCCGGGGTGGAAGGCGAACTCAGCCTTCGGCGCGGCGAAGATCAGCCAGCCGTCCCCGGCGTCGACTGATGAGAGCCCCAGCTTCTCCTGAACGAAGGCCCTCGCCGCCTCCGCCTCGGGCGTGAAGAAAATGCCATGCATGCCCGTGATCATGTCGTCCCCGCTCTCGTACGCCATCGGCGGCCCGTCTGACGCTGCCTAGACCTCAAGACCCTGGCGGGCTGCTCCTGCTTCCACGCTACAGGGTTGCATCAGGCCCTCAGGCCACCATTCGAACCCGGACGACCGCAACGAGATGACCTGGCCCCCACGTTCGATTTGTTCGTGCATCTCGCACTGGAGAGTCGCGCGATCGTCGCCCTCGGCCTCCACGCCGCATGGGTCGCCGAAATCCGCCGAGCCCTCTCCGTGGAACACTCCGTCACCAACCGCCGCTTCGGATCCTGAACGGGTAGCCCTTTCTACATTCGTCATCGCACATCTGTACTACAATGTTGGTATGAATTGGCTCCTTTCCGCGCCGCAGATCAACCGACTGGCCGACCTGGTCCGACTTGCCTCAACCGCGGACGATCACGCCAAGTTTCCGTTCGCCGCGAACGCGCCACCGCCTGGGACGACCCTCACCTTCGCCTGCCGCCCGAGGCGCCGCCACTCGAACACCACCGTCCAAAACCAACCAGAATCGACCAAAATCAACCACCCCAAACGCACGATCTCCAGCGCTCAGCGGGTTTTTCGACGAAACGCGCCTGAGAAATTTTTTCGCTCCAACCACCCAACCGCGAAGCACACCCGACCCCCAGCCGACCGTTCGCCAGACCCCGATCGCCGTCGAACAGGATCGAACAGGACCGAACACCACCGAACGCCCAATCGCACGATCTTCAGCGCTCATCAGTACTTCAGCACAAACGCGCGCGAGAATTCCTCTGGCACCGAGCACCAGACCGCCGGGGTCACTGGACCACAGGTCGCCCCTTCACCAGATCTTCAACGCCGTCGAGCAGGATCGAACGCCATCGAACGGAACCGAACAGCACCGAACGCCCGAACGCAGCATTTCCAGCGCACAGCGGCACTTCCGCCGCAACACGCCCGAAAATCTCTGCGCCCCGAACGCTCCGAACAGGAGGCGGCAACCTACAACGAGTTGTCTTCGTGCGGAGTGACCATGATCTTGCAGTGCTCCTCCGGATCGCCGAGCGTCTCGAAGGCTCCGGCGACTCCGTCCAGACCGACCCGGCCGGTCACGATTGGGCCTGGCTGAATGCCTCCGTCGGTGATCGCGTCGAGCGTCTCCGCGTACTCCTGCGGCGTGTAGCCGAGGACGAATTGCAGCTGAATCTCCTTCTCGATCCCGGCCATCGGGACGATCGTGTCATCTTGCATGCAGACGCCGACGATCACCAGGCGACCGCCCCGCGACGGCGCCTCACGCATCAACAGAGCGATGGTGCCCTGCACACCGATCGCGTCGAACATCACGACCTCGCTGCCCGGCGTGTAGCCACGCTGTTCAAGGACGGACATCGGCGGCGCTTCGCGCGGGTCGACCACCACGTCGGCGCCCATGATCCCGGCCAGCTCTCGGCGGCGCGGCGAGAAGTCGGAGGCGACAATCGTGCCCGCGCCCTCGTTGCGCAGGCTGGCAATCGTGGCCAGTCCGACCGGTCCGCAGCCGTACACGACGGTTGGCTCGCCGCCGCTGATCTGTCCCATTCGCACCGCGTGCATGCCGACCGCCATCGGCTCGGTCGTGGCCGCATGCTCGGTCGCCACGTTGTCCGCGACCGGCAGCAGCATCGACGCGTCGAGCACCATGTACTCGCTGTATCCGCCGGGAAAGTCGTTGCTGTAGGCCCCTCGGGTGGGTACCGAGGTAATCCGGTCGCCGATCCCGACCGGACCACTGGTGTTCGGTCCGTAGGCGACAACCTCGCAGCAAAACTCATGGCCCATGATGATGTCGCGGTCCAGGTCGGGCGTGAAGCGCCCGTTGCCGGATTCCATCGATCCCTTGACGATCTCGGGTCCAAACCTGACGAAGTGCAGATCGGAGCCGCAGATGCCGCAGGCCAGCACCTTGACCAGCGCTTCGCCCTCAGCCGGCTCGGGCTGGGGGACGTCGGCGATTCGAAGTTGTCCATTCCGTGATGCGACTGCGCGCATGGCAAGCTCCTCTCCAGGACCCTGGCTGTTCTCAGATCGGGTGCAGGCTAGCCGCTAGCCTGCGTCTCAGTTGAGGGATGGAAGAGGAACCGCGACATGGCCGACTTCGACGCATTGCAGCGCGCGTACCGTGCGACCGACGGCTGGGTCCATCTGACCATCACAACCGACGACGAGTGGCAGCGGCTACGCGACACCCTCGGCGAAGCCGCCCTCGCCGATCACATGTGGGATCACCACGAACGGCACCCGGCCGACGGCGAGGCCTACCGTCCCGAGTTCCAGCTCCAGGTCGAGGACGATCCCCGCTTCGCCACCGCCGAACTTCGCCTCCACAACGCCGCAGAACTCTCAACCGTGATCACCGAGGCCCTGCGCAACCGGACCCAGAAGGAATGGGTCGACCTCTTCGAAGCCCGCGGCGTCCCGCACGAGATCAGAACGCCGGCCGGAACCCGCTGAACAGGACAGCGCATGACCACCTTCAAGCCGTTCACCGAAGAACTCGCCGAAGTGAAACTCCGCGAGCTGCTGATCTACCTCTGCGAGCGCCGGATTACGGCCCGCTCGTTCGGCACCAGCCAACTCAACACGCTGCTCTGCCTGAGCGACTTCCTGCACTACCGCCGCTACGGAGAATCGATCACCGGGGCCGAGTACGTCGTCGCCGAACACGGACCCTGGCTGGTCAAGTTCGAACTGCATCTGGACCCGCTGATCGACGACGGCAAAATCGTCATCCAGTCCTCGGATCTGGGCGGCTTCACACAGTACCGTCCGATGGCCCTGGCCAGCGCCGACCTGTTCGGATTCAACGGTGCTGAAATCGCCACCGCCGAACAAGTCCTGCGCGCCACCGAAGACCAATCCGCATCTGAACTCGGCGACCTCGCCCACTCCCTCACCCGCTGGCGAAACGGCAACCTGGGCGACCCGCTGCCCTACGAGTTGGCGCTCGACACTCAGTCAGGCTGAGTAGCTAGTCCGCCTCTTCGTTGAGCCAGGACATCATGCCTCGGAGCTCGGCTCCGACTTCTTCGCTGGGGTGACTCGCCGCCCGGGCGCGGAGCTTGTCGAAGCCGGGGCGGCCGGTCTGGTTCTCCATGATCCATTCACGAGCAAAGGTGCCGTCCTGGATGTCGGAGAGGATCTGCTGCATCCGCGCCTTGACCGACTCGTCGATGATCCTTGTGCCTCGGGTCAGATCGCCGTATTCGGCCGTATCCGAGACCGAGTAGCGCATGTTGGCGAAGCCGCCTTCGTAGATCAGGTCGACGATCAGTTTGACCTCGTGGATCGTCTCGAAATAGGCGGATTCTGGCTGGTACCCCGCCTCGACCAGCGTTTCGAATCCAGCCTGCATCAGCGCGGTGATCCCGCCGCAGAGGACCGACTGCTCGCCGAACAGGTCAGTCTCAGTCTCCTCAAGGAAGGTCGTCTCGAGCACCCCGGCGCGCGTACCGCCGATGCCCTTGGCGTAGGCCAACGCGACCTCCTTGGCCGTCTCGGAGGCGTCCTGGTGGATGGCCAGCAGCGCCGGCACGCCGCCGCCCTCTTCGAACACGCGGCGCACCAGGTGGCCGGGACCCTTGGGCGCGATCATGGTCACGTCGACTTCGGGCGGCGGCATGACCTGGTTGAAGTGAATCGCGAAACCGTGGGCGAACATCAGCGTCTTGCCCTCGGTCATCGTCGGAGCGATGTGCTGGTCGTAGATCGACTTCTGCACGTGGTCGGGCGTCAGGACCATGACGATGTCGGCAGCTGCGGCTGCGTCGGCGACGGTATCGACCTGGAGTCCGGAGTCCTGGACCTTGGTCCAGCTGCGAGAACCCGGATAGAGGCCGACAATCACATCACAGCCGGAATCGCGCAGGTTCAGCGCGTGCGCGTGACCCTGCGAGCCAAAGCCGATCACGGCAATCTTCTTGTCCTTGATCAGATCAAGGTCAGCGTCGGCGTCGTAAAACATCTGGGCGGGCATACCAGTCTCCTGCAGTTGAGGTTGGGCGTCTGTGGTTCTTGCCTGAGTGTAGGCGCGGAGCTGGCTTGAGCCAGTTCCGACTAGTCGCTGGCGAAAGGCAATGCGCCCTCCGGCCGCCGACCGAGCATGGCGCGGATTGCGGCGGCGGCCTGTTGCGAGTCCGAGATTGCCGGCGGTTTGGTCGTTTCCGTGCCGCGGACCATCGCGACTCGACCGGTGCGCACCATCTCGAGGATGCCGAACTGCTCGAACATCTTGACGGCGGCGTCGACTTTGCCCTCGTCGCCGAGCACCTGCACGATCAACGCATCCGCATCGACGTCAACGACATCGGCCCGGAACATCTCAACCATGTCTAGCACTTCGCGTCGATTGAAGTTGGACGCGGAAACCTTGATCAACGCCAATTCGCGATCGACCATCGGTGCGTAGGTGATGTCCTGGACCGAGACCACATCAATCAGCTTGAATAGCTGGCGGCAGACCTGGTCAACCTGGTGGTCGTCACCGTCGACGACGATCGTCATCCGGCTCAAGCCCGGTTCTTCGCAATGCCCAACGGTGAGCGACTCAATATTGAATCCTCGTCGGCGGAACAGCGAGGCAACGCGCGCCAGGACGCCGGGGCGGTCCTCGACGTGGGCGACGATGGTGTTTCGAGAAGCCATACAGTGAATCCCCTTTGCTCGCTCTAGAGATCCTCAGCCGATTCGATGGTCTCCGACAGTGCAGCGCCGGCCGGAACCATCGGCCAGACGTTTTCCTCGCGCTCAAGCTGGAAGTCGATCACGACCGGTCCGTCGTAGCCTTCGAGATCGCGGAAGACCTGCATGGCCTCGGCCCGTGTCGTCGCGCGGACGCCGCGTATGCCGTAGGCCTCCGCCAGCTTGACGAAGTCGGGCTGGCCCAGATCAACCGAGTGGTAGTTGTTTGCGTAGAACAGTTCCTGCCACTGACGCACCATCCCCAGGAAGCCGTTGTTGAAGATCGCGAAGCGGACGGGCAGATTGTGCTCGGCGACCGTTTGCAACTCCTGTGACGTCATCTGGAACCCGCCATCACCACAGATTGACCAGATCGGCTCCTGCTGCGCAAACTGTGCGCCCATCGCGGCTGGAACTTCATAGCCCATTGTGCCGAGGCCGCCGGACGTCACCCACTGGCGAGCCTTCGTGTACGGGTAGTACTGCGCACCCCACATCTGGTGCTGACCGACGCCAGTGACGATTGTCGCCTCGCCATTCGTCGCCTCGGCCAGCGCGCGAACCAGCCACGGGCCGCCTAGTCCAGTGCCCTCCTCGATGTAATCAGTCGGATGTTGGGCCATGATCTCGTCGATCTCGGACCGCCACTCCGGATGCGAATTGCGGTCGATTTGGGGCAACAGACGTGACAGCGTTTCTTTGACATCTCCATTGACCGGCGCATGGGTCTTGAAGTTCTTGCCAATCTCGGCCGGATCGATGTCGATGTGAACGATTTTCGCGGTGGGGTTGAAGTCGCTGAACCGGCCCATCGCGCGGTCGTCGAAGCGCATCCCGATACCGATCACCACGTCTGCGCGATCGGCGGCCATGTTGGCGTAGAAATGACCGTGCATGCCAAGGAAGCCGTAAGAGAGCTCGTGGTCCTCTGGCATTCCCGAGATGCCCAGAAGGGTGGTCAGCACCGGTGTATCAGAGCGCTCGGCGAACTCAACCAGCTCGTGCTGCGCCTCAGACTGGACGACGCCGTGCCCGGCAATCACGATCGGTCTCTTGGCCGCGTTGATCGTCTCGGCCGCCCTGGCCACTTCCTCCTCGCGGGGGACATCCATGATCGGATAGCCGCGCAGCGAGACGCCCTGGGGGTAACCGTCCCACTCGGCCTCTTCGATGAACACGTCCTTGGGAATGTCGACCAGCACCGGGCCTTTGCGTCCGGTCGAGGCGATGTGGAAGGCCTCCTTGACCGCCGGGGCGATCTCGGAGGCACGCATCAAGAGGTAGTTGTGCTTGGTGATCGGCAGGGTGATGCCGGTGATATCGGCCTCCTGGAAACCGTCGCGGCCAATCAGGTCGCGCGCCACATTCCCCGTCAGGACAACCATTGGCACCGAGTCCATGTAGGCGGTGGTGATGCCGGTCACCAGGTTGGTCGCGCCGGGACCGGAGGTAGCCAGGCAGACGCCGGTGCGTCCGGCGACTCGGGCATAGCCATCGGCAGCATGGGCGGCGGCCTGTTCGTGCCGGACGAGGACGTGCTTGATGTCGGGGTACTCGCCCAGCGTGTTGTAGAGAGGCAACACGACGCCGCCGGGATAGCCGAAGAAGACTTCGACCCCCTCTGCGCGCAGACATTCCATCAAGATTCGGGCGCCGGTCAAACGCATGGCGTTCTCCTCAACCATCACTCGGCATGGCTGCCGGGCGTTGGGCACTCATTCATGTTGTTGAGTCGTTGGATGTGTCGATTCGGCGATTCCGTGGAGGCGGCGCTGGTTCCGTGCTTGTACCTGAGCGCCGACCACTCAGGCGCGGAACGCGCGGCCGCCCGCTACAGCGACATGTACCCGGCGCACGAGCCGCTCGGACAGACTGACATTATCGTCGCCTGACCTGATTCCAAGTGTGGAGGGCGCGTACTCTGTCATGACTGTTTTGACTCTACTAGCTCCGACGCGTTACGTCTGTTACCGCAACGATCACGTTCTCGCTTTGGCCGCCTCGATCACCTGTAGCTCGTACGCCGCCTCGAGCTCCGGGTAGTCAAGGTAACGCTCGCGCAGCAGTCTGTTGATCTCGCGAGATGGGAAGAAGCGTCGGGCCCATTCAGTTCCCTCGGCCAGTTCCAGGGGCTCGCCGGCCTGGGCCATGACGACCATCTCGTATCGGCGCGAGCCGACCTCGACCTCATCCTGCAACTCCCGGGCAGTCATCTGGACTCGCGTGTGCTGAGACCAGTCGTCAATCGGCACTTGCCACGTGTCCTCGACCACGCTGCTGATGGTCTGTGTCAGCGCTGCGCGTCTGGCGTCCTGGTCCTGTTCAGGGTCCAGCGGCTCGGGACGCGGGTCAATATCGAACTCGAGTATCGGCAGCAGCCAGGGCTCATGACGGTCGCCATGCCGAACGGCTAGGCAACGGTCGCGTCGCATGACGATGAGGAAGATCCGTTCGACCAGGTCGGGCTCCGGCAGTTCATCCGTTTGGTCGCGGTACTGCAGGTACACCTCGTCAACGAGCTTCTCCTGCCGCCAGATTTTGCGGCGCGGCTTGGGGATGTGCTTCATGATCTCGGCGGGATCCATGTCCATCCCCGGACCGCCGCCAAGCGGGTGTTCGCCAAATGCCATGTCTTCGCTCTTTCGCTCCAGCTAATCAGTCTGCTGGGACTGCGTCTGTGGTCTCTACCAGCGCGTGCGGCTCTTCCGAGCTCCACACGTTCCGGCCTCGCTCCCCGGCGCTCAGTCGACCGACGCCGGGGAATGGATTGTGCACCGCGACCAGAAGTGACTGATGTTCAATCGCGTCTGCGATGAGTCGCTTCTTGGTCTCCAGGTTGATTAACGGCAATACATCGAACGCAGACAGCCAGGCGATCCGCTCCAACTGCACCTGGTGCTGGATCATGTCGCCCAGATAGATGGCGGACTCGCCGCCATTGGCGATCACCACCGAGGCATGCTCCGCCGTGTGGCCTGGGGTCTCGATCACGGTGATGTCGGACGTGATCTGGGTCTCGCCGTCGATGAACTCGACCTGCCCCGCTGCCTCGACCGGGAGCAGGTTCTCGGGTAAGTATGTCGCGCGCGTGCGTTCGTTGGGATGCATCGCGTCTTCCCATTCGCCGCGCTGAATGTAGTAGCGGGCGTTCGGGAACGTCACGGCCAGATCGCCATCGCCATGCTCGATCGTGTTCCAGCCCGTGTGGTCGTTGTGCAGGTGGGTGTTGATCACGATGTCGACATCGGCAGGCTGTACGCCGTTGCGAGCCAGATCCTCGATCAGCTTGCCGTGATCGGGCTCCCAACCGCGACGTCGGGTCTGCTCAAAGTCCTTGTTACCCTGGCCGGTCTCAATCAGAACGGTCTTGTCGTCCGACTGCAGCAGGAGGCAGTTGAGGGCCAGCGGGATTTGATTGAGTTCGTTCGTCTCGCCGGTCACCCGCTGCCACATGATCTTGGGGACCAACCCGAACACGGCTCCCGCGTCGAGCCAGATCACGCCGTCCGACAGCACGCGCACATCGCGCGAGCCCACCCGATAGATTGGCGTAGCGCTCATGGCGTGACGTTATCACCACAGGCTGGTTGATTCAGTGCGCGCTCGCTGGATGAGGGAATCGCCCAATGTCCGATAGATCAATGCTCGATCTCGAGCCGTTTCGTCAGGGCTTTCGAGGGCTCCTGCCCGAGCACCTTGGTGTCCGCCTGGTATCCATCGAGCCAGACCTGATCGTGGCCGAGATTGACGTCACGCGGGAACTCTGCACCGCTCCCGGGCTGATGCACGGTGGCGCGATCATGGCCTTCGCCGACACGCTCGGCGCCGTCGGTACGAGCGCCAACCTTCCGCCCGGCGCCGGCACCACCACGATTGAGTCCAAGACCAACTTCTTCCGCGGAGGCATCGAAGGAACCACCCTGCGAGGTGAGTGCCGCCCCATGCATCGGGGCCGCCGCACCCAGGTCTGGCAGACCACCATCCTCAGTCCGGAGGGCAAACTCGTCGCCCAGGTCACGCAGACCCAGATGGTGCTCTAACTCCGTTTGAGCCTGGGCGATATGCTGACCGCCTTCACATCGATCCGTAAGACAGGAACAGCACGTGCGCTACCGCAAGATGGGTGGAACCGGCCTTCGCGTCTCCGAAATTTGTCTGGGGACCATGACGTTCGGCTCGAGGACCGAGATGGACGAGGCGCATCGGATTCTCGATACCGCCTTCGACGCAGGCGTGACCTTCCTCGACACCTCAGACGCCTACCCGGCAGGCAATACGGACATTGGCGGTACCGAGGAGATCATCGGCAAGTGGCTGGCCAGCCGGCCGCGCGATCAGGTGATCGTCGCGACCAAGGGTTTCGTCCCGACCGGCCCCATGCCGCACCAGCGCGGCAACTCGAGGCAACACCTTCTCTCGGCGGTCGACGATTCGCTGCGTCGGCTGGGCACCGACTACATCGATCTGTATCAGCTGCACGGACCCGATCCATCGACGCCAATCGAGGAGACGATGCGCGCCCTCGACGACCTCGTGCGCTGGGGCAAGGTGCGCTACGTGGGCGCCTCAAACTTCCGGGCCTGGCAGCTCGGACTGGCGCTGGGCGCGTCGGACAAAGCCGGGATTGTTCGATTCGTCTGCGACCAGCCACGCTACAACATCCTCTGGCGCGACATCGAGAGCGATCTGCTGCCGCTCTGCCGTGATCAGGGCGTCGGCGTGATCTGTTTCAACCCACTCGCGGGCGGCTTCCTGACCGGGCGCTATCGAGACATGTCAGAGCTGCAGGGGGACAACTGGTTCACGAACAGCAGGACCTCGCAGCTCTACCAGGGCCGTTACTGGGATGAGATCCAGCGCGAACAGGTTGCGCGGCTGCAGGATTACTTCGCCGAACGCGATCAGAGCATCACGCACGCAGCCATTTCCTGGGTGCTGGCGCAAGACGGCATCACATCAGCAATTGTCGGAGCATCCCGGGCCGAGCAGATCGAGGACTCGCTGCGCTACGCCGAAGTTCAACTCACACAGGAAGATCTCGACTTCTGCGACCAACCCTGGTACCAGATTCCACGGCCCACCGACCCGGCGGTCGCCGTGCGCTGACACGATGCTTGAGGCACGGCCTCTGCTCCCGGTTCGATCGGGATGACAGCATGCCCCGTTACCGACTACCACTTGAGCAATGAACCGCCGGTAGGTCGCGTGTATCGTGACGGATAATGCTTCTGCCCTGACCTCATGTTCACGAGGAGCGCGCGATGTCCGGCACTGAAATGGCCTACCTGCAGGGCGAAGTGATGCCCCTGTCGGAAGCCAAGATCAGCATCATGACCCATGCTCTGCACTACGGAACCGCCGTGTTCGAGGGCATTCGCGCCAACTGGAACGCCGAGCACGAGCAGTTGTATCTGTTCCGCATGCGCGAGCACTACGAGCGCCTGCGCCAATCGGCCCGGGCATTGATGATGGACTTGCCGCTCTCGGACGACGAACTCTGCGAGATCACGGTTGACCTGGTCCAGCGCAGCGGCTTCAAACAGGACGTCTACGTCAGACCAATGGTTTACAAGTCGGCCGAGGCGCTGGGCGTTCGCCTGCACGGCGTGGCCGACGACTTCCTCTGCTTCCTCATCCCCTGGGGCGCCTACCTCGACACGACCGGCGGCGTCCACGTGGTGACGTCGTCCTGGCGGCGGACCGAAGACCAGTCGATTCCAGTCCGCGCCAAGGTCACCGGCGCATACATTAACTCCGCCCTGGCCAAGACCGAGGCGGAGACCGCCGGATTCGACGAAGCGATCATGCTCAACGAAGACGGACACGTCTCCGAGGGCTCGGGCGAAAACATCTTCATCATCAATGACGGCGTGATCTACACCCCGCCCAGCAGCGACAACATCCTCGTCGGCATCACTCGCAACACGGTGATGGAGCTGGCCGAGCAGGAACTGGGGATTCCCACCGTTGAGCGCACGCTGGATCGGTCCGAGCTGTGGCTCGCCGAAGAAGTCTTCATGACTGGTACGGCCGCGCATGTGACGCCGATTGCTTCCGTGGACCGCCGCATGATCAACAACGGCGAGACGGGGCCGATCACCGCTCAGCTCGAACGGCTCTACTTCGACGCAATCATCGGCAACCGCGATTCCTATTCGCACTGGCTGACGCCCATCTACACAAACAGTCAGTAGAGGGCAACAAGTAGAGGGTTCGCGCCCCAAGGAACAGCCATGCCCGAGGCTGTCACGTTGATCCTCGCCTACCTGTTGGGCTCGGTGCCTGTTTCCTGGTTGGTCTTCCGTTGGCGCACCGGACAGGATCTGCGCGCGGTCGGCGACGGCAACGTCGGCGCCGCCAATGCGGCGCGCATGGGAGCAGGGCATCTCTTCGGCGCGGTGATCATCGTCACTGATATTGGCAAGGGGCTGCTGGCCGTCTCGATTGCCCGCTGGTGGGGCCTCGACCTCGGTTGGTGGATGGCCGCCGGGGGTCTGGTGATGGTCGGCCACATGTGGCCGCTGTTCCTGCGTTTCAATGGAGGCCGCGCGGCGGCGACGGGCCTTGGAGCCGCCGGAGCATTTCTGCCCTGGCAGTTTGGAGTCACGTTCGTGGTTGGCGGCCTGACCTACCTGATCACCCGAATCGCTGAACTCGGCATCTTGCTGGTCGCGGCGCCGTTGCCGTTCCTGGCGATAGCGTTCGGTGAGCCGATCGAAGCGATCATCTTCTGCTTCGCCGCGCCGATCGCGGCAGGCCTCAAGACAGTGTGGGACAAATGGCAAGAAGTTGGGACGTCATAGTCGTCGGCGCCGGCCCCGGCGGATCGACGGCTGCTTACGACCTTGCCCGGGCAGGTGCGCGTGTGCTCATGCTCGACCGCGCCGACTTTCCTCGCGATAAACCCTGCGGCGGCGGCGTGCTCGTGTCGGCGCTCAACCTATTGCCCTACTCGCTCGATCCCGTGACGGAGCAGACGATCATGTCCTTTCGGGTCCGCTACAAGCGGTCCTGGGAGTTTGAACATCGCTATCACCAGCCCCTGGCGATCATGACCCAGCGCTCGCGACTCGATACCTACATGGCCGAGCAAGCAGTGAACGAGGGAGCGGATTTTCGCGACGGGTCGCCAGTTCGGCAGATCGACGGCACAGCCGTCACACTCACCAACGGCGACGTCCATCAAGCCGCAGTGATTGTCGCGGCCGACGGAGCAAACGGGATAGTCAGGCGGTCGCTCGGGTTGCCAAGGTTGCGCGGCGCGGTGGCGCTGGAAGGCAACGCCTCCCGCTCGGAGCAACGCGCCGGCGACCGCTGGAGCGACGCGGTCGGACTCGAACTCGGATCGATGCCGGGCGGCTACGGCTGGGTGTTCCCCAAGACCGACCACTGCAATGTCGGTCTGGGTGGATTCCCTGCCGCAGCGCCGAGGCTTCGGGCGGAACTGTCGAAGTACGCGGGTTGTGAGTCTTTCGATGGCTCGGCGTTGACCGCTCTGCGCGGACATCACCTGCCGCTCAGGGATCCGGACAGCGCATTGGTCGCCGGACGCATCGCCTTCATCGGCGACGCTGCCGGACTCGTCGACCCGCTCTCAGGCGAAGGCATCGGCAACGCGATTCACAGCGCCCAACTCGCTGCGCAAGCGTCACTGCAGTTCCTGTCCGGGGAAGCCGCGGACCTGTCCGAATATCACCGGTCGATCGAATGCGAGATTGAGCCCGAACTCCGAGTCGCCAGACAGCTGCAGGCCCTGTTCCATCAGTCACCCTGGCCGTACGTACAACTCCTGCGTCGATCCAACCGATTCTGGACGGCGTTCTGCCGAATCGTTCGAGGCGAGTCGAGTTACACGTCGTTCCAGGGGCGGCTCGGACCTGGCAAGGCACTGGTCGACGCGGCCGCTGCCGTCGCCGAGCGCCGAAGCCGTCGCGTCGCTGCCTGGCAAACGGCCCCCTGATTCAGCTTTCGACTTCCCGAGCCGACTGCAACGCCTCTTTCCAGCTCACCTGCCGACGAATCAGCGCCTGGTAGCGGCGCAACATCCGCGGCCAGCCGACGGCGACCACGCCCGTGAGATGACCGCGCAAGCCGTTGATCGCGGCGAATCGGTTCGACTCCAGAGAGCCGTGAACAAGCTGAAACTCGTCGCGCGGAGAGGTCACGCCCGACGCCATGATGCTCAGGCCATGTTGGTCGGACCAGAAATACGGCACCGGCGCATACGCTTCGAGTGCTTCGCCACGGCTCTCGAGCAACAGGTTGCGGGCCGCTGCCATCCCCTGCTCAACGGCGTTGGTCCAATGCTCAATCCGCATGGTGCGCTGCGGTTGGTCGTAGCGAAAGTGCGTGAACAGCACATTCGGCCAGCGAGCGACATCGCCGGCCGCATAGATCTTCGGCGCCGCTCGGCAGAACTGGTCACAGACGACGCCGTCGCCGATCGTCAGACCTGACCCTTCCAACCACTCGACATTCGGTCGCACCCCGACGCCGACGACAATCGTGTCGGCCTCGATCCGCGAACTGTCTTCCAGCTCGACGGCCTCTACGCGGCCCGAACCGACAAGATCTGTCACCTTCGAGCTCATGTGCAAACTCACACCGGCTTCCAGGTGCAAGTCCGCGGCCCAATCGGCGAGCTCTGCTCCAAGCGGTCCGATCATCGGCGCGGGCAGGGCCTCGATCATGGCGACATCCAGCCCGCGCGCTCTGGCAGACGACGCGACCTCTGCCCCGATGAAACCAGCGCCAATCACGACCAGCTTGCCGCCGGCCTCCAGGTCGTCACGTATGCGAAGCGCGTCTGCCTGGCTTCTCAACGCGTGGACTCCAGCGAGGTCCTGTCCAAACGGCAGCCGGATCGCTCTCGCGCCGCTGGCGATAATCAGACCGTCAAACTCGACTGATTGACCATCGTCCAGACTGACCAGCCGCTGCCCGACATCGAGCCCGGTGGCTACTCGACCGCCAAGAAAATCAAGCTGCAATTGCGCGAACTCGTCCGCTGAGCGAAGCGGCAGCCGGTCGGTGTCCCACTCTCCTGTCAGCAGTTGTTTGGACAGCGGCGGCCGATCGTACGGTGGCTGCGGCTCCTCACCGATCAACGTAATCCGACCCTCGAATCCGTCGTCGCGCAGCGCTTCGGCTGCGTTCAACCCGGCGAGGGACGCTCCAACAATGACGACGCGTTCCATGCGCCGATCCTATCCGCCGGCACTCGAATCTTGTTTGTGAAATCCTTCGCTATCATGCTCATCAATACCAAGTCACAGCACCCGACCAAACGACTGGAGAATGACATGGGCAAGTTGGACGGCAAGGTCGCAATAGTCACGGGAGCAAGCCGCGGCATCGGAGCCGCAATCGCCGAGTGTTTCGCGGCCGAGGGAGCAAAGGTCATCGCGACGGCGCGCACGGTCCAGGAAGGCACGCACCCGCTGCCCGGTTCCCTGGAAATGACGATCAAGAACATTCGCGATGCCGGCGGCGAGGCCACGGCGGTCGCCGGCAACGTTTCCGAGTACGAGGAGTGCGCCGGCATCGTGCAGTCATGCATCGACACCTACGGCCAGCCCGACGTGCTGGTCAACAACGCCGCGCTCACGTATTTCATCCCGGTCAAGGACTTTCCCGTCCGCCGTTGGCTGCGTTCGACTGCCGTCAACTTCCACGGCCCGTTCTACATGAGCCAGCTCTGTCTCAACGAAGGTGGCATGATCGAGCGCAGCTCGGGCGCCATCGTCAATGTCTCGTCTGCGGCGGCCATCGGCCCCGGCCGTGGCCCGTACGAGGGCGACGGCGGCGGCGGGACGCTCTACGGCGCCGAGAAGGCGGCGCTTGAGCGATTCACCCAGGGTCTGGCGTCCGAGGTCCACCAGCATGGCATCTCGGTCACCTGCTACAGCCCGTCGCAAATCGTGCCAACACCGGGCGTCGTCCATCACCGACTGATGGAAGGCCGTGACCCGAACGACAGCGAATCGGTTGAGATCATGGCGCAAGCCGCCCTGTTGCTCGCCACCGAGCCGTTGGACAAGGTCTCCGGACGCGTCACCTACTCCCAGGAAATTCTCAAGGAGTTCGGTTGGGACATGGGCGGCAAGGAGCCGGCCGGCACTGGGGTCACTTCACCGGGTTCGGGCTACTCTCAGATCTAAACGCCGCCAGATCATCATTACTGCCTCAGGCGGTCTAGTAGGGCACTGTCGTGGCCTCCGCCGATGTCGAACGTGTAGAGCGCTGGTTCCGGGACGGCGACCTGCTGCACCCATTCGAGGGCGACGCCCCTCCGTCAACAGTTGACCTTGCCCGCGCGATCGCCTCGATTGGCGGCGTTTCACTCTCGGACGAGGACACCAGGGCCGCAGAACTCGCAGAGCGAATCGGTCGTAACCGACCTCTGCTCTTCGTCCTGGTCGACGGACTCGGCTGCGTCTTCGATGAACTGGCCAAGCCGGGCGGTCTGCTGGCGGGAGCCGAAGGAATCCAGCTTCGTTCAGTGTTCCCCTCGACGACAGCCGCGGCACTGACCACCCTGGCCACCGGCGCATGGCCGTGCCAACACGGAGTCCCCGCCTGGTACACGCACCTGCACCACAACGACCTGACTGCCACCATCCTCCCGTTCGTCGAGCGCGACTCCGAGCGCAAGCTTCAGGAGTTCGGGATCCGGCCGAGCGAGGCGTTCGCCTATCCCTCGCTGATGGCTTCGATGCAGGGTCGTCTGCGCACCTACCACCCGCGCGCGATCTCCAACAGCGAATTCACGACCTATCTGCGCGGGTCTGCTCCGACCGACCCATATGACAGCTTGCGCGACGCGGCCGCAAGCGTGGTCTCTCGGATCGTGGAGCAGGACGAACCAGGCATTCACTACCTGTACTTGCCTATGGTCGACTCAGCCTCACATCGAGATGGACCTCACGCATCTGGCACGCTGCGAGCCCTGGAAAAGGTCGACCGCGCGCTCGGAGCGATCTCCGAGCAGCTGGACGGACGCGCGCGCATCGCGATCAGCGCCGACCATGGCGAACTGCATGTCTCGGCCGCCGAAAAGTCGCTCTTCCTCCCCGACGACGAAATCATCGACGAACTGCATACGCCGCCCCATGGCGAGCCGCGCGTGCCAATGTTCTGCGTCCGATCCGGACGGGAGGACGCATTTGCCGGACAGTTCCGTGAGCGCTGGGGCCGCGACTGGGCGTTGCTGACGCTGGAAGAGGCAGAACAACTGCGGCTCTTCGGACCCACCCCGCTGAGCAGCTTGGCGGCCGAACGGATCGGCAGCCATATCGCCGTCTCAGCGAATCGCAATATCCTGGTCTACGGCGAGGCCGGCAACCGGGTCTCGGCGTTGAACGGCTATCACGCGGGGCTGCGCTCGGAGGAGATGGAAATCCCTCTCCTCCTCGCGTGACGAATCAGGGCGTGACCCGCACGTAGCTCTAGTCGTCGAACTCCATGATCGCGCGACCAAAGATCTCGCCCTGCTCGAGCGCCGCCGTCGCTTCGTTGATCTGACCGATCTTGAAACGCTCGGTGACCATCGCGTCGAGGTCGAGTGCGCCGTCCTCGGCCCAGGCCAGGAACATCGGGAAGTCGCGGTCCGGTCGGCAGCTACCGCCGATCGAGCCGATGTACTTCTTCTCGTTGATCAGCAGACCCATCATGTCCTGCTGAGAGAACTCGGCCCCCGACTGGTGGGGAACCCCGACCAGAACGGCGGTACCGCCGCTCTCGGCGCCCAGGATGCCGGGACGCACCGCGCGCATGATCTGTTCCATCGTCACCTGGCGGCCGATGCAGTCAAACGCGAAATCGACGCCGGAAATCGGCTCACCGAAACTCGTCGTGATGCCGGCCGGTCCCGCGGTCAACTCCTTGATTTGCTCGATCGCGTCGCCCTTGCCGGCATTGACGCCGTGCGTGGCGCCGAAACGCTTGGCGAACTCCAGCTTCTCCTCGTCCAGGTCGACGGCGATGATTGGATCGGCCTTGACCACCGATGCCGCCACAACCGCGGAGAGTCCCACCCCGCCGACGCCGAAGATGGCCACGCTGTCGCCCTCGCGGACAGCGGCGGTGTTGTAGACGGCGCCCGAGCCCGTCAGGACCGCACAGCCGATGATTGAGGTCACGTCGCGGCGCGTGTCTTGCGGGACCTTGACGATGTACTTCTCATCCGCGATTGTCGTGTCGCACCAGGTGAACACGTTGCGCGTCGTCGCTGTACGCCCATTGGGGCGCTCGACGATGATCTCGTCCACCTCGCGGATTGCGGTCTCGGCGTTGCGCGGCACCCAGGTGACAAACACGATGTCGCCCACCTGGACATTGGTCACCTGCGAGCCGACTTTGATCACTTCGCCAGTCGCCTCGTGACCGAGAATCTGGTCGCCGTCGCGGGGATTGTGCATCTGGTGCAACTGCGAGTGGCAGATGCCGGACGCGAACTGTCGGACGACGACCTGGAAATCGGTGGGGTCGGGCAGGTCAACACGTTCGACGGCCAGGGGCTCATCAGCTTCCGGGAGAAAAACGACGCGTGCGGGAGTCGGCATTCTAGGTTCCTAACGATTGCTCTGTCAGTGTCTAGGGGATTCTAGTCTGCCTTACGGAGAAACGGCATGGAGATCATCACCAGACGCGGTCCGCGACGCATGGAGCTGGCCGAGTTTCACGAATTGCGAGCCAGATACTCGTCGACGCTGGTCGACCTCGGAACCGGGGACGGCGCCTGGCCCCGTCGCTTCGCGCGTGACTATGCCAACGTCCTCGCTATCGGAGTCGATTCCGACCGCAATGCGCTCAGAGAGGCTGCCAAACTCGCCGAGCGCAAGCCCGCCCGCGGCGGCGCATCAAATGCGCTCTACGTAGCGGCTCAAGTCGAAGCACTGCCAGCCGAATTGCATTCGGCCTCTGACTGGATCACGATTTACTTTCCCTGGGCCGCCCTGCTGAAGGCAATCCTCAGCGGTGACGAGCAGCTCGCCGATATCCTCAACTCGATCGGTGCGCCGCGCTCCAGACTGAGCATCGTCCTCAACGGCGAAGCGGCGCCCGATGGGTTCCAGATTCCAACACCGGAGTCGGTGAATAAGGCTCTCAAATCCACGCTGGCGACTGCAGGCTATCGAATAACCCGTACCGAGTGGCTCGATGCTGCCCAGGCTCCCGCCACCACCTGGGCCGGGCGACTCGTCAAAGGCAGCCGCCGATCCATGATCGCACTGGACGCGCAGCGCTAGCGCTTCCGACCGATGTGTAGGGCCACAACCCCTATCGACAATCGCCGATACGACACATCGCCCAGCCCGGCCGATTCCAACATCGCCGATAACTCGTCGGCCGTTGGATAACCGGACAGGGAGTTCGGCAGGTATCGGTACGCCGATCGATCGCCCGACAACAGCCCCGCAACCCTCGTCACGCCTTGCTCGAAACCAAGCCTCAGCATGTTGCCCCAGGGCGTATCGGGTGGATGGGTGATGTCGAGGCCGATCAGGCGACCTTCCGGCTTCAGGACCCTTGCCATCTCCTCGAACGAACCGGCGAGATCGGGCAGGTTGCGCATAACAAATGCGGAGGCGACGACGTCAAACGACGCGTCGGCGAACGGCAAGTGCAGCGCGTCGCCCTGGAGCCACTCGATGCGGTGATGCCCGAACTTCTCCTCTGCTCGCGTCAGCATGCGCGCCGACACATCAAGTGCGATCACCCGCGCTGCATCTTGACGTCGAAATTCCGCGCTCAAATCACCCGTTCCTGCCCCGAGATCGAGCACCGCAGATCCTTCAGGCTTCGACAGCCGAACCGCCAGCGTTCGCCAGCGACCGTCCCGACCTCCGGTCATCAGGCGATTCATCCGGTCGTAGTGCGGAACCAGTCGGCTGAACATCTGCTCGATCGTGCGCGTGCGCTCTTGTGCGGTGACCGGGTCAGACATGCTGATACAGTACAGAAACCGACCCAAGCGTCGGATTCTTCAGCCAATGGAGCCTCCTGTGGTGACCAGTCAGCCGCGTCAGGCCAGGGCGGTCGAACGCCGAGAGCAGCTGCTCGACGCGGCCGCTCGTGTTCTGTCGCAGCGTGGGTATGCGGACGCGCAGATGGAGGAGATCGCTGCCGCCGCCGACACTTCCAAGGGCGGACTCTACTTCCACTTTTCGACCAAGGAAGCACTGGTCGCCGCCGTGATCGGCCGTGCCGGAGACATCCTGCGCCGACGTGTCGACCGGGCCATGAGCGACGCCGGCCCTGATCCGGTCGCTCGGGCCGACGCTGCTCTGGCCACGCTGATCGACACGCTGTCGGCGCATCGCTCGCTCGCACGCGTCCTGGTCAGCGAGACGCTCGCTGGGTCTGCGCCGGCCCGTGAGCGAATTGCCGCGATCGAGGATGAATTCGTCGATATCGTTGCGAACGAGCTTCGCCTCGCTCTGGATGCAGGTCAGTTGCGCAACCTCGACGCGCCGCTCGATCCCGACCTGACGGCGCGGGCATGGGTCGGAATGGTCCAGTCCACGCTGTCGGCCTGGGCCGCCGGTCGGGTCTCCACTCCCATCGAACGCATCTACCCCGAACTCCGCCGACTCCTGCTGCGCAGTGCCGGCGTACCGCTTGAATCCGCATCGCGTGAACTCGCAACAAGGGAGTAACTGATCATGTCAAGACCCACCGTCACCGTCGAACGCACCGGCCTGCCGGATTGGGAACGCTCTGGCGACTACGGCGACATCTACTACGACGTCGCCGAAGGCATCGCCAAAATCACGATTGCCCGCCCGGAGGTACGCAACGCATTCCGCCCCAAGACTCTGTTCGAGCTGCTCGACGCCTTCAAGCGCGCGCACGAGGACATGTCGGTCGGCGTGATCATCCTCACCGGAGAGGGCAAGGAAGCGTTCTGTTCAGGCGGCGACCAGCGCATTCGCGGCGACGGCGGCTACGTCGGCGACGACGGCGTGCCGCGGCTCAACGTGCTCGACCTGCACCGTTACATGCGCTCGATTCCCAAGCCGGTGATCGCGATGGTCGCGGGGTACGCGATCGGCGGCGGCAACGTGCTCGCTACGGTCTGCGATTTGACCTACGCGGCCGACAACGCCTGGTTCGGCCAGACCGGACCGAAAGTGGGATCCTTCGACGCTGGCTACGGCACGATGCTGCTGGCCCGCCTGGTCGGACACAAGAAGGCCGCCGAGATCTGGATGCAGTGCCGTCAGTACAGCGGCGCCGAGGCGGTCGACATGGGCCTCGCCTGCGATGTCTTCCCGGTCGACGATCTCGAACTCGAAGTCGTGAACCGCTGCCGAGAAATCCTCTGCATGTCGCCGACCGCGTTGCGCTTCATCAAGCGGGCGCTCGTCGCCGACACCGACGGCCTCTCCGGCATGCAGATGTTCGCCGGCGACTCGACCCTGCTCTACTACCTCTCCGAGGAAGCCAAGGAAGGCAAGAACGCCTTCCTCGAAAAGCGAAAGCCCGACTTCTCCAAGTACCCACGCTTCCCCTGATGGCGGCTGCAGCGCCTCCGATTCCCGGCAAACGCCGAGCCTGGCTGCTCGCCGTCCGCCCACCGACGCTTCCTGCGGCGGTCGCGCCGGTCCTTGCTGGTGCCGGCATCGCCGCCGTCGACGGCGACTTCGAAGTCGGCCGCTTCCTCCTCGCCCTGATCGGCGCAGTCTTCATTCAGATTGTCGTCAACTTCGCCAACGATCTTTCCGACTTCCGTCGCGGCGCCGACACGCCGGACCGACTTGGTCCGCCGCGAGCCGTCGCCCAGGGCTGGTTGTCGCAACGAGAGATGACCGTCGGGATCACACTGGCGACCGCGGCTGCCCTGATTGTCGGGATAGTCCTGATCCTGATCGTCGGCTGGCCGATCCTGATCATCGGCGGCGCCTCGCTGATCGCGGCCGTCACCTACACGGGCGGACCGTTGCCCTATGGATATCGCGGACTCGGCGACCCCATCTGCTTCCTCTTCTTCGGCTTTGTCGCAGTCATGGGCGCCGGTTACGTGCAGATCGAGGAACTGACCTGGGAGCTGGCGGCCGCCTCAGTGCCTGTGGGCTGTCTGGTCACCGCGATTCTGGTCATCAACAACCTGCGCGACATCGACACAGACCGTTCAAGCGACAAACGGACGCTCGCGGTGCTGATTGGAGAGCGAAACACGAGGATCGAACATGTGGTCTTGACCGTCGGCGCATTCGTCAGCATCGCCGTCTTCGCCTCGGTCGGGCTGCTGCCCTACTACTGCTTCATTGCCTGGCTCGGATTGCCACCGGCGATGTGGCTCTCGCGTGAGATCGTCAACGGACGCTCGGGAACCGCATTGAATCCGATGCTCAAGCGCACCGCGCAGCTACATCTCCTTGTCGGAGCCCTCATCGGTCTCGGCGGCCTATTGGCTACGCTCTAGCCGAGCACTGCGATCAGCACTCCAACGGCGATGGCCAGCGCAGTCAAGTACAGAGCGCCAGCAATGGCAGCCACCCGCCAGATTCGCGCCTCCACCTGATCGACCAGGCCCGAAATCATCAACTGGATCTCCTCCTTCGCCATCATTGGAGTCAACTCATCCTGGAGCGCATCAGCAAACTCACGAGCCTCAACGTCACCCAGACGATCTCGCAACACATCCATAAACCTGAGCCGGTTGATGATCGCCACTCAGCACCCCAATGCCACCTCGTCGGCAGAGTCCCATAGTACCAGTTGGAGATCACCATGCCAATCTACAAACTCGACGCCGCCCAGACCCTCGCAACCGACCTCCAGTCAGCCTGGGAGTTCTTCTCCGACCCAAAAGACCTGGCCGTGATCACCCCGCCCGAGATGCGCTTCGAGATCACCGGAGACCCGCCTGCGGCAGTTCATGCCGGGCTGATCATCACCTACCGTCTGACGCCACTCCCGGTTCTGCCGCTGCGCGTCTCCTGGGCGACCGAGATCACCCAGGTGAACGCTCCCCACTTCTTCTCCGACGTCCAGGTCGCCGGACCCTATGCGCTCTGGAACCACGAGCATCACTTCCAGGAAGTCGAAGGCGGAATCCTCGCCACCGATCGAGTTCACTGGTCGCTGCCACTCGATCCGATTTCGTCGCCGATCGCCGACTTCGCGGTGATCCCACAACTCAGACACATCTTTCGCTATCGCGCCAACAAGATGCGAGAGCTGTTCGGCGAGGGCGGCGAGTCTTCCCCGACCCTCTCCATCCGGGCGCTGTAGCCAGAGCAACGCCGTTCGCGACGTGCCTACGATGTCACGAACGCGTCCGTGTCAGTACCGACGCTATTGGCAGCGGCAGGAGCAGCAGATGAAGGTCACCGGACTCAAGACGATGGTGGTTGAGGCGGAGCCGCCGTACATCGGCGGCAAGTACTTCCTCTTTCTTGAGTTGCAAACGGACGAGGGCGTCACAGGAATCGGCGAACGGATCGCGGGCAGCTCATACTCCGATCACCTTCGCGACCTCAAGTCGCAGGTCAGCTTGATCGAGGAGTTCGTCGGTCAGTTCGTGCTCGGCGAGGACCCGCTCAACATCGAGCTGATCTGGGACCGGATGTACGGCACACGACACGATCTGCGCCATCCCAGCCTCTACGCCACACCGGTGATCAGCGCGATCGACATGGCCCTCTGGGACATCAAAGGCAAGGTCGCCAACCAGCCGATCTACAACCTGCTCGGCGGCAAGTATCACGAGACCCTGCGCGCCTACGCCTACATGCCCAGCGACGGGCTGACGGAGCACCCCGAGAAGGCCGGCGACGTCGCCGCCCAGCTACTCGCCGAAGGCAACTCGGCCTGCAAGATCGATCCGTTCATGCCGCTCCACCCGATTCGCGACATTCCGCTCTGGGAGATCGAGCGGGCGGGCAAGATCTTCGAGAGCATCCGCAATGCGGTCGGCAACCAGCTGGAGGTCGGCATCGGAACGCATGGCCAGATGCCCACCTACAGCGCGATCCGCGTCGCCCAGTACCTCGAGCCCTACCACCCGTTCTGGTTCGAGGAACCGGTGATGCCCGAGAACGTCGAGGAGATGGCGCGCGTCGCGGCGCACACCAGCATCCCGATCGCGACCGGCGAACGACTGGTCACCAAGTACGAGTTCGCCCGCGTCTTGGAGAAGCAGGCCGCGCAGATCATCCAACTCGACGTCGGCCAATGCGGTGGCATCACCGAGGCCAAGAAGATCGCCGGCATGGCCGAGGCGCACTACGCCATGATCGCGCCCCACATGTACTGCGGACCCGTCGCGGCCATGGCCGCCATCCAGATCGACACCTGCTCGCCCAACTTCCTGATCCAGGAGGCCAATCTCGGACCGCTGCATCAGAAGATCTTCCAGCAGCCGCTCGTCGTGAAGAACGGCGTCATCATTCCGCCCGCAGGACCCGGCCTCGGTGTCGAGTTTGATCAGGAAGTCTTGCGCGCGCACCTGGTGTCGTAACCGCTCAGAGACGTCGCGACTCGATTGACACTGAGCCTCGACCTTCAATACCTTGCCCCAGAGACCGCCTGCCGGACGGGCGATGCTGTGACCGTGGAATCGAACGGAGTACGCCGTGAAATTTGAGTTCTTCCACCTGATGCCATATCGGGACCTGCCGCCCGACTTTGCCGAGACCAACAACTCGGTCTGGGTCGATGTCGACTCCAAGCTGTTCGACCCGGCCAAGGCGCACGAGATGTACAACGACGGCCTGGACGAGCTCGAGGCTGCCGCGGCCGCCGGCTATGACGGCATCTGCATCAATGAGCACCACCAGAACGCCTACGGCCTGATGCCGTCGCCCAACCTGATGGCCGCCAACCTCTGCCGGCGGACCAAGGATGTCGCGATCGTCGTGCTCGGCAACTCGATCGCCCTCTACAACCCGCCGACCCGCGTCGCGGAAGAGTTCGCGATGCTGGACTGCATCTCCGGTGGTCGCCTGGTCGCCGGCTTCCCCGTCGGCACGCCGATGGATGACTGCTTCTGCTACGGCGCCAACCCGTCGCACCTGCGCGACAAGTACTACGAGGCCGCCGATGTGATCACGCAGGCCTGGACCCGGCCAGAGGTCTTCTCCTACAACGGCCGCTACAACCAGCTGCGCTACATCAACATCTGGCCGCGACCTGTCCAGCAGCCGCACCCGCCCGTCTGGATTCCCGGTGGCGGCTCGGTTGAGACCTGGGAATGGTGCGCCGACCACAACTACGTCTACTGCTACCTCTCCTACGGCGGCTACAAGGCCGGACAGAAGAACGTCGACGGATTCTGGCGCACGATGCAACAGCGCGAGAAGCCGCTCAACCCCTACCACGCCGGATTCCTCCAGCTCGTCGCCGTCGGCGAGACCGAGCAGGAAGTCGCCGACAAGTTCGGGCCGCACGCGGAGTACTTCTACAACAAGATGCTCCACATCGACCCGCGCTACGCCGACCCGCCCGGCTACCGCACCGTCCGCACCATCGAGCAGGGCTTCACCCGCAGCCAGGGCCTCAAGCCGGTCTTCGGCGACTCGAAGAAGTTCGAAGGCGAGAAAACCGCCGAGAAGATGGTCGAGTCCAAGGCCAACTCGGAGATCACCTGGGCGGACCTGATCCGTGAAGGCAACATCGTCGCCGGCACGCCGAGCCAGGTCACCGAGCAGCTTGAGGAAGTCATCCGCACGCTGCACGTCGGACACCTGATGATCCTCAACCAGTTCGGCTCGATTCCCAAGGAACTGGCCATCCCCAACATCGAGATGACCGCCCAGCAGGTGCTGCCCAACCTCAAGCACATCTGGGACGACGAAGGCTGGGAAGACCACTGGTGGCCTCAGGGCATGGAGACGGGGCAGGCCAACCCCGCACCGCTCGCCTTCTAGCCGGGCTCAACCAGGACAACGTTCCGTTCCTGAAGGGCGGCGCCAATGCGCCGCCCTTCGGCGTATTCTTGAACGTGATGACGCGAACACTGCTAGTCAAATTGCTCGGCGTCGCGACGCTGATCATGCTGCCGTCACTGGCCAGCATTGCGCTGGTCGGCGGACAAAGCGGCGAAACGGTCCGCATCATCGCCAGGCTGCAGACCGACGGCGATATCGAGTTTGGTCTTCGCACCTCGGAGGGCGACCAGCTACCGCCGCGACGCATCTTTTCTGCCTCAATCAGCGACAACGGCTGGAAGATCAGCTCCCTGATCGACGTTCCGGATGGCACGCAAGTCCGGATCATCGCCCGTCGCTCAGGCGAGACGCGAGTTGAGTTCGGACTCAGAATCGACGAACCACGCCAGGTCTTCCTGCCGCCGCGCCGGTTGTTTTCTCGTTCCACTCCCGTGGACAGCTGGCGGAGAAGCTCACCAATCGAACTCCCGCCGAGGGAGCGTGAGGAGACTGCACAGCCGCAGGAGCCTGCCGCCCCTCAGCCAGAACCGGAAGAGCCGGCGCCCCCTCCTGAGCCTCCGGAGGACGAGACCGAAGACACCGGCACCGAGGACACGGGCGAAGCCTCAGACGTCGAACGAATCAGCGGCGGTCACCGCGACGGCCTGGCTGTCGTTGATGGCGTGCTCGGAAATCCGGACGCGCAAATCCTGATATCCGAGTACGGTGACCCATTTTGACCGAACTGCCGCAGGTTTGCGTCTCAGGTTGAGCCGCAAGTGATTCGAGAATTCGTGCAGACCGGACTCGCCAGGTACGAGTTCAGGTTCCTCTCCTACATTGGTCCACATTCGGACCGAGTGGGGATCGCGATGAAGTGCGCGGTTCAACAGAGCGGAGCGGCGTTCTGGGAGTTTTATGATCGCTTCCTCGTCGATGGCAGCTCCGCCAGTCGTCGTGAACAACTGATCAGCTTCGCCGCCGACATCGAACTCGATGAAAACCGCTTCACGCAGTGCTACGACAACCCGGCGACGGAACAACTCGTAGAGGACGATCTGACGGCTGCTCGCAGAATCGGTATCAGCTACGGCCCGCGAATCAGTGTCAACGGAGTCAATGCCGGCAGGACGCTCGAATCCATTGGCGCGAAAGTCGAAGCCGCTACTCCGTAGCTCAGCGTTACGCTGACTCCCATGAAACCCAAAATCAGCATCATCACGCTCGGCGTCTCCGACCTCGACGCGTCGGTCCGCTTCTACCGCGACGGACTCGGACTGCCCGCGCCCAACTACAACGACGGCGACGACATCTGCTTCCTCGAATTGGAAGGAACCTGGCTCTCGCTCTACCGCCGAGAAAAGTTCCCCGACGAGGCCGATGTCCCCTTCGCCGACCCATCGGCCGGGACGCCCACGGTCACGCTCGCCCACAACCTCGCCTCGGTTGAAGCGGTCGACGCCCAGATGCAGGAAGCGCTCGACGCCGGCGCCACTCTTGTCAAGCAGCCCGAGGAAGTCTTCTGGGGCGGCTACAGCGGCTACGTCAGCGATCCCGACGGCTACCTCTGGGAGCTGGCCTACAACCCCTTCACGGATCTGACCTGACCATGCCAGAGGTCACGTCGCTCAGCGCGGTCACGCTGGCCACCGACGACATGGCGGCCGCCACGACCTTCTATGAGGCGCTGGGATTCGAAAAGATCTACGGCGGACCGCACGCCGGATTCACGTCCTACCGAACTGGCGAGAGCTATCTCAACCTGATCGCGGCCGAGACCGGATCAGGTCCCCGCTCGGGGGCGGGGATGAACTTCTGGGGACGAGCCATCTTCTACGTCGACGACGTCGACGCATTCCACGCCAACGCCATCAACGCCGGACTCACGCCCGAGTTCGAACCAAGAGACGCCCCCTGGCGGGAGCGCTACTTCCACATCGTCGATCCCGACGGCCACGAACTCTCGTTTGCCAAGCCGCTCTCGGCTCCCTCTCCCTCTGGGAGAGGGTTGGGGTGAGGGTTCCCGCCGTGGAAGGGAGCCACCCTCACCCTGGCCCTCTCCCTCAAGGGAGAGGGGAAGAACGGGAATCTACTCCCCAACCTCAAGCGACCGGCCGGCTGTCAGGCCGCCATCGAGAACGAACTCTGAACCGGTGCTGTAGGTCGCCTCGGCGGCGATGAAGAGCATCATCTTCGCCACCTCATCGACCCGTCCGAAACGAGGGATTGAGATCCGAACTGGTATTTCACCGTCCGGCCTGCGCGGTGTGTCCTCATTCGTGGTCATTAGCGTGTCGATCGGACCGGGATGAACTGAGTTGACGCGAATGTTGTACGGCCCCAGCTCCAGCGCCGCAACTTTCGTCAGGCCACGAACCGCGAACTTCGACGAAACATAGGCGCTGGAATCGGGATATCCCTCCAGGCCGGCCGTTGACGACGTGTTGATGATGCAGCCGCCGCCGGCCTCGCGCATCGGCTTGATCGCCGCGCGAATGCCCAGCCAGACACCGACCTGGTTGATCTTGATCGTCTCCAGGTACTCCTGCAGGGTCGTGTCCTCGATCGACCCGTTGCGCAGGATGGCGGCGTTGTTGATCAGGATGTTCAGTTTGCCGAACTGCTCCGTCGTCGCGTCGACCATCTCCGCCCAACTCGACTGGTCGGCGACGTCCAGCTTACGGAAGATCGCCTGTCCGCCGGTGTCGTTGATGCTCTCGGCAACCCGGTTGCCTTCTTCCTCCAGCAAATCGCCAATCGCGATCGCCGCGCCTTCGCGCGCAAAGAGCCGCGCCTGATGTTCACCCTGACCTCGAGCGCCGCCTGAAATCAGCGCCACCTGTCCATCGAGCTTGCCCATCGTGTTACTCCTTCAAGAATCTGGTCTAGCCAGGCTGCCAGGCCCGGTTGTTGTTGACAACACCCACGCGGCGTCGTCCAACGGGCGATATCAACGATTGCGCATCGTTCCGGCCGTGACGCCTCCATCGATGACGAACTCCGCGCCCGTGCTGTACGTGGCGTCGGCGGCGATAAACAACATCATCGCTGCGACTTCGTCCACATGTCCCACGCGTGGGATCGGACTGGTCATGGTGTTGAGGGCGTCGGCGGGACGCGCAATTTGCGGATCGCGAATCATCGGTGTGTCGATCGGTCCGGGATGGACCGAGTTCACGCGGATGTTGTGGGGCCCCAACTCGAGCGCTGCGCACTTGGTCATCCCCCGCACCGCGAACTTCGACGACACGTACGCGCCCAGCCCGTCATAGCCCTCAAGCCCCGCAGTCGATGACGTGTTGATGATGCAACCGCCGCCGGCTTCCTTGAGCGCGGGAATCGACGCCTTCATGCCCAACCAGACGCCGACCTGGTTGATCAGAACGACGTCGAGGTAATCCTGCAGCGACGAGTCCTCAATCCGCTTCAACCTCGCAATACCGGCGTTGTTGATCACAATGTCCAGCCGGCCGAACTGGCCAACAGTCTCGTCGACCATCGACTGCCAGCTCGACGACTCGGTCACATCCAGCTTCTGGAACATCGCCTGACCGCCGGTGTCGTTGATGCTTTCTGCAACGCGCTGACCTTCTTCCTCCAGCACGTCTCCCAGCGCGACCGCGGCGCCCTCGCGCGCGAACAATCGAGCCTGCGCTTCACCCTGCCCGCGCGCGCCGCCGGAAATCAACGCGACCTGTCCATCAAGCTTTCCCATCGCAGATCTCCTGTCTGTCCGAAATCTCGCGCAGTCGGCGTCTACTTCGAATCGCCGAGTTCTTGTCGGGTCCGCATCGCGAACGGCTCGACCTCGTTCGTCTCGAGATTGAACCGATACCGCCACTGACGCAGCAGATCGAGCCCGTAGACGTGAATCGCCAGGGTCTTACCTTCGCGGATCTCAACGGCGTGGATGTCAGCCGGCGGCTCAGCGATCACCGTCGTCGTACCCGTCGGCACGCGCGTCGGGTCGAGTTCTTCCAGTTCGGCGTACCAGGGAGTCGTGCCGTCGTCGACGCGCTGATAGTTGCGATTGAACTCCACCCCCGAGATCACACCCTCCATCGCCCAGCCATTGTGATTGTGGACAGGCGCGCTCGAATCAGGTTGCCAGACCGTACACATGATCGTCAGATTGTCCGCCCGATGGATCACGAAGCCCTTGTCCGGATCCACCTCATCGTTGTCGGGCAGATCGAGCAGGCAATCCTGACGCTGGATAATCCGCTCCAGCGGACCGGCAATTTGCGCAATCTGCTGGTCGGCGGAGTCCCCCCGGTCGGCGACCCGTTGCACCTCCTTGACGAAATCCTGCATCGTGTACGTCCCGGTCGTCATCGCTCGACCCCTCCATACGCTGTTGGTCACGCGCTGGTCTGGCGTCGAGTATAGGTCTGCCAGATACCATCCGACGTTCGTCGGCTAGCCTGCCATGAGCCAAGGTCGGGACGAGCGGAGCGTGCCAATGCCCGGTGAACGTGGTGAACGCGCCGAGTTCGGACTCTTCTTCCAGCTTCCCCAGGCCGACGGCCAGGACGTCCCCCAGCGCTATCGCGACACCATCGCACAGATCGTCCACGCCGACCGGATTGGCTTCGACGCCGCCTGGCTGGCCGAGATGCACTTCGTGCGCGAGTTCTCTGTCCTGCCCTCTCCGATGGTCGCAATGGCCGCCGCCGCCGCGCAAACCGACAACATCCGCCTCGGCACCGGCGTCGCGCTGCTTCCCCTGGTCGACCCGATCCGCGCCGCAGAGGACGCCGCCACCCTCGACATCATCTCCAACGGCCGCCTCGAATACGGCATCGGCCGCGGAGCGATCGGCGAGCATTTCGCCGGCTTCAACGTCAGCATGTCCGACCGCGCCGCTCGCTTCGACGAGGCGCTGTCTGTGATCCAACAGGCCTGGTCCGACGATCCGGTCAACTTCGAGGGCGAGCACTTCAACTACCGCGATGTGCAGGTCGTGCCCAAGCCGGTCCAGCGTCCAGGGCCGCGGCTGCGCATGGCGGCCAACAGCGATGAGTCCTTCCTCAGAGCGGCCAACGAAGGCTGGCGCGTCTTCGCCAGCCCGATCACCGCCTTCGAGGAAGACCTCGACAATCGCTTCACCATGTATCACGGAGCCAGACCGCACGCCCCCGCGACCGACGCCGGACTCCTCTTGCCCGTCTTCGTGCACGAGTCGTCCGAGACCGCGAAATCAGAGGCGAAAGAGAGCTTGCTCAGCTACTTCAAAGTCGTCACCGACACCGGCATCCGCGGCTGGCTCCGACGCGGCGGCACGCTCGACGACATGCCGCCATTGCTCAAGCGCAATCGAGAAGCCAGCTACGACGAAATCCTCGAGACGATGTGCGCGATCGGCAACCCCGACGAGGTGACCGCCAAACTCTCGGCGCTCGGCGCAACATACGGCGTCGGACACTTCCTCACCTGGTGCAACGCGGGCGGCGTCATCCCGCACGATCAGGTGACCAGGTCGATGAGCCTGTTCATGAAGGAATGCGCCCCCAACATCACGGTCTGACGATCTCCGCGCCCGGTAGCCGCTCGCGCATCACGTCAACCGCTTCAGGATTGCTGTCGATCAACAGGTAGCGCCGCCCAAGCTCCTCCGCTGCTGCCCCCACCGTCCCGCTACCCGCAAACGGATCCAGCACCAGCTCGTCAGCATCGCTCGAAGCTCGAATGATCCGTTCGGCCAGCGCGACCGGCTTCTGGGTCGGATAACCGGTCCGCTCCCTGGCGCTCGTTCCGACGATCGTGTGCCACCAGACATCCGTCGGCAGCTTGCCCCGCTCCGCCTTCTCCTTGCCGACTAGACCCGGCGCCAGATACGGGATCCGATCGATCTCGTCGCGATTGAACACGTACTGCTCGCGATCCTTGACATAGACCAGGATGTTGTCGTGCTTGGCCGGCCAGCGACGTGTCGGCCGGCCGCCAAAGTCATACGCCCAGATGATCTCGTTGAGAAAACAGTCGCGTCCGAAGATGTTGTCGAGCAAGACCTTCACGTAGTGAACCTCGCGTGCGTCGAGATGCAAATACAACGTCCCGTCGTGCCGAAGCACGCGCCAGATCTCGCGCAGACGGGGCGCCAGAAACTCGATGTACTCCTCAAACGCGTCGCCGAAGGAGTGTTGCGACGTCGACTCCGAGCGATACCGACGGCCGCCGAACCCAACTCGGTCGCCTTCATCGTCTCGGGTCGTGCGCAATCGCTGGTACGCGCGAACGTTCCCCGTGTTGAATGGCGGATCCGTGTAGACCAGCTGCACGCTCTCCGCAGGCAGGGACTGTAGGACCGGCAGGTTGTCGCCCTCGACGATGCGGCCGCCCGACTGTGAGTGCGAAGTCAACGCGTCATTCGTTCGGCACTGCGACGGCGTCCGGCTGCTGCAGCGCCTCCGGCACGTCGGTGTTGCCGTACCGGTTGATGCCCCAGCAGACGATCTCGCCGTCATCGTTCAGCGCACAGCTGTGGTCGTAGCCGATGGACAGCGCGGTATACGTGCCCTCCGGAGGCGAGGACTGGCCCCAGACGTCCCGGCCCCAGCACGTAATCTCGCCTCCCTCGGTCATCGCGCAGGTGTGCTCGGCCCCGCAAGACACGACCGCGTACGAGCCGTCGCCCGTCTCCAGCTTGCCGTACTCGTCGTCGCCCCAGCAAGAAATCTGGCCCTCAGCGTCCAGGGCGCAGCTATGCACCAGACCCGCCGCCACGGAGACGAACTGTCCATCGGGCGCGTCCGCCTGCCCATATCGATTCGATCCCCAGCACGTAATCTCTCCCGACTCGGCAAGCACGCAGGCGTGCCCGGTGCCGATCGCCAGCTGCTCGTAGCTACCGGCTGGCGGCTCGGTTTGTCCGCTCTGTCCTGTCCCCCAGCAGTCAATCTCACCATCCACCGTCAAGGCGCAGGAGAACGCGCTGCCGCTGGCAACCGACTTGTAGCGGCTAAAGGTCGGTGGACCAATCAGGGAATCCGAATCGGAACTCCAACAGGCGGTCCGGCCCAACCCACCCAGACTCTCCGGGTCACATTGCGTCTCGCCCAGTCTGAATGGCACGAGCCGTTCCGCGCCTTCACCCGGCTGACTGGCCGGCGCCTGCGTTTGCTCGTACCCGTCCCAACCCCAGCAGACGAGTTCGCTCTCCTGATTCACGCCACAGGTATGAGAGGTTCCCGGTGCAATCGAGACGAACGAACCGTCAGGTGGGTTGGATTGACCGTCGCCGTTTGAGCCCCAACACGCGGCCTCGCCGGCTGCATCCAGCGCACAAGTGTGCCCGGCCCCAGCGGCAAGTGCGGCGTAGCGTCCGCCTGGCGATTCCGTCTGCCCCAGACCGTTCGATCCCCAACAGCGGACGCTGCCGGAATCGGTCACCCCACAGGTGTGTCCCCCGCCCGCCGTCACCGACGCGTAGCTGCCCGCGGGCGGGCTGCTCTGGCCGTGTCCATCCCATCCCCAGCAGCCCAGGTCACCGTCGGAATCAACCGCGCAGGTGTGCCAGCCGCCCGCCGTGAAGCTGGTGTAGCGGGCCGCAGGAATGTCGAGCTGCCCGTCTCCGCCATAACCCCAGCAGTGCAGTGCGCCATCGCTGTCCTGACCGCACGAGTGGGCGCCCCCGGCGTCAATCGCGACGAATCTCACGCCCTCTGGCACCTCGAGCACACCCCACAGGTCATCGCCCCAACACTGCGTCTCGCCGCTGCTGTCCAGCGCGCACGTGTGAAAGCTGCCGGCGCTGATCTCGACGAACCTGCCATCGGGAGGCGTCGCCTGCCCGAAGAAGTCGAGGCCCCAGCAATCGATCTCGCCGTCCTCATCCAGGGCGCAACCGTGACCGAGTCCCACGCTCAGCGCCACATACCGTCCGACGGGAGCCTCCAGTTGACCCAGACTATTGTCGCCCCAGCAAACGATGCCGCCGCCAACGTTCAGCGCGCAGTTGTGAGCGGCGCCCCCGCTCATCGTCAGGAACTGACCTGTTGGGGCATCGGTCTGCTCGTACTCATGCGAGCCCCAACATTCGATGCTCCCGTCGGCGACGATGGCGCAACTGTGCGGACCACCCAGCCCGAGTACTTCCGGCGACGCAACGCTGACGGTCCTCAGCCTCTCGGGATGCGGCAGCGTCACCGCGCTGCTCCTGACCCAATCACCAGGTTCGAGCCCCGCGCTCACGAATCTGAGTCGCGGCAGCACGCGCTCAGTCACGCCGTCGACGCGAATCCCCATCTCGACGCTGCCGCTGGAGCGCACCCGCGCCAGCACGTACACCGTTCGTCCATCGGGAATCACAATCTCAGAGCTGCGACGCCAACTCAGACTCGTAGATGTCCTCGAGATGAAGCGTTCGCTGGGCAGAAACATCCGTTCGCCGACCTGTATGCCGAACTCGGTCCGGTTGCTGTCGGCGTGTCGGGCCACGATCTGCACGGTCGGCTCGTCTGTACCTGCCTGAGCCGATGCCGGCGAACCGGCGGAAAACGGCGTCATGCCTCCCGCAATGAGTGTTGCGACAAACAGGGCAATCCCAAGCAGACCCAATGCCGTCCGGCGGTTAAGCATCAGGCAGTTCTCTCGGCAGACTGGATGTGTCGGGCTCAACCTCTCCACGCCGCTCCTCCTCGTCGCGTCGTTCGGCTGCTTCTTCCCGCTTGATGCGCCGCTCCGCCTCTGCCTCCACGAGCTCCTGTCCAATGCCCTCCTCCAACATCTGCTCGACCGGCCGCTGCTCTACCGACGCATCAAAGTGCTCGTCAAGAATGCTGTAACTACGGCCTCCCAGGTACATGAGCGGCTTGTACTCATCGTCGTCCAGAGACCACATACCAGTGTTGAAGTCAAAACCATCGGTATCGGCTTGCGCCGCCATGACTTTGCCGATGAACAACGTATGATCCCCCATCGTATAGAAGTCGTGCAGCGTACATTCAATCCAACCGATACAGCCTTCGAGCAACGGCGAATCAATCTCTTTGCCCTTAAACGTCGGCACCTGTGACGCTTCCAGCTTGTCGCCAATCGTGTTCGATACCATCCCCAGCCACTGCGTGTGATTGAGCAACACCTTCGACGGGATGTTGATCGCGAACTCCTCGCCAAACTTGATCATGTCGTGCGTCCGCCGCGACGGATGCACCGCAATCGCAATCAGCGGAGGATTGACCGAGACCGGCATCGACCACGCAATCGGAGCCGCATTCCCCACGCCGCGCCAGTTCGTACTCACGATCGCCACCGGCGAGCCCCCCAGCAGCCGCCGAGCGTCATCCTCCACCATCCGTTTGCGAACCATAACCAGATTCTAAACCCACCCAAGCCCTGTCCCTGTCTATATTACACATCT
>VXQZ01000011.1 GCA_009838735.1 Chloroflexota bacterium
ACCCTAAGCCGCCATACGAAATCTCGTAGGGTCTCGTGGGCTGGGATTTGTCTATAAGACAGTGGGTGACGGAGGTAGGGGTGGGTGGGGAGATGTTTCGCGTAGCGCGAAGGGTTTCTGGGTCGTAGCCTGTCTGAGGTTGGAGTGAGGGTGCGGTTGCTCGCGACACGCTCGGCAGTTAACGACGTATGAGACAGATCCGGCAGACGTTTGCGGCCTTTGTGGTGCGCGATTTCCGCTACATGTGGGGCGGTTCGCTGCTGTCGGTGACGGCGTTCATGACGTCGTTCTCGTTGATTCCGTCGGTCGCGTATGAGTTGACGGGGAGCTACACGGCGGCCGGGATCGCGATGCTGGGGTCGGGGATCTCGCAGACGCTGCTGGGGCCGATCGGCGGGGTGATTGCGGACCGATATCGGAAGAAACCGTTGGTGGTGGCGGGGCAAGCGATGCCGGGCATTCTGCTCGGCGCGCTGGGCACGCTGATTGTGACGGACCATATCTCGGTGCCGCTGCTGGTCGTGGCGACGCTGGTGATGGGCGCGGGATTCGCGTTGATGGGTCCGGCGCGTCAGGCGTGGACGGGGTTCATCGTGCCTCGGCGGTTGCTGCCCAATGCGGTGGCGTTGCAACAGATGTCGATGAATACCGGGCAGGTGCTGGGGCCGACGCTGATCGCGGTGTTCGCGGCCTTCATGGCGCTGGAGGGACGCAACACGGGAATTCTGTTCCTGGTCGTGGCGTCGTTCTTCGCGTTCGTGTTGCCAATGACGGCGTCGATCCGAACCGAGGGACCTGCCACACCTGTTGATCAGCGCCGGTCGATGCGAGTCGAACTGCTCGAAGGGTTCCGGTATCTGCGCGGCAATCCGCGGCTGCGACACCTGTGGTTCTACTTCTCGCTGATGGTCGCCTGCGGTTGGGGGTTTCAGACGTTGCTGCCCGGCATCCTGGCGCAGGAGTTCGGGCGGGCGCCAACGGATGTCGGCGCGACCTACATGATTTTCGGGGTTTCCTCGCTCGTGATTAACATCGTGCTGGCGGGGGCCGTCTCAGGGCGCTGGGCCTGGCCGCTGCTGATGATCATGGGCCTGGTCATGGCCGTGGGCTTCTGGCTGGTGGCGATTGCGCCGAGCTACGGCGCGTTCCTGATTCTGGGGGCATTCATCGGCACCGGCCGGTCGGGGACGATGCTGGTCAACCAGTCGCTGATGATGGGCAACACCAAGCCGGCCTATTTCGGCCGGGTGATGTCGTTTGCGATGATGGCCTTTGGATTCCAGGCGCTGTTCGGCCCGGTCTGGGGCGGGATCGCCGACGTGGTCGGCGGTCCTCAGACGATGGCTCTAATCGGTGTGATTGCAGCCGGAGCGACGGCGTTCATGTTTGTCGGCTGGCTGCGGACGCGAAACCTGCCGCTTGAAGCCGGGACGGCCGCCGCCAGCATGGGGCGGCGGATAGGTACGGCGGTGCAGCGTCCAGCACCTGCGTCGGAGTCTGCCAACGGTGTCGAGGGGCAACCGGCGTTCGCCGCGCAGCTTGCGCCAGTCGCGCTGATGGATCCACAGAAGGTTCGGCAATGAACCGACCGTCCGGCCGCTTCGGCGGCGCCTTCGAGTCCTTTGGGCACCGCAACTACCGCCTGCTGTGGGGCGGTTCGCTGCTGTCGACGACGGCGTTCATGACGACGTTCCTGCTGGTGCCGATCGTCGGCTACGAGATCACGGGCTCATACGCGCTGTCGACGCTGGCGCAGATGGGCAGCGGTCTGTCGATGTTCTTCCTGGGACCGCTGGGTGGGGTGATCGCGGATCGGTATCCGAAGAAGCCGCTGGTGCTGGCGGGTCAGATTTTCCCGGCGCTGTTGATCGTGGGCACGGGGATCATGATCGTGACCGGGATCATCACGATTCCGTTGCTGTTCCTGGCGACGCTGATGATGGGCTTTGGCTTTGCGCTGATGGGTCCGGCGCGACAGGCCTGGCTGGGCGAGTTGATCCCGCGACGGCTGCTGGGCAACGGGGTGGCGCTGCAACAGATGTCGCAGAACATGGCGCGCGTGCTCGGGCCAATGCTGGGGTCGATCGCGGTGTTCTTCGGGGTGTCGTCGGGGGCGTTGTACCTGTCGGTGGCGGGGCTATTCCTGATCGTCGTGCCGCTGACGACGATGTTGCCGCGGACGCGGCCGCCGCACCAGGAGGGCGATCAGCCGCGGCGGACGGCGATGGGCGACCTGATCCACGGGTTTGCCTACCTGCGCTCGAACCGGCGTCTGCGGTTGTTGTGGCTGTACTGGATGGTGATTGTCGTTTGCGGGTTCTCGGTGAACGCGCTGACGCCGGGGATCATGGATCGGGAGTTTGGGCGGTCGGCGCAGGAGGCGTTCATCGTCTTCCTGCCGTTCGGGATTTCGTCGGTGTTGATCAGCATTCCGCTGGCGGGGCTGATGAGCGGTCGGTTTGCGTGGCCGCTGCTACTGGTCTTCGGGCTGGCCTCGTCAGTGACGTTGTGGGCGTTTGCGATCGCGCCGACGTTCGAGACGTTGATCCTGCTGGCTCTGCCGGTGGGGGCGGCGACGTCGGGTGTGATGTTGATCAACATGTCGCTGATGATGACGAATTCGCGGGCCGAGTACTTCGGTCGGGTGATGTCGTTCATCATGCTGGGCTACGGGATGCAGTCGGTGATGGCGCCGGTCTGGGGCGGGTTGGCGGAATGGCTGGGCGGCCGTGAGGCGCTGATCGCGGTGGGGGTGGTGGCATTGTTTGCGACGGTGTTGATGACGTTTGGCTGGTTGCGAACTCGTCATTTGCCGCTTGAACTGGGGACAGCGGCTGCGGACGAGGAGCCGGAACGCGCCAGAGCGTCGAGTCCGCGTGTGACCCGGCAGCCGGTGCCGGCGTTCGCGGCTCAGGTTGCGCCGGTGGTGTTGATGGGCGCGCAGAAGCCTCCAGGCGGGAGCGGCGAATTGCCCCGTCTCGCGGCTGGCGGCGATTGATGCGTCGGAGCTTCGCGGCGTTCGGGGCTGGCAACTATCGGTTGTTGTGGGGCGGCACGCTGTTTTCGACGATGGCGTTCATGACCAGCTTTCTGCTGGTGCCGATCGTGGCGTACGAAATCACCGAGTCGTACGCCGCGTCGGGGCTTGCTCAGATGGGCAGCGGCGTCTCGATGCTGTTACTGGGTCCGATTGGCGGGGTGATCGCCGACCGTTACTCGAAGAAGCCGTTGGTGATGATCGGCCAGATCGTTCCGGCGCTGCTGATCGTGGGCACCGGCGTGTTGGTCGTGACCGGTCTGATCACGATCTGGATGCTGTTCGTCTCCAGCCTGCTGATGGGGGTGGGTTTTGCGCTGATGGGTCCGGCGCGGCAGGCGTGGATGGGCGAGCTGATTCCACGGTCGCTGATGGGCAGCGGCGTCGGCCTGATGCAGGTGGCGCAGAACCTGGCTCTGGTGCTGGGGCCGATGCTGGGCTCGGTGTTGCTGATTGCGCTTGCGCTCGGTTCCGGACAGATCTACTTCCTGATTGCGGGGTTCTTCCTGGTCGCGTTGCCATTGACCACCTGGTTGCCGAATGTGCCGGCAACGGCCGTCTCCGGGCGGCGATCGATTGCGCGCGAACTGGGGTCGGGGTTCAGGTACCTGATGGGCAGTCCGCGGTTGCGCATGCTGTGGGCCTTCTGGATGGTGATTACCGTCTGCCGGTTCTCGGCGCAAGTGCTGCTGCCGGGGTACATCGAGCGGAACTTCGGGGTTCCGGCGAGCGACATCTTCCTGCTGTATCTGGTTGTGGGCGTGGTTTCGCTGATCGCCAATGTGCCGCTAGCGGGGATGGTGTCTGGACCGCGAGCCTGGCCGCTGTTGATCGGATTCGGACTGCTGTTGTCCCTGGTCTTCGTGTTCGCCTCGCTGGCGCCGTCTTTTTCCGCGATGATGCTGTTGGCGATTTTGGTTGGGATCTCGTCGACCGGCGTTCTGCTGGTGAACCAGGCGCTGATCATGACCAACTCGCGGCCTGAGTATTTCGGGCGGGTGATGTCGTTCGTGGTGCTCGGGTTCGCTGCGCAGTCGTTGCTTGGTCCGATCTGGGGGGTGAGCGCCGACGCGATCGGCGGGCGCGAGACGATGTTCGTGGTCGCGATGATCGTGCTTGGCGCGACCATGACGCTGGGCGTTGGCTGGCGTCGCACGCGTCGCTTGCCGTTGGACGCGGGCACTCCGGCCGCCCTTGCGGCTGCGGGAACCTCTCTGGGCTCGCGTCGACGGGCGCCGACTCCGGCGTTCACCAGGCAGCTTGCGCCAGTCGTGCGGATGGGCAGGCAGAAACAGCGAACGACGACGCTCCCAGGCGGCGACTAGGCTCGAGCGATGACCAGGCTCAGCGTCACGTTTGCCGCACTGGCTGTGCCCAACTTCCGGCGCCAGTGGATTGCTTCGACGCTGGCGACGACGGCGTTCATGACGACGTTCGTGCTGGTGCCGATCGTGGCGTACCAGCTGACCGGCTCGTATGCGGCTTCGGGGTTTGCCGCGATGGGCAACGGCGTGGGGATGCTGTTCCTGACGCCGCTGGGCGGGGTGGTGGCGGACCGATTCCCGAAGAAGCCGATCGTCTTGATGGGTCAGTATTCGACGTTGGTTGTGATTGCCGGCACTGGCGTACTGATCGCGACCGACTTGATCACGATTCCATTGCTCTTTGCCTCGACTCTGCTGAGCGGGGCCACATTCGCGCTGACCGGTCCGGCTCGCCAGTCGTGGGTGGCGGAGCTGGTTCCCGGTCGGCTCGTACCGAACGCCGTCGCGTTGCAACAAATGGGGATCAATATCGCCCAGGTGCTGGGGCCGACCCTCGCCTCGGTCGCGGTAGTCGCATTCAACGTGAATGCCGGCGGCGTGTACCTCGGAATCTCTCTGGTCTTCTTGATTGTCGTCCCGCTCAACCACCTCCTGCCTCGGACGATGCCCAAGGTCGTCGAGCGGCGATCGCCTCGGCGGGAGCTGGCGGACGGCTTCCACTATCTGCGACGCAATCCGCGGCTGCGGATTCTGTGGGTGTTCTGGCTCGTGATCGTGATTTGCGGATTCGCGATCCAGACGTTGATGCCAGGCATCCTCGATCAGGAATTCTCACGCTCCTCCGACGAGGCCGTGCTGATCAACGCGATCTTCGGGATATCTGCGCTGGCGATCAATTTGCCGTTGGCTGGACTGGTCGGCGGGCGACTGGCCTGGCCGCTGTTGCTGGGCACGGCGATCCTGATGGCGGTCGGTCTGTGGATGGTGGCGTGGGCTCCGACATACGGTCTGGTACTGATCCTGAGCGCAGTGGCCGGGGCGGGACGTTCGGGGGTGATGCTCGTCAACCAGGCGATCATGATGTCGAACACGAAGCCCGAGTACTTCGGTCGGGTGATGGCCTACGTGCTGATGGCGTTCGGATTGCAGTCGATCACCGCGCCGGCCTGGGGCATCATCGCCGACATCATCGGCGGTCGGGAGACGCTGCTGCTGGTCGGCGTGATCGTGGTTGGGGCGACTGCACTGATGTTCCTCGGTTGGATTACGACGCGGCGGCTGCCGCTCGAAGCTGGGACGGCCGCCGCCACGGTCGCGAACGCGTCGGCCCACCCGGAGGTCGAGACCGAACCGAGGACTGCTCCGAGCCCCGCGTACAGCCCGCTGTTTGCTGCGCAGGTTGCGCCGATCGTGCTGATGGAGGGGCAGAAGCCGCGAGCCGCAATCCCGAGCGGCGATTAGCCTGAGGCTAATGAATCGCCTGCGGGATACCTTCGCCTCGCTTGCCGTGCGGGACTACCGGCTGCTGTGGATCGGGTCGTTGATGGCGACGACGGCCTTCATGACCACGTTTTACCTGGTCCCGATCGTGGCCTACGAGATCACAGGCTCCTATGCCGCGTCGGGATTCGCGCAGGCCGGCATGGTGGCGCAACTGGTGCTGGGACCGTTTGGCGGCGTGATCGCCGATCGGTACAAGAAGAAACCGCTGGTGCTGGGCAGCCAGATCATTCCCTGCGCGATCATCGTCGTGACCGGCATATTGATCGTCAGCGACAGCATCACGATCCCGTTGCTGTTCGGCTCGACCTTTCTAATGGGCGGGACATTCTCGTTGATGGGCCCGGCGCGTCAGTCGTGGGTCGTGGAGCTGGTGCCGCAGCGGCTGCTGCCCAACGCGGTGGCGTTGCAGAACATGTCGATCAATATCGCGGCCGTGATCGGGCCGGCGCTGGCCGCGATTCTCGTCGTTTCGATGGGCCTCAACTCGGGCATTCTGTACATGCTCGTGGCGGTGCCGTTTGTGATCGTGATCCCGCTGACGCTGATGATCAGCGGCAGCGGCCGCGCGACCCCGCCCGAGGAACGCAAGGCGATGGCGACCGAGATGCTGGCCGGCCTGACCTACATCACGCGGCGGCCAAACCTGCGCAGCCTCTGGTTGTTCTGGACGCTGATCGTGGTCACCGGCTTCGCGCTGCAGACGCTGGTACCCGGTCTACTGGACCAGGAATTCGGTCGGTCCGAGAGCGAGGCGCTGATTATCGGCACGATCTGGGGGGTGACGGCGTTGCCGATCAACATCATGCTGGCGGGGATGGTGGGAGGGCGTTGGGCCTGGCCGCTGCTGTTCCTTTCGGCGCTGGCGCTGGCCGGCGGGATCTGGTTAACGGCCTGGTCGCCGGTCTACGCGGTGCTGCTGATCGTCTCGGCGATCGCCGGCGGCGCACGGTCGGCGGTGATGCTGCTGAACCAGGCAATCATGATGACCAATACGCGGCCCGAGTACTTCGGACGGGTGATCAGCTGGGTGTTCATGGCCTTTGGTCTACAGGGCATCCTGGCGCCGGTCTGGGGGATCGTGGCGGACGCGATCGGCGGTCGGGAGACGCTGTACATCGTGGGTCTGGTCGTGGTGGCGGGGACGATCCTGATGGCGCTGTCGCGGGCGCGGACGCGTCGGATTCCGCCGGAGCCTGGGACGGCTGCCTACTCGATCGCCGGTTTCGGCGGCGAGCAACCGCCCGAGCCAGAGCCTCGATCAGTCCCGTCCGAGCCGAGAACCGCTCCGAGCCCGGCGATCAGTCCGCTGTTCGCCGCCCGGCTGGCGCCGGTCGTGTTGATGGAGGGTCAGAAGCCGCGGGCGGTACGGTCTGCGATCTCCAGCGGCGATTAGCTAGCGGCCGGAGCGGGAGTCTTTTACATCGGAAACCCAGGCAGTTTCCTCTCCCGCGGAAATCCCTCTCTTCGGAGCTAGACTTGCTCCCGTTGTGCTGATGGAGGGTCAGAAACCGCGGTGAGCGAGCCGCCAACGCCAGCCGTTCTCCGGCAGCAGCCAGTGCTGCCCGAGTTTCCCTCGTCGCCGGGCCTTTGGCGAACTCCCGGCTATCGATGGCTCTGGATCGCCACCCTCTTGCTCGGCACCGGGTACGGTGTCACCTTGTCCAGTCAAGCCTCCTTCTGGGACGAAACGGCGTTCGACTCGACGACGATTGCATTTGTTGGTCTGAGTAATGGAATCGGAATCTTGTTTGGGTACCTGCTGGCCGGGCTGACCGCGGATCGCCGTCCAAAGCGGTCACTGGTCCGGATTCAGGTGCTGGCAACGGCCGGGTTGTCCGCGCTCACTGCGGTCCTCGCGCTCGCCATCGGGTTGGCAGGAGACTGGTTCTTCGTATTGGTGGTGTTGTTTGGCGTTGCACACGGCGCGGCGTTCGCTGTGATGCTCGGTTGGACCGCAGAGATACTTCCCCGACGGTTGATTGCCAAGGGCGTGATTGTCGTGGCCCTCGCGGGCTACGCGCAGACGCTCTTGACAGTGGTTCCCGGCGTGTCTGTCCGCGGCGAACCGAGCGCTGTGTTCTGGTTCTTCGCAGTTGCCTGCTTGGCTTACCTGCTGACTGCATTGGCAGTCAGGAAGGTTCCTGCTTTGACTCCAGTCTGTGCCGACACCAGCACGATCGGGGAGCTTCGGCTCGCATTGAGGTACTTATGGGGCGACGTTCGGCTCAGGTCGCTCTGCGCTTATGCCCTGGGTGCCAGCGCGGCGATGACATTTGCGGAAGCGGCCATTCTGCACCTGTTGTGGGTAGAACATGGCTTTCGCTCCTGGGACTACACGCTTCCGTTCATAGCTCGGGGCGGGGCCTACTTCGTGTCGACGCTCGCGCTCGTCTTTCTCATTAGCAGCCGCCACCGATGGTTGTTGTTCGTCGTGGCGGCAGTGTTGCTAGGGATCGCTGTCGCGCTGCTTGCTGCATCATCAGTGGTCGCCACATTGACGATGCTTATGGCCCTCATGGGCTTGGCCTCTCCGATCGTGCTGATCGGCTATCGGGCGCTGGGACTGTCAGTTACCCGTTCCTTGTTCTTCGGTCGCGTTGCGGCTCTAGTGTTGTTCGCGGATAGTCTGCTGGATTTTGCGGCGGGATTTCTCCGGGTCCACCTCTTCGACTTATTCGACGGACGCATTGCGGTCCTTACGTGCGGATTGTTTCTTACTCTGTTGGCATTTTGGTTTTGGACCCGGTGGCGCCGTTTCCGATTCCTGAGAGAAGATCCAGATGATGCCGACACGGATGTGCCGAGGAATCTGTTGTTGAATGCTGTAGCGCCGCAGAAGACTGCCCGGCTGGACTAGTCCGCCTGGGCGAGTTCTCCGAGGAAGGCCCGGGTTCTGGTGATGTGGGATTCGGCGTCGTCGACGAGGACGACGATGGCGGCGAGCATTTCGTCGACTCCGTAGTTGTCGTGCATGGCTCGGACGCGATCGCCGACTTCCGACTCTGAGCCCGAGATGATCAGGGCGTCGGCCATACGGTCGGTGAAGTCCCGGCCGGCGGCTTCGTCGTAGCCGGCGTCCTGGAGCATCTGCGAGTAGTAGGGCAGGCGCTGGTAGAAGCCGAACTGGCGACGGGCGGCGGCGTGGATGGCTTCGGTGTCCTCGCTGAGGATGATCGGGGTGTGGACGACCATCTGCGGACGGTCGCGTCCGGCGAGGTCGGCGCCGGCCTGCTGGGCGGGCAGCGCGACGTCGCGGATGTAGGGCAATGGCGACATCCAGGAGATGCCTCCGGCGGTGATTTCGCCGGAGAGCGACCAGGCCTTCTCGCGCAGGGCGGAGATCATCGTCTGCACCTGGGTTGGACCGCCGGGCAGCTGGGCGCGGGCGGTGATCAGCTCGCCCTCGTGGTTGACCTCGCCCTCTTCGAGCAGCGCGCGGCAGATGTCGACGTATTCGCGCAGGTGCGAGAGCGGCTTGTGGAATGGCATGCCCCAGGTGCCTTCGATGGCGGGTTTATGAGAGGGGCCGAGGCCGAGGATCATGCGTCCCGGGGCCATCTGGTCGACGCTGGCTGCGCCCTGGACCATGGAGATCGGGTGGCGCGGGTAAGTGGGCACGATCGAGGTGCCGAAGGTGATTCGTTCCGCTCCCGAGAGGGCAGCGCCGACGAAGACGGCGAACGGGTCCGGGGCGGGGCCGCCGACGGTCAGCCAGGCGGTGTCGAGTCCGTCGCGGTCGGCGGCGACGATGCCGTCGATCAGGGCGGGGGCGCCCATCATCTGGATGTTCTGGAGGGCGATGTGTACGCCGATGCGCATGTTCTTCATGTTGGGTCTCCTGTGGTTTGGTCTGTTCCTGGCAGGGTAGACGTAGAGGGAGTGCCCCCCTTCTGCCTTCGGCATCCCCGCATCAAGTGCGGGGCAGGCTTCCCCCTGCGAAGCGGGGGGAGAGGGGAAAGTTGCGAGGTATCCACTGCCCCTTCGCGAGTGGAGACGGAGTTCGCAGTCCCTTACTCGTAGACCGAGCCGGGGGCGAGCTCGATTTGCTTGGCGCCTCGTACTCCGTCGACGAATTGGGCTCCGGTGGTGTCGTGTCCGGGGAGGAGGAAGGCGTCTCGATCGGCGGCGATGGTGGCGATCTTGTCGATCGAGTGGTTCCACGCTTCGGTGTCCATGTCTATGGGTGAGTTGGCGGGCGGTGGTCCGAGCGTGTCGTGGAAGAACATGGCGTCAGATGTGAGGAGGACCCAGCCGGTCTGGTCGAGGCGCGCCAGAATGCCCATTGTTCCCGGCGTGTGTCCGGGCAGCGAGATGCACCACAGGTCTCTGGCGATTTCCTGGTCGCCGTACATCAGCATTTGCGGCGCACGGGAGACGAAGTTCCAGTCGGCGCGGATGAAGAATTCATTGGCGTCGGCGACGTTGGTGACGACGTGGCGCCACTCATCTTCGTGGACGACGATCGTGGCTCCGGCGTCCTCGAACAGCCTGAGTCCGCCGGCATGGTCGGCGTGGAGATGACCCTGGATGACATGAGAGAAGTCGTCGGGAGCGAGGTTGCGCTGCTGGAGGACGGCTTCGAGGCAGACTTCGGGGGTGATGGCGTCGAGGTTGAGCATTTGCAGCCAGTCGGGCAGCCACTCTGAGGCCCAGGTGGGCGCGATGCCGGTCTCGAACAGGAGCAGGCCAGCGTCGGGATGCTCGATCACGTAGGAGAGGGCGGGACACTGATACATGCCGTCGATGACGTCGCCCTCGAAGCGCTGGGGCTGGCGTCCGAGCGATGGATTGAAGAGGGCGGCCATCGGCATGGGAAACGTGCCGAGCTGGAGTCCGTAGATTCTGATGCCCATGATCCGGCCTAGTTCCTGCGGGGGGACCCCCTCCGCCCTCGGCACCTCCCCCTGCGAGGGGGAGGGTTTGATTCTCGAACGCTAGCCGTTGTCGTAGCCCCTGGTGATCGGATCGTCAGTGCGCTGTCCGGCCTGGCCGTCGGGGGCGAAGTCGTCGACGGACGCGCCCAGATCCTCCCGGGAGCGGAGGGGTGGAATCTCCTGTGCGCCTTCGGCCCGGCTGGCGAGGTGGAGGGTCTGCGTGGGGAAGGCGAACTCGACCTGGAGTTCCTGGGCGAGGCGAATGATGTCGAGGTTGAAGACGTGGCGCGTGCGGAGCTCCTCGTTCCAGTTGGAGGCGCCGATGAAGGTGTAGACCATGATGTTGAGCGCAGAATCGCCGAAGCTGTGGAGTTCGACAATGTAGTAGTCGTGGCGCATGTTGGGATTGGAGAGGACAATCGCGCGGATTCCTTCGACAAAGGCCTGGATGCGGTCGGGATCGGTGTGGTAGGCGATGCCCACGGTCGTGTAGTAGCGGCGCCAGGTGCGCTGGCCCATGTTGTTGACGGCGGTGTCGGTCATGCGGGCGTTGGGGACGGTGATGAGCGAGTCGGCGAAGGTGCGGATCCGGGTGGAGCGGAACCCGACCTGTTCGACGGTGCCCTCGATGTCGTCGAGGATGACCCAATCTCCGACCTGGAAGGGCTTGTCGGCGAGGATCGTGGCGCCGCCCAGGAGGTTCTTGAGCGTGTCCTGCGCGGCGAGAGCGACGGCGAGGCCGCCCAGGCCGAGACCGGCGATCAGCGAGGTGATGTTGACGTCTAGGTTCTGCAGGATGAACACAGCGCCGATGGCGCCGACAAAGATTTTTCCAGCAGTGCGCGCCAGGGGGACCAGTTGGTCGTCGAGCTTGGAGTCAGTCTCGGCTGCCATCTCCCGCCAGTAGTCAGCGGCAGCGTCGACCAGGCGGAAGCCGACCAACACTCCGGCGAAGGTTGAGGCGAAGTTGGCGAAGATTTCGACGACGTTCTCGACATCGGGATCGAAGTCGAGGACTGGAAAGCCGATGGCCAGTGTGATTGCACCGAGCAACAGGAGCAGCGGGCGCTGCATCCGTTTGAGCTCGAACTGCCAGAACTCGTGGCGCTCGGGCGCGGTGCGTCGCCTGATGGCCTGATTGAGCGCGAAGATGATGCCGAATCGCACAATGACGATGATCAGCGCCATCACGCCGAGTCCGACGAACTGCCAAATCTCGATGCCGATCACCGACTCGTTGAGCCAGTTGAGGGCGAGGTTTGGAGACATGGCGCAGTCCCGAATGAGTGTCTTGACGCCGCCTTCACCCTAGCCCTCTCCCGCAGGGAGAGGGGACAAGAGGGTCGCTCGGTGCTCTATTCCCTCCCTAAGTGACAGGGAATGCGGACCGGGAGCCGCGGGGGACGCGGGTCAACTATGCAGTTTCGGCTAGGCCGTTGAGGGATTGTGCTCGAAGCCGCAGGCCTTGTGTGAGCCGTCGCAGAATGGCTTCATGTCCGACTGTCCGCAGCGGCAGAGCGCGGCCATCGACCCCTTGGGATTGGGGATTGTCGAGCCGTCATTCGCCTTTAGCGACAGTCCCTCGGTCGAGATCAGGATCGGTCCGTTCGCGTTGATCGTGATTTCCGCCATGGCGCTCTCCGATGCTCTGGATGGGTGCTCTGGATGACTTGGCGTCACAGTTAGCATAATCGCCGTAGTTGGCCCACGACTCCAGGAGCGCCCAATATGAAGCTGACCGTTGAGTTTCCCTCTGTCGTCCATCGCGATGGTCCCGATGAGATCGCCCGGTTGGCGGTGGCGATCGAAGCGATCGGCTACGACGAGATTGACATCTTCGACCACGTCATCAACGGCTATCCGATCGAGGGCCGGGATCCCGCGCCGTATCCGGCGACGATGCCGCTGCTGGAGGCGCTGGTCACGCTGGGCTACATCGCCGCCGTGACCGAGCGCGTCGGACTGGGGACCGAAGTGTTGGTGCTGCCGCAGCGACAGCCGGTGCTGGCGGCGAAGCAGTTCAGCACGATCGACACGTTGTCGGGCGGACGGTTGCGGGTTGGGGTGGGCGTTGGCTGGCAGGAGTCGGAGTACGACGCGCTGGGCATGGACTTCCACACGCGCGGTCGGGCGATGGACGAGGCGATTGCGTTGATGCAGGCCTGCTGGCGCGACGAGACGATTGAGTTCGCCGGCGATCACTTCAGCGCCGAATCGATGGCCATGGAACCGAAGCCTCCGCAGGGAGGCGGGATCCCGCTCTGGATTGGCGGCGGATCCAAAGCGGCGCTGCGACGCGCGGGACAGGTAGGCGACGGTTGGATGGCTTCGGGCATGCTGGGCTCGCAGGGCGCCGATGCGATTGCGGAGGTGAAGGCGGAGGCAGAGAGGGCGGGTCGCGATCCCGACGCGCTCGGCTTCCAGTGCCAGCTGGCGACGCCGCCGCGGGCCGGCGATCCCTCTACCCGCGAGTACTGGGCGCGGACCGCCGATGTGGCGGCGACTGCCGCGGCAGCGCAGGAGGCCGGCTTCGGCTGGGCGGCGGTCAACGTGACCGGGGTCTTCGTCGCCGGCGCACGCTCGATCGACGCGATGATCGAACAGCTTGGCGTCCTGCACGATGCGATCCGCGCAGAGACGGGCCAGGACGACTAGCCCGTGGCCGAACCGGACAATCGAGATTCGATGATTACCGAGCACGGCGTTCTGCCGATTGCGTTGGGCGACAACTGGGCGTACGCGTTGCCGACCTCCGACGGCGTGATCATGATCGACGCGGGACCGGATTATGACGGGGCCTGGGAGGCGTTGGCCGCACAGCTCGACGCGGCGGGACTGCACATTCGTGACGTCAAGTACGTCGCGATTACGCATGCCCACATCGACCACTGCGGACTGGCCTTCCGCTGGCAGGCTGAAGGTGTACCGATCGTGGCTTCCCAACTTGAAGCGCAGTCGTTTCTGCACGGACGCAACATCATCGGTTACCAGACGCAGTACGTCTTCGATCACATGCGCCGGGTGGGCGTGCCAGAAGAACGGATTGCCGGATTCATCGAGTCGCGGGAACGGATGCGGCGGGCATTCCGGTCGGGCGACAACACGGGCGGCAGGGTGCGACGTGAGCGCTGGCCTGGATTAATCAGGGGGACGCCGTTTCGGGCGGACGAGGAGTTGGCGGACCGGGCCGAGATCCGGCTGGGCGACCGGCGGGTGGTGCTGGTTTCGGCGCCGGGTCACACGCCGGGAAACTGCGTGTTTTTCGAACCGGAAACCGGAGCGCTATTCAGCGGGGACCAGGTGATCCCGGGCCTGAACTCGAATCCGGGCTGGCATTGGGACATCTCGGTTGAGCCGCCGGAGCGGTTCCGCAGCCTGCCGGCGTTCGCTGACTCGCTGGATCGGATTGAGACGCTCGACGTGACGCATCTGTATCCGGGACACCGCGAGCCATCGGACGCGGTTGCGGAAGAGATTGAGCGGGTGCGGCGGCATCATCGGAAGCGGCAGGGCCAGTTGCGAGAGATGCTGGCGGAAGGGCCGAAGTCGCCATACGAGCTGCTGACGACGATGTTCAGCCGGCTGCCGGATCGCCGGTTATGGCAGGCGATGGCTGAGGTGACGGGACACATCGACGCGCTGGTGGTCCGCGGCGAGGCCACAGAAGAAGAAGTGGACGGACTAATGTCGCTTCGGCTGGTCTGAGTCCCTACAGCCGGCGGTAGACGCCGGAGGAGCCTGTCATGAGCTCGCCGAGGGTGGCTCGGCGAATGAGAGTCAGGGCCGAGGTGACGGCTCGGGCTTTGATGGCGGCGCGTGTCTGAGCGAAGGTGTAGCCGGTGGCGTAACTCTCGCCGGCGGTTTCGATGCCCAGGCAGACGGCACCGACCGGTTGGCCTCCGTGCGGTTCCGGCCCCGCGACGCCGGTGATGCCGACGCCGATGTCGGCGCCGAACTGGCGTCGCACGGCGCCGGCCATCGCGGCGGCGGTCTCGTTCGAGACGACGCCGTGTTCCGCGATGATCGCCGCGTCGACGCCGTACTGGATTTTGGCCTCGGCGGTGTAGGTGACGAGTCCGCCCCTGAAGTAACCGCTGGCGCCGGGCACGTCGGTGATCGTGCTGGCGAGGAGTCCGCCGGTGCACGATTCCATGACGGCGATTGACATGCCTCGATCCTGGAGCAACGCGGCAACGGCATCCTGGAAGGTGTCTTCGTCGGCGCCCCAGATCGCGTCGCCGAGCATTGAGCGAATCTGTTGCTCGACCGGCGCGATTCGGTCGCGGGCGACATCTTCGTACTTGGCCTTGGATGCGAGCCGCACGTGGACGCCGTCGGCCTTGTGATAGACGCCGACGGTCGGATCTTCGGCGAAGCGCAGATCGCCGAGGAGTTCGTCGAGCATCGACTCGCCGAGCCCAGTGGTCTTGAGCGTGCGGGAGATCAGCACGCCGCCATCGGAGCGGGCTGTAAGGCGCGGGGCGATGTCGTTCTCCCACATGCCGGTCATTTCGGCCGGCGGCCCGGGCATGGCAATGATGATTGCGCCGTCTTTCTCGACCCACCAGCCGGGCGCGGTGCCGCGTGGATTGGGGATCGATTCCCCTGAGGGGATGATCGTCGCCTGCTTCACGTTCTGCTCAGGCATTCGTCCGCCGCGACGCTCAAAGAAGTTGCGGAGATGCGCTTCGAGCTCGGGAACCACGTAGGGTTCCTCGCCGACCGACTCGGCGATTGCATCGCGAGTGACATCGTCCTCCGTGGGTCCAAGACCGCCGGTCAGGATTACGACATCTGAGCGACCGACGGCAGTCTGAATGAGTTCGACCAGCCGATCCCTGTTGTCGCCGATCTGGTGCATGAAGAAGAGGTCGATGCCCATCGCGGGCAGTCGCTGGGCCATGAAGTTGGCGTTGGTGTCGAGGATTTCGCCCATCAGGATTTCGGTGCCGATACTGATGATTTCCGCCCGCATGTGGACCTCGTCTCGCTGTTGCCTCGTCGCTCAGATGGTACTCGGCGGACATGAATCGAAGCCCGCGGACCTGCTGGTACGCTTCCCCAATGACCACCACCGCGCCGCCTCCGAGCCTGTCTGACGTTGCCGCGATGGCTGCCAGCGTGCGGGAGAACGTGGGCCGCGTGATCGTCGGTCGCGAGCAGGTGCTGGACCACACGCTGGCCGCGATTCTGTCGGAGGGCCACATCCTGCTTGACGACGTCCCCGGTCTGGGCAAGACCATGCTGGCCAAGTCGTTCGCTCGCTCGATCGGCTGCTCGTTCAGACGGATCCAGTTCACGCCCGACCTGCTGCCATCGGATGTGACCGGGGTCAACATTTACAACCAGAAATCGGGCGAGTTCGAGTTTCGGGCCGGTCCGTTGCTGGCTCAGCTCGTCCTGGCGGACGAGATCAACCGAGCCTCGCCGCGAACACAGGCGGCGCTGTTGGAAGCGATGGAAGAGCGACAGCTGACGGTCGAAGGCGAGACGATGGCGATGCCGCGGCCGTTCCTGGTGATCGCGACGCAGAATCCGGTCGAGTTGGAGGGCACCTTCCCGTTGCCCGAGGCTCAGCTGGACCGGTTCCTGCTCAGATTGCGCATGGGCTATCCCGACGCGGCCGAGGAAGACGCGATCCTGCTGCGCTTCGAGCGCGCGCAGCCGCTTGAGGAACTGGAGCCGGTGGTGAAGTCGGAGCGGCTTCGTCAGATGGTTCAGACGGTGGAGCAGGTTCGGGTCAGCGAGGCCGTTCGCGGCTACATCGTGGCGATCGTTCAGGCGTCCCGGGAAGAGAAGGCATTTGAGCTGGGAGCGTCGCCGCGCGCGTCCCTGGCGCTGATGCGCACGACGCGCGCGTTGGCTGCGATCCGCGGACGCGAGTTCGTGCTGCCGGACGATGTGCAGGAGATGGCGCGGGTGGTGCTGCCTCACCGGCTGATGCTGTCGGCAGACGCACGTTTGCGTTCTTCAACGCCGGAGTCATTGCTCGAGCAGATGTTGAACCGCGTCCCGGTACCGATCGAAGCCGCCGCCGCCGGCAGCTAGTTCCGGCCAGAGCGAACCAGCGAATCGAGAGGGTCCGCCATGTCGATTCTGGGCGGCGGTGCGCTGAGCGAGCTCGAAGCCCGAAGCCGGCTGGAGGAACGGCAGGAGCGGATCGCCTCAGGGAACTGGGGCTTCCGCCACGACAACCGGATCATTCGAGCGATCTGGGCTCCGGCAACGGTCATTGTGGTGCTGCTCGGAGTGGCGACCGGCGAGATCATCGTTTCGCTCGTGGCGGCGACGGTGCTTGTCGCTGGATGGGCCGCCTGGACCTGGACTCGATACGCCCTGAATCGGCTCGAGAGCGATGTCCAGATTTCGCAGAACCACGCGTTCGTGGGCGAGACCCTGGGACTCCAGTTGCGGCTTGAGAATCGCAAAATCATCCCGTTGACGGCACTGCAGGTGCGCATCAATCTGCCGGAGATCCTTGAGCCCTCGAATGAGCCGTTCAGCAGACTGCACGAGTCGGCTCCGCAGGAGGGCGTCGTGGTGCGGTCGACATCCATGCGCTGGTATGAGCGGCTGATCTGGGACTTCCAAATTCCGCTGATCACTCGAGGGCACTTCCAACTTGCACGGGTCGATCTCAAGTCGGGAGACCTGTTCGGGGTCTACCGGCGTGAGCGCACCGACGATGCGGAGCACACGCTCTGGGTGTACCCGGAGGTGATTGCCCTGGACCGGCTGGGACTGCCGCGATTGCGGCCGCAGGGTGAACGTCGCGGCGGTCAACGACTGTTCGAGGATCCGACAAGATTGCAGACGATCCGCGACTATCGGCCGGGCGACCCGCTGAAGAAGGTCGACTGGAAGGCCACCGCGCGGCGCCAGACATTGCAGTCACGGGTTTATGACCCGTCCAGCGATCTGATCGCAATGGTCGCGCTCAACGTGTCGACGCTGCCTCATGCCTGGCAGGGTTTCTTCGGCGACATCTTCGAGCGCGCGGTTTCGGTAGCGGCCTCGCTGGCCAGCGATTTTTCGCAGGACCGCGTACCGGTGGGGCTTCTGGCCAACTGCACCTGGCCGGGTCACGACACGGCGATCCGGGTTCCCCCATCGCGGGCTCCCGGACAGATGACGCGCATTCTTGAAGCGCTGGCCATGGCCGATGTATTCACGCTGGTTCGGATCGAACGGATGTTGAGCGAGGAGCGTTTGACCTTCGGCTCGACGCTCGCATTAGTGACAGCGGTGCTCACTCCGGCGTTGGAATCGTCGCTGATCCGCCTGAAACAACATGGCGCCCAGGTTGGCTTGATCTATGTCGGTATCGAAGATCCACCGGCGACGTTCGCCGAGTCACCTGTTTACGACATTCGCAGGGCGCTGGAAGGACTGCACTACGAACGGGTCGGCGAGGCGGGCCCCTGGGCCCGAACCGATCGGCTGTACGCGAGTCGCCGGCCGCCGGAACCGACTGAAGAAGTAAGTGTTCCGACCTTCGTTGGCGGCGACGATCCCATGCCGCATGAAGTCGCCGGCAGTGATGGTCAGGTGGCGGTCGCCGAGGGCTCGTCGTCCGCGGTTAGCGAACCGCAGAGTCCCTGGTCGCGACCGGAGCGACCAGGATGAGCGTGGCTGACGCCGCCGTTGTGTCGGCGCCTCCGCGGAGACGGGTGGAACTGGTCTACACGGCTTCACTGCTCGCAGGCGAAGCGATCCTGCTGATCATCCTGGCCAAGTTGATCCCGCGTCTGGTGGCGTACGACGCCGGCGAAACACTCTCTGTCTGGGCGGTCGCCGGAACGCTGGGATTGGGTTTCCTGGTCTCTCGCTGGCTTGGGCGACGCGAGTTGTCGATGAAGCAGCGCTTCTGGTGGGGTCTGCTGATCACACTGGTCGCCCTGCAGATCATCGGCTCGGCCGACCTGTCGGAGAGCGCCCGGATCTGGAACATGTCCTGGTTGCTGGAACTGGGCCGGCCATCGAGTCCGGTCTGGCGGGAAGTGGTGTTGCTGGAGGACGGGACGGCGATGCCCGGAGAAATCGACCAACTCTTTGCCGCCTTCATGTTGATCCCGATCTGGTTCCGCGGCGTTGCGCTGGGAAATGCCGATCTCGTCGAGCGGCCGTTCGCCGGGTACGCGCTGTCGGGACTGGTCATCCTGGCCTTCGCGCTGGCGGTGGCCAACAACGGCGGAGTGGTTGACCACGTCCGCGGACTTGGGATTCTATGGGTCGTGATGGGTCTGCTCACCGTGGCGCTAAAGACGGCGGCCAGCTCGGATCAGATCCAGGGTCTGGGAGCGGCGCAGACCGGCGCTTCGGTGGCGGCGACGCTGGTGGCGATGGTGATTGGCGTCGCGCTGTTCCTGTTGTTGGTCACGGGCATTGTGGGTCTGGTCGCCGGTTCCGGCGTCGTCGAGCCAGTGCTCAACGCGCTGGGGGTGGGTCTGCGAGCGATCATCACTGGGATCACCTACCTCCTCTGGCCACTGTTCTGGTTGGTCGAACAGGCCAAGGAATGGATCGGGGAGCCCGCTCCAGCGGAGAACCAGCAGCTAGGCGAGGGTATCGGGGGACCATTCGAGGTCGAGGAAGCTGAAGATGGTGACGCCGATCCAACGGCTGGCATCGTCATGGCGCGGGTCTTTGGCGGGATCGGCGCGGTGTTGGTATTCGCAGTGCTGGCCTTCTACCTCTTCCGCAGGTTCATACGTCGTGAAGCGCGGATCGAAGAGATTCGGGAGTCGCTCTGGGCAGATGCGGATGTGACCGGCGACCTGCTCGGCGCGCTGCGCGGATTTCGCGACCGGTTTCGTCGGGAACAGACCGAACGCTACGCCGACGCGCCGATCGCCGAGTTGTATTTCGATGTGCTCAAGCACGCCGAGACGAAAGGGCAGGCGCGGGCCGTCCACCGGACACCGCTGCAGTTCGCCGACGCGCTGGAACGCGCGTATCACAGTCCGACGCCGAAGCGGATCTCGAGGGCGTTCAGCAATTTCCGCTACGGCGGCCGGCAGCCAAGCGAAGCTGAGCTGAATTCAATGCGTCAGAGCTGGGACTCGCTGAAGGACGGGCCGTCCTGATCGATCCACGGTCAGGGCGATGACTGTCGAATCGGCGTCGATGTCGCCGGCGTACGTGAAGTCGGCCTGGAATCCCAGGTTGCGCAGGTGGTCGCCGTGGGGTGAGTCGGCGAAGGCGCGGGATGGCGATCGCGCGTAGGCCTGGTACAGCTTGAGCGCGAGCCGCGCGCCTCCTCGGATTGCCGCGTTCGGCACGATGTGTTGAAGCCGAGCGACATACGCGCCCGCGGCGAAGGAGTCCTCGACGGACGGCGAGGTGCTGCCGTGATCGCCGCTACAGACGATGGCGATGCGCGACGGCGCACTGGCGAGCAGATGCTCGATCGAGGCGCTCATGTTGCGCAAGCAGCCTGAGAGGGCGAGATCGGCGTCCTTGGCCTTGACCAGGGCCCGCGTGCCGTTGCTGGTGACGTGGACGACGGTCCAGCCGCGCACGTCGAGCGACTCGAACTCGGTTGGTGAGTTGCCATAGTCGGCTTCGGGTGGAGGCAGGGCGCCGACCTCGCCGATCAACCGGCTGCCGGAGATGGCATCGCGCAGTGTCACACCGGTGGCGAAGTCGGCGACGGGATACACCGCACAGGCCTGGCCGGCAAACAGTGCGGCATGCACGGTCGTGGCGCGGAAGATATCCAGCACGACGGCGGCCGCGCCGTTGAGCACGGATGCGGGCGGAGGTTGGAGGTAGGCCTGGATTTCCAGTTCGCGAACAACTCGCTGATCTGACATCCATGCAGCCTACGACCGAACGGTTGCAGGGATACCCTTGGGGCATGGCTGCATCAGCGTTTCAAGATCGGCTGGCGGCAGCGATGGATGCCAGCCACTCGCTGATTTGCGTGGGACTCGATCCGCAGCCCCAGCGCACGCCAGTTGACGAGATTCTCGATTTCAACACACGCGTCATCGAGGCGACGGCCGGTCTCGCCTGTGCTTACAAGCCGCAGTCGGCCTTCTATGAAGTCGCGGGTGATACCGGCTGGCAGGCGCTCAGGGAGACGATTGCCGCGGTCCGACGTCTCGCACCGGAGGCCGTGGTCATCCTCGATGCCAAGCGCAACGACATCGGCAATACGGCCGAGGCGTATGCGGCCAGCGCATTCGACTGGTTTGACGCCGACGCGATAACGATCAACCCCTATCTGGGCGGAGACGCCGTCGCGCCGTTTCTGCAGCGACCTGACCGCGGCGCGTTTGCGCTCTGCCGCACGTCCAATCCGGGCGCGGCCGACTTGCAATCGTTGTCGATGGCCAATGGTGAACCGCTGTACCTGACAGTGGCAGAGCAAGCTCGCAAGTGGGGTGAGAGCCATCACGGCAATCTCGGTCTCGTCGTTGGTGCGACCTGGCCGGAGGAGCTGAAGCAAGTGCGTGCTATGTGTCCGGAGATGCCGATCCTGTTGCCCGGTATTGGCGCGCAGGGAGGCGATCTGGAGGCTTCGGTGGCAGTCGGTGTCGATGTCGACGGACGTGGACTACTGGTCTCGGCATCACGGTCGGTGATCTATGCAGGCGGTGCGGAGGAGATTCGCGCGGAGGCATCGAGGTTGCGCGCTGCCGCCAATGCGGCGATTCCGGCTCGCGAGCTGCCGTGACCGCGGACCCCGAGCCCGAGGCGACGACGTCAACGGATCCTCCCGTTGGCGCGCTGTTTCGCAATCGTCCGTTCCTGGCGCTCTGGTCGGCGACCGGGATCCAGCTGACGATCAACTCCGCCATCCAGTTTGTGCTGCTGATCTGGGTGCTGGAGCAGACCGGGTCGCCGTTTGCCTCGACGCTGTTGGTGATCTGCCTGGCCGCTCCACCGGTGGTTACCGGCGCGGTCGCCGGGGTGTTGCTGGACCGGCTCGACAAGCGGCGGGTGCTGATCGTCGCGGTCATCATTCGTGCCGGACTGACTGCGTTGTTACTCATCGCCGACAACGTGTCCGTCGGGACGGTCTACGCGGTGGCCTTCGGAACCGCGCTGGCCGGCCAGTTCGCCGTCCCGGCGGGAGCGGCCGCGCTACCCCGCTTTGTTTCTCGGCAGCAGCTGTTGTCGGCCAACTCGGCGTTTCAGTTCACGACCATGTCGACGCAGTTGATCGGGTTGGTGATTATCGCGCCAATCATGTTGAAGGTGATCGGCTACGACGCGTCGTACATCGTCAGTGCGGTCGCGCTGGCGTTCTCGGCAGTGCTACTCGCCTGCTTGCCCTCGCTTCCGCCGTTCGACCGCACGCCCCACCGCGTGTCCGAAGATGTCGGTCAGGTCAGGGCGGCCTTCGCCACGACTTTGCACGACATTCGATCTGCGGGGGATCTCGTCTGGCGCGACCGGTTAACGGCGCTGGCGCTTGTCCAGCTGATTTCCGGCGTGATGATGCTGTTCATGTTCGCCGTGCTGGTCCCGCAGTTCGTCCACGATGTGCTCGGTCGGGCTGAGGAAGATGCGGTCTTCGTCTTCTGGCCGACTGGCTTTGGCGCACTGCTGGCCCTGGTTTTCGTACCGCGCATCGGCCGGCGGATCCGGATGAACACCATGGCCTCGTTCGGTCTGGCGGTGATCACCGTCATCGTGACGGTGTTTGGCGTGCTCGACTTCCTCCGGTCGACTGGTTCCACCCAGGACTGGCTGCTGGCCGCCACGCTGATCATGGCGTTCCCGCTCGGTCTTGCCTACGCGATGGTCAATGCCCCGGCGCAAACGCTGCTCCAGGAGCGCTCGCCGCCGGAGATGCGTGGGCGCCTGTTCTCGGCGCAGATGATGCTGGCCAATGCCGTCTCGATGCTGGCGCTGCTGTTGGTCGGTGGAGTGTCGGACGCCGCCGGGGTGAGGCAAGGACTGTTCCTGCTCGGCGGGGGGTTGTTCCTGATCACGCTGGGATCGCTCTGGTTGGGACGGGGAGGTCCTACGCGACCGCCACCCGAGCTGACCGGCGATTGAGCCGATACTCTCTCCTGCCGTTCCTCGAGCCGACTCCCGGCCTACGCTAATCTGACACAGCAGACGCTGCGAGATAGCGATCGGGCAGAGATAGAAGGGATGCGCGACATGAAAGAAGTCACCATCGAAGCGCTGCGCGTCTCTCTGATGAACTACAACCGCGTCGTGGTCCTCAAGGAAAAGGACGCCGACCGCTACCTGACCATCTACATCGGCGCGGCCGAGGCCGATGCGATTGCCATCCGGCTGCAGAACGTGTCAGTCCAGCGGCCGATGACGCACGATTTGATGACCAATGTGATGCAGGAACTGGGCGCCAGCGTGACCCGGGTTGTCGTGACCGAGGTGCGCAACGACACCTATTACGCCCGCGTCTTCCTGGACGTGAACAATGAGCAAGTGGAGATTGACTCCCGCCCGTCCGACGCGATAGCACTGGCGGTTCGGGCCGAGGCGCCGATCTTTGTCGAGGACGAAGTGATTGATCAGGCAGGGGTGTTGCTCGACGACGAGGGCCTGGTGGCGACCGACGAAGAGGGTCGGCCGGAGCCGGTCAAGCCGGAGGAACTGGAAAAGATGTCGGCCTTCCGCGACTTCATCGAGTCGCTCGACATGGACGACTTCGAGTAACCCGCACTACACAAGGATTGCCGGGTTTGGAATCGCCGTGGGCCGAGGCGGCGTTGCCTTGTCGCAAGTGGGGTCTGTGATAGCCTTCACATTGCTCCGGAAACGGGGTGTGCCTCCAGCAGGGAGGAGTCCCCATGAGACAGTGGCCGCCGGCCATGCAACTCATGGGCATCGGCTGGTACGTGGCTACGTGCATCGTGCTGGGCGTTGTCGGTGGAGTCCTGCTGGACGACGAGTTGGGCACGGGATTCGCGCTCACGCTCGTCGGACTCGCTCTCGGTTTGGCTACGGCCGGCTGGGGCGGGTATCGCATGTTGCAAGATCTATTCGCCGCTCAAGCGCGGCAACGACAAGACCAGGCAGAGCGGCGCCCTCCCTCCGAAGACGCGCCCGTGGACGATGAACAGGACGAGGAGGAGCGCGCGTGAGCCGAAGACGCCTGATCATCTTCGCCACACTCGCCTTCGCGGTCTTCGGTTTCTTCGTTGTCCGCGCACCTGCGCCGGTCATCGCCCTGGCGGCGGAGCCGGTGATCTCGATCGGTTCCTACGAAATCACCAACACGATCCTTTCGGCCTGGGTCGTGATCTTGCTGCTGGCCATTGCGGCGTTCGTCGTCTGGCGGCGGACGCGGGACGTTGAGACCGCGCTGGTTCCGTCAGGTTTCCAGAATCTGGTTGAGGCGATTTACGAGGCGTTCCTGGGCATCTCGCAACAGGTCGGCGGCGAGCGCAACGGCAAGAAGTTCTTCCCCTTCGTCTTCACGATCTTCATCTTCCTGCTGATCGGCAACTGGTTCGCGCTCTTCCCCTGGAACAACGTGATCGGTCCGGTCGAGAACTACCGCTACCACTATCTGCACGAGATGGAGGTCTCGGTGATGGAGGTGGTCGAGGACCTTGAGGAAGGTGCGCGCAGCCTGTCCGACGGCGAGATCGACGCAATCAACGACGCGTTCGGAAACGCCTTCTTCGAACCGATCCCGTTCAAGGTCGACAAGCAGGACAAGTCGGACGAGATCATCCACAAGATTCGCAAGCATCATTTGACCGACACCGAGTTCGCCGTCCGCAGCGAGTTCTGGACCAACCCGATTCCGTACGGCACTGACGGCGCAGACCTGGTTCACGAAATCGAGTCGCGGCTGGAGGCGGCCGGGATTGTCGACGAGGGCCACCACGAGCTGGAATACGCGATGGTCTTCAACCTGCCTATCGTGGCCGGCGACGCCGAGTTGGTCAAAGCAACCGGGCCGATCCTTTCCGGCGACGGTTTCAAGATCATCCCGCCCCGCACGTTGTTCGCCGAGACGCGGGACTTCTCCTATGACGCGTTTGCCGAGCCGCTGGTGATCGAGCCGGGCGCTGACGGCAGCGTCGCGCAGCTTTGCCTGATCGAGTGCGAAATCGCAATTGGCGACTTCGAGCCGGCGGTCGTGCCGACCACGGTCAACACAGCGCACCTGGGCTTCATCCTGAGAATGGAAGAGAAGGGCTACGTCGACGAGGCAACCGGTGAAACCACCGGTACCGTCGGCCACATCTTCCCCATCTTCCGAGCCCTGGCTTCCGATGTGAACCTGCCCCTGGCGCTCGCACTCTGGTCGTTCCTCGCGGTGCAGTACTTCGGCATGCGCGGGGTCGGGATCGGCGCGAACTTCGGCAAGTACATCGGCGTTGGCTCGCACGCGATTGTCAAGGGGCCGATGGGGGTGTTCGTCGGAATCCTGGAGATCGTCTCGGAGGTCGGACGCGTGATCTCGTTCACCTTCCGTCTGTTTGGCAACATCTTTGCCGGTGAAGTGGTGCTGTTTATCTCGATGTTCCTGGTCGCCTTTGTGGTGCCGACGGTGTTCTTCGGACTAGAAGTGTTCGTCGGCTTCATCCAGGCGTTCGTCTTCGCCATGCTGACGCTCGTGTTCGCTTCGACCGCTGTCGGCGACCACGACGAGCACCATGACGAGGCGGCAGAACACTAGCGCACGGCGGCGGGAAGCCGATTGGCGAACCGCCGGGATCAATCAAGCGTGTAGCGCGGTCGCGGAGGACCGCTCGGAGAGGACACGGAATGGACCTGCTTCTACAGATTGGCGACGACGGGTTGAAGTACATCGGCGCTGCCCTGGCCATGGGCCTCGGCGCCATCGGGCCCGCGCTCGGTATCGGCATGCTCGCCGGCCGCGCACTCGAGGCTCTGGGACGCAACCCCGATGCCGCCCCCGTGATCCAGACGAACATGATCCTTGGTATCGCGTTCACCGAGGCGATCGCGATTTATTCGCTGGTCGTCGCCGTCATGGTTGGCTTCGTCTTCTAACCTGACGCCGCCAGACCCCGCAGTGGAGCGCCGCCGGACGCTGGTCCAGCGGCGCAGCTGACGGGATTGGCAACCGGAACAGACTGATTGGCAGGATGGTATGGACGCTCTCGGTCTCAACCTGGCCGGACTGATCACGCATTTCATCAGTTTCGGCATCCTGTTCGCGCTGCTGATCTTCCTGCTCTACAAGCCGCTCGGCCGGGTGCTCGATGAGCGGCGCAAGCGGATCGAAGAGGGTCTGACCGCGTCTGAACGCGCTCAGGAAGCGGCTGAGGAAGCGCGCGCCGAGGCGCGCGCCGAGATTCAGCAGGGCCGCGACGAGGCCCAGCGCCTGGTCGCACAGGCTCAGGAACTGGCGCAGCGGATCGAAGCCGAAGCGCGTGAAAACGCCGCGGGCCAGGCCGAACAGCTGATCGAACGCGCCCGCTCGGAAATCGAGCAGGAACGTGATCAGGCCGTGCAACAGCTGCGCAATGAGTTTGCCGGCATGGCGATCGCGGCCGCCGAACGGGTGATTGAACAGTCACTGGATGCGGACGACCACCAGCGGTTGATTAGCGACGTGCTGGCCGAATCGTCCAGTGGACAGCAGAACTAGGAGCGACCTGTGGCGCTGAGTGATCCCGCTGCACGACGCTACGCCGACGCGGTGTTCGGCATCGCGCACGACACCGCATCTCACGATCGCTGGTTATCCGATCTTGAGGACATCGCGGCCTTGTTCAGCGAGCCGACGGTCAACGGGTTCCTCGTCTCGACCCGCGTTGCGCAGGCTGAGAAGGAGCAAGTGCTCGACAACGCGCTGCCCGATGTTCAGCGCGCTGCCGCGAACTTCGCGAAACTGCTCGTCCGCAAGCGGAGGGCCAACCTGGCTCCGCAGATCATTGAAGCGTTCCGCGAGCGCCTGAACAGTGTGCGCGGCATCGCCGAAGCGACCGTGACGACCGCCGTCCCACTCTCTGACGACGCGCGTTCCGCCGTCGAAGAGGCGGTGCGGCGTTTCACCAACGCCGAGACCGTTTCGTTGAGCGAGACGGTTGATGGCCAGATCATCGGCGGCGCCGTGGTCAAAATCGGCGACCGGATCATTGACGGATCCGTCCGCACGCGCCTGTCCACCATGCGCCGCTCGTTGGCGCAGGGTTAATCACACCGAAGGAGTCAGCATTATGGCTGTCCGACCAGAAGAAGTCGCCGCCCTGATTCGACAACAGATCGAAGGCTTCGAAAGCCAGGTCGTCTCTGCTGAGGTCGGGACCGTCGTCGAGGCGGGCGACGGTATCGCCCGGGTCTACGGCCTCGCTGGCGCGCTCTCGGGCGAACTGCTCGAGTTCCGCCCCAAGGACGGCTCCGACCCGGTGATGGGTATGGCGCTCAACCTGGAAGAGGAAATCGTCGGCTCCGTGATCATGGGCGACTACCGCGTGATCGAAGAGGGCGATGAAGTCCGCTCCACCGGCACCGTGGCCGAGGTCCCGGTCGGCGAAGCGCTGATCGGCCGGGTTGTCAACGCGCTGGGCGAGCCAATCGACGGCAAGGGCCCAATCGCGGCCGCAGAATCGCGCCCGGTCGAGCGGATCGCTCCCAACGTGGTGACCCGCGCATCGGTTGATACGCCGGTCCAGACGGGCATCCTGGCGATCGACTCGCAGATCCCGATTGGCCGGGGCCAGCGCGAACTAATCATCGGCGACCGGCAGACCGGCAAGTCCTCGATCGCGATCGACACGATCATCAACCAGCAGGGGCAGGATCTGATCTGCATCTACGTCGCCATTGGCCAGAAGCAGGCCAAGGTGACCAACGTCGTGGCCACGCTCGAGGAGCACGGCGCGATGGGCCACACCATCGTGGTCAACGCCGCGTCGGCAGAGTCGGCGGCGCAGCAGTACCTCGCGCCATACTCCGGCGTCGCGATGGCCGAGTACTTCATGGAGCGCGGCCAGGACGCGCTGATCATCTACGACGACCTCTCCAAGCACGCCTGGGCGTACCGCCAGATCTCTCTCCTCCTGCGCCGTCCTCCGGGTCGCGAAGCGTACCCTGGCGACGTCTTCTACCTCCACTCTCGACTGCTCGAGCGGGCCGCCAAGCTCTCTGATGAATACGGCGGCGGCTCGATCACCGCGTTGCCGATTATCGAGACCCAGGCCGGCGACGTCTCGGCATACATCCCGACCAACGTCATCTCGATCACCGACGGACAGATTTTCCTCGAGTCCGACCTGTTCAACGCCGGGCAGCGGCCGGCCGTTAATGCCGGCATCTCGGTGTCGCGAGTGGGTGGTTCCGCTCAGCGGCGCGCGATGCGCTCGGTCGCCGGTCAGCTCCGGATCGACATGGCACAGTTCCGTGAACTCCAGGCGTTCGCACAGTTCGGTACGTCCGACCTCGACGCGGCGACACGCCGTCAGCTTGAGCGCGGTCAGCGGCTCTCGGCGCTGCTGGTTCAGCCCGAACAGCAGCCGCTGGCGATGTCTACCCAGGTCGCGCTGCTCTATGCCGCCAACAGCGGCGTGCTCGACGACGTGCCGGTCAACAAGATCAACGATTTCGCCATCGGGGCGAGCGATTACCTGAACACCTCACACCGCGACCTGCTTGGCGGCATCGCCGACAGCGGCCAGCTGTCTGACGACGACGAGGCGGCGCTCAGCTCCGCGCTGCAGACATTCAAGGACACGGTCCCCTTCTAGGCGGGCCGAGCATCCGAGAACGCAACTGAGAGCAGAAGGGGTCAATGGCCAACACCCGCGAAATCCGACGGCGCATCCGCTCGGTCGAGAACACGGCCAAGATCACGAACGCGATCCAGCTCGTGGCGGCGTCGAAGATGCGCCGCGCCCAGGATCGCGCGCTGCAGGCGCGGCCGTACGCCGAAAAGATGCAGGCCGTACTCGGTCACCTGTCCGGCGTCGCGGGCGATCCGGAGACCGCGCATCCCCTGCTCGAACGGCGCGACGTCAACGAAACGACCGTCATTCTGATCACGCCCGACCGCGGGCTTTGCGGTGGTTTGATTGCCAACCTCGAACGGCACACGGGCGAGATCGTGCTCGGTCCCCAAGCCGGCGGCTCGGGTGACATCTCGATGATCCCGGTTGGCCGCAAGGGCGGCGATTACTTTCAGCGCTTCGGAATCGACTTCCGGGCCAGTTTCCAGGAGCTTGGCGACTATCCCGGACTGGCCGAGACCCAACCGATTTCACGAATCGCCATTGACGATTACACCGAAGGCAAGGTTGACCGCGTCCTGCTGGTCTACGCCTCGTTCGTCAATACCGTGAGTCAGGTTCCTGTGACCGTGCCGATCCTGCCGGTTGAACCACCCGCCAGTGATGAAGAGTCCTCGGGCGAGACGCAGTACATCTTCGAACCCTCACCGCAGGAAGTGCTGGCAGACCTGCTCCCGCGCTATGTTGACCTGCTCGTCTACCAGGCCGTGCTCGAAGCGGCTGCCTCCGAACAGTCGGCGCGCATGGTCGCGATGCGCAACGCAACCGACGCGGCGAACGACATGATCGCCGACCTCACGCTCGTCTACAACAAGGCCCGCCAGGAGCAGATCACCTCCGAGCTGCTCGACATCACCGGCGGCGTCGAGGCGCTCAAGGGCTAAGTCATGGCGTCACAGTCATCAGCGGTGATCTTCGACATGGACGGCGTCCTGCTTGACTCCGAGCCGCTGCACTACGAGGCCGTCCGCCAGGCTCTGGCCGAGCAAGGCGTCGACTTTCCATTCGACGACTACGCCCGCTACCTGGGCACAACGCTGACCAGCACCTGGGACGAACTCTGCGAGCGCTACCCGATTACGATGACGCTCGAGCAGTTCGAAGCGCGCTACAACGCCGACGTGCTCAAGCAGTATCAGGCTGGCGCCCCACTGATCCGCGGAGCACGGGAGCTTGTCGAGCAGCTTCGCGAAGCCGGCGTGCCAATCGCCGTCGCCAGCTCGTCACACCGATTGTGGGTCAACGCGGCGCTCAGAGGCGCAGGATTGAGCCGCTACTTCGACCAGACCACCGCAGGCGACGAGGTCTCGATGGGCAAGCCTTCGCCCGAGATCTACCTCAAGGCCGCCAAGAAGCTGGGCATTGACCCCGCCCGCTGCATCGCCATTGAGGACGCACCCGCCGGCGTGGAATCCGCCAACGCCGCCGGGATGAAGGTCGTCCTCGTGCGCAGCGAACTCACGCAAGACCTCAATCTGACATCTGACTGGCAGGTCAATGACCTGACCGAATTCAAACTCACGTGGTTGTCCGAGCCCTCCGCCGACCTGGTCGGCGCGGCCTAGGCAACCTGCAGATGGGAGCACAGCATGGCTGATGGATCAGTGGTTCAGGTGATCGGCACCGTCGTCGATGTCGAGTTCCCGCCCGACAGTCTGCCCGCGCTGTTCAGCGGCGTGAACATCACGATGGGCAGCGGTACGAGCGTCGTCACCGAGGTGCAGCAGCACCTCGGCAACAACCGAGCCCGCTGCCTCGCAATGGACTCGACCGACGGCATGAAGCGCGGTGACAACGCCGCCGACCTCGGCCAGCCAATCGCCGTGCCGGTCGGCGAGGTCGCACTCGGCCGCCTGTTCAACGTGCTCGGTGAACCGCTGGACGGTCTCGGTGACATGCCCGATGGGGGCGTCCGCTCGCCGATCCACCGCAACCCGCCCACCTTCGAGGAACAGGCCTCGGAGACGACGATCCTCGAGACCGGGATCAAGGTCATCGACCTGATCTGCCCCTTCACTCGCGGCGGCAAGATCGGCGCGTACGGCGGAGCTGGCGTCGGCAAGACGGTCGTCATCCAGGAGCTGATCCGCAACATCGCTACCGAGCACGGCGGCTATTCTGTCTTCGCCGGTGTGGGCGAGCGCTCGCGCGAGGGCAACGACCTCTGGCACGAGATGCGCGAGTCCGGTGTGCTTGACAAGACGGTGCTCGTCTTCGGTCAGATGAACGAGCCGCCCGGCGTGCGTCTGCGTGTCGCCTTGACCGGCCTGACCTTCGCCGAACACTTCCGCGACGAGCAGGGCCAGGATGTCCTGCTGTTCATCGACAACATCTACCGCTACACGCTCGCCGGTCAGGAAGTCTCGGCGCTGCTCGGCCGTATGCCTTCGGCCGTCGGTTACCAGCCGACCCTATCGACCGAGATGGGCGAGTTGGAAGAGCGAATCACGTCGACCAACCGCGGTTCGATCACGTCGTTCCAGGCGATCTATGTGCCGGCCGACGACTACACCGACCCTGGCGTGGCCACGACCTTCGGTCACCTCGACGCCGTCGTCGCGCTCGAGCGCGCCATCGCCTCGCAGGGGTTCTACCCGGCCGTCGACCCGCTGACGTCATTCAGCCGGGCGCTCGATCCCAAGATCGTCGGCCAGGAGCATTACGACGTCGCCCGCGAGGTGCAGCGCGTGCTGCAGCGCTTCAAGGACCTGCAGGACATCATCGCCATTCTCGGTGTGGACGAGCTCTCGGAGGAGGACAAGCAGACGGTTGCCCGCGCGCGCCGAATTCAGCGCTTCCTGACCCAACCGTTCTTCGTCGCCGAGCAGTTCACCGGTCTGCCGGGCGAGTACGTCTCGGTGCGCGACACCGTGCGCGGCTTCAAAGAGATCCTCGACGGCACCCACGACGGACTGCCGGAACAGGCCTTCTTCAACGTTGGCACCATCGAGCAGGCGGTTGAGAAGGGCGCGCAGATCGCCGCCGAAACCGCTGCATAGGCTTGCACCGACGACGTCTGAGGGGACGCCACCATGCCGCTCACGCTCGAGATCATCACCGGCGAACGCCGCCTGTTGCGGCAGGAAGACGTCGACGAGGTCATTGCTCCCGGCTCACTCGGAGAACTTGGGATCCTGCCCAATCACGCTCCTCTCGTGACGTCGCTGGTCGCAGGCGAGCTGCGGGTCAAGACCGGCAACGAGGTTGAAGAGTTTTTCGTCAGCGGCGGATTCCTTGAGGTCCTGTCGGACGAGGTCACTGTTCTGGCCGACGCAGCCGAACATGGCTCGGAGATCGACGCCGAACGGGCGGAGGAAGCTCGGCAACGGGCAGTTGAGCGCCTGGAGCAGGCCAGCGACGCCGATCGCGCGCGTGCGCAGGCTGCCCTCTCGCGATCGCTCCAGCGACTCCGGGTGCTTGAACATCGCCGTCGGCGCGGCGCCGGCGGCCGGGACATGTCGCGACCCACGGGCTAACAGGATCGGCGGGTCGACTCGGCAGGTACAGTCTCTGTATGAGCGCTGCCGCTGAGCCCTGTTTCCGGATCAACGGATTGCGACGCCTCGACGGCTTGTTGCGCGTCAATGGCGCCAAGAACGCCGCGTTGCCATGCCTGGCGGCTTCGCTGCTTTCCGATCAGCCATCCCGCTTGCGCCGCGTGCCCAACATCGAAGACGTGCGCCGTTTGCTGGAGATTCTCTCGTTCCTCGGCGTCGAGTCGGATTTCCATGACAATGAGGTCGTTGTGCGCCCGTCGGGCGTCTGCGGCGGCAGTCCGCCCGACGCGCTCGCCGCGGCGCTGCGGGCATCCTTCCTGGTCATGGGGCCGTTGCTGGTTCGGACCGGTCTGGCCAGTTGCGGCACGCCGGGCGGCGACGTGATCGGTGCGCGCCCTCTGGATGTCCATCTCGCCGGCTTTCGGGCGTTGGGCGCCGAAGTTGAGTCGGTAGGCGGACGGACGATTGCGCGCGCGCCGCATGGCTTGCGTGGCGCCACCTTCGTGCTCGACTACCCGAGCGTTCTGGGCACGGAGAACCTGCTACTCGCCGCAACACTCGCGCGCGGACGGACGCGCCTGGTCAACGCGGCGATGGAGCCGGAGATCATCTGTTTGGCCGAAATGTTGAACCGGATGGGCGCGAGCATTTCGGGAGCCGGTGGCCACACCATCACGATCGACGGCGTCGAGCGGCTAACCGGGGTCGAGCACGAGCTCATTCCTGACAGGATTGAGACCGGCAGCCTGCTGATCGCCGCTGCGGTGACGCGCGGACAGGTCTGCCTGCAAGGCGTCAGGCCCGATCATCTTGAGTCGCTCCTGGGAAAGCTCAGCGAAATCGGGGTGGACGTCAGCCAAAAGCCAGGGCAACTGGATATCGCGGTCGAGGCCGACGCTCGTCTCACGGCTACCAACCTGCAGTCGCTGCCGTTTCCGGGGTTCGCCACCGATTTGCAGGCGCCGATGACGGCGCTACTCACTCAGGTCGAGGGCACGTCCGTCGTTCATGAGCGAGTCTTCGAAAACCGGATGCAGCATCTCGATGAGCTTCGCAAGTTCGGCGCCAATATCATCGCCGGCGGCGCAGCGCCGGTTGTGATCGGGCCGACGCCGTTGACCGGCGCTGTGGTGCGCGGAACCGACATTCGTGCAACGGCGGCGTTGATTGTCGCGGCGCTCGCGGCCGACGGCGAAAGCCGCATCTACGGTGTTGATCATCTGTCTCGCGGTTACGCGGATCTGGCCGGACAACTGCAACATCTTGGCGCCGACATTGAGCTCGCCCGAAGCGCCGATACACTGACGAACTGACTACGCTGAATGCACTGATCGGCCGAAGCGGAGATCATGTTTCTCACCAAACGACTTGGTATCGATCTCGGTACCTCCCGACTCAGAATTGCCGTGCCTGGCCGCGGCGGACAGATAGTGATCGACCAGCCGACGGTCGTCACGCTGTCGACCCAGGAAAACGCGGTCCTCGCCGCCGGTAATGACGCCGCCAACATGGTTGGTCGTGCACCCGAGTCGGTCAGTGTGATCAATCCCATGCGCGAAGGCGTCATCGACGACTACCGGATCGTCGAAGCACTGCTTCGCTACTACATGGGACTGGTCGTCGGGCGCTTCAACCTGGTACGTCCGGAAGTGATGATTGCGACCCCGGCCGGAGTGACCAACGTTGAGCAACGAGCTGTCCGAGACGCCGCCGAACAGGCCGGCGCGCGGCGGCCGGCTCACCTGATCGCCAACCCACTCGCCGCTGCGATCGGCGCCGGCGTGCCCATGGGAGACGCGCGCGGCGCGCTGATCGGCAATCTCGGCGCCGGCCGCTCGGAGGCGGCGGTGCTGTCGATGTACGGAGTCGTGGTCTGGGAGTCGGCGCGAGTCGGCGGAGAAGTCGTCACTGAAACCATCGCCGACCACGTCAAACGACGACACAGCCTGTTGATCGGCGAACCGACGGCGGAGGAGCTCAAGTTCGCAGCCGGCTCGGCGATCCCGGTCGAGGATCCGGTACGGGCCGAAGTGCGAGGCCGTGATCAGTCGAGCGGCATGCCCCGTAGCGTGACGATTACGGCAAATGAACTCGTGCCCTCTGTGCAGCAGGTGTTGCAGACGTTCGTCGAGGTGACTCGCAGCACGCTCGAGCGCACGCCGCCCGAGTTGACCGCTGACATCATCGACCGCGGCATGCTGTTGACCGGCGCCGCGGCGCGCCTCCAGGGGATTGACGCCTATCTCGCCGAACAGGTCGGGATCCCGGTCACCATCGCCGACAACGCGGAGGACGCGGTGGCGCTGGGCGCGGCGGAAGCGCTTGACAACCTCGACATCGTCGGGCCGAATCTGCTCGCCCAGGAAAGTGTGCTGGGAGCGGCCGAATCGCGCTGACCGACGAACCGACGAGACCGACTAGTTGGCCGTCACGTCAGCCTGGTGATCCTCGACATAACCGTCGAACGGCTCTTCGAGGTAGTAAGCCATGCTTTCGAGTTCCATGACGGGATCGATCTGGCGCAGACGCACGCCCTGGGGCACGCTCATCGTCACGGGAGCGTAGCTGAGAATCGCCCTGACGCCGCCGTCGACCAGGATGTCGATCACGGACGGGGCCGCTTCGGCCGGGACCGCCACGATGCCCATCGCGACGCGCGTTTTCTGCAGGTACTCGGACAACCTGGCGACATCGTCAACGCGATAGTTGTCGATCTTCCGGCCGATCTGACTCGGATCGGAGTCGAAGACGCGCACAACCTCGAAGCCGCCCAGCTGGAACCCGCGATAGCCCAGTACCGCGCGCCCCAGCTGCCCCACTCCGACGAGGACCATCTCTTTGACCCGCCCGTTCAGACCGAGGATGCTGCGCAGCCGATCCCTCAGGCTGAGGACCTCGTAGCCGCGCCCGCGTTTGCCGAAGCGGCCAAAGTACGACAGATCCTTGCGAATCTGGGCCGGCGTCACGCCAAGCCGACGGCCCAACTCCTGGGAGGAGATGAAGTCGCGGCCTTCGCTCGCGAGCAGCCCGAGCTCGCGCGCATAGAGCGGCAGGCGGCGAATGACGATATCCGGGATCTCGACCTCGCTCACTCGAACACTCTCGTTGATGATTGCTTGCGGCTCAGACTACAACCGACCGCCCAATTGTCGGCCCGGTATTGATTGCGAGGATGTTGCGGCTGTTTGATATCTATAACACACGATCATCCGGCTGGCGCTCTCCGAAATCGTCGGCTCTCAGTGCCTCCAGCTTGGCCAGGTCGGCGTGCGAGATGTCGTCCAGATCGACCGCGGCGATCTGATCCTCGAGTTCCGCTCGATTCTTGACTCCCGGGACGACAGTTGAGACGGCAGCCTGCTGCAGCGCGTACCGTGCCGACCAGCGGGATAGCGGAACTCCGTCTCGCTCCAGGAATCGCAGAGTCCGCGCTCTCCTGTGATCAATGGCTACGAGCGAGTCGGGCGGCACGGCGCGATCGATGGAGTTGGACAGAGCTCCGGCCGCGAGGTTGCGAATGCCGATTACGCCGATGCCCAGCTCCTCGGCCAGCGGCAGCAGCTGGCCATGGTTGTGCAGCGACGATCCTTCCGGCAAGGGTCTGGCGTTCGAGTCGTTGAGCAGGTTGTAGTAGCACTGCACGGTGTCCAGCGAGCCGTCGCGCAACACGGTTCGGACGGAGCCGGCGTCGCCCATTCCGGTGACGCCCACGTAACGAGTCAGGCCGTCCTGCTTGAGTCGATGCAGCGTGTCAACGGCGAGCATTGCGTCGGCCACCGAAACCGAGCGTCGATAGTGGCCCCGCGTCGGCGTGATCGTGTTGTGCAGCTGGAAAAGGTCGACTCGCTCACGCCGAAGGCGTTCCAGCGACTCGTGGATGCCGCGCTCCACTGCTGCCGGAATGTCCGCCAGATCGTCTTCGCTCAGTGAGACCTTCGTCGCCACCAGCATGTCGTGTCCGCGGCCTTGCGGAGCCTCGAGCAACGCGCGGCCCAGATTGCGCTCGGCCGCCCCGTCTCCATAGCTCGGAGCGACGTCGTAGAAGTTGATCCCTTCCGCCATCGCGAAGGTGATCGTCTCTGCGATCTCCTCGTCCGTGGTTTCGCCCCAGACGTGCCCGATCCCGCCGCCGCCCAGACCGATCTCGGAAACGACCAGCCCCGTACGTCCCAGCTTGCGGTATCGCATCATCGCCAATCACTCCCTCTCGGCCTCTCCGTTCAGCCCGTCCAGGTGAGGCTACCCGCGCTTCGGACTACGGGCAGTCGCGAGGTAGAGTCTTGCCATGCCCAGACCGTCGCACGTCGCCACCTGGCCAAGCCTGACCGAGCTGCCGTCGCTCTACCCCGACGCACGCAACCGCCCCAATCGCGGCCCCTACATGTATCGCGCTGGCAAGACGTGGCCGCTTCGCTCGCAGTTCGACACGTCGAACCGAATAGCGGTCCTGGCGGTCGGCAGCAACGCGTACCCCCGACAATTGTCGGACAAGCTGTCGGGAACGCCGGCGGACCTGCAGGGAATCCCGACCGTGCCAGCGATACTGTCCAATTTCGATGTGGCCTACTGTCCTGTCCGCTCGCGCAAGGGATACGTGCCGTTCACCCTGACCTCGCGACCGGGCGCGGTCTGCCTCACCTGGCTTCAATGGCTCACAATCGAACAGCTCAACCTCATCTCGTCGACCGAGGGGTCGCGATATGCACTCGTCGGAGGCTCGTCGCTGTCGCGGTCTGCCATCATTCCGGCTCAACTGCGCCGGCCGGCCGCGATCTACGCATGGTGGTTCGACTCCCTGCTGCGCCGCGACGGCTTCCCCGTCTGGTTGGATGTGTACCGACCACCGGTGGAGCCGCAACTTGACCCGTTGGAGTCGACGGAAAATGAGCTGCCGAGCGATTGGATCGAGGTACCCCGGACAGCCGAACATCACGCGATATCACAAGAAATTATGAGCGAAATCTGTTAGCATAATGAGCACAACACCATCGCTGGAGCCCACGCTTGGTTACTGAACAGACGGCGCCGGAGCAGCCCATCCGTACCCTAGTCGAGGAGATGAGTTCCTCATATCTCGATTACGCGATGAGCGTGATCGTCTCGCGCGCCCTACCGGATGTACGTGACGGGCTGAAGCCGGTCCAGCGACGCATTCTCTACGCAATGGACGATCTCGGCATGCGGGCCAATCAACCGCATCGTAAGTCCGCTCGTATTGTTGGCGAAGTGCTTGGTAAGTATCATCCACACTCCGACCAACCCGTGTATGACGCAATGGTACGTATGGCCCAGGACTTCTCTTTGCGTCATACGTTAGTAGACGGTCAGGGAAATTTTGGATCAATTGATAACGATCCACCCGCCGCCATGCGTTATACCGAAGCGCGGCTCTCGCGGATCGCCGAAGAGCTACTTGCCGATCTGGACAAGAACACCGTCGACTTCGCGCCGAACTTTGACGAATCGCTCAACGAGCCGACCGTGCTGCCCGGCCGGGCGCCCAACCTGCTGCTCAACGGCGCCACCGGCATTGCCGTCGCGATGGCGTGCGACATTCCGCCGCACAATCTGGCCGAGCTCGGCGAGGCCGTCAAGACGCTGCTGACCAACGACAGCGCCACGCTGGATGACGTGCTGCAGCACATCCAGGGTCCTGACTTCCCCACGGCCGGCAGCATCTTCGCCGGCGAAGACCGTGAGGACCTGCGGCGGCTGTACGGCACCGGTCGCGGCGGGTTTACCGTCCGTGCCCAGCAGCACCTCGAGGAAACGACCACCGGCAATCGCGTCCAGATCGTCTTTACCGAGATTCCCTACCAGACCAACAAGGTCAGGATCATCGAGCAGATCGCGGCGCAGGTCCGCGACAAGAAGATCGAAGGCATCCGCGACCTGCGCGACGAGTCCGACCGCCACGGCATGCGCCTGGTGGTCGAGCTGACCAGGGACGGCCACTACCAGACGATCCTCGCCCAGCTCTACAAGTCGACCGCCCTCCAGGCGCAGTACAGCGGCAACTTCGTCGCGCTCGTCGACGGCCGTCCGCGCACGCTGACGCTCTACCAGCTGCTGCGCGAGTTCATTCGCCACCGCCGACAGATCATCACCCGTCGCACCGAGTTCGACCTCGAGAAGGCCCGCGACCGGCATCACATCGTCGAAGGACTGCTCAAGGCGATCGACAGCATCGACGCCATCATCGCCGCGATTCGCGCCGCCGAGTCGGCCGAAGCGGCCCGCGATCGGCTGCAAGAGGATCCATTCGACCTGTCCCAGCGCCAGGCCCAGGCCGTGCTCGAGATGCAGCTCCGCCGCCTCGCCCAGCTTGAGCGGACCAAGCTCGAAGAAGAGTTCCAGGAGCTCACCGAGACGATCGAATACCTCGAGGGTCTGCTCGCCGATGAGAAGAAGATTGACGGACTGATCGCCGAGGACATGGACGAACTGGTCGAGACCTACGGCGAAGATCGCAAGTCGCGGGTGATCGAACGCTCGGTCGACAACTTCAGCCCCGCCGACCTCGTCCCGCACCAGTCCTCGGTCGTCACGCTCACCCGTCACGGTTACATCAAACGCCAGCCGGTCGACGCCTTCCGCTCGCAGCGACGCGGCGGCAAGGGCGTCAAGGGCATCGAGCGCAAGAACGGCACCACGTCAGTCGAGGCTCCGCACCGACTGATCGCCTGCGACACCCACGACCACCTGCTCATGTTCACCTCGAGAGGCCGCGTCTACGGTCTCCAGGCCCACGAGGTCGAAGCCCGCTCCCGAGAGTGGCGCGGCCTTCCCGTCCGCAACGTGGTCGAACTCCAACTCGACGAACAGGTCACCACAATCATTCCGGTCGAGTCGTTCGAGGACGACTACATCATCCTCGGCACCAAGCATGGTGAAGTGAAGAAGACCCGGCTTTCAAACTTCAGGAAAGTACGGCGCAGCGGGCTGCTTGCATTCAATCTCCGGGACGACGATGAGCTGGTCGAAGCCGCCTTCGCCCATGCAGGCGACGATGTGATCGTCACGGCCACCGACGGCCGCACGGTTCGCTTCGCCGTCAACGCCCTGCGCGAAGCCTCTCGGACCAGCGGCGGCGTTCGAGGCATCAACGTCGAGCAAGAGACCCTGATCGGCCTACAGACTGTCGAGCCGGCGTCAGAAATCCTCACAGTCACCGCCGTCGGCTTCGGCAAGCGCACCCCCGAGTCCGAATACCCAACCAAGGGGCGCGGCGGCAAAGGTATGATCGGCCACAAGGTCTCCGACGAAACGGGTCCGGTCGTCGGCATGGCGGTCGTCCGCGGTGACGAGGAGCTGGTTGTCATCTCAGCCGGAGGCAAGATCCTGCGCACCGAGATCCAGCAAATCCGCCAGGTCGGCCGCTCCTCCAAGGGAGTCAAGGTCATGTCCTCCGAAGAAGGAATCGCCGCCATCGCCGTCGTCGACACCAGCCGAGAGTTCGGCCAACGCTCGTAAGCGCCCGCCCTCAGCGTCCTGTCGCATGCCAGTCGCTGAGTTCTACGCTCCCACACAGGAGAAGCTGCCCAGGGCCGAGGATCTCTCGTTCCACGTTCGCGCGGAGGTCCTTAGCTTGCCGTCATTCCATTGACGGCATACTCTTGACGCATGGAATGGGAGGTGGAGTACACCGATGAGTTCGAGGATTGGTGGCTGCAGCTCCTGGCTAGTCAGCAGAATGATGTCGGCATGCGTGTCGAAATGTTGCGGAGGCAAGGGCCAAACCTGCCGTTTCCGCACTCTTCGAGCATTCGGACATCGCGCCACAGGAGAATGCGCGAGCTGAGAATCCAAAGCGGCGGGAGGCCCATCAGGGTCTTCTACGCATTCGATCCCCGGAGGACCTCGATTCTGTTGATCGGCGGAGACAAAACGGGCAACGACCGGTTCTACGAAGAGTTTGTGCCGTTGGCCGACCGGCTCTATGACGACCACCTCCTAGAGCTGCGAAGGGAAGGACTGATCTGATGGCTGGTCACCGACCGTTCAGTGATTTGACTCGCGACTGGGAGCCCGAGCGGCTGCAGCGCGTGAAGGAGGGTGCCGATCAACTACTGCGCGAAATGCGGTTGCACGAGTTGCGCCGGGCGCGCGAACTCACTCAGCAGGACCTGGCCGAGAGGTTGCAAGTCAATCAGCCTGCCGTCGCCAAGATGGAACAGCGCGCCGATGTCTACGTCTCCAGCTTGCGCCACTACATCGAGGCCGTCGGGGGTCGACTGAAGGTCGTCGCCGAGTTTCCCGAAGGCGAGGTGGCGATCACCAACTTCTCTGAGGTCGGCCAGGACCCTCCGTCTCAGCCCTGAACCGCCCGCTGTTTCTTCCGACACAACGCTCCGCGGACATCGTCAATACCGAATGTCTGTACGTATACGATCGGCTGCGCTCGACAACGTGCCGCTTGTCTGAAGGAACCGATTATGACCGCACCTACGCCCTGGACACACCCAGAATGGCCTGGCAGGGCCCGGATCAACACTCACCAAATCGAGCCGCATCTGGCGAAATCTGGACAAATCTGGACAAATCCAGACATAACTACGTCGAATTTACCGCCCATAGCAGCATTTCCGCCCGATCGAGTCAGAATTCCCTCTCCAACGCGCTCCTCAAGCGTTGACAGACCGAAGTTCGGACGCTCAGACGCCGTCCGCTACCATCGCTCTTGAGCCAGCGCCTGACAGGACGGACGCCATGAAATTCGGCATTTTCTACGAAATCTCTGTTCCCCGACCCTGGGAGAACGACATCGAGCATGAGGTCTATCACCGCTGCCTTGAGCAGGTGCGGGTCGCCGATGAAATGGGATTCCATTCGGTCTGGGCGGTCGAGCATCACTTCCTCGAGGAGTACTCGCATTGCTCCGCGCCCGAGCTGTTCCTGACCGCCTGCGCGATGCAGACCAAGCAGATCCGCGTCGGACATGGGATCGTCGTCTGCGTGCCCCAGTTCAACCACCCGATTCGCGCCGCCGAACGCGCCGCGGTGCTCGACATCCTCTCCGATGGCCGGCTCGAGTTCGGCACCGGACGCTCGGCCACCTGGACCGAGCTGGGCGGCATGGACGCCAACCCGGATGAGACCAAGGAAACCTGGGACGAGTACACGCGCACGATCCCGCAGATGTGGACCAACGAGCGCTACGGCTACGAAGGCCGCGCCTTCCGCATGCCGACCCGCGCCGTGCTGCCCAAGCCCTACCAGAAGCCGCATCCGCCGATGTGGGTCGCCGTTTCCTCGCCCGGCACCGAGATCGATGCCGCCGAGCGCGGCATGGGCTCGCTCGGCTTGACCTTCGGCGGCTTCGCCGAGCAGGAGGAGAAGGTCAATCGCTACCGCACCCGAATCCAGGACTGCGAGCCGGCCGGTCTGTTCGTCAACGAGCGGGTCGCCACGGTCAACTTCCTCTACTGCCACCCCGACAACGAGACCGGGATCAAGGTCGGCAGTCGTCTGACCGGCTCCTTCGGCTACCTCGCCGCGCAACTCCTGCCGGTCCGCGAAGTCCACCCGACCCGCAGCTACCCGAACCCCGGTCTGCTCGCCGCGACACGTCAGCAGGCGGCGCAGAACCCCGGCGAGGGCGTCTCCGCGCCCGAGGGCGTCTGCATCGGCAACCCCGACCGGCTGGTCGAAGAGATCAAGAAGTGGGAGTCCTGCGGCGTCGATCAGATCAACTTCCTGCTCAACGCGCTGGAGACGATCCCGCAGGAGCAGGTGCTCGACAGTCTGCGCCTGTTTGGTGAGCAGGTCATGCCCCACTTCGTCGACGACAAGCCGGCGACCACCTCCGAACCGCGCGAGCTCGCCGCGACGGCCGCCGCCGGCGGAGACTAGTCGCGCCAACGCCGGCGAGGCACGACACGTCGCAATGAAAGGCTGCTGATGCCAATCAACGGCAATGCCGACCCTGCTCTGCTGACCCGGTACGCGCCGACCATGTCGAGCCTCGACACCGAGTCGCTGACGCTGCCGGATGTCAAGGTGCTCCAGGTCATCTACGAGATCGACGACTCGGTGATGGCCGAACTGCTGCCACCGGCCCTGCATCCGACGATTCCGCCCACGATCCACGTGATCGGCATGCGGGCCGAGGATGGTCCGCTTGGTCCGTTTACGATCGCCATCGTCCGCGTCGGCTGCCGCGCTGCGGTTCGACCACGCGGGTTGCCGACTCGCGCCGTCTGCACCGAGGGAGAGGCGGCAACGGCCCTGACCGAGCGCTGGGGATTCCCGATCACCGTCGGCGAGCCAGCCCTGCGCGAGCGCTATGACCGACAGTCGATCGAGGTCAACGACGGCAACGTGACCGTGCTCTCCGCCCAGCTCGTCGACCCGGTCCCGATTGGCAACGGCGACCTGCTCTACACGGCCGGAATGCACGTCGCCAACGTCGAGCGCGACGGGGAAACGAAGCCCTGGTTGGTGCAAGTCGACCCGGATTTCGAAGTCAGCCGCGCCGACCGCGGCAGCGCCCAGATCGACGCATTCGACAGCAACTTCTGGGACGCGCCCGACCTGCGTCCCGTGTATCCGATCGTCGCCAGCTACACCACGGCCAACATCACCTTGCCGAAGATCCGCTACATCTGCGACCCAATGCAGCCGGCGATCAGCGGCACGGTTGCCCTGTAACGAGAGTTCCTCTCCCCCCGCGCAGCGGGGGGAGATGCCGAAGGCAGAGGGGGGCCATGCCCGACACCGAGACCCTGTTCCCCGGCTTCCGCGAGCACAGGACGGGCCCAATCTTCGCCCGCGTTGGCGGCTCCGGCTCGCCGCTGTTGCTGCTCCATGGCTATCCGCAGACCGGCGCCATGTGGCACAAGATTGCGCCCGGACTGGCAGAGCAACACACCGTCGTCGTCGCCGACCTGCTCGGCTACGGCGCCAGCGACTCACCGCCGGGAGACGGCGGCGGAGAGGCCTACTCGAAGCGGGCCATGGCTGCCCACATGGTCGATCTGATGACCGACCTCGGCTTCGACACCTTCTCGCTCGCCGGGCACGATCGCGGTGGGCGCGTCTCGTATCGGCTGACCCTGGACCATCCGGAACGGGTCGAACGCCTCTCCCTGCTGGACATCATCCCCACCGCTGAACAGTTTGAGCAGATGGGTATCGCCGGCGGCCTGGGCGGATTCCACTGGTACTTCCTCGCCCAGCCCGCGCCCTTGCCCGAGACACTGATCAACGGCGCGCCCGACTTCTTCCTCAAGCGAATGCTCGGCAGTTGGGCAGGCGAGGACGGCCAGACTGTCTTCACCGAGGCCGCGATGGCCGAGTACCTCGCCGCAGCCAATGACCAGGAAACGGTTCGCAGCTGGTGCGAGGACTATCGTTCCGGCGCGCGCTTCGACCTGAGCCTCGACAGGGCCGATCGCTCAGAGGGCAAGAAGATCACCTGTCCCCTCTTCGTGATCTGGGGCGCCGGACGCCAGCCCAGCCGGCGCGGCCGCTTCATGGCCACCTGGCATCGCTGGGCGACCAATGTCACCGGAGTCGGCCTCCCCTGCGGTCACTTCCTCCCCGAAGAACTTCCCGACGAAACCGAAGCCGCGCTCAAAGACTTCTTCGCCGACTGATTGAGCGCTTGTACGCTCACAGCGAACCGATCCAGGCCCTGCAAGGAGCAACAAATGGATCCCGTCACGACATTCAGCGGTACCGGGTTGCCGCTTGACCGCGCCGATGTTGACACCGACCAAATCATCCCGGCCAAGTACTTGAAGCGGATTGAGCGCACGGGTTATGGTCCCTTCGCCTTTGAGGCCTGGGCCAAGGATCCGGACTTCGTCACGAACCAGCCTCAATACGAAGGCGCCAGCGTGCTGCTCGCCGGACCGAACTTTGGCTGCGGCTCCTCTCGCGAGCATGCAGTCTGGGCGATCCAGGGGATGGGAGTCAAAGCGGTGATCGCGCCCGGCTTCGCCGACATCTTCCGCAACAACTCGGCCAAAATGGGACTGCTCACGATCCAGTTGCCGCAACCGGATGTCGAGGAACTCATGCGCATGGTCGAGTCGGAGTCAAACACGCCGATCACGGTCAGCCTCGAAGAGCAGACCGTCACCGCGCCGGGCGGCTGGGTGCGCTCCTTCGATATCGCTCCGTTCGTCAAGCACTGCCTGCTCAACGGCCTCGACGACATCTCCCTGACGCTGGAGCATGACGACCTGATTTCCGACTACGAGTCGAAGCGACCGACAACGAAACCGGTCACTGCCTAGGATCAACCCAGGCTCAGGCGCCTCCGACACCGAATCCCAGGACGCCCCGATTCTCCTAGCGTCGACGATCTGGCTGAGGACCTGATCGTCGACTTGACGAGAGTCTGCCGCTGGCTCCCTATCCTGTTTCCAATCAAGAACAAGGTCCATTGGACAGAAACTCCACATGCCCGAGCATCCACGGCCAACCATCGGCGACACCATCACCAACCTGCGCCGTTCGATCGGCCGGCGTCACGCCATCTATGGGTTCATCAAGAACAACCTGATCAAGTTGCGGAATGTTGACAACTGCTGCGGCAACTACGGTGATCCGGGCTGTTGAGTGTCCGGCGAGCGCGCTCGGGCCGAGCGCATGGAGTCAGATGACCATGACCATCACCACGGCCACGATCATGGCCACGGACATGACCATCACTAGTTCAGTAGTCGGCGCTACTGCGGTGAGTGCTGAAGATTGACCGCGATGAAGGCTCAGAATTCTCAGACTTCCGCGGTTGAGTAGAAGCGACTGAAAGAGATCCGATGTGTAAGCCCCCGACACCCTCCTTCCGGGACGCGATTGCGAATCTGCGCGCCGATGGTCGTCAGGGCCTGGGCCTGGTCACCGGCGTGCTCGCCATTTGGTGGAATAGGCTGACGGAGCGACAGACTTGCTGCGGCGACTACGGAGCGCCGGGCTGTTGAGTCTCCCCCGAACGCGCTCCGGGTGAGCGCCCAACCGACGATTAGGAACCGAGACGTATGGCCCATTTCAGGATTGCGCTTCTGCCCGGTGACGGGATTGGCGGCGAAGTCATCGGGCAGGCGATCCGCGTGCTCGATGCCGTAGGCGGCCGATTCGATCACTCCTTTGAGTACAGCGAAGACCTGGTCGGCGGCGCATCGATCGACGCCCATGGAGTCGCCTTGCGCGACGAAACGCTGGAGATGTGCCAGGCCCAGGACGCCGTGCTGTTCGGCGCCGTGGGCGGACCGAAGTGGGACGATCCGAAAGCCACGGTCCGGCCGGAACAGGCAATCCTTGGCCTGCGCAAGGGACTCGGGCTGTTCGCGAACATCCGCCCGGTCAAGATGCTGCCGATTCTCGCCGACGCTACACCGCTCAAGCGGGAAACCGTGGAAGCCGTCGATATGGTCGTGCTGCGCGAACTGACCGGAGGCATCTACTTCGGCGAGCCGCAGCGCCGCTGGGAAGAAGATGGCCAGCGCAAGGCTGTCGACACACTTGCCTACTCGGAGGAGGAAGTCGAGCGGATTGTTCGCCTCGGGTTTGAGACCGCGCAAGGCCGCCGCAGGCTGCTGACTTCCGTCGACAAGGCCAACATCCTCGACACATCCCGCATGTGGCGCGAGATTGCCGACGAGGTCGCGAAGGACTACCCGGACGTCACGCTCGAGCATCGGCTCGTCGACGCCTGCGCGATGGACCTGATCCGGCACCCGTCCTACTTCGACGTGATTGTGACCGAGAACATGTTCGGCGACATCCTCACGGATGAGGCATCCATGCTGGCCGGTTCGATGGGCATGTTGCCCTCCGCCTCTCTGGGCGCCTCGGAGGACGGCTCGACGCTGGGTCTCTACGAGCCGATTCATGGCACCGCACCCGACATCGCCGGCCAGGGCATCGCCAATCCGATGGCCATGATTCTGAGCGCGGCGCTGATGCTGCGTTACTCGCTGGGTCTTGAACAGGAAGCAAGCGCCATCGAAGAGGCTGTCTCCAACACGCTCGCTGCTGGCCATCGTTCAGCCGATCTCGCCGCTGAAGGCGAGGAGCCACTCGGTACCGAAGCGCTCGGAAATCTGATCACCCAAGCAGTCGCCGGCAGCTGAGATCATCGCTCGCCGAATCCCGCAAGCACACAGTTCGTAGAGTTCGACCATGCCCATTCAACGCCTTCTCGTCGCCAACCGTGGTGAAATCGCCGTCCGCATCTTGCGCACCGCTACTGAGCTGGGAATTGTCACCGCCGCAGTGCATTCCTCCGACGATGCCGCCTCTGACCACATTCAGCATGCAGAGACGGTCATTGAGCTCTCCGGAATCGGACCCGCAGCCTACCTCGACATAGACCAGATCGTTGATCGCGCCAAAGAGCACGACTGCGATGCGATCCATCCCGGCTACGGCTTCCTGGCCGAGAACGCCGACTTTGCCCGCGCCTGCGAAGAGGCAGGCATCACCTTCGTTGGACCCTCGCCGGCTGCGCTGGCGCTGTTCGGGGACAAGGCGCGCGCACGCACACTGGCCGGCGCGCGCAGCGTCCCCGTCCTCACGGGTACGGACCACGCGGTCGACCTCGATGGAGCGCGCGCCTTCTTCGAGCAGCTCGACGGCCGGCCGATGGTGATCAAGGCAATCGGAGGCGGTGGCGGACGCGGGATGAGAGCGATCAGTGAGGCCGCCGAGATTGAGGATGCGTTCGAGCGCTGTACGCGGGAGGCTCAGGCGGCTTTCGGCAATGGCGCATTGTTCGTCGAGCGGTTTATTCCTCGAGCGCGACACATCGAGGTCCAGATCGTGGGTGACCAGCACGGCCATGTGACACACGTGGGCGAACGAGAATGCACAATTCAGCGTCGTTATCAAAAGCTGATCGAAATCGCGCCGTCGCCAACGCTCAGCGACAGTCTTCGCGAGCGAATCACGACCGCCGCGGTCGAGTTGGCGGAGGCCGGAGGCTACTCCAATCTCGGCACATTCGAGTTCCTGGTTGATGCCGATACGGGCGATGACTTCGCCTTCATCGAGGCCAACGCCCGTCTGCAGGTTGAACACACCGTGACCGAAGAAGTGGCCGGACTCGACCTGGTCGAGTGCCAGCTGCGGATCGCCGAAGGTGCGACGCTCATCGATCTCGGCATGGAATCGCCGCCGCCACTTCGAGGGTTTGCGATTCAGTCGCGGGTCAATCTCGAGCGGATGCGTGAGGACGGCGATGTCCGTCCAGCCGCCGGCGCGCTGCGCACCTTCCGTCCGCCGGCCGGGCCGGGCGTCCGTGTCGACACGTACGGCTATGCCGGATACGCGGCCAATCCCAACTTTGACTCGTTGATCGCCAAGGTCGTGACCCGACATCCCAGCAGCGAATTCAAGGACGCCGTGCGCCGGGCGCAACGCGCGCTGGACGAGTTCCAGCTCGAAGGCCCCGATTCGAACATTGGCTTCTTGCGCAACATCCTGGGACACCCCGAGTTCGTCGCCGGCGATGTCCACACCCGCTGGATCGACGAGCGAATCGGCGAGTTGGCGGTCACCTCTGACAACGGCGCATCCGCCGGAGGTCAGTCGGCCTGGGCCGGCGCCCAGGTGGAGAACCAGGTCACCGATCCGCTCGCCGCACTTGACTTTTTCCGCCAGGGCGCCGGCGCCGCATCGCTCGATGTCAACCGTGGACTTGAGGAAGACCGCGCTGGCTTCCCCGCGCCCGAAATCATCGGCCCGCCGGGCACGGAACCGCTGCGCGCTCCGATCCAGGGCACGATCATCGAGATTCTTGTCGGCGAGGGCGACTCAGTCGTCGCCGGCCAGGATGTGATCATCATGAATGCGATGAAGATGGAGCACGTGCTCCAGGCAGACATCGGCGGCATCGCGCAGGAAATCACCGTATCGATCGGCGACATCATCTGGGAAGGCCACCCGCTCGTATTCATCGAGCCGGCCGACGTCGGCCCCGCTCTGGATGACGGCGCCGGTGAAATCGACCTTGACTACATCCGACCCGACCTGCAGCACAACATCGACCTGCACGAGGCCCTGCTCGACCACAATCGCGAGGGGCCGGTAGCCAGGCGTCACGCCAAGGGCAAGCGCACCGCCCGCGAGAACATTGCCCAGCTTGTCGAGGGCGGCGCCTGGACTGAGTACATGCCGCTCGGCGTGGCTGCGCAACGTCGCGTGCGATCGTGGGAAGAGTTGCGCCGTGTTTCACCGGCCGACGGCCTGATCTGCGGGATCGGAACAGTCAACGCCGATTTGTTTGACAACTCCACGGCCTCGACCGCGATCATCTCCTACGACGAGACCGTTTGGGCCGGGACGCAGGGCCTGCGCGGCCATGAGAAGACCGATCGCATGGTCGAGACCGCGCACCGGCTGCTCACGCCGCTGGTATTCATCGCCGAAGGCGCCGGCGGGCGTTCGGGCGACACCGATGCGGCGTACACGCGCGTCGCGGCCCGCAACGTGCGCACCTTCGAGCGCCTGGCCGAGCTCTCGGGCCGCGTGCCGATGGTCTCGATCACCGCCGGACGCTGCTTTGCCGGTAATGCCTCAATGCTGGGTATGTGCGACATCATCGTCGCGACCGAAGGTTCCAACATCGCCATGGGCGGACCCGCAGTCATCGAAGGCGGTGGCCTTGGCCTCTTCCTGCCAGAGGAACTCGGGCCGATGTCGCAACAGGTACCCAACGGCGTCGTCGACATCTTCGTCAAGGACGAAGATGAAGCGATGGCCGCAGTGAAGAAATACCTCTCCTACTTCCAGGGCCGGCTCACGGAATGGAGCGCCCCCGATCAACGCCAACTGCGCCACGTGATTCCTGAGAACCGGCTGCGCACCTACGACGTGCGCAAGGTCATCGACCTGCTGGCTGACCACGACTCGGTGTTGGAACTGCGACCCGAGTTCGGCATCGGCGTCGTGACGGCACTGATTCGCATCGAAGGCCGGTCGGTCGGCGTGATCGCCAACAACAACATGCACCTCGGCGGCGCGGTCGACAGCGATGGCTCGGACAAGCTGGCCCGCTTCGCCCAGATCTGCGACTGCTGGAACATCCCTCTCCTCACGCTGGTCGATACGCCGGGCATGATGGTCGGTCCCGAGGTCGAGAAGACGGCCCTGGTCCGCCACTGCCACCGGGTCTTCGTCTCGCTGGCCAACCTGACCACGCCGAAGATGACGATCACGCTGCGCAAGTGCTACGGGCTCGGCGGCCTGGCGATGCTCGCCGGCAGCACTGAAGCCGGCCTGTTCAACGTCGGCTGGCCGACCTCCGAGTACGGCGGCATGAATCTTGAAGCAGGCGTCAAGCTCGGCGCGCGGTCGCAGCTTGAGAAGATCGAGGATCTCGAAGAGCGCACCCGCGTCTACGAGGAGATGGTCGCCGACGCCTACGAACGCGGCAATGCCGTCAACGCCGCCACGGTGCTCGAGTCGGACGACGTGATCGACCCGGCCGAGACGCGCCAGTGGATCCTGCGCCTGCTCGATGCCGTGCCCAACTCCGAACCGATCCGCGAGGGTCGGCGGCCGTACATCGACAGCTGGTAGGGCTGCACGTCGGGCCAACGTCTGGCTAGAATGCCGCGTACAGCGACGTTTGCAGAGTTGCGCGCCGTGGAGTGAACGATGCAGTTTGCCAACCTGCTCTTGGTTCGACTGTTGCAGACGGTCGTTGTGATCTGGGTGGTTGTCAGCATTGTCTTCGTCGTCTCACGCTTGATTGGCAATCCGGAAACCTCGTTGATGCCCTGGGACGCGACCAACGAGGATTACGAGCGCATCAGGGAGAAACTCGGCCTGAACGATCCCTTGATCGTGCAGTACGGGAAGTTCCTCGGCGACGCAGTCCAGGGCGATCTGGGTTTCTCCTATCACCGCACCGGACCAGCGATCGACATTGTGGCCGACAAGGTGCTGGGCACGGTCAAACTGACCGCAGCCGGACTGATCGTGGCGCTGGGACTGGGCTTACCACTGGGGGTGCTTGCCGCGTTGCGGCGCGGCTCGCCGATGGATTGGCTGGCGCGCCTCGTTGCGGTCTTCGGGCAGGCGACGCCCAGCTTCTGGCTGGGCCTGATGCTGATTTTTTTCCTGGCAACCAAGGTCTCCTGGTTCCCGACCGCCGGCGCCGAAGGCTTCAGATCTCTCGTGTTGCCGGCGTTCGCGCTGGGTTTGCTCTCCGCTGCCGGGTTCATGCGTCTGACCCGTTCGGGGATGATCGACGTGATGAACACCGACTTCATTCGCACGGCGCGCGCGAAGGGCCTCAATGAGCGCACAGTGATCATGCGTCACGGTCTGCGCCACGCTCTGATCCCGGTGATGACCATCCTGGGCATCGAACTCGGCCGACTGATCGCCGGCTCGGTGATCATCGAGGTGGTCTTCTCCTGGCCCGGAATCGGACGCTTAATGATCGAATCGATCCTGCAGTCGGATTACCCCACGGTGCAGGCGGGCCTGGTCGTGATCGCAGCTTCGATCACGCTCGGCAACCTGATCGTTGATATGACGTATCGGGTCATCGACCCGAGAATCCGAATGGCGGCCCTCTGATGGCCGCTCACGCTGAAGCTGCGATCGAAATTGAAGCCAGAAGGAGTTGGGGGCGTTCCTACTTTACACGGCGCTATCTATTGGTCCTACCGCCGATGGTGATCATGGTGTTGTTTCTGATCGGCGGAATTTTCGCCGACGTGATCGCGCCGGGCGATCCGGGCCAGACCCACTTGCTCTCCAGGCTCGAAGCGCCGGTGTTCTCGGGAGGAACCAGCGAGTTCCCGCTTGGCACTGACCATGTCGGGCGTGACATCTGGACGCGGATCGTGCATGGCGCTCGGGTATCGCTGATCGTCGTGGCGATTGTGGTGCCCGGCGCGGCGTTGTTTGGCACAGCCGTCGGCATGTTCGCAGGCTGGCGCGGTGGGATCGTTGGCCAATTGTTGATGCGCTATGTCGATGTCCAGTTGGCGCTGCCCGCCATCCTGTTTGCCGTACTGCTGGGCGCCGTGCTCGGTGCGTCGCTGAGAAATGTGATCATCATCCTGTTGGTCTGGACCTGGACGGTCTATGCCCGTCTGATCCGCGCGGAGGTGCTCTCGCTGAAGGAGCGGGAGTTCGTCGTCGCGTCGTTGGCAGCCGGCGGCAGCAACTGGTGGATCATGCGCAAGCAGCTTCTGCCCAACGTGTTCAACACGATCGTCGTGGTCATGACGCTCGAAATCCCGATCGTGATCGTGGCCGAGGCCTCGCTCAGCTTCCTCGGGGTGGGCGCGCCGGTCGAACAGGCCACCTGGGGACGGATGATCACGGAGGCCCGAAACTACCTCACGCACGCCTGGTGGGTCATGTGGATGCCGGGTCTGGCGTTGATGCTGGTTGCCTTGAGCGGCAACCTGGTCGGCGACTGGTTACGTGACCTGCTTGATCCACGCCTGCGAAATCTGGGTTGACATAGCAGTCGGCCGGCGGACCAGATTGATTCGGTCGCTCGAAATTCACTAACCTACGGAGAATCTGCGGTCGCACGTACCCAGAAACGAAGGAGCAATCATGAGCACACGCAACTATTGGAAGCGCATGTCGCGTCAGCGGTTGTCGCGGCGAACGCTGCTGCGGGCCTCGGCCCGGGCCGGCGTTGGCGCGACAGGTCTGGCGCTGGTTGGCTGTGGCGACGACGATGACGACGCGCAGCAGGCTGTCGTCCAGGCCCAGCCGCAGGAGCAGCAAGAGCAGCCGCAACCGGCGGAACAGCCCCAGCAGCAGCAACAGCAGCAGCAGGCCATGCAGCAGGAGCAGGCCGAGCAGCAGGCTGAACAACAGGCCCAGCAGGTTGAACAGCAGGAGCAGCAGGCCGAGCAGGGCACTGTCGAAGCGATTGAGCGTGAAGAAGCCCAGCAGGACGTTGAAGCCGCCGAGCCCGAGGTCGACCTGGACGCGCATGTGCGCGTCGCGATTGGCCGCTACACCGCCGGTCTCGACCCGCAGCGCTCAGGTTCGCAGACCAACTACGTCAACGGCGCCTGCACCTTCGACTCTGGAATGTCCAACCATCCCGAGACGGCTGCCCTGGAGCCCAACCTGGTGCAGCTGCCGGAAATCGTCGACCCCACCAACGTGATCTTCCACGTCACGTCAGGTGTCGTGTTCCACGACGGCTCGCCGTACACGGCGCACGATCTGGCGTTCAACTTCGAGCGGGTCTCCTCGGCTGCCGAGTACCACCAGGGCGGCGAAACCAGCGACCACCCGAACGAGTGGGCATCGGCGCGACAGGCCTTCGGCACCGACAACTTCGCCAGCTACAGCGTCATTGACGACCTCACCATGGCCGTCGAAACGCCGGCGCCGAACGCGTCACTGGCCGGCTCGATCATGTCCGGCGCGGTTCGCCACGTGTCCAAGAATTTCGTGGAGGAACACGGAGACGCGTACGTCGATGCCGTCTTCGCGATGGGCACGGGACCGTTCCGCTTCGTCGATTCTGACCCGGATGTCGGCGCCAACTGGACACGCAACGACGATTACCACAAGCCGCGCGACGGCCTGACCAACCCGCGGCTGCCCTGGTACAAGGACTTCGAAGTCCAGATTCGGCCCGAGCCGCTGGCCCAGATCGCGGGTATTGAGGCCGGCGAGATCGACGCCATCTACAACCTCCCGACCGACGTGGTCGAGCCGTATCGCGACAACCCCAACTTCAAGGTGCTCTACCAGCCGTCCGGTCAGCCGACCCACTACATCATGTTCAACACGCATGACTCAGTGGCCGAGGTTGACGGCGTGCCCAACCCGTTCCTCGACATTCGCGTTCGCGAGGCCGCCAATCTCGCCATCAACCGGCAAGAGATTATCGACGGATTGCTAACCGGCTCCGAAGGCCCGGCCTTCGGTCCCTACCGCGGCACGATCGGTTACCCCGGCGAAGCCCTCGAATCGCGATACCACGGCTACGACCCCGAGCGGGCCAAAGCATTGCTCGAAGAGGCCGGTTATCCGGACGGACTCGATGTCGACCTGCACATCGTCACCGACTTCCAGCCAATCGTGCCGATCATGGCGCTGCCGGTCCAGGAGTACCTGGAGGCCGTCGGCATCCGCACCACGATCAAGGAGTACCTGAGCTCGGAGTACTTCCGCACGGTGCGCACATTCGAATTACCGGGCATGTTCTGGTTCTTCACGAACACCATTGCCGAGCCGGAAACGGTAATCGGTTCTGGCGTCACCGAGAGCGGCTTCTACGCCGTCAGCGTGTACCCGGAAACCGAGATCGAAGAACTGTACCAGGCCCAGAATCAGGCCCTCGATCCGGCCGAGCGCGCTCGCTTGCTCGCAGAGCTCTACATCACGTTCTACGACAACTACTCCTGGTTGTTCCTGACCGAGGTGTCGGCGGCAACGATGACGGCCGCCAACGTCAACTGGCCGGTCGGCTCCGCCGAGCTGCGCGGCGAAGGAACGTTGTCCGCGATCCAGAAGCTCAAGACCTAAGACGTCCCCAGGGACGAGAACGACTCCGAGCGGGGCCGGACAGTTGTCCGCCACCCCGCTCGGAGCCGTTAACCTTCGAACAAAGCCGAACAGCAGCGAACGCCACGAGAGCGCCCATGCCGACCCTGACCGCCGAACAGCTTGACCACTTCGAAACATTCGGATTCCTCGCGGTCGACGAGGTCTTCGACCCCGCCGAAGTGATCAATCCCGTGATGGACGAGTATGCGGACGTGCTGGATGTGCTCGCCAACGATCTCCACGCACAGGGCGCAATCTTGGACACCTACGCCGGGCTGCCGTTTGGTGAGCGAGTCTCGAAGGTATACGTCGAGTCTCAGAAGGTGCATGCGCAGTACTTCGATTTCTCCCTGCCGCAGAAGGGGATCAAGGCAGACACCCCGTTCTGGGCAGGGCCGGCCGTGTTCGACGCGCTGACCAATCCCAGTCTGCTCGACACGGTTGAGTGTTTCGTCGGGCCTGAGATCTACTCGAATCCGGTGCAGCACGTGCGGGTCAAGGTGCCCGAGTCGATCGCGCCGCGCGACGCCGACGGCAACGTAATCTACGGCGCCACTCCCTGGCACCAGGACTCCGGCGTGATCAATGCCTCGGCCGACGACACCGACATGCTCACGGTCTGGTTCCCGCTGATGGACACCGACGTCGAGAACGGCTGCTTGCAGGTGATTCCCGGCTCGCACCGGGGCGAGGTGCTGACCCACTGCGGCGGCGTGCAGGGACTGAACATTCCGTCCACGATCCTGCCCGGCGAAGACAGCGCCCGAGCCGTCCCGCTGCCGGCCGGCGGTTGCTTGTTCCTGCATCGCAAGACGATCCACGCCGCGCTGCCCAACCTCAGCGACCGCATCCGCTGGAGCTTCGACCTTCGCTACCACCCGCCCGGCCAGCCGACCGGTCGTGAAGCCTTCCCTGGCTTCGTTGCCCGAAGTCAGCAAGACCCCGACGCGGTCCTCGCCGACGCCGCGAAGTGGCGTCAGATGTGGCTCGACGCTCGAACCGCCCTCGCCGAGGAACCTGACCCGCAGTACAACCGCTGGGACCTCGACGACGAGGCCTGCGCCTAGCGCTTCCGGTCTGACGGAGTCGTGAAGTCCGAAGTGGAACTGCTCGAATCCGCCCGTCGATTCTCGTTCGGCGGCCGCATGGACAAGTCTGGTTCCGGCCCGATTTTCGTACGCGGCTCAGGCTCAGAGGTCGAGGACGTCAACGGCAAGACGTACCTCGATTTCAATTCCGGCCAGATGTGCGCCTGGTTAGGTCACAACCACCCGGCCATCGTCGAGGCCGTCGCCGATGCCTGCGACACGCTGATTCATGCGCATAGCAGCTACTACAACGACAAGGAGATCGAACTCGCCGAACGGCTTGGCAAGCTCCTACCCGACCCGTTGCAGATGAGCATGTTCTTGCAGTCGGGCGCCGACGCCAACGAGGCGGCCATCAACATCGCCAGGAAGTACACCGGCGGCATCGAGATTGTCAGTCCCCACACTTCGTTCCACGGCATGTCGGATACCACTAGATCATTGACATTCGCTGGTTGGCATCGAGGCTATGGTCCGCCGCAGCCCGGGCTGATGGCGATGCTCGCGCCCTATTGCTACCGCTGTCCGATCAACCTTGAGCCCGAGACTTGCGAGTTGGCCTGCCTCGACGCATCGTTTGAGCTGATTGACGCCCAGACAACGTCACGTCCGGCCGCTGTGCTGACCGAGCCGATTTTCTCGGCGGGCGGCGTAATCGAGCCGCCAATCGGTTGGCTGCCAGAGCTCAAGCGCCGCTGCGAGGAACGCGGCATGCTGCTCATCCTCGACGAGGAGCAGACCGGCCTGGGCAAGACCGGCGACACATTTGCCTTCGAGCATGAAGGCGTCGTCCCCGACATCATCACCCTGGCCAAACACTTCGGCGGCGGCATTTGCATCTCCTCGGTCACAACCTCCGCCGAGATCGAGCAGCGGGTCGTGGCGGATGAATTCATCGTCACGCATTCGCACTCGAACGACCCTCTCGCCTGCGCCGCTGGTAGCGCGACGCTCGATGTGCTCGAAGAGGAGGATCTCGCGGCTCAGGCGCGGGGTTTGGGCAGCTACCTGAAGTCGAAGCTCCACGAGCTGGCGGAACGATTCGAGATCATCGGTGACATCCGTGGCCGCGGCCTGTTGCAGGGCATCGAACTCGTTCGGGACCGCCAGACCAGGGAACCAGCGACGACCGAAGGCAAGGCAATCACCGAGCGTTGCCTGCAGAACGGGCTCATCTTCAGCGTCCGACGAGAAGGCTCAGTCCTTCGCTTTGTCCCACCGGCGAGCACGACTGAGGATCAGATTGACCAAGCGTTGGATATCCTCGCGGATGCGCTCGAGGAGGCGTCCCGTTAACCATTCGGCGCGCAGGCGCGCATGACCGCTCTGACTGCGTCCAACCCCGGCCGCGCTGCAACGACCCGCACAATCGCAGTGTCCAGACCTTCGGCCAATGCCTCAAACGCGGCCTTCGCCGCCGAGGCGTTGCCGTAGTAGCCGACTCTGGTGAGCAGCTCCTCCGACGCCGCTGCTGCGACATCATCAGCTGAGGCCCCGCTGCGGCGCATGTCGTCGAGGGAGGCCAACTCGTCGGTAAAACCCATCCGCTCGAAGTGGGCGCGGTACGCGAACTTGCGCAAACGCGCCGATGCCACGTCCTGTCCCAGCGCGTAGCCGAGCATCGACCTGGCATATGACATTCGCGCGGTCTCAACGTCGTCATCGACGCAGATGCGGATGTATTCAACGAGCTGGACGTCCTCGGGTCGCTTGCCGGCTTTGGCCGCGCCTTCGTTCAACCGGTCGCGGCTCCAGCTGACGCGCTCGGGGTCACACCAATTGAGTACCGCGCCGTCTCCGACCTCCGCGCCCAGCTGGATCATCTGCGGTCCCAGGGCGCCGACCAGTACCGGCGTCGGCGGCGGACGGAAGCCGAGTTGTACACCGTCGTATTGCACGGCCTCGCCCTGGATCGTGACCGATTCGCCGGACAAGAGGCCCTTCACTGCCGCCGTGTACTCGCGCATTACGCCGAGAGTCGAGCGGCGCGGCAACCCGAGTTGCCGGCGCGCATCCGCCCGGTAGATTCCGCCCGAGCCGATCCCCAGTGAAAACTTGCCGCCGCTCATCGCAGACACCGTCCCAGCCGACATCGCAAACGCGACTGGCGAGCGGTAGGCGATCGGGCAGACGCCGATCCCGGTGGCTAGTCCGCTGGCCTGGTCGCGCATCGCGCACAGGTGGAACGAATCGAGCCCAGCGCCTTCGGGCGTCCAGAGCGACTGGTAACCCAGATCCGCCGCCTCACGCGCGAGCGTCTGCTGATCCTCGAATGTCATCCCCAGTGAGAAGTCCAGTCCCAGCCCGATCTGCCCGATTGCCATCGCGAGCCGCCTTATCATGACTGCCAGTCTGCCAGCGCAGGCTATCGCTCACACCGACGAATCAGAAATCGTCCGGAAAGGACGAAGCAATGCCACCTATCGTCACTACCAAGTACGGCCGGCTCCAGGGACAGACCGAGGACGACCTACACGTTTTCCGCGGCATCCCCTTCGCCGCACCGCCGGTCGGCGAACTGCGGTTCCGCGCGCCGCGACCTCCCGAGCCCTGGGACGGCGTCAAGGAAGCGAACGAGGTCGGGCCCGGCTCAATGCAGACGTTCATGTCCGGGCTCGAGCTGCTCGGCGCCTGGGAGATGCCGGTCGACGAAGACTGCCTCTCGCTCAATATCTGGACGCCCGGTCTGGACGACGCCAACCGTCCGGTCATGTTCTGGATCCACGGCGGCGGATTCTCCGGCGGTTCGGGCGCGACGCCGATCTATGACGGGCAGCACCTGGCCCGCCGCGGCGACGTGGTCGTGGTCACGATCAACTACCGACTCGGAGCATTGGGTTACCTCTACAACCAGGCCCTGACCGACGGCGACGATCCGCAGTCCGGAAACTATGGCATGCGTGACCAGGTCGCGGCGCTGCAGTGGGTGCGCGACCACATCAGCGAGTTCGGCGGCGACCCCAACAACGTCACGATCTTTGGTGAGTCGGCCGGCGGCATGAGCGTCGGCGTGCTGATGGGCGCTGCCGAAGCGGAGGGACTGTTTCACCGGGCCATCCCGCAGTCGGGCGCCGGACATCACTCGCTGCCGACCGACATCGCTGAGGAAGTCTGCCGCCGCTATTGCGCCGTCCTTGAGGTCAGTCCCGACGACGCCGATTCCCTGCGCAGCATTCCGGCGCAGGACATGCTCGACGCGCAAAACGCACTGATGGCCGACCCTGCAACCAATGCGCTGACCGGCCGATACCTGATGGCCTTCTCGCCGGTCGTCGAAGGCGGATTCCTCGAGACCCTGCCCATCGAGGCCGTCCGCAATGGTCGAAGCAGGGATGTCGATCTGCTCTGTGGAACGATCGAGGACGAGTGGACACTGCTGGCGGCGCTCCAGGGCGTCAACGAGATGGATGAAGCCAGCGCCAGGGGCGCTCTGACTGTGACGGCGGGCGACGCCGATGTTGCGAACGATCTCTACGATCACTATCGAGACGCCCGAGCTGCTCGCGGGGACGGTTCGGACCCGCTGACGGTGTACGACTCGGTGATGACCGACTACGTCTTCCGCATTCCTTCGGATCGTCTGCTGGACGCGCACAGCGCACTCGAGGGCTCGGGCAAAACGTTTGCCTACATGTTCAACCAGCAGTCGCCGGCGATGGACGGTCGACTGCGCGCGCCGCATGCGATCGACATTCCGTTCGTCTGGGGCACCGGCGACCAGATGCGACCCTTCATTGGCGACGATCCACAAACTGATCAGCTCTCGGGCTTCGCCATGGACGCCTGGATCAGCTTCGCTCGCAGCGGAAATCCAACCACGAACGCGCTCCCCGGCTGGCCTCAGTACCGAGCCGACCAGCGCTACACGATGGCCCTCGGCCCCGACGTCAAGACTGTCCGCGAAGACCGAGAGGTTGAGCGGGAGATCTGGAGTTCAGACCTGCTCGAGTAGGAGCATCTCATGCCCGGGAATCCGACAACCGTCCAGACGCAACGGGGACAACTGCGTGGGCAAGCCGAAGGCGGTGTACACGTGTTCCGCGGTGTGCCCTACTCGCAGCCGCCGGTGGGCGAACTTCGCTGGCGTCGGCCGCAGCCGCTCGAGCCGTGGGATGGCGTCCGCGATGCTCTGGAGTTCGGGCCGGTCTCGATCCAGCCGCCCCGTCCGGCGGCCGGGCCATTCGCGGGAATCATGGGACACAGCCAGGAGCGGACCTCGGAAGACTGCCTCTACCTCAACGTCTGGACGCCCGGGCTCGACGATCGCCGGCGGCCCGTCATGGTCTGGATCCACGGAGGCGGACTGAGCAGCGGATCGGGGTCGTCACCGGCCTACGACGGCGCGCCGCTTGCCGCTCGTGGCGACGTGGTGATCGCGACGATCAACTACCGCCTGGGAGCGCTTGGCTTCCTACCCGATCCGGTGCTTGCCGACGGGGAAGAGACCGAGGGAAACTTCGGTTTCCACGACATGCTCGCCGCGCTCCGCTGGGTTCAAGACGAAATCGCCGGATTCGGCGGAGACCCCTCCAATGTCACGATCTTCGGCGAGTCGGCGGGCGGCATCGCCGTCGGAATTCTGCTCGCATCGCCGCTTGCAGGAGGCCTCTTTCACCACGCGATCATCCAGAGCGGCGCAGCCGACCGGCTCCACTCGCGCGACTCGGTCCGCGAGATGCTGCCCTTCTACTACCGCGAACTCGGGCTCGAGCAACCGTCGGCCGAGGACTTGCGCAGCTTGTCGGTCGAGGAGATTCTGACTGCACAGACTGTGCTGGCGGCGGCCGACCCGGCGATCAATCCCGCTGCTGGTCTGCATGGGCTGTTCAATGCCGTGATCGAGGACGATTTCCTCGACGCCATGCCGATCGACGCTGTGAACGAGGGTCGCGGTGGCAACGTTGATCTGCTCGCCGGGACGATGCGCAATGAGTTCACGTTGCTGTCGGCCATGTCCGGGCTAGACGACATGAACGAGGAACGGGCACTGGAGTTGTTGGCGCCGCTGGTCGGCGGGAGCGAACGCGCCGGCGAATGCTACGAGACATACCAGTTGCTTCGCATCCAGCGCGGAGAGACGACCGACCCCCTGGCGATCTACAACGCGGTGATGACCGATCGCCAGTACCGAGGCTCAACTCGACGACTGCTCGATGCGCGGGAGCGCGCCTCGGGTGGCACGTATTCGTATCTGGTGGAACAGCAGTCGCCCATGTTCGAGGGACGACTGGAGTCGCCGCACGCACTCGATGTGCCCTTGATCTGGGGAACGAACGAATTGATGCGCGACTTCGTCGGCGACGATCCACAGGTCGACCAGCTCAGCGGCTTCATGATGGACGCCTGGATCAACTTCGCTCGCAGCGGAAATCCGACCACGAACGCCCTGCCTGGCTGGCCCCAGTACCGAGCCGACCGGCCCTACACGATGGTCTTCGGCCCCGATGTGCGAACCGTCACCGAGGAACGAGACGAAGAACTCGCCCTCTGGCGCTGATACTCGTGACTAAAGGCTGCGCACGTCGACGAAGTGGCCGGCGACCGCGGCGGCGGCGGCCATCGCCGGGCTGACCAGGTGAGTCCGGCCTCCGGGGCCCTGTCGGCCCTCGAAGTTTCGGTTGCTGGTTGAAGCGCAGCGCTCTTGAGGGCTGAGGATGTCGGGGTTCATACCCAGGCACATCGAGCAGCCTGCGTCCCGCCATTCGAAGCCGGCGTCGCGGAAGATATCCGCGAGACCTTCTTCTTCGGCCTGCACCTTCACCAGCCCCGAGCCCGGCACGACCATCGCGTTGACGCCGTCTGCGACGTGTCCACCACTGATCGCAGCGGCGGCCGCGCGCAGATCTTCAATCCGGCCGTTGGTGCAAGAACCGATGAACACGCGGTCGATGGCGATGTCGCTGATTGGCGTGCCGGCGGTCAGGCCCTGGTAGGCCAGTGCCCGCTCCGCCGACTCTTGCGCCGACGCAGTGGCTAGGCTGGCCGGGTCTGGTATCGAGCCCGTGACCGGCGCACTCTGTGCTGGATTGGTACCCCAGGTGACGAATGGCGCAATCTCAGCGCCGTCAATCACCACTTCCTTGTCGAAGTTGGCGTCCTCATCGGTGACCAGTTCACTCCAGCGCTCGACCGCATCGTCCCAGGCGTCGCCGGTCGGAGCGTGCGGACGCCCCTTGACGTAGCGGATCGTCGTCTCGTCCGGCGCGACCAGTCCGGCGCGGGCGCCGCCTTCGATGGTCATGTTGCAGACCGTCATCCGGCCGTCCATCGAGAGGTTGCGAATCACGTCGCCGCGGTATTCGATCACGTGCCCGACACCGCCGCCGGTGCCGATCGTGTTGAGGATCGTCAGGATCACATCCTTGGCCGAGCAACCATCGGGCAGTTCGCCCGTGACCTCAACCGACATCTGCTTGAGCGGCGCCTGCGGCAATGTCTGCGTCGCGAGCACGTGCTCGACCTCCGAGGTACCGATGCCGAAGGCCAGTGCACCCAGGGCTCCGTGAGTTGAGGTGTGGCTGTCGCCGCAGACGATCGTCAGGCCGGGCTGGGTCAGGCCCTGTTCCGGCCCGATGATGTGAACGATCCCCTGGCGCGGGTCGAGCGTGTCGTAGAGCGGCACGCCGAACTCTTCGCAGTTGGCGCGCAGCGATTCGACCTGCTGTTGCGAGAGTGGGTCGGCATACGGTTCGATCCGCGTGTCGGTCGGGACGTTGTGATCCTGGGTCGCGAGCGTCAAGTCAGGGCGCCGCACGCTCCGACCGCTCAGCCGGAGACCTTCAAACGCCTGCGGCGACGTGACTTCATGCACGAGGTGCAGGTCGATGTAGAGCAGGTCGGGCTGGCCCTCCACGCTGCGGATCAGGTGCTCGTCCCAGATTTTCTGAGCAACAGTACGTCCGGCCATGGGTCACTCCTCAGCGGTCGATTCTGCGGTCGGATGTTTGAGAGCTACGGCGTCCGCTCCTGCGTCGCGGCGGCGGTCGCGCCGGTCTGTCCGCTGACGTGACGGTTGATCGCGTTGATGTAAGCCCGAGCCGAGGCGACCAGGATGTCCTGGTCTGCGGCCCGGCCGGTGTGCGTGGCGCCATCGATGAGGATGCGAATCGTGACGTCGCCCTGGGCGTCGAGTCCCTCGGTGATGCTCGTGACGCTGTACTCCTCAAGCTCGTCTTCGACGCCGGTCAGTTCGCGGATCGTCTGGTAGATCGCATCGACCGGACCGGTACCGGTCTTGGCGCCGGAGCACTCTTCGTCGTCCGGCGATCGCAGCGTGACCGTCGCCGACGGCGTGGCCGTCGTGCCCGCGGAGATGTCGATCGATACGAGCTGCCAGCCTTCGGTCGGTTGGCCGAGCCGGTCCATGACGATCGCCTCGAGGTCGCGGTCGTCAACCACCGTCTTGCGGTCGGCGAGCTGCTGGAAGCGATCGAACGCCGCCTTCAACTCGTCGGCGTCCAGTTCATAGCCCAGGTCCTCCAGTCGCGAGCGGAATCCCGCCCGTCCGGAGAGCTTTGAGAGCACGAACTGCGAGCCCTCGACCCAGCCGACCTCCTTGGGGTCCATGATCTCGTAGGTCTCGCGCATCTTGACCACGCCGTCCTGGTGAATCCCGGACTGATGGCGGAACGCATTGAGTCCGACGATCGCCTTGTTCGGCTGCACGTGCATGCCGGCGAAGTCCTGGACCATGCGCGAGGCCGGGACCAGGTACTGAGGGTCGACGCCGATTTCGACGCCGAGGTGGTCGGCGCGGGTGCGGATTGCCATCACGGTCTCCTCGAGCGAGGTGTTGCCCGCTCGTTCGCCGAGACCGTTGATCGTGCATTCCACCTGCCGAGCGCCGGCGCCGACGGCGGCCAGCGAGTTGGCCGTCGAGAGGCCGAGGTCGTTGTGGCAATGCACTGAAACGACGACGTTATCCGCTCCCGGCACATCCTCGAGGATGCCGGTGATGAAGCGGGCGAACTCGTCGGGGATGGCGTAGCCGACGGTATCGGGAATATTGATCGTCGTCGCGCCCGCCTCGATCACCTCGCGCAGCATGCGGCGGACGAAGTCGACATCCGAGCGGGTCGCGTCCATCGGCGAGAACTCGACGTCGCTGGTGTACTGCTTGGCCCGCGCGACCATTTCGCGGGCCTGTTGCAGCACCGATTCACGGTCCTTGCGCAGCTGGTGCGCGATATGGATGTCGGAGGAGGAGAGGAAGACGTGGATGCGAGGATTCTCGGCGTCGCGGATCGCCTCCCAGCCCTGGTCGACATCGTTGGGCACGGCGCGGCAGAGGGTGGCGATCTGTGTCCCGCGGACCTCGCGGGCGATGCGGTTGACGGCGTCGAAGTCGGCCGGCGAGGCGGCGGCGAAGCCGGCCTCGATGCAGTCGACGCCCATGCGCTCGAGCAGCTTGGCGATCTGCAGCTTCTCCTCGGCGGAGAAGGAGACGCCGGCGGCCTGTTCGCCGTCGCGCAGGGTGGTATCAAAGATTCGGACTCGGTCAGCCATAACGGGAAACTCCAGTGGTCAGAGCAGGGATTGAACGGGTGCGTTGACGTGGCCGCTATTGCTCACCAGCACGATCTGGGAGGCGGCCGCCGATCAGGCCACGAGCACTCCGCGGGCAACAGCCCGCGGTTCAGCTCCTCCAAGCACACACTGCTTCATGCTGAGTACTATAGGGGACGCTCGTAGCAGAGGCCTGCCGAGGCGCCAGCATTCGACTTAGCCTCCACACGCTAACTCTCCACCGAACTCACATTCCGTCACTCCAGCGCAAGCGGGAATGGCGGATTTCGTTTGACGACGACGGCGATCTGATTTCCTTATCCTCCGAGCAACCGTGGGTTGCGCGTATGCGCGATGTCTGGATCGCTTGGAGATTCTGATGGCGAAGTTTGATGTTCTGATTCGGGGTGGGACGGTTGTTGATGGGACCAGTGTCCCCCGGTTTGTCGCCGATGTTGGGATCAAGGACGGTGTGGTTGCCCAGATTGGCGGCAAGATGGACGCCATCGACGCCGAGCAGGTGCTCGACGCCGACGGCCTGATCGTGGCGCCTGGCTTCGTTGACCTGCACACGCACTACGACGCTCAGATCCAGTGGGATCCGTACTGCACGATTTCCGGCTGGCATGGGGTGACGTCGGTCGTGCTGGGAAACTGTGGCTTCGGTTTTGCTCCGGTGCGGGTCGAGGAACGCGACCGCGCGATGCTGACCATGTCGCGCACCGAGGCGATTCCGTTTGACTCAATGAAGGAAGGGATGATTTGGGACTGGGTCACATTCCCCGAGTTCCTCGACACGCTCGATCGGATCCCCAAGGGCGTCAACTGCCTGTCCTACATGCCGCTCGCGCCGCTGATGACCTGGGTCATGGGCCTCGAAGCGGCTAAGTCGCGGCGCGCCAACGATGACGAAATCGCCGAGATGAAGCGTCTGCTCAACGAGGCGATGGACGCCGGTGCCTGCGGTTGGTCGACGCAGCGGCTGGGAGAGAATTCGGTCCAGGCCGATTACGACGGCACGCCGATGGTGACCGACATCATGTCGGACAGCGAGTGCCTTGCGCTGGCAGAGGTCCTGGCAGAACGCGACGAGGGCTTCATCCAGATCACCCAGTTCACAGGCGACCTGGACAAGGATCTGGAGTTCCAATCGGAGCTGGCGGCGGCAGCGAAGCGGCCTATCTTGCACAACCTGATCGCCGTCAACCCGAAGAATCCCGACCTGCATCGCAACCGGATGAAGTGGCTGGAGGAGTGCAACGCCCGCGGCGAGCGGATCTTCGGGCAGGCCGCCACGATCCGCGCCGCCTTCACCTTCACGCTGGAGGACTGGAATCTGTACGACTCCTCGCCGGCCTGGAACTACGCCACCACAGGAACGCGTGATGAGCGCAAGGCCAAGATGGCGGATCCTGAAGTGCGGGAGCGAATCATCGCCGAGATCGATGAGGCAATCAAGAAGCTTGGCCAGACCCAGGCGCTCGGCGGGCCGATCGAGGAACTGTTGATCCAGGATCTGGCTCACCAGGACGAGCTGGAAGAGTTGGTCGGGATGACGGTGGGCCAAGTCGCTGAGATTCGCGGATATCACCCCGTCCACGCGATGCTCGACCTCGCGCTGGAGACCGACCTGCAGGCGGAGTTCCTGACGCCGATGCGCGAACAAAACGATGAGTGGACGGCCGAGATGATCACCTCGCCGTACTGCATCCCCGGCGTGTCCGACGGCGGCGCGCACACCAAGTTCCTCACGGCCGGTTCATATCCGACCGACTTCCTCATGTGGCTGGTCCGCGACACCGGCCAACTCACATTGGAAGAGGCGCACTACCGGTTGAGCAATCTGCCCGCCCGCGCGGCCGGATTCCGGGATCGCGGCACGCTGGTCGAAGGCGCGCCGGCCGATGTGGTCGTCTACGACCTCGACGCACTCAACATCACGCCGGAGTGGACCGGCGAGATTGTCTACGACTTCCCCGGCGGCGAATGGCGTCGGGTGCAACGACCAGACGGCTACCGCTGGATCCTGGTCAACGGCGAAGTCACGTTCGAAGACGGAGAATCGACCGGCAGCACACCAGGCAAGTTGCTGCGACACGGTCGCGGCTGATCGCTCATACTCACCTGAAACGGGAACCAGCAGCACAAGGAGACTGAGATGGCGAAGTTTGACGTTCTGATTCGCGGCGGCACGGTCGTCGACGGGACCCGTGTCCCACGATTTGTGGCGGACGTCGGGATCAAGAATGGGGTCGTCACCCAGATCGGCGGCAAGATGGACCCCGCAGACGCCGATCAACTCCTCGAAGCCGATGGCATGATCGTCGCGCCCGGGTTTGTCGACCTGCATACGCACTACGACGCGCAAATCCAGTGGGATCCATACTGCACGATCTCAGGCTGGCACGGTGTCACATCAGTGGTGCTCGGCAACTGCGGCTTCGGCTTCGCGCCGGTGCGTGCAGAGGAGCGCGACCGTGCCATGCTGACCATGTCGCGCACAGAGGCGATTCCCTTCGACTCGATGAAGGAAGGCATGCTCTGGGACTGGATCTCCTTCCCCGAGTGGCTCGACACCCTCGACCGCATCCCCAAGGGCGTGAACTGCCTCTCGTACATGCCGATCGCCCCGTTGATGATCTGGGTGATGGGTCTGGAAGCGGCCAAGAGTCGACGCGCAACCGACGACGAAATCGCCGAGATGCAGCGTCTGCTGCACGAAGCGATGGACGCCGGCGCCTGCGGCTGGTCGACCCAGCGACTGGGTGAGAACTCGGTCCAGGCCGACTACGACGGCACGCCGATGGTGACCGACATCATGTCGGACAACGAGTGTCTGGCCCTGGCCGAAGTCCTGCGCGACCGCGACGAAGGCTTCATCCAGATCACCCAGGCGACGGGCGACATCAAGTCCGACCTCGCCTTTGAGGCGAAGCTGGCCGAGGTCTCGGGACGGCCGATCCTGCACAACGTGATCGCGCCGAGCATGCAGCGGCCGGACGCTCACACCAAGTCGCTCAAGTGGCTGCATGAGTGCAACGACCGCGGCGAGCGCATCTTCGGTCAGGCCTTTACGATCCGCTCGGCCTTCGCCTACACGCTTGAGGATTGGAACCTCTACGACTCGTCACCGGCCTGGAACTACGCCACGACCGGCACGATCGAAGAGAAGATGTCCAAGTTCGCCGATCCGGATGTGCGGCAGCGGCTTAAGGATGAGATGGACGATGCGATCGAGAAGCTGGGGCAGACGCAGGCCATCGGCGGCTCGATCGAGCGGGTCATGATCCAGCACCTCGAGGCCAAGCCCGAGCTGGAAGAGTATGTCGGACTGACGCTCGCCCAGGTCGGCGAGAAGATGGGCAAGCACCCGATCGACGCGATGCTCGACCTCGCGCTGGCCACGGACCTCAAGGCCGAGTTCCTGACCGAGGTGACGAACGCCAACGAAGAGCACATGGCCGAGATCATGGAATCGCCATACACGATTCCGGGCGTCTCCGATGGCGGTGCGCACACCAAGTTCCTCACCGCAGGCTCATACCCAACCGACTTCCTCATGTGGATGGTGCGCGACACGGGCAAGATCACCCTCGAGGAAGCTCACTACCGGCTCTCCTACTTGCCGGCACGCGCGGGAGGGTTCACGAACCGTGGCTCATTGGTCGAAGGCGCCCCGGCCGACGTGGTCGTCTACAACCTCGACGAACTGAAGCTCGATCCTGAATTCCAGGGCGAGATCGTCTTCGACTTCCCCGGAGGCGAATGGCGCCGAGTCCAGAAGCCGCACGGCTACAAGTGGATCCTCGTCAACGGAGAGGTCACCATGCAGGACGGCCAGGAAACCGGAGCCACCCCGGGCAAGCTCCTAAGGCACGGTCGGGGATGATTCAGCTCTAGTCACCCGCTTGGCGTCCCCGGCCCAACAGCCGGGGACGTTGCGTTTATCGACTCACCGAAGCCGCCGCAGGCGAATCTATCAGCCGGCCTCCGACGCCTCCTCAAGCGTCATCGTCCTTGGCAGTTTGACCTTCGGCTCGATTTTGACATCTACGACGTGGATCGTTCCGGTGAACTCGAAGGGGGCTGCGTAGGTGTCTGAGACGGGGGAGTAGTTGTCAGCTCCGACGTCGGCGCCGCCTCTCACGCCGATTCCTGTGATGTCTGCGATCTCCACCTGCCCCGCGTCTCGGCCATTGACCGTGAAGTTCACAACACCTTCCCTGGCCTCGTTCGAGGTCATCCTGGCCGACAGGGTCGACTTGCCGATCGGCAGTTCGGCGTCGGATCGGCCGATGGTGTGATTCTCACGCGAGTTGTAGTCGAGGCAGAGGCGGTTGTCCTGCACGTAGAGCGAGACGCCGCCGGCCATGCTGCCCGAGGCGTAGAGCACGCCCTCCTGGTCGCTGCTGGTGCGATCAATCTCGGCGGTGATTTGCCAGTCGCCGATGTGGATGACCGGCGCAACGCGGCCATGCAAGTGAGAGACGGGCGGGTAGAAGCGGTAGTGCAGACCCTCGTGCGGTCCGCCGGGCTTCGGGCTGGGGAGGCCCAGCGTGGGTAGTCGGTCGTCGAGCGGGAGCACGTTGTAGCGGCCCGCTTCGATCCACCAGCGGTCGATCATGCGCTGCAGGCGATCGGGCTCTTCGCCGGACAGGTCGTGGAGCTCGGAAAAGTCCTCCTCGAGGTTGAACAGCTCCCACTGGTCTTCCCCGAAGGGGGTGCCGCGGAAATGTCGGGTGACGGCTTTCCAGCCGTCCATCCAGATCGCGCGGTGGCCCCACATCTCGAAGTACTGAACGCCCTTGTTCGACGGCGCGTCGGGGTCCGCAAACGTGTAGGCCAGGCTCTTGCCGTGGATCGGCATCTGCGCGAGCCCTTGGTGTGCTTTCGGAGCTTCCTCGTCGAGTACATCGAGCACGGTCGGTACCAGGTCGGTCACGTGATGGAACTGGTTCCTGATTTGCCCCTGAGGCACGCGTTCCGGCCAGCGAACGATCAGCGGTACGCGGATCCCGCCGCCGTACGCGTCGCTCTTGTACCAGCGCAGCGGTGTGTTGGCGACCTGGGCCCAGCCCCAGGGGACGTCGGTCCAGCTGCGCGCCGTGCCGACGTCATCGAGTCGCGCTTGCAGGGCGGCCAGGCGTTCGTCGTGCATCGATCCCTGGTCGCCCATCGGAATGTTCAGCAAGCCGCCCTCGTTGGAGGAAATGCCATGGCCGCCCTGGGCCAGGCTGAACATGCCCATCGGCCCGCCCATGCCGGAGGCGCCGTTGTCCGACGTGAGCATGACGATGGTGTTGTCGAGCTGTCCCGAGTCTTCCAGGTACTCAAAGAGGCGGCCGAGCTGCGCGTCGGTGTGGTCGAGGAACGCTCCGAACGCTTCGAAGAGCCGTGCGGCGAATCGCCTGGCGTCTTCGGAGAGGTCGTCCCAGCGCTCGACGCCCGGGTTTCGGTCGGCCAGCTTCGTGTCGGGCGGGATGATTCCGCTGGCGAGTTGACGCTCGTACCACTCCTGGCGGATCTCGTCCCAGCCGGCGTCGAAGCGACCTCGGTACTTCTCGACGTACTCGCGCGGGGATTGGTGCGGCTCGTGCACGGCGCCGAGAGCGAGATAGGTGAAGAACGGCTGCTCAGGCCGGTGCGACTGCTTGTCCCTGATGAACTGAATCGCATGGTCGACCAGATCCTCCGTGATGTGATAGCCGTCCTCGGGACGGCTGGGCGGAGTGATGTGTCGGTTGTCCTCGGTCAGTTCGGGATAGAACTGATCGGTCGCGCCGGCGAGGAAGCCGTAGTAGCGGTCGAATCCTCGCTGCAGCGGCCAGTGATCGTAGGGACCGGCTGCGCCGTTCTCCTCGGCCGGGCTGAGGTGCCACTTGCCGACCATGTAGGTCGCATAGCCGCGCGGCCGCAGCATCTCCGCCAGGGTCGCCGAGTGCTTCGAGACCGCGGATCGCATGTTGGTGAACCCGGTGTCGTGAAAGCTGATCGTGCGCATGCCCACGGCGTGGTGATTGCGGCCCGTGAGTAGCGAGGCCCGGGTCGGCGAGCAGAGCGGCGTCACATGGAAGTTGGAGTAGCGCAGGCCCTCGTCGGCCAGTTTGTCGATGTTGGGGGTATCGATCGTCGAGCCGTAACAGCCGAGATGGGCGAAGCCCATGTCGTCAAAGAGGATGATCAGCACATTCGGCCGAGGGCCATGCTCATCTTCGGGCAGCAACGGCCACCAGGGTTCCGACTCCTCGAAGGTGACACCTACCTGGCCTCTGAAATCTTCAAACTGTTCTGACATCTCATTCGCCTGTCGCTTCGAATCGAATCGAGGCGCAAGATAGGCGATCAGGCTCGGCGAAGTGCGTGTCAGGCGCGGCCACGACGGAGTTCAGAATCCGCTTCAGCCCGATTCGCTTGCCTCTCTGGGGGTCTGTGGTCGTGGCAATGTGCCCCTGGGCGTTACCCGGACATCGAGGACGTGGATGGTGCCCGCGAACTCGAACGGCGCCTCGTAGCTGCCGGTAGTGGGCGAGTAATGATCGGCGCCGATGTCGGCGCCGCCGCGCACGGCGATACCGCTGGTGTCGGGAATCGCGATCGTTCCTGATTCTTCGCCGTCTACGAAGAGTGTCACGACGCCGGACTTGTCGGCGCTCGAGGCAAGCGTTGCCGACACAGTTGTCATTCCAGCCGGAAGCTCAGAATCGCTCCGACCAACGGTGACGTCTTCCCGCGAGTTGAAGTCCAGGCAGAGCCGATTGCCCTGGATGTAGAACGAGACACCGCCGGCCATGCTGCCGTGCGCGAACAGCACTCCCTCTTGGTCCGTGCTCTCTCGTTCGACATCCGCCGTGATCGTCCAGTCGCCGAGCTGGAGCATTGGCGAGACCCGACCGTGCAGGTGGGCGGTCGGCGGGTAGTAGCGATAGTGCAGACCGTCGTGCGGATTGCCGGGGCGTTGGCTCGGCCCTCCGGCCAGCGTCCGGTCGTCCAGTGGCAAGACGTTGTAGCGGCCGGCTTCGATCCACCAGCGGTGGATCATCCGCTGGAGGCGTTCCGGTTCCTGGTCTGCGAGGTTGTTGGTCTCGGAGAAGTCCTCGGCGAGATTGAACAGCTCCCACTCATCCTCGTCGTAGGGCCTGCCGCGGAAGTGTCGGGTGACCGCTTTCCAGCCATCCATCCAGATCGCGCGGTGGCCCCACATTTCGAAATACTGCACGCCCTTGTTCGATTCGGCGTCGGGATCCTCGAAGGTGTAGGCCATGCTTTTGCCGTGGACCGGCATCTGGGCGAGCCCCTTGTAGCTGTCTGGCGCCGACTCTCCCAGTACGTCCAGAACCGTCGGCACGATGTCGGTCACATAGTGGAACTGATCGCGGATCTGGCCTTGCGGCACCCGTTCCGGCCAGCGAACGATCAGCGGCACGCGCACGCCGCCGCCGTGGGCGTCGCTTTTGTACCAGCGCAGCGGCGTGTTGGCGACCTGCGCCCAGCCCCAGGGAATGTCGGTCCAGCTCCGCGGCCCGCCGATGTCGTCGAGTCTCGACTGCCAGGCCTCCAGCCGCTCCGCCTCCTCAGTCGCGGGAGGGCGACCGGGCCCCCGTTGCATCAGTTCGCCATCGTTCGTCGAGATGCCGTTGCCGCCCGCGACGATGCTGAGCATGCCCATCGGTCCGCCCATGCCCGAGGCTCCGTTGTCCGAGGTCAGGACGACGATGGTGTTGTCGAGCTGTCCCGAGTCCTCCAGGTGTTGAAGCAGTCGCCCGAGCTGCGCATCGGTGTGATCGAGAAAGCCGGCGAATGCTTCGAACAGCCTCGCCGCGAAGCGCTTGCCGTTGTCGGACAGGTCTTCCCAGCGCTTGACTCCTGGATTCCGGTCAGCCAGTTCGGTGTCCGGAGGAATGATTCCGCTGGCCAGTTGCCGTTCGTACCACTCCCGGCGTACCTCGTCCCAGCCGGCGTCGAAGCGGCCGCGGTACTTCTCGACGTACTCGGGCGGCGACTGGTGCGGCTCGTGGACGGCGCCCAGGGCGAAGTACATGAAGAAGGGTTGATCGGGTCGGTGCGACTGCTTGTCGCGCAGGAAGGAGATGCCGTTGTCGACCAGGTCTTCGGTGACGTGATAGCCCTCTTCCGGTGATTTGGGCGGAAGGATGTGGTGATTGTCGTGCGTCAGTTCGGGATAGAACTGGTCGGTCGCGCCGGAGAGGAAGCCGTAGTAGCGATCGAATCCGCGCTGTAGCGGCCAGTTCTCGTAGGGTCCGGCGGGACCGTTCTCCTCGGCCGGGCTGAGGTGCCACTTGCCGACCATGTAGGTGGCGTAGCCGCGCGCCTGCAGCATCTCGGCAAGCGTCGCCGAGTGCTTCGACACGGACGCGCGCATGTTGGTGAACCCGGTGTCGTGGAAGTTGGCGATCGTCCGCATCCCCACCGCGTGGTGGTTGCGCCCGGTCATCAACGACGCCCGAGTGGGCGAGCACAGTGGAGTCACGTGGAAGTTGGAGTAGCGCAAACCCTCTTCGGCCAACCGATTGATGTTGGGCGTGTCGATGGTTGAGCCGTAGCAATTCAGATGGGCGAATCCCATGTCGTCGAAGAGGATGATCAGCACGTTTGGGCGAGGCCCATGTTCATGCTCCGGCAGCAGCGGCCACCACGGTTCGGACTCGTCAATCGTCACACCAACGTGGCCCTGGAAGTCCTCGAACTGTTCTGACATTGCGTTCACCGCTTTCGTTGAGCTAGGAGGTTGGCTGCTTAAGTCTTGGAATCAATGCTCTTGAGCAGATCGCGGATTTCGACGAGCAACTCGTTTTCGCTCGCGGCGACCGTCGGCGCCGCAGACGGTGGTCCGCCCTCCTGGAGGATCTCCCGCTGACGCAGGACGGCGTCGCGGAAGGCTGGGGCGTCAACGACGCCGATCAGGTTGCCCTCGGCTCCGGTCGTGCCGGATTGGCCGGCGGTCTCGACCTTGAGCCCTTGAATCCCGCAGAAGCGCATCAGTGGACCATCGTGCAGCCGAACGTCGGTGATCCGGTCCAGCGGAATCGTGCTGTCGCTGCGGAAGTAGACGCCGCGAGTCAGTTCCAGCGAAGTCGGCGTCAGGCGGGCGCTGAAGCGGTCATAGGCCCTGGGCAGATAGGACACGCTCCAGATCAGCCAGAACGGAATCAGAGGGATGCCCGCCAGGGTGATGAACAGCAACAGGCTGACGGCGAGCCGTCCATAGCCCATCACCCGCCGATCGAACTCCGCTTGCAGCAGTACTTCGTCTCGCGACGACGTCATGTTGTCTCTCCAATATGAGGTCTTCGTGCTCGCTGCAACCATAGGTGAAACCCGACTCAAGCCGGGTTGGCGGAGGGCAAAGCGACATGGAATTCGGTATCCACCTGGTGCAGCAGAACACGACAATCGGGGAGTGCCGCCAGCTCTGGCGTTGGGCGGACACGGCTGGATTCACCTGGGTTGACGTTTCCGACCATTTCTACGAATCGCCGATGACCGAGAAGCGCGGGCCGTACCTGGAATGCCTGGCCAGCCTGACCGCCCTCGCGATCGACACCGAGCATGTCCGTGTGGGCACCTGCGTCCTGGCAATGGACTACCGCCATCCGGCCGTCCTCGCCAATGCACTGGCCACGATTGACCATCTCGCCGATGGCCGCCTCGACGTCGGACTCGGCGCGGGCTGGAACGTTCAGGAGTACGAGGCCTACGGCATCCGGTTCGATCGCATCGGTCAGCGCATGGATCGTCTGGAGGAAGGCATTCACGTGCTTCGCGCCCTCTGGGAGGAGCCCGTAGCCAACTACGCCGGTGAGTACTTCCAACTCGATGATGCTCTTTGTGAGCCCAAGCCCTTGCAGGATCGGGTACCAATCTGGATCGGCGGCGTCGGCGAGCGGCGAACGCTGCAGCTGGTGGCTCGCTATGCCGGCGGCTGGAATGCGCCGTACCTCACGGTCGCTGACTGGCAGAGACTCTCGGGCGTACTCGATGAGTGGTGCGAACGGGTCGGTCGCGATCCGTCGCAGATCCAGCGCGACGTCAACCTTTCGTTCCACTTGGCCGCCGACGAGTCGGACCGTCCGAGGGCGCAGGCGCACTTTGAGGAAGTCTTCGGCCCGGCGGGCGACGCATTCCGCCAGCGCGGCGCAATCGTCGGCACTCCTGCTGAGGCAATCGACATGCTGGCGGACTACGCAGATGCCGGCGTCGATCGTGTGAACATCACGCTTCGTCCTCCATGGGACTGGGACGCACTGCATGCGTTCAGCAGCGAGGTGATTCCGGAGCTATCGCGTTAGGTTGGGCGTTCCATGCTTCGCGTTCTGCTACTGCTGCTGGGATTGGGGCTCGCCGCCATATTTTCGGCAGCGTGCGTCGACGAGATTCCGACTGCCACTCAAGAGTCACGAGCGCTGGAGACACCAGAGGAGTCAACTCCGCACCCGGATCAAGCGCAACAGGCTGCTGAGGAAGCAACCGCGCCTGACGACGGCTCGGAGGACGATCAGCCAATCAGAACGGACATCTACAGCTATCGCTCAGTGCGTCGCTTCGCCGACCGGATGCTCGAAGTCCTTGCGGCCGAACGCGTCTGGTGCGACGAGCAAGTCGAGGTCGATGCTCTCCGCGCGATGCTCGACGACCACGACAAAGAGCACATCTGGCGCAGCCTGTTAGTTCCTGCGGCAGGCGAAGATCTGCGAGCGGTCCGGATCATCGCAGAGGCGACCGCCCAGGTGCGCGGCATCCCCATGCAGGAGCTGCCGCCGGTGTTTCTGATCAGCCGGACCAGTCTGCGCCATCACGCCTGTCTGTTCGAAGAGATCTGGGAAGACCCGACGGACGAGGATCGGGATTGGACGGTGGGCCGTCCGGCGAGCCGGCTGGCAATTCTGCTTGGCCAGGATGTCGAGGACTACAGCGACCTGGAACAGAGCTGGCTCAGCGCGACGCTGGCCTGGGGCTGGTACGGGGAGATCCCCGACGCGGACGAGCTCGAACCGGGCGCAGACGGCGTGGGTGAGGTGATCATCGTCTCAAGACCCTCAATGCCGGCGGTCTTTGTTGATGTCATCTCCCATGAGCTGGTTCACTTTCTGCAGGATCAGTGGACCGGCTGGCGGCTGCACGACTGGTATCGGGATGTCGAAACCACCGATCAGCTCCAGGCGCTCCGCTGGGTCGTCGAGGGCGACGCCTCGTTGAACGAGTTGTACCTGCTGAATGCGCCGCTGTCGGATCGATTGGCCGACTTTGAGTGGGGACCGGAACGGAATGCCGAATTGGCCCTTTGGTATCGGGCTTACCACGCGCTGACGCCTCAGGACTCGGAGAATCTCTTCGCCGCATACGACCAGGGCAGGAGCGTCCTCGCCGCGCTTCGCGAGGACCGCGGTCAGGAAGCCATCGATGCGCTGCTGCTCGATCCGCCCGAGTCGACCGAACAACTGCTTCATCCGGAGAAGCTTCGGCTCGACGAACAACCTGTGGAACTCGTCGATCTTGAGCGGTTGCGCACAGAGATATTTCCAGAGGCAGATTGGAGTGAACCGATCGTCGATCGGATGGGCGAGCAGTGGCTGAACACCTTGATCCTGACGACAACCAGGTTCACAACGTTGGCTCGGGCTGTTGCAACCGGTTGGGGTTCGGATCAGATGGCTCTGTGGCAATCTCAAGACGGATCAGCGGAGGTCGTGACCTGGCAAGTGGTGTTTGACCACGATGCGCATCACAGGGAGGCGGTCAACGGACTCAGAGGCTGGTTCTATAGCCACTCCGCTCTCGAGGCCGTGCCCGACCAGGACGATCCGGCGAACTTGCACAAATGGGACGGCCCGAACGGAGCCGCGCGTCTTGTAATCCGGCCGCATAGTGTCTGGGTTGTGGCTGCAGACAGTCCAGCGCTTGCCGATCGGGTCGCGGAAGGAATCCGCAGCCGGGCCTGGACCAACTACTGGCCGCCTGACTCCTAGACGCACCGAACCTGGCGGTAAACTGCCTGCGAACCTTGACCAGTGGGGAGGCTGAACATGCCCGTTGACCAGACACGCGAATCGTGGAAGCCGGGACAGGACTGGCAAGGCGCGATCGACGAAATCAACTACATCAAGGAACTCGGCCGCGAGATGGGCGGAGAGTACGGCGTCGCGCGACAACACCGCGGCGGCCGCTACACAATCCGGGAGCGGATTGACAAGTTCCTCGATCGGGACTCATTCTTCGAGGCCGGCCCGCTGGTCGGCGGCTATGAGTACGACGAGAACGGCGACCTGCGCGAGTTCACGCCGGGCGCGTTCGTCATGGGCATGGGCCAGATCGACGGCCGCAACATTGTCATCGGCGGCGACGACTTCACGATCTCGGGCGGCTCGCCGCACAACGTGTCCAAGGGCGCCTCACAGTTCGCAACTCCGCTCGCGTCGCAGTACGGCCTGCCATACGTGCAACTGATCGAAGGCGTCGGGCACAGCGCCAAGCGCGACGAGGAAGAGGGCCGCATGGCCCTGCCCGGCGGCCAGACCTGGTGGCGGCACATCAACCTGCTGAACAAGGTGCCCGTCGCCTCGGGGATCATGGGCTCGGTCGCCGGCGCACCGGCGGCCTTCGCGCTGCTCTCGCACTTCACGGTGATGATCAAGGGTCAGTCACAGATCTTCCCCTCAGGGCCACCGGTGGTGCGCCGCGCGATCGGCGAGACCTTCAACAAGGAAGAGCTTGGCGGTTCGAGGGTCCATGTCTATCAGAGCGGCCAGGTCGACAACGAAGCCGAGGACGAAGAGGACGCATTCGACCAGATCAAGAAGTTCCTCTCCTACTTGCCCGACACCACCAGTGACGTCACTGAACGGGTCGACAACGGCGACGATCCCAACCGCCGTGTCGAGGAACTCCTGCGGATCATCCCCGAGAACCGCAAGCGGGGGTACAACCCGCGCAAGCTGCTCAAACTGGTCTTCGACAACGGGGAATTCTTCGAGATGCGACCTCACTGGGGCGGCGCGATCATCACTGGCTTCGCTCGGATCGGCGGCTACGCGGTCGGCGTCGTCGCCAGCGATCCCTACGTGATGGCCGGCGCGATGAACGGCGACGCCGCCGACAAGTTCGCCCACTTCGTCGACCTCTGCGACGGATTCAACCTGCCGATGGTGATCTTCCTCGACATGCCAGGATTCATGCTGGGCTCGCAGGCCGAGCTCAACCAGACCATGCGACGGGGCACCCGCGCCCTGATCGCCGCCTACGAGGCCGACGTGCCCAAGGTCGAGTTCAACATTCGCAAGAGCTACGGCGTCGCCGCCGACGCGCCCAACAGCATGGGCGAGCCGAACGGCGTGAACATGCGCTTCGGCTGGCCAGCCGGCGAGTGGGGCGGCATCCCGATCGAGGGCGGCGTCGCGGCCGCCTATCGGCGAGAAATCGAGGCAGCCGAGAATCCCGAGGCTCATCGCGAGATGATCGAGAATCGGCTGCTCAAGCTGAGAAGCCCCTTGAAGGCAGCCCACAACTTCGACGTGATCGACCTAATCGATCCCCGGGATACGCGCCGGATCGCCTTCCGCTTCATCGAGGCCGCCCAGCCCATGCTCAAGCGCCTGGCCCAACGTCCAAAGCGGATTATCCGACCATAAGGCAGAACGAGAAGAGTTACCGTGCTGACTTCTTGGCGGTGATGATCACTAACAGAGCTTTGTCGAAGTGCCCATATCCAAGACAATCTAAACTGCGGGCCTTGTGGTCAGATGGTGTCCTACTGGAAAAAGCGGTGTTCGAGGATTTCCTACAGACCTGCCAACCTCGTTCTGCGCTTCAGGAGGAGCGTCGGCATCGGCGAGCAACTAGCGTTGTTCTGGATCTGCTTTGCGAGCCCAAGCGTCAAACCTTGCCTCATCCCCAACTTCGATCTCGAAGTGTGGGAACGTGAGTTCCTTCGGGCAATCGCAATCTTGGAAGCTCTTGCTTGAACCACAGGGACACGGTTGGGTCGGAGTAATACCATCATCGGAACCAAACTTCCTCTTCCGTTCTTCTTTCTCGTAGGACCATGCCGTCCAAGGTGACTCGAGGATTTCTGCCACGCGCTGCAGATGCGATAGCCGGGAATCGTTGTCCCCATTCGGAAAGATGACTGAGTACTTTTGATTAGGGTTGTCGACCAGCGAGATCTCGAGGATATCAACATCCGTGATTGCTCTCGCGCACATTTCGCCGTCATATATTTCACCGACCACGTGGTCGCAGGTGTTGCGGAGATAGATTCTCGCGTCGCAAACGGAGCACCTCATCTCACGAAACAGATAAGCTGGGCTAACACCCAGTGTAAACGGGTACAAATCCTGAAACTTGGGGATGTGACTACGCATGTGGCGAATGCCGAATCGATCATTAACTTCGGTGAAATGCGGTTTCAGGTGGACTAAGACGATCTCGCACTGTTCCAATTTGTCCCACGCGCTCTTGAACTTTCCCGCCGATAGGTCGGTGAATGCCTCGGTAAAGAGGTCTTGGGAGCGACCAATAGACTCAAGGCACCAAATCGCCTTAGCAAGTGATTGATTTCCAGTGGAGACAGCGACAAGCTTCTTTGCTTTCAGCGTTTCGGCGAACTGGGGTGGCAGTGATTCAAGGCGGCGTTCGTTGTAGCTCTGTAGAACACGCCGCTCAAGACGGAGGTCAGGATGATGGATTGTCTTGCGAACACTTGCCGTCATTGTCGTCCTCGTCTGTCGAAGTCGCAGCCGTCAGTGCAGTCAGAAGGGTACGTTCGTACGTGTCTGCAGGTCCATCAAATGCGTAGAGAATTAAGTCGCCGGTTGGACTCTTTACATGTATGCGACTGTTTACGGTGCTGCCCTTTTGAGTTCCAAATCTGTCCACTAGCCGACGCTTCACGAATGATGCTACAATTGGGATCAAGATCTGTGCAACTGATATGCTGAAAGTGACCATCTCTGGTATGATCAGAGTTTCGGAGTTGTACGAAACCTCTATGTACTCTTCATCGCGTACTAAAGCTTCTACTTTGATGGCAGGGTCAGCGCATGTCTCGATGAATTGTAGGACGTCACGTGTGAGTTCGGGGAAAGCGAGTTCCGTCTGTTCGGGACCCTCCTCCGTTGGAACAACGACCTCTGTTGGTGCAACAAGCACCGAAGCAGTTTGCAAGTTCACTATCTGCTCGGTCGAGGACGCGGAGTTGGATATAGCTGCCTCAACGTTGAGGGGCGATCGAAGAACATGCAGTGGCTCAGATTCGCTGGGAGGCATGGCCGACCATTCCCTTCTTACTCCAGCCTAGTTACTTCGCAAGGCCCAGTTTCTTCGCCAGCCCGATGCGCTGAATCTTGCCCGTGGTGCCCTTTGGAATCTCGTCGAGGATCACGACTCGTCTCGGCGTCTTGAAGTCCGCGACCCGTTCGCCGACGAAGCGGCGGATCGCCCGTTCGTCCGACTCTTCGCCGTCGCGCAGGACAACCGCCGCTGCTACTTCCTCGCCCAGGCGATCGTGCGGCATCGCAAAGGTGACTGCCTGTGCCACCGCAGGATGCTGGAGCAGCGCTTCATCAATTTCGCGCGGCGAGATCTTCTCTCCGCCTCGATTGATGATCTCCTTGAGCCGGCCGGTGATCGTCAGGTAGCCGTCATCATCGAGCACGCCCTGGTCGCCGGTGCGGAACCAGCCTCGCGTGTAGGCGGTGGCGTTGGCCTCGGGATTGTTGCGGTAGCCGTCGGTGACGTTGGCGCCGCGAATCACGACCTCGCCGCGCTGACCCATGGCCAGCAGTGCGCCGTCCTCGTCCATGATCGCGATCTCCGGACCGGCGGGCAGGCCGACGCTGCCCGGCTTGCGCTCGAGCGGCGGCATGGGATTCGAGCTCATCTGGTGGGCCGCCTCGGTCATGCCGTAGGACTCGATCACGGGAGCGTCGAACGTCTCCTCCAGTTCCGCCATCACGGTCGGTGGCAGCGAGGAGGAGGAAGACCTGATCAGGCGCAAGCTGGTCTCGGCAAGCACGTCGGCATTGCGTGATGCGCGCGTGAGAATCAGCTGGTGCATGGTTGGGACGGCCGTGTACCAGGACGGCTTCGCCTCGCGCAGCCAGCCGAAGACCTGCATCGCGTTGAAGCCCGGCGAGCACCAGGTGCAGCCGCCCGCGCCGATGCTCGCCAGGATGCCGGCCATCACACCGTGGATGTGAAACAGCGGCATGATGTTGAGGCAGCGGTCCTCTGAGGTCAGATTCAGCGTGTTGCGGATGTTGTGAGCCGTCGCAGTCAGATTGCGCTGGCGCAGCGGCACGATCTTGGGCCGCGAGGTGGTACCCGAGGTGTGCAACACGAGGCCGACATCATCCGGCCCCGATGCGCCCGGTCGAGCCGGGGCGCCGCTGATATCGGCCGAGAGGCTGAAGGTTCCGGCCGGCCCGTCAGAACTCGGGTGAAGCTCCACCAACGGAGTGCCCAGTCGCTGCGCGACCTCACGAACGGGCGAGTCCACCCCGTCCTGAACCACGACGGCCTTCGCATCCAGATCCTGCAGATAAAACTCGAACTCGTCGGCGCGGTAACCGGGATTGAGCGGCGCAGCCGTCGCGGCGTTGGCGACGCCGAGGAAGGCGGCCGCCATCTCGGCGCCGTTGGGCAGCACGATCGCGATGCCGTCCTCACGTCCGAGGCCGAAACTGTTGAGCTGCTCCGCGGTCTGTGTGATCTGGTCGCGCAGACCACCAAAGGTCAGATCGGGCCGTCCCGGCGAGCCGAGCGCGGAGCGGTCGCCGCCCAACGGAGCGAGCAACTCGGAGATGGTCCTGGCGTCAGAGTTTGGCTGGGTCACTGGATCTCCCGACGAGGCGACGGCGGTACGAACGGCCGGTCAAATGCGCCACACGGGATACAGCCTATTGTCAGACTCCCGACGGTATTGATAAGGCCGCTGCGTATACTCAAATTGGAGAGGTGTCCGAGTGGCCGAAGGAGCCGATCTCGAAAATCGGTAGGTGCGGCGACGTGCCTCGTGGGTTCGAATCCCACCCTCTCCGCCAGTTTGCATATCGGCCACCGTCTCCGGAGAGGTGCTGGAGTGGACGATCAGGCACGCCTGGAAAGCGTGTAGGGCTGCAAGGCCCTCGTGGGTTCGAATCCCACCCTCTCCGCCAGTTCACTTCCTACCCACATCCCTCATACCCGCGACAAGCACTCCGTCATACCCGCGCTTGCCGCGGGTATCTCGCGGTCAGGAGCGCAGCGCTCGCGCAACCGGAGCCCGTGCCGATGCGATGGGCGCCTCCAGAACGAGGCGCAGCGCCCGGTTGATCGAGATTGCCGCGGCGGAGCGCGGCAATGACGAGCTTCATTGCTCAGGTCAGCCGCAGAAACTGACTGATCAGCGGCACAATGATCTCCGGCGCGTCTTCCTGGCAGAAGTGGCCCGCATTCGGTAGAACCGTAACGGGCGCGTCCGGATACAGCGCCTGGAACCCTCCGATGGCGCGCTCCGGATCGATCGCGTGGTCCTGCATCCCCTCAACCATCATCGCCGGCATTGAGGCAAGTTCCTGGACAGCCGCAATCTCTTCGAAGATGAAGTCCCGTGTGCGGCCCAGATATGCGTCGAGCGGAAATTCAATCGCGCCGATGCAGGACTCCTTGTCGGGGAACGGCGCCGAGTACGCGCGAATCCAGGTGTCGTCGACCGCTTCGGAGTTCTCGAACCCGATGATCTTCATCACGCTGAGCACATGGCTGCCTAGATGGCCGAGCGTCTCGTGCAGCGTGCCGGCCTCGTGATGCTTGCCGATCCACTGGAACCACGGCGATACCGGCGCGTTCGGCGGCTCTCGTCGAGAGCCGGGAATGATTGTATTGAGGACGCACATGCGCTTGACCCGATCGAGGTGGCGCACGGCATACTGCGATCCCATCGGACCGCCCCAGTCCTGCATGACGAATGTGATGTCGCGCAGGTCGAGTTCCTCGATCAATGCCGCAAGATTGCCGACGTGTGTGCGGAGCGTGTACTCCCGATCCTGAGGCGTCTCGCTCTTGCCGAACCCCATGTGGTCGGGCACGATCACGCGATTGGTCTCCGATAGGCCGGGAATGAAGTTGCGATACAGGTAGCCCCAGGTCGGCTCACCGTGGAGCAGGACCACCGGCTCGCCCTCGCCTTCGTCGACGTAGTGCATACGAAAACCGGGCGCGTCGCTGAAGTGCGGCTCGAACGGGAACGTGCCGTCGAAGGTCTCGTCAGCAGGAATCATGGTCGGTCCTCTCAGGTCAGCTTGAGGAACTGTTGTATCAGTGGAACGATGATTTCCGGCGCGTCCTCCTGACAGTAGTGTCCGGCCTTGGGCAGGATCGTGATCGGCGCGTCGGGATACATCTCGCGGAAGACGCCAATCGCGAACTCGGGTACGCCGGCGTGATCCTTCATGCCTTCGACCATCATCGCGGGCTTGGAGGACAGCTCCGGGATCAGGTGCGCCGTCTCCATGACATAGTCGCGGGTTCGACGGAGGTAGATATCGAGCGGAAAGTTGATCGCGCCAATGCATGAGGCCTGGTCGGGGAACGGCGCGGAGTAGGCGCGAATCCAGGTGTCGTCGACCACGCTCATGTTCTCGAAACCGATGATCTTCATCACGCTCAGCACGTTGCTGCCCAGGTGGCCCAGCGCCTCGTCGAGCGTCCCCGCTTCGTAATGCTTGCCGATCCACTGGAACCATCGCGACGGTGGCCGGTTAGTGGCGCGAGGACCGACCCCGCCGATGTTGGTGTTCATCACGCAGAATCGTTTGACCCGATCGAGGTGCCGAACGGTGTACGCCGATGAGATCATCCCGCCCCAGTCCTGCACGACAAACGTGATGTCCTGCAGGTCAAGCTCGTCAATCAGGGCAATCAGATTCTCGACATGAGTCTTCATCGTGTAGACCCGGTCCTGAGGCGTCTCGCTCTTGCCGAATCCCATGTGGTCGGGAACGATCACCCGGTGAGTCTCGGACAGGGCCGGAATGAAGTTGCGATACAGATACCCCCACGTCGGCTCACCATGCAGGAGAACCAGAGGTTCCCCCTCGCCCTCATCCACATAGTGCATCCGAAATCCCGGAGCCTCAGAAAAGTGAGGCTCAAACGGAAACGTGCCGTCAAAGGTCTCCTCGGCTGGGATCATGGCTGTTGCCGTCTCTCACGGGATCCAACTTCAATGGAAGACTACGACCTACCAACTCTGTCATTCCCGCGCTTGCCGCAGGAATCTCGCCCAGTGCCGCACTCACGTGGAACGCGGAAGCAACGAAGAACACGGGGCACGATCCGCTGCGATGATGAGATTGAGGCTTGGCTGATCAACTGTCCGAGGTCTGGCCGCCCCGACGAGTCCGTTCGAACTTCTCCCGCTGCTCCGCCTCGGCCTGGGCGGCGGCGATGTCTCCGGCGACTTTGGCCTGTTCCCAGTTTTCCTTGTTGTCGTCGCCGCTCATCATCCGACCGACCAGCGCGGCGATCACGCCAAGAAACAGGCCCCAGCGCAGACCCCGCCAGAAGCCCATCTCAGCTGCCCTTCTGGCGGAAGTTGCCGCTCAGAACGTCGAACATCCTCTGGATCCTCGAGGCGGTGGCGTAGGCGCGGATCACCGGCTCGGCGGCGGAATCGCCCAGGTATTCGGCGGTGCCCTTGACCGACTTGACCGTCTCCTGCGCGCTCTCGAGCAGCGGTGGCACGCCTTCCTGGAAGGTCTTGCGGGCCGCGCGCAGCAGGCGGAAAGAGAGGAAGCCGACGATAATCGTGGCCAGGATCATCACGATCAATGCGATCACGCTGAGCAGACCGGCGACGATGATGACGATGTCTCTGATGTCGGTGATCGTGCTCAGCGGCATGAGGTGAGCGTAACCTACGCCGTCGATTCCACCGTGCCGCCACCCAGCACGCGGTCGCCGTCGTAGAAGACGGCCGCCTGGCCCGGAGCGACCGCCCGCGCGGGCTGGTCGAACGCGAGGAGGGCGCCGCTCAATGACGCGCCGACGGGCGCCGAGCGGTAGCGCAACTGGACCTGGAATCGGTCGACCGGCTCGGACAGCCAGCGCACATCCGACAACGCAATCCGCTCGACCAGCAGGTCGTCCGCGCCCCCGACCGTGACGACGTTCGTTGCCGCGTTGATGCCTGTGACGAATCGGCGTTCGCCGCCCCCGCCGATCTCGAGCCCCTTGCGCTGTCCGATGGTGAAGTGCTGAACGCCCTGGTGACGCCCGACCTCGCGGCCCTCTGTGTCGAGCATCAGACCAGGCCGATCGGCAACCTGAGTCGCCACTACAGCCCGGTAATCGCCGCCGGGGACAAAGCAGATATCGGCGCTCTCAGGCTTGTCGGCGACTGCGAGACTGTGGCGTTCGGCGACGGCTCTGACCTCGGACTTCTGCAGACCGCCGACCGGAAAGCGGGTCATGGCCAGCGCCTGAGGTGTCAGCGTGTAAAGGAAATAGGACTGATCCTTCTCGCGATCCACGCCCCGCAGCAACCGAGGACGCCCGTCCGCGCCGATCTCGGTTCTGGCGTAGTGACCCGTCGCGATCCAGTCCGCCCCGAGCGCCTTCGCCCGCTCGAGGAAGGCGTCGAACTTGATGAAGGTGTTGCAGTTGAGGCAGGGATTGGGCGTGCGGCCGTTGGCGTACTCGTCGATGAAGTGGTCAACGACGAACTTTCGGAACGGCTGCTCAAGGTTGAGCGTGTAATGCGGAATGCCCAGTCGCTGGGCGACGCGCCGGGCGTCGCCGATGTCCTCAATCGCGCAACACTGGCTGCGGCCGGTGTAATCCTCGGGCCGCGCCTCGGTCCACAGACGCATCGTGATCCCGATCACGTCGTACCCCTGCTCAACGAGCAGCGCCGCCGCGACCGACGAGTCGACTCCACCACTCATGCCCACGACGACTCGCTCAGGCATGCTCGCTCCAGGGGGCGCTACCATTGACCGCGTGACTACTCCAGCGACGGAACTCAACCCAACCGCGCGGAGACCCAGACGTACCACCAAGCAAGACGCCGAACGGCTCGCCCGCGCGATCGTCGAACAGCTCGACGACCGCCAGGCCGAGGCAATCGTCCTGCTCGATGTCGAGCCGCATACCGATCTCGCCGACTTCTTCGTCATCGCATCCGCGACCTCGCGGCGACAGTTCGGTGCGCTCGAAGATGCGCTGCGCCATGTTCCCGACGCCGACTTCCCCCGTCGCGAGGGCGGTCCAGAAGGCGGCTGGCTGTTGTGCGACTACGGCTCTGTGGTGGTGCATATCTTCGACCGCGATACCCGCGACTACTACGACCTGGACGGACTCTGGTCCCAGGCCGACACGCTGTTGCGCGTCGAATAGGGCAGACCGTCCGATTCCTGCTCCAAGTTACTCGTAAACCCAGCCTTCGGTATCGCGGCTCCAGTTGACCAGCTCCGAGGGTTCGAAGAACAGCGCCAGTTCGCGTTCACCCGATTCGGGCGAATCGGAGCCGTGGATCACGTTGCGACCGAGGTCGACGCCGAAGTCGGCGCGAATGCTGCCCGGCGTCGCGTCGAGCGGATTCGTGGCGCCCATCGTGTTGCGCACGTGCTGCACCGCATTCGCCCCCTCAAAGGCCGCCGCGACCAGCGGTCCCGAGGTGATGAAGTCGCGCAGACCGGAAAAAAACGGCTTCTCGACGTGCTCGGCGTAGTGCTGGTTGGCCAGCGCCTCGTCCATCTGCATCAACTTGAGACCGATCAGCTTCAATCCGCGGCGTTCCAGCCGCGCCAGAACCTGGCCGATCAGTCCGCGCTGGACGCCGTCGGGCTTGACCAGGACGAGAGTGCGTTCGGTAGACATTGACAGCTCCGGAGGTTCGATGCGAGTTGGTTGTGTGAGGTGGACCCAGCGTATGACGCAGTGCGGAAAGAGTCGTTGTCGCAACGCTCACTCTGCAACCGACGTTAGGGCTGCGGCTGAGGTCCGATCGCCGGCTCCCGCAGGTAGAGCGGCTCCAACGCCGCGGGAGGCACACCCTGACCGTCCTCCAACCGACGCCATCCGAGTTCTGCCAGGACGCCGGCTCGCCGCGCGTTCAGCGAGGGCGGCGAACACAGCCAGCCAGCGTCGTCGACCGCTGACGCCGTCTCCTCGTCCAGACGCTCCGGCTCGCCGCAGATCACGCCCGCCCGCCCGCAGAATCGCTTGGCGTCGGCCAACGCGCGTTGCAGTTCGAAATCGCCGCCCGTCCTGGCCGGTTCCAGCTCCCGCCAGCGATCCAGCGGTCCCCAGAAGATCTGCCAGGCCCACGTGTTCCGCGACGCCCGATGGATCGCCGCAGCCAGACCGCTCGAGGCATGCTGAAACGCCTCGATCTCCAGACGTCCAACGCCGACGCATTGCAGATCAAGCGCCACTGCGAGCCCTGCTGCCGCGGCCATGCCCGAACGGATGCCGCCATAAGCGCCAGGACCGATATCGACGAAGACCGCGTCCAGTTCCTGCTTGACGATCGCCGCGTTCCCCGTCTGACGGCAAACGAGGTCAATCATCGGCGTCAGCGACGGTGTGTGTCGGCGCCCTGATTCCCAGCTGATCTCCGTCAGCATCCGGCCGCGGTCGCTCACCGCGACGCTCGACTGCTCCCCGACCGTGTCGATAGACAGTTCCATCAGGCGGGAACCGCCGAGATCTGTTTGGCCAGCTCGATCAGCAGCAACTCGGCCTGCTCGCCCGAGGCTGTCAGCAACAGCTCCCGCGGCGACGCATCGAGCGCATCCTCCGAGACGTCCTCCTCAAGCGGGACGATCTGCACGTGCACATGATCCTCGGGCAGCGCGCCCTGACCTCGCTCCGGCCACTCCACCAGTAGGACGCCGCCTAGCGCCGCCTGGTCGAGGCCCAGTTCCACAATCAGCTCAAGGTCGTCGAGGCGGTACAGATCGGCATGCCGCATCGGCAGCCGCCCGCCCAGGTGTTCGTTCATCAGCACGAACGTGGGCGAGTTCACCGTCGTCGGCGCATCCAGACCGCGTCCGACGCCCTGGGCGAACACGGTCTTCCCCGCCCCCAGGTCCCCCTGGAGCAGGACGACCGTTCCCGCCGGGGCAGCACGTCCCACAGCCGCGCCGACGGCGCGGGTCGCTTCCGCGTCCTCGCATGTCAGGCGAAGTGTTTGTTGTGATTCCGGCATGGAGCCAGCTTATCGGTACACGACGTATTCTGAGTTCATGGACACGATTCATATCGCCAACTTCTTGCCGGTACCCGATCCAGCCCTCGATGTCATTCGCGCCGTCGACCCGCGCATCGAGATCCACAATGTCTCGCAGAACCTGGTCCGCTACATGCGCGGTTCCGATCATGCCCAGGTCGACGTGCGCGCCGCGCTTGAGGAAGCCACCGAAATCCAGGAGCGCGACCGGGTCTGGTTCACATTCTTCAGCGGCGATCTGGCCGCCAATGCCTCAGCGCTGGAATGGATCGCTCTGGCCTCGGCCGGCGCCAACCAGATCCTCGATCAGCCCATCGGCGAAGACGTCACAATCACCAAGATGCCCGGTCTGGCAGCCCGCGTGATCGGCGAGTGGGTCCTCGCCTTCATGCTGATGGACGCCAAGCAGATGATCAGATTGATCGAAGCGCATCGCCAGGGCACCTGGGCCCGATCAGATCCCCAAACCCTGGAGGGAGCCACCGTCGGCATCGTCGGCTACGGCGCGATTGGCTCCGAAATCGCGCGATTCTGCGACGCCTTCGGCGCTCGAGTCGTCGGCATCAGGCGGAGAGCCTCCGGCGACGGCACGCCGCCCGACGATGCACCGCAATCGGTCGCCTACGTCTGGCCGCCCGAACGACTCAACGACGTACTCAGCGAGTCCGACTACGTCGTCCTCGCCGTCCCCCTGACCGAAGACACCTATCACTTGATCGGCGAGCCGGAGCTGGCCGCCATGAAACCGGGCGCGGCCCTGATCAATATCGCCCGCGGCGAAGTGGTCGACTGGGACGCCCAGGTCGAAGCCTTGAACAGCGGCCGCTTGCGCGCCTCCTACACCGACGTCACCGCGCCCGAGCCCCTGCCGGACGGACATCCCCTGTGGAGCGTCCCCAGCCTGTTCATCACTCCACATAACAGTGGACTGCAGCCCAACTACTTCGGCAAGGCCGCATACCGGTTCGCCGATAATCTGCGCCGCTTCATCGACGACCAGCCGCTGCGCGACATCGTGGATCGACATGCCGGCTACTGAGGCCGACACCACCACAGTTCCCCAGCGTCACGGCATCTTCATGCCCGCCCGCGGCACATTCGTCGCCGCCGGACGTGACCGCGATGTCTCGCGAATGCCCGACCCCGATATCCGCTTCGGCATCGGCCTCTGGCCGTCCGAGGCGATGGCCTGGCTCGAAGCCGACGATGCGTTCACCGACGCCGCGGTCCGGTTGCGACAGTTGGGACCGAAACTCGTCATCGCGCTGCAGCAGATGCAAACGCCGCTCGAAGACCTGAAGAACCGCACCGTCGGCGCGATCGAGGAAGAGTTGACGCTCGAACTCGTCGAGCAGACGCCGATGCGCGTCGACCTCGCCGCGCAATACATCGCCGAGCTGCTCGACCATGTCGCCACCATCGTGCCGCATTGCTATGGCGCCGCCGGACAGCCGTTGCTTCCAGTCAGAGGCAGCCTGCGCGCGCTGTCAACCGCCCGTTTGTCGGAGCTGGATCCAGCCCTGGCCCAACTCGTCGCTCCCGACGGCGCCTTGCCCGGGTGGGCCGAGACGTTGGCCGCGTCCACGATCGGCGAGAAGCCCGACTTCTCCGCCTTGCCGCTGGCCAACGACCCCAACATCTACATCATCACCAATCATCCCAACTTCGAGCGTGCCGACCCCGACCAGAAGCTGGCGGCGCTCAAGGCCTCGGCCAATCAGACCATCGCCGCCGCCGAAGCCATCGACGCCTCGATGCTCGGCATGTGCCGCTGGCTCGACCTGCTGCTCGATCATCTAATCGGCGTCGTCTGCCGCAGACTCCCCGAGGGCGAGCGGCTGCGCGACCGCTGGGCGGCGGACGAGTGGACCACCATCCAGCGTCTCAGCTTCTTCGACACCGACGCCGCCCTGGCGATCACGAGGGCATTCCCCGCCATCTCCGAGGGCCCCCTATTGCCTGGGACGGAATCGGAATAGGGGAAGCCTCACCCTCTGCTGTTGAGGATCAGCGCACAGTTCCGCGTGGCACCTCTGGAGACTTGCGCCTAAACCAACCAAAGTCGGCCCCGCGCAGGCGGGGCCCGCCCCCCTACTCGACGCAGGCAGCCGCCAAGGTGCCGATCGCCGACGTGCGCTCGCGGACGTGGTCGTCCTGCTGGAAGCCGTTGGTCAGGAACCCAACCGAGAGCCCCGTCTCCGGATCGCCCCAGGCGATCTGACCGCCCGCGCCGGCGTGTCCGAAGGCGCTTGGCGACGCGCCCGTGCCAAAGCCGCGCTCCTCCGTCAATCCATCATCACCCGCCAGCACGACCGTCAGGGCCCGATTCACGTGGATCCCGCTCAGCGGGTCGGTATGCCGGTCCGGATTCGTCATCACGGTGGTGCCGAGCTCGACCGCGCTCCTGCTCAACGGACCGTCGTCCGCCGGGGCAATCACCTGCTGGTAGAACATCGCCACATCCCCGGCGTTGGCGAACGCGCCGCCCCCGGGACATCCGGCCCGGCGCTGCGACGCCAGGTTGAAGTGCAGGATCGTCTGCGGGAAGACCTCGCCGCCGTCGACCGGCAGCGGTTCCTCGGTGTAGACAATCGAAGCGGCTCGTCCGTGCTCCCCATCGGGCAGGCCCACGTAGAGGTTGTCCAGGCCCATCGGGTCGAGCAGATTGCCGCGCAGCCAGTCGCGGAAGTCTTCGCCGGTCTTCTGTTCAATGATCTCGGCCAGCACCCAGTGCGCCGAGGTCGCGTGGTATTCCCATTGCGTGTCCGGCGTCCAGTTCAGCCGCCAGCCCATCATCCGCCGCAACCGCGCGTCGCGATCCTCCCACAGCCGGGGATTCATCGGTGCATGAGGGAACCCGCCCGTGTGGAGCATCACATTGCGCACGGTCACGTCCGCGTACGACGCCTCGCCGTTGCCCTCCGCGCACCAGCCCGGGATGATGTCGACCACCCGCTCGTCCAGGTCGAGCAGCCCCTCGTCCAGCAGCTTCCACACCCCAATCCCGACGATCGCCTTGGTCGACGAGAACATGCAGAACAGGGTGTCGTCCCCGGCCGGCCCGACCGACCTGCCCTGGTGAGCGACCCCAAACGTCCGCATCCCCGCCAGTTCACCCTGATGCCCAATCGCAATCTGCGCCGCCGGCACCTTCTCCGCATCGACAATGCCTTCGACGTAGTCGAAAAGCTCCTGCAGCTTGTCCTGGTTGATGGAAGTCATGTCACCCTCCGCCCCTTCTGGCGTGCGCCAAGTCTAGAGCCTGTACAGCCCCCTCCGACCGCCCCGCGCCTAGCACCCCACCTCCTCCTCCGATGCCCCGCACTTGATGCGGGGCCCAGACCGCGATCACCGCCCGCAGAGCACCATCGCCCCTCACCTGGCCCGCCTGCTCCCAAACCCTCTCTGATCTCCTCTCATCCCAGTGCCCAGCACGCCCCATTCCACTGCCTGCCCCACCCGGTTCCGATGCCCCGCACTTGATGCGGGGCCCAGACCGCGATCACCGCCCGCAGGGGACCGTCCCCCCTCACCTCGCCCGCCCATTCGCGATCTCACTCAGCCTCGCCCTCTTGACATCACCAACCCATAGTCACACCATAAGAACATACGTACGTTCCAACGCAAGGCAACCAGACCATGCCGACCAACCCCCTCTTGGCGACCCCGAACAGAACCGAACAGGCCCGAACAACGAGTGCCTTCCCGGATCCTCCAGAACCGACCACCATCAACCACCCAAAGACCACGATCGCCCGCAAAACACGGCATATTCTCCACCGCACCGCAGGAGAAAAATTTCTGTTCAACCACCAACCGGCTGCCGAAACCGCCCCAGGCCCGAACAGCGACCCGCCGGCGAACGCGGCACGCCCACAGCGGACGACCGCGAACGCAACCGAACAGGCCCGAACGCCCCGGACCAACGAAAACCTTCCAACACCAACCAAACTCAACCACCCGGATCGCACGATCTCCTGCAAAACACGGCGTTTTCCTCTCCGCGCCGTAGGAGAAAAATTTCTGCCCAACCACCAACCAGGCGCCGAAACACACGCTCACCCGAACAACGTTCGTCCCGACAATTCGAGCGAACCCGTTCGAAGCAGTCGCGTAGTCTGACGCCCATGCCACCCGCGATCAGCATCAGCGGCGTCACCAAGCAATACGGACCGGTCACCGCCGTGGACTCGGTCGATCTGGAGATCGAAGCCGGTCAGGTCTATGCCCTGCTCGGTCCCAACGGCGCCGGCAAAACGACCCTGATCGAAATCCTCGAGGGCTACCGCCAGCGCGACGCCGGCCACGTCTCGGTGCTCGGCTTTGACCCCCAGCGGCAGCGGGGCGAACTCAATCGCCGCGTCGGCATCGTGCTCCAGCGCAGCACGCCGATGGAGGGCCTCACCCCTCGCGAGATGCTTAACTTCTCCGCCCGGCTCTACGACGACCCGATGAACACGGACGACGCGCTCGAACTGGTCGGTCTGGCCGAACACGCCGATCGGCGCGGCTCAAAGCTGTCCGGCGGTCAGAAGCGCCGGCTCGATCTCGCCACCAGTGTGATTGGCAACCCGGACCTGATCTTCCTCGACGAGCCGACCACCGGCTTCGACGCCACCGCCCGGCGCCAGGCCTGGGAGGTCGTCCGCGGACTGACCGCGCGCGGCGCCACCGTCATCCTCACCACCCACTACCTCGACGAGGCCGAGCATCTCGCGCAGAAGATCGGCCTGATCAAGGACGGCCGGATCATCTTTGAAGGCGACATCGCCGGCCTGCGCCGCGAAATGGAGACCGAGACCCGCATCTCCTGGCAGCCGCCAAACGAACTCGACCTGACCGAGTTGCCCGGGGAATGGCAGCCGATTCGGGCCGGACCCGACGGACGGCTGTCGCTGCCCACTCAGTCGCCGACTGTCGACCTGTCTCGCTTGATCGAATGGGCCCGCCAACGCGGGCTGGACGAGATCCCGGAGCTGCAGGTGGAACGGCCCGACCTTGAGGAAATGTACCTGGAGCTCGTTGACGACAGCCAGAGCCTGGGGCAGGCGGAGGGCTCATGAGCGCCGCCAACACCGTCCGCACGCTGCGGCTCGGCTTCTTCTACATGCTGCTCAATCTGAAGACGATTTATCGGCAGCCCGCCGCACTCTTCTTCGTCGTCGCCTTTCCGATCATGTTCCTGGTCATCTTCTCCTCTCTGCTCACCTTCGAGATCGGCATTCCCGAGGAAGCCGGAGGCCAGGTCCCGGTCGTCACCTTCAGCCAGTACTTCGTCGCCGGAATCATGGGCGTGGCCATCTTCGGCACCTCGTTCAACCTGCTCGGCACATCTCTGGCGATTCAACAGTTCGACGGCACGCTCAAGCAACTCGCGGCAACTCCGCTGCCCAGAACCTCCTTCTTCATCGGCCTTGTCGGCACCGCGCTGACCTACACCGTCCTGCAGCTGATAATCATGTTGATCCTCGGCGTCGTCGCTTACGGCATTGACCTGCCGGACGCCGCTGGCTGGCTCACCCTCATCTGGATCGTGCTGCTCGGCGTGCCCGCCGGCTGTGTGCTGGGCATCGCCATCACCAAGATCATCCCCTCGGCCAACGCCGCCCCGGCCGTCATCCAGGCGCCGTTCATCATCCTCCAGTTCATCTCCGGCGTCTTCTTCACCCTCGCCTCCTTGCCCACCGCCCTGCAGTGGATCGCGGGAGTCTTCCCCTTGCGCTGGATCGCCCAGGGCCTCAGATCGGTCTTCCTGCCCGACGCCTATCGCTACGCCGAACCGGGCATGAGCTGGCAACTCGAACTCGCCGCCATCGTCCTGGCCGTCTGGATCGTCGTCGGCCTCGGCCTCTCGGTCCTCACCTTCAAGTGGGACCGCTCCGGCTAGCGCCGATGATCACCGCGAAGTCGCCGTCCCCGCTCCGACTCCCGCCGCTGCTCCCGCTGCGCCCGCAGCATCGCCTCATGGATCTCCTCGGAACGGTCGCCGCCGGTCGATGCCCCTTGCCTCTGACCTCGCTTGAGTTCAGCCTCGCCCCGCAGTTGCGAGCTTCGCTGACTGGCGGCAATATTGGCGCCCGTCTCGTCACGGACCCGCTGCACCGTGTCGCTCACCGAGGGCATCGAGCCGGATTGCTCCGATATCCCTTGAGCGAGAAAGCTGGTGGCCTGTCCGTGCAGATCAAGCTCATGACGCATGCGCGCCTCCGCGCCCATCACATGAAGGTGGTCAAGCAGCCAGCCCTCAACGCGGTGCAGCGCTCTTCCCAGCGGCGTCCGTTCACCGCCGAACAACAGACGCAACGGTCGGATGATCAGGACCACCAGGATCTCGCCAAGGCCGACCAGCATCATGTGAAGTCTCCAGTCACACCCGACGGAAACGCAGCGCCACCGCCATCGGGATCTCCGGCAGCATGTTCCAGATCAGCTTCGCCTCCGCCATCGGCTGCTCCGGGGCGGGCAGCTCTTCCATCCCGTCAAGCACCAGTCCCGATGCGAATGCATCACCCAGCAACTCGCTCATCGGCCGGTGGAAGTAGACCTGCGGTTGCTTCTGTGCCGTGTTGGTCACGCCGTGGGTCGCGTATCGCGACAGGTAGCGATGGATCGTCAGCCCGTGCGGCTCGTCGTCCGGCTCCGCCTTGGCGAACGTATAGCCCGACGTCGCGTAGGCCGGATGCAACGTCACGACCACGAACGCTCCACGAGGCCGGAGCACCCGCCGCGCCCCGCCGAACATCGGACGCAGCAGCGGCATCGACATCACGCCCATGATGCACACGGCAGCGTCGAACGGCCCGCCGCAGTTGAGAATCGCGCGCTCGTCGGTCGCATCAACGGTCCGATAGCTGATGTCCACCGCCTGGTCCGAGATCGTCTCCGTCCGCCGCTCCGCATGGGCAAGCAGCGCCGGCGAGAGGTCGGTCGCGACCACGCTCATGCCCTGTCGGCCCAGTCGGCGGGCAAACGCGCCGTTGCCGCAGGCGAACTCGATCAGCCGCGCGCCCGACTCGAGCCCCAGCAACCGCTCGGCCGCCGGCGCGAACACGCCGTGATGGAACTCATCGCCCTGGTCGCCCCAGCGCTCGTCGAAGAAGTCGGCCTCGGACTCCCATCCGTCGAGCACCTGTTGACGCAACTGTGCAATCTCTGAATCGGCGTCCGGGGGTGTCTGATTCGGTTCTGATGACATGGGCACAGATTAGTTGCCCAGGCGCACCTCCATCGAAGCATCAAGCCGACGAATCGAGGAAATTCCTATACTCGCGCCACCTCTCCTCGGAGTGAGCGATGAACGAGCGCAGCTACTGGAATCGCATCGGCGCGACAAGACTGACCCGTCGCGCACTGGTCCGTGCGGCAGCCCGAGCGGGCGTAGGCGCGACCGGCCTCGCCCTCGTCGGCTGCGGCGATGACGACGACGATGGCGAGCTCGTCGTGGTCCAGACCCAGGAAGAACTGGCGACCACGCCGACGCCGCGAACACAGGACCGAGTCTCACCGCCGCAGCAAACCGAGGAACAGGCGCGGCAGCAGGCCGAACAGGCCGTCCAGCAGGAACGCGCCCAGAGCCGAACGGAACCGCAACAACAGCAGGAACAACATCAACGCCCGCCCGCGCGACAACAAGAGACGCAGGTGACCGTCAGCCAGGTCGGTCGCGGCGGCGATCTGCGGATGTCCACCCCCGCCGACGCGCACGATTACTTCGATCCGCATCGCGCCGTATTCGGAAGCACCCAGTATTGGATGGGCTTCTACATGAATAGCGTGATCCGCTGGCGAAACAAGGGCCAGGCGATCATGGAACCGGACATCTGCAGCCTGCCCGAAACGCCGGATGCCGAAACCTATCTGTTCCGCGTCGACCAGGGCGCCCGCTTCTGGGACCAGTATCCAACCGACGGCGGGCGCCTGGTGACGGCCGAGGACATTCGCGTCAACTACCAACGCCACATCGATGCGCGCGACGCCGACGGAATCGAGGACGGAACGTTCCCGCACCGCGACTCCTACGCCAAGACGGACTCGATGGAGGCGCCCGACGATCACACATTCATCGCCCGGACCTCCGGGCCCGACGCCACCTGGCTGGGAGTTCCCCTGGGCCCGTACGGGTGGATCACGTCGCCCGAGGCGATCGACGACTACGGCAATCGCTGGCGAGACGAGCCGACCAACATCTCCCTGTCCAGCGGCACCGGGATGATGCTCCCGCGCTCGTACGACCCCGATATCGGGATCAAGCTTGAACGCAATCCGAACTATTGGAAGACCGGAGTCGACGGCCGTCCGTTGCCCTACTACGACAGTGTGACCTTCGCCGGAATGAGCGATCCCACCACCATCGAAACCGCTTACCGGGGCCGTGAAATCTCGATCGGCGGATTCCCGCTCTCATCGATCCAGGTGAAATCCCTGACCGAGGACTTCCCCGACCATCCCACCGGTCGGGTGCCGCTGGGCTACACGGTGGTCACGGGCTGGTTCAATTTCAATCCCGGCTGGGACGGCTGGGACGGGCTAGGCAACCCGTACCTCGATCGCCGCTTCTGCCAGGCCATGAACCTCGCCGTGGACCGCTATCTGATGATCGCTCACGTCTACCTCGGCAAGGGCAAGCCAAGCGCGCTCGAGGACACTCCCTGGTTCAACAGGTTCTGGGCGCTGCCCGAGGAGGAGTTGTTGTCGACTCCCGGGTTCCGCCCCAATCGAGAGGCCGATATCGAGGAAGCTCGAGCCCTGCTTGACGCCTCCGGCTACGACCCGCTTCGTCCCATCAACCTGCTCGCGCCCGCCTTCTGGGAGGAGATCACTCCGGGAGTGATGGAGATTGAACGAGCCATGTACGAGGATGCGTTGGGCGTTGAAGTGAACTTCGATCTGGAACCGTTCCCACTCATCCTGCAGCGGCTGGTCAACGGAACCTATCCCGGCTCAGGTCCGCAATGGACGCTGGCGCCAATCGATCTGGACCCAACGACCGCTTACCACAACCGCTACCTGCCCGGCGGCAGCCTCAATTACTTCCACTACGACTACGAACCGCTGTTGGAGCTCGTCACGAGCATGCGCACGACCGTCAACCAGCAACAGCGCCGCGATCTGGCGCACGAAGCGCAGCGCATCTTGCTCGGCACCCACCCAGACCATGGACTCGACGGGCTCGGCCCGGCGCCCGGTGTGATGAATGGCATCTCTCCGGCGATTTGGTGGCCCTACGTACACCGGGGTGAAGACTCGTTGCAGTTCGCCCACGACTCGCACCGGCACGACGACACCTGGATCGACGTCGGTCACCCCGACTACCCGGCCTAGCGGCTTCCGGCTGTTGGGTTGAAGTAGGGGCGACTGCGGACGGGCGTCGCGTGCGGCGACGAGGGCGGTCCAAAGCCTCTAGCATTCTCACGTTGTGAATCACGCGATTCGCTTTCGAAGGGAAGTCCAATGACAGAACGCAACTATTGGCAACGCATGCGCCGCAAGCAGATGAGCAGACGCGCGCTGCTACGGGCGTCGGGTCGCGCCGGAGTCGGCGCCGCCGGATTGGCGCTCGTCGGCTGTGGCGACGACGACGATGACGGACAACAGTCGGCCGCCCAGGCTGCGGGTCAACAGCAGCAGCAAGGGCAGGCGATGCAGCAACAGGGCCAGCAAGGCCAGCAGCAGCAGGCCACGCAGCAGCAGGGCCAGCAAGGGCAACAGGAAGCCGCGGCGGATTCGCAGGCTGACCAGGCAGATCAACAAGAGCAGTCCGCCGACGACGCCCAGGAGCAACAGCAGGCCGCCGTCACGGATATCGTTCGCGGCGGCCACCTGACCTTCTCAACGCCGGCTGCGACCCACGATTACTTCGACCCGGGCCGCGGCGTGTTTGGCCCGACCCAGTTCTGGATGGGGTTCTACATGAACTACCTCATCCGTTACCGGAACAAGGAACAGGACATCGCCGAGCCTGACATCGCCTCGCTGCCGGAGATCCCCGACGATGAAACCTACATCTTCAGGCTCGATCAGGGCGCCCGGTTCTGGGACCAATATCCAACCGAAGGCGGTCGGCTCGTCACCGCCGAAGACGTTCGCGTTAACTATCAACGACAGATCGACGCGGTGGACGCAACCGGCGCGGACGATGGCACCTTCCTCAGCGCCGGTTCCTACCGACGCACGTCGGCGATGGAAGTGCCGGACGAATTCACCTGGGTAGCCAAGACCGACGGCCCCGACGCAACCTGGATGGGTGTTCCGCTGCGGCCGTTCAGTTGGATCACCAGTCCAGAGGCGATCAGCGAGTTTGGCGATCGCTGGCGCGACGAGGCGGGCAACCTCGACCTGTCGTCCGGCACCGGAATGTTCATTCCGCACAGCTACGACCCGGACATCGGGATCAGCATGTCCCGCAATCCCAACTACTGGAAGATGGGTGTCGACGGCCAACCGCTGCCCTACTACGACGAGGTGACGCTGGCGAACATGGAAGACGCGACGACGGTTGACGCCGCGTATCGCGGACGGGAGATTTTGAATGGCCGCTTCCCGCTGACCACCCTGCAAGCCGACGGCATCGCCGAGGACTTCCCCGACCACAACTACGGACAAATCGCCTTCGGCTTCACAATCATCACGCTGGTCAACTACAACCCCGACTGGCCCGGTGAAGACGGCCTCGGCAACCCCTGGGTTGACCGACGCTTCGCCAAGGCGCTCGGCATGGCCGTTGACCCGTACCTGATGATCGACACGGTCTACCTCGGTTCAGGCAAGCCGACTGGTCTGCACGACACCCCGTGGTACAGCTCGTACTGGGCGCTCCCGGAGGAGGAACTGCTGCAAACGCCCGGATTCCGCCCCGACCGCGACGTCGACATCGCCGAAGCGCGGGCGCTCCTCGAAGCCTCCGGCTACGACAAGAGCCGCGGCCTGCGCATGATCGCGCCCGACCTCTGGGAATCATCCTATCCAGGCGTACTCGAAACCGAGATCGGCATGTACAAGAACGCGCTCGACCTCGACGTCGAGTTCGACGTGCAGCCCTACACCGTCATCCTGCAGCGCTTCGTCGACGGCACCTACCCCGGCAGCGGCCCGCAGTGGGGCAACCCGCCCGCCGAACTGGATCCGACGGCGCCCTACAACGACTTCTTCACCCCGGAGGGGTCGGTCAACACGCTGTCTTACGACTACCCGCCGATGGCCGAGATCGCGTACAAGATGCGCGTCACCCTCGACCGCGAAGAGCGTTGGGAGATGGCGCAAGACGCCCAGCGCCTGCTGCTTGGCACCCACCCCGATCACGGTCTGGACGGAATCACGACGATTCCCGGCGTGATGAACGGCATCTCGCCGGTGATCTGGTGGCCGTTTGTCCACCACAGCGAGGACACGTTGCAGTTCGCCCACGCCAGTCACCGCTACGACGAGACCTGGATCGACGTCAACCACCCGGACTACCCCGCGTAGTCCAACGTCGAATCCGAGTTCCGGGGGGGGGGGGGGGGGGGGGGGGGGGGGGGGGGGGGGGGGGGGGGGGGGGGG
>VXQZ01000009.1:0-54034 GCA_009838735.1 Chloroflexota bacterium
CTGCCCGCGGTCCGCTCGCCGTGTTCGTCGATGGCGACGAGCTCCTCGAAGAAGACCTCGCAGCCCTGTTCGTTGCTCCAGTCGGTCATGCGGGGTTACTCCTCGATGTGCCGACGCGCGTCGCGGATGCAGTCGGCCAGGTCCTCGTACTCGTCGTGGTCGCGGCCGCAGGCGGCGCACCAGTAGCGGTAGGTGGGTTCGGCGGCGTCTTGGCCGTGCTCATCGATCGGCGTGATCCGGTCGAAGTAGATGTGGCAGCCGAGGTCGTTCAGCCAGGGGTTCATGGTTCGGGATCCGTTCCAACCCGACCCGCGCACCGCATGGCCTGCGGGTCGGGCGATTGAATGGTCGAGATGTGGACTAAGCAGTGAGCCGGAGCGGCAGCTGGCGCTCGGGAGTGTCCGACGCGAGCCGCTCGGCCAGCAGCCGCGCGGTGTCGCGGTCGATCACGTCGTCCATGTGCAGCAGCTCGAGCTCGAACAACTCACTGATGACTGCGCCGACCCGGACGTAGGCGTCGAGGTCAGGCAGAGTTCCTCCCGGCTCAGGCATCGCTGACCAGCCAGACCCGGTCGTCGGGCTGCCAGTCGAGCAGCTCGACCCGGTCGTCGGGCCGCCAGCACTCGACGTAGCGGCCGTCCGGGGCCGTGCTTTCGGCCAGCACCTGCCGCTCGACCGCCGCACGATCTGCGGACGGACGGTCGAACATCGGGTACTCGCGCTCGCGCGAGCCGCGGGCGTCCTGCCGCGTGCAGGTCGCGCACTGGTTGAGCGGCACGGCGAGCGCGTCGGGGGTGTAGGTCTGGTCGCCGACCTCGTAGGTCTCGCGGCAGAAGCCGCACTGGGTAGTCTGGGTCATGTCAGGTCTCCGTATCTGACTAGAGCGGGCGAGGGGTTCCGTCCCTCGCCCGCTCGCTTGGTTACGTGGGAAGCCGCTTTGACTAACGGTCGTCCTCCGTGATCCGCACTGCCTTCTGAGGCGTGTGCTCGGTCATGAAACCGCAGCCGTCACAAGGCATTCGCACGGCCTCGGTCTCGTGGTAGCGGTAGTCGAAGTACTCGGCCGTCAACCTGTGCCCGCAGCGGTCGCAGGCGTAGTGGACTCTGAGTCGGGGCATGGTGGGTCTCCGTTTCGTGCCCGGGTCTGACCAGGCGGGTGATTAGAACTCGCGGTGCTCGCGCGGGTGTGCGCAGGCGTGACCCATCGCGTCCTCGACGAGTGAGGTCAGCTGCTCGTGGGTCGGGCGCGCAGGGAGATAGAAGTGGTGATCGCACTGCTCGTCTCCCGAGGGCGCGATCGCTCCCGTCTCGTCCTCGCCGTAGCCGGGCCAGCTGCAGCCGATCGGCGGCAGGCCTCTCAAGGCCTCGATGTAGGCGGCGATGGTCAAGACCTCGAACGACCGCGGGCGCCGGTCGGCCTCGGCCTCCTGCTGCACCGAGAACGTGAGCATCAGGCTCCGAACGCAGTCGGTGCAGAGCGGGCTCGCCGTCGTCTCCGATTCGTCGATGAGGACATAGAGGACGGGACCCGCGTAGGTCTCGTCCCGGTGGTGGTCGCAGTGCCAGTCGGTGTAAGGCTGGTAGTCGGGTCGGATGGTGTTTTCCGTGGTCATGGGTTCCTTTCCGGTTCTATCTCGGCGGCGGTGGGCCGCTTGGTCTTGGGTCGGTTCGGTGCGGCCCTGCTAGGCCTCGATCCGTTCGATCCGGCCCGAGTCGAGGTCGAGCGTGACCACGCTGGTGCGCAGCTGCTCGCGGTAGACGTCGTGCGTCTCGCCCTCCTCGACCAGGACCATCTCCTTCTTGGTCTGGCCCTTGACCAGCACGCGTGACTCCTGCGTCTCCAGTTCGAGGTTGTCGAGGAAGCCGGCCGCGACCAGCATCGCCAGGTGCCCCTTGCGCAGCGGCATCAGGGGCCGCGCGGTGAGGTCGGTGGGCGGCCAGAACGCCTCGGTGATCTCATCCTGGGTCCAGAGCCCGCGCGTACGGGCCTCGGCGACCGCCTTGGAGAAATCGATTACCCGCGTCGTGAACATCACGGGACCGGGCGCCGACATGCCCATGTCGTACTCGGGCGTGAGGTCATGACTCAGTGGTGAGAGGTGGTCGATGCTCGCTACGAGCTCGCGCATCGCGCGCGCGTCAGGTCGAGGCTGAGCCTTGCGCACGCCGATGACGACGACCTGGTCGAACGCTTCGGCCTCAGGCTCGGGGAACGACCAGGCCCGGACGCGCCGGTAGCTGGTCGTCAGGAAGCGGGCCGAGGTCGCGATCTGCGAGCGCGGGATGATGTAGACCAGCACCCCCTCCGGCTCCAGGTAGCGCGAGCAGTGGGTCAAGAACGCGTGCTCGACCCGCTTGTCCTCGCGGTCGTGGTCGTAGGGCGGGTTGAGCCAGAGCAGGTTGAACGTACGGTTGGCGATCGAGCAGCGAAAGAGGTCGCTGCTCAACACGTGGTCGAGCTGCGCGGCCGCCTCCTGCGCGCGACCTGCGTGCAGTTCGACGCCGTAGGTCTCCACGGTGACGTGTCGGTTCATCGAGTCCGCCAGCTGGCGCAGCGCGTCGCCCGGGCCGCAACAGGGGTCGAGCAGCCTGACGATGTCCCTCCGGTTGCGGCCGTAGCGAATTGGCGCGAATAGCAGCGAGCGGATGTAGTCGACCACGCGCGGCGGGGTCGGGTAGTAGCCGCCCTTGAGTTGGCCTCCGAGTCTCATTCGGTGTCTTCTTTCCGTTGTTCGTCGGCCTCGACGAGGCCGATCAGGTGGTCTTCGAGGTCTTCCGCAATCTGGGCGATCTGCCAGTCGGTCTGGGGGCGTTGGAGCCACCAGCGGGCCGTTTCGTCAGGGCCCAGGCGGACCGTGACGATGATCTCGTTGTCGTCCGAGTCGGTCATTGGTCGCCTCCTGCGTACTCCTGCAGCAGGTTGAGCAGGTGGTCGTGCAGGTCCTCGTGGATCTGGCCGTCGATGTAGGAGGCGTCCTCCTCCAGGTCGAGGTTGTAGATCGCGGTGATCTCCTCGCCCGTGATCTCGTCCTCGCCGGCTCGGGTTTCGACCGTGACCGTGACGTAGCGGTGGCTCATGCGGCCGCTCCGTTCAGCTCGCGCGGCAGCCCGAGCGCGCCGTACTTGACCGCCGCCGAGAGCTCGGTCTCCAGCTGCTGTGGGTCGTGGTGGCAGTACCAGGCGTGGAGGCCCTCCGACTTGAGCGGCCGGATGGCTTCCGAATCCAGTCCCTGCTGCCAGAGCCAGCCGGCCCAGCTGCGGTGAATGGGCAGCTCGGTGCGCTGGTTGAGGAAGCGCAGGTGCAGGGCCGGCGCTTCGGCGGCGTTCGGGCTGAGCAGCAGGAAGGTGTCGCGCTCGAACGAGAGCTCCGCCATCTGCGTAAACACCATGGCGTGCCAGGCACCTGCTTGCGGCAGCCGCGCGATCTTCGTCCTCCAGGTGCCGATGCTGGCCTCGGGGATCTGGCAGCGTTCGTAGCCGCCCTCGTGCAGCTCGTCAACGGCGCCCTTGATCAGGAAGGCGGGCGAGGGCGGCGAGTTGAGCAGCGCCGCCCATATCGCCTTGAGCGAGGTCTGGGCGCCGACCATGGAGACGAACCACAAGTGGTTCTGCTCGGGGTCGGAGGCGAATGCGTCGCAGGTGGCCGAGAAGCCGCCCGCTGTGATCGTGTAAAGCCGGTGGTCGGTGGCGTCTCCCGAAGGGGACGTGGTGGGGGTGTCGAGCATCGCTCGTCCTTTCGTTGGATGGGGAGTGCGGGTGAGCGGGCTCAGGCGAGGCCCTGCTGCCTGATCGACACCCAGCCGTCGGAACCGATCACGACGTGGTCGAGCAGCTCGATGCCAAGCAGCTCGCCGACCTCGGTGAGTTCCCTGGTCAGCTTGATGTCGTCGCGGCTGGGTTCCGCATCACCCGAGGGATGATTGTGGACTAGGACGATGTGCGGCGCCGCCTCGATCACCGCGGGCCGGAAGACCTCGGCCGGGCGGACCAGCGCCGCGTAGCCGTTGCCCTGGTAGATCGTGCGTTGACCGACGATGCGGTTCTTGCGGTCGAGCAGCAATACCCGGACCTGTTCCTGGGCGAGCTGAGACATCTCGTCCGTGAGCAGGTCGACGACCGACTCGGGCCGGTAGATGATGGGCATGTCCTGGGGGCGTTCCGGCCGGGTCTCGACCTCGTAGCGGATCGCGAGTTCGCCCAGCACGTGCAGGTTCTGGCGCAGCGCGTCGAGCAGCGCCTGGCGCTCGGGGTCGTCGGTGGATGGGGTCATTGTGGATTGGTCGGCTGTGGTCATCTCGGGGTCCTTTCGTCGGTGAACGTGAAGCGGGACCGGCCTCCTGTCGGGAAGCCGGTCCCGTTGAGCGCCCCGCTGGCAGGCGTCATTGTTCGATGGAGCGCTAGAAGGGCTGGTCGCCGCCGCCGTCGGCCTCGCGAGCGTTCCCGCTGCCGGAGCCGAGGAAGATCACCTCCTGGGCGTGGATCTCGATCCGGCTGCGGCGCTCGCCCCCGTCGGTCTCCCAGCTCTGCAGCTGGAGCCGGCCCGAGACGTAGACGCGCTCGCCCTTGCGGACGTACTCGGCCACGGCCTCGGCCTGCTTGGCCCAGCAGACGACGGTGTGCCAGTCGGTCTCGTCGTTCCCGTTCTCGCGGCGGCGATCGGTCGCCAGCCTGAGCTGGACGACGGCCGTTCCGCCCTGGGTGTGCCGGAGCTCAGGGTCGCCCCCGACCCGGCCCAGCAGTTCGACTCGGTTGATCGTGCGTGACATTGGATGTGCTCCTTTCAAGAGCGTGTGCTGGCGCGGACAGCTCCCTGTGCGAGCGGGGAGCAGGCTGCGCCCGTTAAGCGAGGCAGCCCCGAGTCCCTTCTTGGAGCGCGGGGCTGTGTGCGCCCGGCCGAGCGGGCGTCGATTCGACAGGTGGTGTGGTCAGCTGACGCGCAGATATTCGCTGACCTGATCGGTCACGATCTCGGAGCGCTGCTCGGGTTCGAGCAGGGCGTTGAGCCGCTTGTGGTCGACCGAGTAGCGGCGGCTCTGGACCATGCCCACCGTGCGGGTCTTGGACGAGCCTTCCAGCCTGGCCTTGGTTGCTCCTTTCCGGCTGAGCCAGTGCTGGAGGGTCTTGAGCGCGCCGCGCTTGTCGGCCTCGAGCGACTTGATCCGCGCCTGCGCTTGTTCGTACCCGCGCAGCGCCTCGCGCGCCTGTTCGTCCGAGACCGGTTCGGCGGGCTCGGTGTCGTCCTCGGCCTCTCCCGCTCCGCCGGGCTGGCAGAGGTTGAGATAGGGACAGCGCTTGCACTGCCAGTCCGCGGCGTTGAAGTCGCGTTCGGGCAGCGCCGTTGGGTCCGGTCCATTGAGCGCGCGGTGTTCGACCAACGCCTCCAGGCGCCCCGAGGCGTCGCGCCAGGCGAGCTCGGCCCGGCCAGCCGGGATCACTTCGTAATCCCAGGTGCGCGAGCCGGTGTCGAGCGTGGCGATCACCACGTCGCGGCATTCGCCGAAGAGGCCGAGCGAGTAGCAGGCGGCCTGCGCCACCGACTCTGGGTGGCTGCGTTCGGCGCCCAGCGTCTGCCAGCACTTGAACGCCTCCGGGCCGCGCGTCTTGACCTCGATTACGAGTTCTTCGGCCTCGACTTTTTGGGCTTCGTCGCCGAACAGGAACTGTTCGACGGCTGCAGCGGCTCCGCCCTCCGGAGGCGGGCAGCCGGTAGCGTCAGGATGGCCGGTGACGGTCACTCCTGGCGCGGCCTCGACCGTGACGGACACAGGCTCGTCGCGGTCGGCGGCTGCAACCGTCCAGCCGGCGCGGCGCATGGCGCGGACGACGACCGGTTCTAGCGCGTTGCCCGTTTCCAGCAGGGTCAGCGACTCGGGCTCGGGCGGGTTGGTGACCGGCTGCTCGGTCGCCGTGTACCAGAGCGCGCGGCGGCACTGACCCAGGGCCGAGGCGCGGACATCGAGCCCGCCTGCGGTGAAGCGGGCGGCGGGCCGGTGGTAGGCGTCCGCGGACGCCGGTGCGGTGGTGGTCATGTCGACTCCTTTCAGGGGTCCTGTAGAGAAGAAACGGATTCGGCGCAGCGAGTTAGCCGGTCGCTGGTCCCTGTATCCGTTCGAGCTTGTCCGCCGCTGAAGCAATCAGCGGGTTGAGCTCGGCCGGGCCGAGTTCGTCCAGAGCGCGTCCGGTCTTGGTCTCGACGGCCGAGCGGACCTGCTCCTCGGTGAAGCCCTGCTCCCGGCTCAGCTCGATCAGCTGGGCGCGCAGGTTCCGGGCGTCGCGCCGCTCGTCGTCCGTTGTCGCCGCCGGTTGCGCAACCCGGCGTTGGGACTGCTGGGACGGGCCACGCTCGCCTGCCGCCTGCGAACGGCGCCGGGAGGCCGATTCGGGAACCCCGCTGCTCCGAGCCGCGGTCGGCGGGTCTCCGTATAGGCCGTTGCCGAAGCGGTCGCCGAAGCTGCGCAGGGCGCGCTTGAGCGCGTCCGTCACTGCTCCCTTGTAGGCGGTCTCGTGACCCTCCGGCGAGTCGTCCGTGACCGGCTGGAAGCCGACGTCGGTGCGCCCGGGCGCGCCCGGCACGGTGACTTTGACCACGGCCGAGTAGGCATCGCTGCCGGTGACCTCGCCCGTGCGTGGATCCGCCTGCTCGATCCGGCGCAGCGTCACGTCGCCGACCAGCTCGAACCCCCAGCCCCCGAATCCGAAGATGCGGTTGGCTTGATCGATTGCAGTGTGACCCTCCACGTAGTCGAACATCCTGCCCCCGCGTCCCTTGCGCTGGGAGACCAGCTGCGGGTCGAGCGGCTGGGCCAGCGCCTCGGTCACGCGGGGCGCGAGCGCGTCCCAGTGCAGCGCCTCCGGCGCGGCCGAGGGCTGCCCGCGGTCGAGCGTCGGCGTCGAGTTGCCCTGTCCGCCCGGGCTGTTCCGGTTGCTTCGGGAATGCGATGCGGCGCGGCCGTTCGAGCTGCGGCGGACCGCCTCGGAGGTCCCATTGCCGTTGTTGTTCATCTCGAGCTCCTGTTCAAGTGGTGCGTTTGCGTGGTGGCGGCCGCCGAATCGGACGGCCGTGCGACCGTGCACATCCCATCCCGCACTTGATGCGGGGGCACGGTCGGGCAGAGGCCAAGGGTTTTGGCCTTCGGTTCACTCATCGGGTGTTGTTGGTTGCCAGCGGGGAGAACCGCGCTGGTCGCCGTGGCTAGCGGGCGGCGCGGGCCGCCTGGCCGAGCAGGTCGAGAAACAACGCGCGTCCGTCACGCTGCGCGCCCAGTTCGGCCACGTCGGCCACACCCTCAGGCAACATCACCGTCGCGGACCGATGGCTTCCGAGCAGGTTGCGAAGTTCGTTCGCCGCCGCGCCCCCTGCCTCGTCGGCGTCGAAGGCGAGGAAGACGCGAGGCTGTCCCTGTAGAGCGGAAGCCAGCTTGTCCATGCCCTGCGTGCCGAGCGCGCCGCAGGCGGGCAGGCCCCAGGCCGTGAGCAGCAGCCAGTCGAACAGCCCTTCGGCGAGGACGATCCAGGGCGCTGGCGCGGGCAGCTGCTTGAGGCCGAGCACGGGCTTGGAGCCAGGCAATGCCTGGAATCTCGGCGTCAGCTCGGGCCAGATCGCGCGCCCGGCGAGCCAATGGGCGGCGCCCGCGACCAGGTCCGGTACGACAATCATCCCGCGGAACCGCTCGCGACCGTCGCGCACGAGGCCGCTGCGCAGAATCCGCGCATCGTCGAATCCAGCCTGCCTGAGCCACTCGCGCAGCCCGCGACCGCTGGCGTAGCCCAGCCCCAGGCGTCTCGCGGCTTCGGGACCGATCCCACGACCAGCGAGATAGGAGGGGGCGGCCCGGCTGAGCTCAAGCTGGCGCCGGTAACAGCGCAACGCCGCCGTCAGCAGGGCTGGATCGCGAACCGGCGCAGGTGCAAGCGGGGACGCGCCTGCCGGCTGTGGCCGTAGGTCCGGCGTCGCCGGTGCCTCGGGCGATGCCTCCAGCCGGCGGATCGCCTCAGGCAGGCCGACCCCGTCTGCGCGTTGGATGAAGTCCAGCACGTCACCGCCCAGGCCGCAGCCGAAGCAGTACCAGCGCCGGGTATTGGCGTAGACCGTAAAGCTGCCTTGCGTTTCTTCGTGAAAGGGGCAGATGCCCTGGCGGACCCGCCCACGCCCGCGCAGCTCAACGCCCGCCGCCTCGACCACGCGGGCCAGCGGGTAGCGCTGTTTGAGCGCGGCGATGTCGACCTTGGCGAGTAGGGCGCTCACAGCGCACCGCCGTTGGCCAGCGGCCTCAACCCTCTGAGGCTGCGCCGCGAGAGCAGCTTGCCCGGCTGCCAGCGCATGCCGAGGACAGCGCGGGCCTGGAGCGTCTCGTCATCGCCTTCGCGATAAGGGGTCAAAACGGCGGCACGTCCGACGCCGGAACAGTAGAGCTCGGCTGGTTCGGCGCGAAAGCGCCGACGGGCGAGTTCGAGGAACTCGACGTAGATCCAGCGGCGCTCGCCATCGGTTGACTCGGTTAGGTCGAGCTCTGCGAACACTTCCAGCGCCGCGTCGAGCTCGCCGACCTGCCTGAGGCGCCGGGCCTCGTGGATCGCCCGAGCCGGGGAGGTCGATGGGTGCGCCGGCGGCTCCAGATCGAAGGCGGCGTCGATGATGCGGTCGACCAACTCTTCCAGCGTGGGGCGGGGAGCGGTCATCGTGGTTGTTGCAGCCATGGTGTGTCTCCTTTCATTGAGGACGTGCGACTGCGGGTTGCCATTGGGCAACGAAGAAGGGCCGCCCGGTGAGGCGGCCCTTGCGGCTGGGGCGGTTCGGGTGGACAGGGTCAGCGTCTACGTTCTCCCTTCACGGCCGCGCGCAGACGTTCGAGCATGAACCGTCGGCAGAGCCAGCCGGCCCAGCCGAGGCCGAAGACGTTCAGCGCGGCGACCTGGAGGTCGTGGCCGGCGACTAGCGGCGCGGCCAGCAGGACGATGGCGAACGGCGCCGCAATGACCCGCCAGTCGAGTCCTCGTGCCGTGTTTGCGGTGATTGCCGCAGGTCCGGCCGGCGCTGCGGCTGAAGCATCGGAGCTGTAGGCGGACCAGACCGCCTCGCCAGTTGCGGTTTCCAGGCTGCGGATGATTCGCTCCCTGGAGCAGCCGGCCGAGCGGCAGCGGACATCGATGCCGTCGCCGTCCGGCCGCTGGCGGAACATCAGCAGGTCCTGCCCGGACTCATGGCAAACCGCCTCCGTCCAGAACCAGCCGCGCTCAAAACGCACCCGCCGCTGGGCTGCGACGAGCTCGGCGATCCGCGCGGCCGATGGTCCGACGTAGCGGCCTCTGGTTGTGGTCTGTGTACGTGTCTCATGGTTGACAGGGTTCAACTGGAACTCCCTTCCTGTTCTCGTTTGCGTCTGGATTTCGCTGACCTGTGTGCTGGCGACCTGCGCCGGCTTCCCGGACGCAGGTCATCGCGGTTGGTGGTCGATGCTGGATGATGGACGCACTCCGCCCGCGGTTGGATGCCGGGACCGGCGGAAATCGGAGTGCGATGAAGAGGGTGGCGGTTCGGCCGAGGCTCGACGGAGCGCGAGCGCGCTCAAGGCGTCATGCTCGGGCCTTCGAAGCGGATACGAAGCAACCAGACTGCGCCATCCGCAATCTGGTCAGGTGTCAACGCTGCGGCCGGCAGCCGATTCGGCCTCCGCCCGGGTGATTTCCGCATCTTGAAGCGGCGGCAGGGAGAGCGGACCTCATCCCTCACGTGCTTCGCGCCGCGGATAGCGCGTTCGTCCCTCAGTGAGTCCGGACTCGGGGAGAGCAGACCTCGTCCCAATCTGCCGGTCTCGGGTCTGGGATCAACCCTCCAGCGTTTCAAGGCGGGAAATGCTGGCAAAGCCTGTCAAGCACTTTCATTTGTACCCCGATTCGGCGGACTTGTACATAACGCAGGTTGTGTCTTCCGAAAACTCACATCAGCCGCCAGGCGTGTGGACAGTGTCGATCTCGGTGAGAAGTCGGCGGGGCTTCGGCCTACAATCCACTCTTGCGGGCGGAGGCGCGATGACGGTCACAGCGTCCCAGATCGAAGCGGCCCTGGCGCAGGCCGAACCCGAGGCCGAGTATCAACTGAACGGTCTGGCGCTGCTGGCCGAGCGGGCCAACGGCGAACTAGACGCCTGGGGACACGAGGGACACGACGTCATCCTGGAGCGCGTCATCCCCTTCTACGGGGACCGGCGCAACCTGCGCTGGTCCTTCTGGTGCGAGACCTGCAACGTCTCGCAACTGGCGCTGCTCTCACGGCCAGAAGTGGACTGAGGCCGCTCAACGGTTGGCGAGAATGAGCGGCGATAACCGCTTACACGGCCTCTGCCATGCGGCCGCCGCGCCGGGCGTCGATAGCCTCGACGCCCAAGTGCCCCCCGAAGGAATGCGCATGACTGAAGCCCGTCAGGATAAGTTCGGGAACCTTGATCGCCTCGTTGAGGCTCTCTCGACCCTGGCGGCTGAAGCGACTTGGCCTGAAGGGGAGCACAGCGAGTTTCTCGGCTTCCTGGCCAACGATCTGGTGGAGTTCGCCGCGGCGATTCAGAGTGAAGCGCGCGCTGAACGATGGACGACGGCACTCTCTCTCGGTCGTTCGTTGCACGAGCGACAGCTGTATCTGCTCGCAGCGGCCATCGACCCGGGCTTCTGGAACGCCTACCGGGTGCGAATGCAGACGCGTATCGACCGCGACTACCGAGGCAGCTCCCGCTTGTTGAGTGAGGTTGCGCGCGGGGTCATCAATCGTTGGGAGAGCCAACACCCCGGTGGTCAGCGGTTGCTCGAGTTGAGTCTGAGGGTGCATGCCACGTCGAGCGAACTCCTGCACCACTCCATCGGCGTCTCATGGCTCGTATCCCAGGACGACCAGCACCGCAATCTCTCCCTGGCCAATGTCGAGACGACGGTGCGCGGCGCCTGCGCCGTGTTTCTGCTCGCCATGAAGATCACCGGGCACGCTGACCAGGACCTCTATCGTCGCGTTTGGGCTCTCGTCGACCCGCCGGGCGAAGCCCAATCTCCGAGTGAAGAACCGGAAGGTGATGAGTCTCGCTAGCCCGAACCCTTGCCGCATCCCCCAGCGCGAGCTCGCTGGCCGTGTGTTCCGCCACCCGCACTAGCTACTGATTGAAGGCGGCATCGGGATACTGGCCGACAGCCCTCGGCGGGGGAGGGGTTCCGTAGATGTTGGCGATTCCCGTCAGGCCCAAGACCGAGCGGCTCAGATGTGCGAGGAGCTCGACGACGAAGCGGTAAAACGAGTTGCGAGGCTCTTCCTGGTTGATCTGGAGAATGAGTGGGGTCTGCCGGTCCCACATGTAGGTGGCGCTGTAAGGTTCTCCGCTCTCCACCGAGTACCACGCTGTTCCGGTGCCCAGCACGCAGAGCATCTTGACCATGTGGTCGCGACTGAGTTTGGCGTTGATCGCGCCGAAGCGCCGCGCCAGATCTTCGAACGCCAGCCCGTCCCGCAGTTGGGTCGCAAACACGGTGGTGTGCAGCGGGTTGAGCAGCTTCCCGGCTTGGTCCAGGGATTCCAGGTGCTGATTCTCGGTGATGTGGCCGTAGGGACTGATCGGACGCTCTAACCGTGATGCACGCACGAGTTGCTCCATGGCCTCGTCGAGCCGGCTGAAGTCGAGGGTTCGCTTGACTTCGGCGACCGCGTAAACCGACTCGGCGGATACATGAATGCGCCGCGATTCAGCGGTGGCTCTGGGCTTGATCACGGGCGCCCAGGCCTCGTTTCGGATCACGATGTCCTGTTCGCCCGCGGTCGCGCCGCGCCGATCGCTGATCACGGCTAGCGAGATCGCGTATCGGCTGGGCAGCAGGACGCGCATTTCGTCCCGCACGATGTCTTCGACGCTCAGTCCGGCGTCGAAGCTGTGCCGATTGAACCGAGTCTCGGCGTCGGAGCGAGCGACGATCCGAGCCTGTGCGATCTGGCAACTGACCATCAACGCGTTGCGAAGCGTCTCCGCCTGATCCAGCTGGGGAGACCATGAGTCCGCGTCCGGCAAGCCGTCGTTCCAATGCATCGCCCTTGGCCCCCTTCGATGCCCCTTCGACTGGACCCAGCCTGACGATATCCCGGCGTGCGCCATCATGGGCCATCATGGTCAGCGACGCCCGCCGGTCAGCGCTCGCACCATCAGGCTTCGCCACCGAGCGCGACGAAGTCGTCGCCCCGCCGCCGCCAACCGCCGCCGCCTCTGCTGCAGTTCTCTCTCGCGCAGGTCCCAGCGCCAGGGCAGCTTGCCGGGCGGCAAAGTGAGGCCGTGTTCGCCGATCAGCGCCAGTTCCAGTGCCAGCATCCTTACCTCGGCCTCGAGCCCTTCGACCGCAGGCCAAGCCCGCTCGAAGCGCGCTTGCTGCTCGCGCCATTCCGCGACCAGGGGCAACACCTGTCCCAGTACCTGCTCGTCGTCAGGGAGGGGCTCAGCCGTGACCAGCTCGGGGTAGCTGCGGTGCAGGGAGGCCCCGACCGAAGCGCCGAGTGGTCCCGATGCACCCGCCTGCGACCAGCCCAGCGTCTCTACTCGCTCGCGCAGCCCCGCCAGTTCCTCCCCGAGCCCGCTCAGGACCCCGGCCAGTTGTTGTTCCACATCCTGTAGGCGCTGCTCCAAGGCGCCAAGCCGCCGTTCCAGCTGGTCGCTGCCCGCCGCCTCGCGTGCCGCAGCGGCCTGCTCCTGCTCCAGCGCGTCGCGCAGCCGGGGCGTCAGCCGACCTGCATCCAATGCGCGCCAGATTGTCTTGCGGTCGACGCCCAGGCGATCGGCCGCCTTGCCCCGCCCCTGTTCCTCTGCCAGGGCGCGGAGCAATACGAGGAGCGGGGCGTCCTCGTCTTTCACATCCCCGCTCTGTGCGTCGTTGCTCGTGGTATCCACATCCGACTCCTTCCAACGCTCGGCGCAATCGGATTTTCATTCCCCGGAATCGCTACCGGGGAGGCGGGGTGGAGGTCCCAGCGGGCCAGCAGCAGCGCTCGCGTCCGTAGCAACCGAAGCGCTCGGCGTGTCGGGGAGGGACCCCGCCCGAACCGGACACCGCCCATCCCCGCCAGTCGCCGGCCACTGACCCTGACCCCCAGCCGGACCGGCCTTCGTGTTGCCCATTTGACAGACGCGAGGGCGGAGTGCGCAGGGGAAGGTCCTGTAGGGGGTCGCCCCACCCCTCCCCGCGTGTTCCAACTGCCCCAAAACAGGCCATTTCTGCCCCATCTTTCAAGAACCAGCCCTTCACCCCGCGGTGGGCGGCTTCCTCCTCTCTGGGGCAGCGTTCGTTCAGTCCTGGACTGAAGATCGCGCCTGATTGTCCCACTGCCCCACAGTCGGGATTCCTGTACACGCCCATGACATCACGGACCGGGGTCAAGCGAACAGGACGCTTAAGGGCTGTCACGGATGACATGACACCCGCGCCCTGTTGAAGGCCTCAGGTCTTGCGCAGACTCGGAGGCGACAACCACAGACGCACGAACGGCGGAACTGCGATGAGACTTCAGACGATTCGGCGACTTAGCAGTCGCGCTGGCCTCGCGCTGGCGGTGTGCGCCGCCCTGGGGGCCGCAGCGGTATTGACCGCCTGGCTGGAGACCCACGCCCAAACGCCGCCGTCGGGCGCAGCGCTGGAGTGGGCAAACGAGGACGAGGACTGGATCGAGCGCAAGAAGCACGGTGAGTTCCGCGCCCGCCCGATCTTCAGCCAGCAGTTGACGACGCTCTACTACGGCATCCGCGACTCGGACACGGGCGAGTGGTTGACCGCCATGTACCGCGTCTCGGGCGGCGAGACGGAGCGCGACGAGGGCTGGGAGTACGAGTTCGACTACCCCGATCTGGACGAACACGTGCCGCTCGATCCCGACAAGACCTACCTCATGGTCATGCTCGCCTCAGCGGCGCGGCAGCCGACCCCGACCACGTTCTACGCCGTCATTCCCTTGCACCAGCCCGGCGGGCTCCTGGGCAGCCTCTTGCGCGCGCTCGACCCGGACGGCTGGGCCAAGGCTGCAGCGCGTTGGCTGATCGAGGGCGTACATGGCGCGCTCTGCGGTGTCCTGACCGAGCTCACCTCAGACGAGCCGGCCAGCTGCCGGGATGAGGAGTAGCCGGATGTCGGACATCATCACCGGCACGCCCGCCGACCTGACCTACGGCCACTGGCTGGTCCAGGAGGCCTGGCTGGCCGTCTGGATCGTGACGTCAGCTGCACTCGCGTTCGTCATCGGCTGGATCGGCCTCGCCCTGATCACGCAGGAACCGCTGGGTGCGCGCCAGGCCGGCTGGCGGGAGCTGATCCCGCGGCTGATCCTGGGCGTCGTAGCGGCGGCGGCGTCGCTCTGGTGGTGCGCGCTCGTGATCGATGTCGCGCACACGGTCTCCGGGTTCATCGCGGCAGCGCTGGACGTGACGCCCTCCGATCTGCTGCGTGCTCCCGTGCAAACACTGCTCACGGCGGTCGAGTCGGGCTCCGTCGGGCTCGCCCTGCTGCTGGCCCTGATCTACCTGATCTACGGGTTCTTCTGCCTCTATCTCCTGCTGCAGATGGTGCTCCGCCTCGCCCTGATCGACATCCTGCTGGCGCTCGCGCCGGCGGCCATGGGCCTCTGGATTTTGCCGCACTCGTCCGGCTGGAGCCGGCACTGGCTGCGGCTGTTCATGACCACCGTCTTCCAGCAGGCGGTCCAGCTGATCGCGCTCGCGCTGGGCATCGGCTTCCTGTCGGAGCTGGCCCCGATCGGCCTGTTCGAGCCGGCCCGCGACCTGATCTGGAAGCTGCTCATGTCGGTCGCCTTCATCTACCTGGCCACCCGGGTGCCCTCAATGTTGGGCAACGCGAGTCCGTTCGACGCCTGGCTGCAGACGCTCTACTTCGGGTTCTCCCTGCCCGCCACGTTGGTCCGTTCCGTCGCCTCCGTAGCGTCGATCGGCGCTGCCGGCAGCGGCGCCGCGCGCCGGGCTGCAGTAAGCCAGGGCGCGGGATCGGCCTCGGGCGTCGGCGGAGCGACCCGTTCGGCGGCTGAGCTGTCGACGCCGCCCGGGGGCTCTGATCAGTCCGGTCGTGGACCGCGCAGCCGGACGGAGTAACTGCGTCCAGCTTCAGCGCTCAAGGAGGTGCGCGATGTGCTGAACCAACTTCCATCCCGACAGGGACAGCTCTGACCAAACCGCCCTCCCGATTCGATTCCGGGGCGGGCTCCAAGAGAGGAACACACCTTATGGGTGATCTCACTCAAACCATCTCCAATCTCGTCGGCATCCTCCTCGGCGTGGTCGGCGCCGTCGGCGTCGGCTACTTCGTTTTCGGCGCCTACCAGTATCTGACCGCCTCCGGCGCTCCGCACCAGATGGAGCGCGGGAAGACGGCGATGCTCACGGCGCTGGCCGGGATCGTGCTCGCGATGGTCGCGTTCGGCGTGGTCGAACTAGTGATCGACGCGGTCTCCAACCCGGTCGTCGATGTCAGTTCACCCCCAGATCCCAGTGGCTAGGCCTCGGCCGGAAAGGAGCATGCGCCATGGATGCGCACGAGGTGCCAACCCACTTGCAGGCCGAGGACCGCGTCCTGCTCTGGTTCACCTTTCCCCAGATCGTCGCCCTGACCGCGGTGGCGGCGCTGGCCTACGGCGCCTACCACGCCGCTCCCGTTGGCGGCGAGTTCGTACGGATCGGCCTGGGCCTGGTCGTCGCGGCGGTGGGCATCGCGCTCGTCGCAGGTAAGGTCAACGGCCGCCGTCTGCCCGCCGTGGCGGCCGATCTGTTGCGCTTCGTCTTCGGCGCGCGGCGCTTCCAGGGACCGCCGGCCCAGCTGATCCGACCTGAAGCGCCGAAGCCGCCGGGGGAGCGGGGCCGAGCGGAACCCCCTCTTGTGGATGGCGCCGGCCTGACCCGCCAGGCCGCTTCGGGCTCCGGCCGGGTCAAACGCGGGGCGAACAAGCTGGCCAACCTCAAGCCCTCGAAGCGTACGCGTACCAGGGGCGAGCGGATGCCGCTGCGGCCGCGCGAGTGGTTCCGCAAGCGGGACCGCAAGCGCCCGCCCAAGCGCGAGTACGACGAGGCGCGCCAGGCGGTCGCCCAGGAGCAGCAGGCACGCCGCGCCGCGCGGTGGCCCGCGCTTCTGGGCGCGGCCGCCGCCGTCGCGGTCGCAGCTTCGGTCGGGGTTTGCACCCCGCCCCTGGCTGTGGCCGACGACGGTGAGCGAGAGAGCTGGACCTCTGACGAGATCGAGTTCGATCCGCCGCCGCTGATCGAGGGCCGACGGCTCTTCGTCGAACGATTGACCGTGACCCGCGGTGCGGCGACGGTCGTGCTCAGGGCGGCCGCCAACCTGGAGGTCGAAGCGAGCGCATTTGGAGGCGCGGACGGCCGGGCGCCGACGTACAAGCGCGTCGACACCCTGGGCCGTGGCGGACGTACCAGCTACCTGCTGCCGCTCGACGGCCCGGCGCCCTCCTTCACGTTCTCCTGGCGGGACGAGTTCGGCCAGGCCGGGGCGATCTCGCTCTCCGGGTCCCAGCTGCCTTACCCGCTGCCCGCTGCGCAGGGCGAACTCTGCGACCTGCGGCTGATCTCACTGAGCTGGACGCCAAGCGGGCTCTCCGGCACCGTCGACTCGGACTGCGTCGGGCGACTTGACGAACCGGTCGAGCTGCAGACCGTCTCCGGACACGCCCATCTGAGCCAGACGGCGCTCTTGCCGGCCGAGGTGACCGCTGTCTCTGGAACCCTCACGATCGCGGCCTCCGGCCGCGAGACCGGCGCTAGGTTCGTCGCAGACGGCGAAACCCGGTTTGAGCTCGCGCTCCGCTCAGTCCGCGAAATCGTTCCGCTCGAGATCGCGGCGGCGCTGACGGCGGATCTGCGCATCGCGCTGCCGCCGCTGGTCCGGCTCACGCATCACCCATACCGGGTGGAGCGGCGCACGGAAACGGTCACGCTTACCCGGCCGGGGACCGGTCAGACGGTCTCCGAGACGGTCACGTTGACCGATGCGGAGGGCAATAGCTCCTCGCACACGATCTCCGCCTATCTCTCGATCCCTCCAGCCACCGTACAGAGGCAGGTGACGCTCGAGATTGAGCATCGCGAACACGTGCGATCAGTGCTCGTCCAGCGCCCGGACCTTGCCAAGACGCGCAATGAGCAACTGACCATCAGTTCGGCGATCGCAGCCGACGACAGCTTCCGGACCTTGGTCGTACCGGCCCGGGAACCGGACCGCAGTCCATCGGTGCAGACACGTCTGACCGATGCGGAACTGAACGAGCTGTTCGCGGTGCTCGGATGGGGGGCGTACTGATGAGACAACTGTTCACCATCCTCGCTCTGGGCGCGGCGGCCTTCCTCTCGCTGGCCGCCGCGCCCGCCCTCGAGGAGCAGCAGGAGATGCTCGACGCCTTCGACACGGCGCTCACGGCCGTCGCCGTCGCCGCATCCGGGCTGGCGCTATTCGGTCTCGTCTGGGCCGGGTTCCTGCTGATGGCGGACGGCGTCGAGGGGCGCGGTTCCCGAGCCCGCTCGGCCGTCTTCCTCACGATCGCCGGGCTCGGCGTGGCGCTCTCGGCCAAAGGACTCGCCGTCCTGATCTCGGCCGGCGTGATCCCGATCCCGATTCCCTGACAAGGAGTACCTCACCATGCGAAGGCCATTTGCCAAACCCACCACCACCGAGCACGCGCAAGCCGCAGACGATCCCTCGGTTAGCGCCCGGGATTCCGATCCGGAGTCGGGATCGCGGGCTCTGCCGCAGCTACCGCTCTGCTTCACGCTGTCCCATGTCGAGCGCGACGGCCCGGTCCGGTTGGACGGGGTGAAACTGAACGTCACCGAGCTGATGGGGATCGAGCTGGACACGGGCAAGCTGGACGCATTCGCGGGCATGCTCAACGCCTGCGATTTCCCGCTCCAACTCCTGGTTCGCCAACATCCACCCAATCTCAGACGGGTGCGAGTGAACTGGAACAGGCCCAGCCCGGTGACCTTCCGGACCAGACGAAAGCGGCAGCACGCTCGCAGCGCCGGCTGCTCACCGAGCTCGAGTCGCGCGAAGGCATTCTCGACCGCCGCTTCTATGCGGTCTGCGAGCAGGAGCATGCGCAGGAGCTGCGCGGCCTGCTCTCGCGTTCGAGTCTTTCCACCCATCCAGCCGCAGGCGACGCGCTCCAGCACCTGGTCATTGCCGCCGCCCTGGGCGGGTCGCCGGCTCGACCCGACCTCGACCAGGAAATCGAGGTGCAGATCCACCAACGCCACGTCCAACTTGGCCCGCGGATGGCCCGGTCGCTGCACCTGGCCAAGTGGCCGCGCTCGCTCGCGCCCGGATTCCTCCAGCAACTGATGGCGACGGGCGCGCCAATGGACATCGCGCTCCACCTGGGGCCGATCCCCTCGGAGCAGGCGGCCCGCCAGCTGGAGTGGCAGAAAGTGCGCTTCGAGTCGGCCCGCTCGCTCTCGCTCCGCCGCGGCAAGACGATGTCGCCCGAGGCCGAGATCGCGCTTGAAGACGTCACCCGTTTGAGGGACGACATTCAGCGCGGCCGCGAGCGGCTGTTCCACGCCTCGCTCTCGCTGACCCTGCACGCGGACGACCCCGACACCCTGGACGAACTGACTCAGCGCGCCTCGGCCCACTTCGCCGCCGCGCTGGGCCGGCTCGACCCCTTGCCCTTCCGCCAGCGCGAGGGCCTGCTCTCGACCCAGCCACTGTCCTTGAACGCAGTCGCCGCCTGGCGCACATTGGACACGTCCTCGGTCGCCCGTTGCTTCCCGTTCTCGCCGCCCGACCTCGACACCCGCTCGGGCGCGCTCTACGGGATCGACATGCGCGCCTGCGCGCCCATCGTCTACGACCCCTGGGATGGCACGCACCTCAACGCCAACACGGCCGTGCTGGCCCGCTCCGGCTCGGGCAAGTCGTTCGCAACCAAGCTGGGCGTGCTCCGCGGCATCTGCCGCGGCGTGGTCGCCTACGTGATTGATCCGGAGGGCGAGTACGCCGACATGGCCCGCTCGGCCGGGGGACGCGTGCTCTCGCCCGGCGTCGCTGGCCAGGGCATGAATCCGTTCGTGCTGGATCGCTCCGACCCCGAGGAACTGCTCCAGCGGATCGGTTCGCTGCGCCGCCTGATCGAAGTGATGGTCGGCGAGCGGCTCAGCGCTGAACGCCGGGCCGCGCTCGATCACGCCCTGGCCAGCTACTATGCGCGGCCCTCGGAGCGCACCGGCTTCCGCGACTTCTACCGCTTCCTCGAGGAAGACGACCCGGAAGGGCTGGCCAAGCTCCTGCGCCCGTTCGCCTCGGGCAGCCTGCGCCACCTGCTTTCGGACGAGGGCGACGATCTGCTGCACAACGAAGCCCTGGTCACCGTCTTCGACCTCAGGCTCCTGGAACCCGAGCTGCGGCCGGCGGCGGCGATGGTCTGCACCGAGACGGTCTGGGCGGCGGCCGCCCGCGATCCCAGGCCGCGCCTACTCGTGGTGGACGAGGTCTGGTCGATCATGCAGCACCCCGAGGGCGCCGCGTTCATGGTCTCGATGGCCAAGCGGGCGCGCAAGCACCGCCTGGGCCTGCAGTTCATCACCCAGGACGTGCAGGATCTCCTGTCTGAGGACCACTCGCGCACGATCACCGGGCACTCCGGCCGGGCGCTGTTGCAGAACGCGGCATTCAAGCTGCTGCTCCAGCAGGACGCGGCCGCCATCTCGACGGTCGCCGACGCCTTCGACCTGCCCGAGGACCTGCAGCGTTGGCTGGTCTCCTGTCCCCGCGGGGACGGCCTCTTGCTGGCCAAAGGCGAGCGCTTCCCCATCCGAATCGAGGCGACCCCTGAGGAGACCGAGGTGATCGAGTGGCGCCACGGTGGGCAGCGATCCACAAACCAGAAAGGACCTTCACAATGAGACTCAATCCATTCACGCGCCGGACTCCGGCCCAACCCGTACTGCTCGCGGTCACGCCGCCGCGCACCGGGCAGCGCACGCTCCTCGGCGTCGAAAACCTACTCCAGTCGATCGCAGTGCCGGAACCGTTCTCGCTTGAGTTGGCCGCCGACCAGCGCGGCGTCCGTCTGTTGGCTCGCTGTCTCGACGGCGAGGTGGTCCGGCGGCAGATCGGTTCGCACTACCCTCAGGCCCGGGTCCACCGGATCGAACCGGAGGACGATCCGCTTCGCCTGCGCGAGCACGAGCAGGCCTGGTCGATACGCCTGCGCTCCTCAGGGCCCGAGTACGTGCCGCTGCGTGTCTTCCACGACGATGACCTGCTCGATCCCGGCTCCGATCCGTTGCTGGCCCCTCTGGGGGCGATTTCGCAGCTGGGCGCCGAGGAACGGGTCGTGGCCCGCATCCTCCTGCGCTCGCTTGGCCCGAACTGGTCGCGTCAGCACCAAGCGCGGGCGTTCGAGCGGCCGGGTCTGCCGCAGCCACAGGCCCCGAGCGCCCATCCGGCGGCTCGCAGCCACGGCGACCCGCTCGCGCTGACCGTGCTCGGATTGGCCGCATTCGGCTTCTTTCAGGGCTACCGCTGGCTGGAGGCGGGCGAGATCTGGAACCTGCTCGCGCTCTGCGCCGGCGCGTCCGTCGCGCTGCTCGGAGGCGGCTGGGCCTGGCGGCGCTGGAAGAAATCGCGCGACCGAACGTTCGATCCCCAGTTGATCCAGGAGAAGACCTCGCGCGGCGCGTTCGAAGCCGAACTCGAGCTGGTCGCGGTCCTGCCCGCCGGGTCGCGCGAGGACCGAGCACGGGAGCTGCTGGACGGTCTCGCCTCGGCCTATCGCCACTACGACCATCCAGCCGGTGCGCAATTCCAGTCGAGCAAGCTGCAGCCGCTCTTGCCAGCCGATCCTTCCCTCCAGCCGAGGCCGCCCGGCCTGTTCGGCCGCCGCAGCGTGCTCGGCGTGCGCGAGGTCGCGGCGCTCTGGCATCCTCCGGGCGCGGCCGACGAGTCGCTGTTCGTCTCTCGCGCGGGCTCGCGTGCGCTGCCGCCTGGGGTCGGCGAACTCGGAGGCGGAGCCGATGTCGGGTTGACCACCGAGTTCGATCCGCAGCCGGTCTACTTCCCGGATGACCTCTTGCGACGCCATCACCTCTACGTCGCCCGCACCCGGATGGGCAAGTCGACCCTGATGCGGCACATTGTCCGCCACAAGCTTCGGCGTAAAGCGCTCGGCGAGGACGCCGACACCGTGGTTGTGATCGACCCCCATGCCGACCTCGTCCAGGCGATCCTGGAGGAGACGCCCGAAGAACTGATCGACCAGGTCCGGCTGATCGACCTGGCCGATCCGAATGGGGCGCCTGGGATCAACCTGCTAGACGCCCGCGTGTTCTCGGACCGCGACCGGACTGCCGACTCCGTAGTCCGCGTCGCCCGGGGTCTGTGGGAGCAGTGGGGACCGCGCATGCAGTCCATCCTCGAACACACCGTCAAGACGCTGCACGAAGCCAACAGCCATCCGCTCACCGAGGCCGAGCAACAGCACACCATCCTGGACGGGCTGAGGCTGCTCTCCGATGACGCCTTCCGCGCCGAGGTCCTGACCCGCGTCGCGGACACCTATCTGCTCGAGTGGTGGGGCCGCGACTTCGGCGGCTGGCGGCGCGACTATCGAGCCGAGGCGTTGGCCCCGATCCAGACCCGGCTGGGCTACTACGCCTCTTCCAGGCGCGCCCGCGCCATCCTGGGCCAGCCGCGGTCCACGATCGACCTGCGCAAGACCATTTTCGAAGGCGGCATCCTCCTGGTGTCCACGGCGCAGGGCACGGTCGGCCGCGATGTGGCCGCCCTCGTCGGCGCTTCGCTGCTCAACCTGGTCGATTCGGTGATCCGCGAGCAGGAGCGCCTGCCACAGAGTCAGCGCCGCGGCGCGCTGGTCGTGGTCGACGAGATGCAGACCATCCCCGGGGTCGAGTTTGAGTCGATGCTGGCCGAGCTGGGTAAGTACGGCGCCTCGTTCGTGCTCGCCACCCAGAGCCTGGCCAAGTTGGCCGACCTGTCGCCCACGATGCGGCACACGCTCTTGGCCAACGTCGGCTGTCTCTGCGTCTTCCAGGTGTCGGGCGAGGACGCGCGCGACCTGCTCTGGGAGCTGGGCCGCGAGCGGGTCTCCGAAGAAGATGTCGTTTCTCAGCCCGTGCACCACTGCTACGTGAGGGCCACGGTCGGCAAGGATCGGATGCCGGTGTTCTCGATGACCGTGCGCGAGCCTGAGCTCGGCGACTCGATGCTCGCCGCCCGCATCCGCGAAGCGGCCTCGTCCTACGTCACGCCAACCGCAGAGCTGGAGGCTCAGCAGGCGGAGCGGCGGCGCTCGGCCACCGAGTTCCGCGAGCGGATGGAGGAACTCGGCCGCCAGCGCGAGCTGGGCAACTCGTCCCCGAAGCCGAATTGAGCGATGTCCGCATCTGTTCCGGTCGGCCAGATGGCAGCCGGCCGCCGCTACTGAACTCGGAACCGCACCATGAGAATGCGAACAGGCGACACTCAGCTGCTCAGCACCCTGGCCGCGATGCCGTTTCTGGACCGCCTGGAACTTGCGGCCATCAGCGGCCGCTCGCCGGCCGCCGTCTACCAGCGGCTCGACCGCTTCGCCGAAGCCGGTTTGGTCGAGACGGTCCGGCACGCCACGGAACTCGTGCCGAGGAGCCGCCGCTACTGCCTATCGGCAACGGGCGTTCGGCGCCTCGCCGCCGAACAGGGCGCACCGAGTCTAGGCCTGCTGCGCAACTACCCAGTCTCGGAACAGTGGCGCCGGCTGATCCTCGAGCGCCTGGACGCAGCGGCCGCGATTTACGCCCTGTGCGTCTCCGCTTCAGAGTTCTGCCATCCGCTGCGGTTCCGCTGGTTCCGGGCCGATCCGGTCGACGCAGAATTGGAGCTGTCGGGCGGTCGGCGTGTCGTGATCGTGCGCCAGGGCCGGACGGCGGACCGAACCGCCTTCGCCAAGCGCATTCGCCGGCTGCAGCGAACCTCGGGCTGCAGCGCGGTGCTCCTGATCTGTCCCGATGAACCCCGCCTGCGCCATGCGCGACGGTTGATCTCGGGATCATCCGCGATCAGCTTCCTGGCCCTGGAACACGACGTCGTCCTCCAAGGCGCAAATGCTGATATCTGGCGCGGACCGTCCGGCGCCGTGCGACTCAACTTGCGCGAGACCCTCTCGTTCGTCGCGCCCGCCAGTGGCCGGCAGCCCGAGCGCCCGCTCTCGCGCTGCACAATGCCGCGCTCGCTCGATCTAGCCGAGGGCGCGGAACTCTGGCTGACCTCCACCAGGCTGAGCATGATCGAGAAACGAGCCCTCGATCTGATTGCGGACTGGACCTGGATTAGACCGCTGCATCTTGCGAGCCTCCTCGGGGTCGGGCGCAGGCGGCTCGCACAGCTGCTGCGGCGGCTCGACGAACTCAACCTGATCGACCGCGTGGCGCACGCGGGGTATCCGAGGCTCGCAGTCTCCGACGAGGGTCTCGCCGCCATGGCACGCCGCGACCGGGTCTCCGTGGGCAACTCGCGCAAGCGCTGGAGCGTGCGGCAGCGCCAGGCCGGGGCGCCGCTCGACTGGCGCAACGTCCAGGGCATCCGCTCACGCCAACTGCTACGTCACATTGACCACACAGAGTCAGTGCACTGGTTCGCCGGCCAACTCGCCGACCAAGCCCGGGATCGCGGGGTCCGTGCGCTACAGCTTGACCCGCCTCACCGCGCGTCGCGGTACTTTCGCCATCACGATCGGCTGCGTTCGATCCATCCCGACGCCTATGTTCTCCTGCATCTCGACGCCGGGCCACGGGCGTTCTTCTTGGAGTGGGAGCGGCGCGCCGTCCGCCCGGCGACGATGCTGGCGCGGCTGGCTCCGTACTTGCGCTACTACGCCACACCGCGCCCGCTCGAGGATCACGGAATCATCCCCGCTCTCCTCGTTGTGTTCGAAGATCCGCTGGTCGCGGGTCAGTTTCTTCGCGTGGCCGAACTTGCCATAACCCGGAGCGCCGCTTCGCTGCCGCTTCGCGTCTCGCACCGTGAGCACCTCGAAACCGTAGGAGCCCTGGGAGCGGACTGGGGCTCCCTACCGCAGGGCGTGGCCAGTGGCGAGTCTTAATCGGCCTTCGTTCAGGACGCCATCGGCCACTGCCTGCCCGCCTCCGCAACCTCGCCCGATTCCCCATCCGTCACGCGGCAGCTCGCCGGCAGGCTCCGGTCGCAACGCTGGCAACCGCACTCACCCGGCCGCTCGGCGCTCTCCAGCACGCAGTACAACAGTCCTTGCTGCGCCGCGAACTCCAGCAGCGCGAGGAAGTGCGCCGCATCCGGCCAGACTCCTGACCGCCAACGGTAGAGCGCTCGCACGTTGACGCCCAGCGCACGGGCCATGGCGCGCCAGCTCAAGCCCGAACGGTCCCTCAAGCGGTCCAGGCGCTGCGGGAAATCGTCTGGAAACTCGTCGCTGCGCGGTGCGTAATGCACTCTCTGGCGGCCGGACACATCATCCCTCGTTTCTCTGCCGTTCGCTCCACTCGTCGCCCAGCAACTCGACCAATCCGCCCGGCATCCGAGCCGCCAGACGTACCAACGCGAGCATCGCCCCGCCACTCGGGGCGGTGCCGCTCCGCCAGCGCTGCAGCTGCCTGTTGTCCACACCCAGTGCCTCGGCCATCGCCTCCCAGGTCAGGTCACCGCGCAGCTTGATCTGGAGCAGCCGCTGCCCGAAATCGCCAGGCAAGCGAGCGTCCCCCGGCGGGTAACGCATCGGCTTCCTTGCTCTTCGGCGCCTCATCGCTCGTCTCCGATCGGGTTGACGGCGTCCGCGTCGGCAACGGAAGGATCGTCCTCTCCGCTCCGCTGCGCAGCGTCCGCCGCCCGGGCCGCCAGATGCCGGCGCGCGATCATCCGCGCCAGTTTCCGCAGGCCCTGCTCCAACGTGTTGCGTTCTGATTCGGTCATCTCCTGCGTACGCATCGTCGCCACCTCTCAACCGACCAAGTCGTCTCGTCGAGATGCGTCGCTGCAGGGTCATGGTGGTGCTCCAAGCTCAGAAGCAACCGTTATGTCACAGACACAGCCTATCCGTACAGTCCAGTATCGACAAATCGCCCGCGTGAGATGTGCCGCAGAGTTAACCAAAAGGTTACGTCTATTCTCTCGAACAGAGCGACCGATTCTGAGTCACAAATCGCACAAGGCGATATGTTCATTCCCTCGTTCCCTTAAGGTCAGTGTCCAGCACAATTGAGGGCCGCCATAGCCAGGTGGAGACAAGGGAATATGGAGCGTATGTAGTGAACCAAAAGAACGATATTGTATAGTTTAGACGGTCATTTCAACTAAACGACTAGACAACATGAGGCAGTCTTAACGCCCAGTCACAAAAACTGGTCGATATCCCTAGTTAGAACGTTCACTTATGACCGTCGCCAATTGCCTATCAGGAGTTAGATCCCCCCTCTCGGCCTTCTCTCGACTGTTGGCGCTCGATGTCGAACCGTCAACCTCGACCTTCTCAGATCGCGGGTGGCCCGGAGTCAAACCTAAATGCCGCCCCGCTCCTTGCATCTACCCGTCGGGTAGCCGCGTGACAGCGCTCGCGCGAGCGGATTACCAGTAGAGCTGGCCAGATGCGAGGACTTCCACCAGTGTTTCTGCCACGCTCTCAGATGCGAAACCCATGCCGCGATGGCACGGCGCGGCTGGTCTACCGCTAGTCTTCGACCCCACGGAATCTGCCGTCCTCGTCAAAGACGAGAGAACGGCGCAAGAGACGGAACAGTTCCACGCTGGCAAGCGACCGGGCCAGGACTGTACCGAAACCGCAGATCGCCGCTTTGAACAGCGCCGTCGTAGTGCTTGGTTGCTCGGGCCATGCGAATTCTCCGTAAACGTTGCACTCGCCACGACGATGGCGACCACGATTCCACCTGGCAACTCGGTGATTGGTCCAACCAAGCTGGAGACAGAGAGACCATTCATCATTGTTTCCCCTCTTTCGAGGTGAGATTGAGCGCTCAAGCCTGACCACAGTAGCTGTAGCGCGTCTCAGATCGGTGCAGCATGGATGAAGCAGAGACACGTTGACGGCGAACTCGTGGTGTGGGGTGCCGTGCTGACGAAAGCGGCTGGGCCAAAGGTGATATTGGTCGACTTCGCTGAGGCGGTGCCATGAGTTCCGATAGTTAGACTGAGACGGCTTGCACCATCTCGCCGGCGGACCGTAACCCTCTCGGGCGAACGACAAACTGGTCGTCGATTTCGGCTAGCCCTACGGATTCGGATCGACGGATCGATTCCCGCCAGCTACACTGTTTCGAACATACAACGCGGGTGCAGCAAAGGTCTTCGCTCCACCACTCTGGCCAATGGCGAGTCACCGAAGGACTAAAGCAAGAGGAAAATTGACCCATGAACGCATCACTGCAGACGACGACGGCCGCCCTATACGCACGTGTATCCAGCGACCGCCAAGACGTTGACCTCTCGGTCGCCGCCCAGCTTCGCGCCTTGCGCGACTACGCCGAACGCAACGGCTACCTCGTGGTGCGCGAGTATGTCGACGAGGCGGAGAGCGGCCGAGTCGCCGACCGGCCGCAGTTTCGCAAGATGCTGGACGAAGCGGCACAGAATGACGCTCCGTTCCAGGAGATTCTGGTCTGGAAGTTCTCGCGATTTACCCGCAAGCGGGAACACGCGGTCGCCTTCAAGTCGATGCTCAGGCGGCGCGGCATCCGCGTCACCTCGATCACCGAGCACGCGGATGATTCGCCAACCGGCAAGTTGATGGAGGCGATCATCGAAAGCGTGGACGAGTTCTACTCGGAGAACCTCGCCCAGGAGGTCAAGCGAGGGATGCGAGAAGCAGCTTCGCGCGGATTCTGGGTCAGCCCCTACGTTCCGTACGGCTATCGACGCGTCCACGTGCAGGATGGTCCGAAGAAGAGGCCGCGCCTGGAACTCAATCCTCCGGCCGACGCAGTCGCGCGCCGGATCTTCGACATGGCGCTGTCCGGCGTAAGCGTCCTGGAGATTGCTAAGGCGCTAAACGCCGATGGCATTCCCAGCCCGCGTGGCAAGAAATGGCTGAAGACGACGATCCACAAGATGCTCGTCAATGAGTCGTACACGGGCACGCTGGTCTGGGGTCTGACGGACAAGAGCGGCGAGCCGCCGGTGCGAGTCGAGCAAGCGTTTCCGGCCATTGTTTCGCTTGAGGAGTTCGAGGAGGTCGGACAGTCGCTGCAGTCTCGTGCGCCCGAGCGAGTGAACCCGCGTCAGGCAGCCAGCCGATATCTGCTGAGCGGCCTGGTCCGCTGCGAGCTCTGTCGCAAGGCCTTGACCGCCGCAGAGGCCAAGGGCGGCAAGTACAGCTACTACGTCTGTCAGTCGATCCTCAGCGGCGGCAGCAAGAGCTGCGACGCGCCCCGGCTCAATGCCAGTCGCTTCGAGCGCTTGATTATCGAGCAGATCCGGGCTCACATTCTGACCGAGAGCAACATTCGCGAGCTGGTCAAGCTGGTGGATGAGGAAATGGACGGGGTCGCGCGTGAGGAGCGTGAACGGTTGGAGACGATTGAGGCGGAGCAAGAGGAGGTGCGGCGGAAGATGGATCGCCTCTGGTACATCGTCGAGAGCTCAGACATGGAGGTCAACGACATCCTGCCCCGACTCCGGGTGCATCAGGAGCGCCAGGCGCAACTCGATCAAGCGGCGGAGCACGCGCGAGCGGCCCTGGCAGATCGCCGGCAGTTGCTTGAATCCGCGGACGTGGTTGCGAGATTCGCTGAGGAGATGAGCGATTTCCTAAAGACCAGCCCAGTGACTGAGGCCAAGTCGTTCATCCACTCGTTCGTAAAGCGAATCGTCGTCGGTCCCGGGCGGGCAGTGATTCACTACACGATTCCGACGCCGCACGACAGCCCGCTCCGAGGAGGGGATGTTGCTGACGTGGAATTGAGCGAAGGAGTTCGCAGTACAGTGCCGTTTGGTAGGGCATAGGGGATTCGAACCCCTGATCTCCGCCTTGAGAGGGCGGTGTCCTTGGCCGCTAGACGAATGCCCCACGTTTCGTCGTCGGTCGGTCCATAGGACCGACGGGGTTGACGACTTTGGTTGGCTGGGGATGGAGGATTCGAACCCCCGCTAACTGATCCAGAGTCAGCCGTCCTACCACTAGACCAATCCCCAGCGGAGCCTCAGCGTATCACTCTAGTCGTCCGGTCGGGCGAGGCGTTCGGCTGCGGCATTGAGGCGTTCAACCGTCAACTCCTGGCCGAGTGTTTCCAGCGTTTCAAAGAGCGGCGGCGCGATGCGCTTGCCGGTGGCGGCGACGCGAATCGGTGTGAAGACGGCGCCGGGTTTCTCGCCGCGGTCGGTTGCGAGCTCGCGGAGCGTCGACTCAAGAACAGGCGTCGTCCATTTGGACTCATCGACGTCGCGCAGGGTCTTGAGTGATGCCTCTACTGATTCAAGCGCGGCCCAGGGCTTGTTCTTGTAGGCACGGCCCATGAGATCGGCGTTGGCGTAACCGAGCGGGCCGGCGGTGAAGAAGAAGTCGGTGTAGTCGGCGAATTCGGGCATCAGCTTGACCCGCTCCTGAATCGCCGGCGCAATGGTCAGCAGGCGATCGAGTTCGTCGTCAGGGATGGGTCTGTCGACTCGATCCTCCAGGTGCGGTCGCCCGCGGCGCAGGAAATCGGCGGGATCGAGGTTGCGGATGTAGCGGGCGTTCATCTCGCTGAGGCGCTCGATGTCGAACATGGCCGAGGACAGGCCGAGACCGTCGAGGTCAAAGGCCTCGGTGATCTCTTCGCAGGACATGATCGTGGTGGTCTCGTCCTTTGACCAGCCGAGCAGGGCGAGGAAGTTGAGCAAGGCCTCCGGCAGAAATCCCTCCTCGGCGTATTGCCGGATCGATGTGGCACCGTGGCGCTTGGAGAGCTTGCCGCCGTCGGGTCCGCGGATGATGGGGATGTGGACCCAGGCCGGTTGGTCCCAACCGAGCGCCAGATACGTCTGGACGTGTCTGGGGGCAGAGGAGAGCCATTCCTCGCCGCGGATGACGTGAGTGATCTCCATGTAGTGATCGTCAACCACCGAGGCCAGGTGGTAAGTGGGGAAGCCGTCGCGCTTGAGCAGGACGTGGTCGTCGAGGAGGGCGTTCTGGAATGAGACGTCGCCGCGTAGATAGTCGTTGACGATCGTGTCGCCGCTCAAGGGCATGGCGAGCCGGACGACATGTGGTTCGTCGGCGGAGCAGTTCAGGTCGCGGCAGAGACGGTCGTAGCCGGGCGGCTGCTTGGCCTTCTGCTGGGCTTTGCGTAGGGCGTCGAGGCGTTCGGGGCTGCAGACGCAGCGATAGGCCTTGCCCTCGTCGATCAATCGCCGGGCGGCTTCGACGTACATCGGCAGCCGCTCGGACTGGCGATAGGGAGCGTAGGGCCCGCCGACGTCTGGTCCCTCATCCCAGTCGAGTCCGAGCCAGGTGAGCGCGTCGAGGATCAGTTGTTCGGCGCCCTCGACGGCGCGTGACTGGTCGGTGTCCTCGATGCGGACGATGAACTGACCGCCGAAGCGCCGAGCGAGCAGCCAGTCGAACAGAGCGGTGCGAATGTTACCGACGTGCGGCTCGCCGGTGGGTGAGGGTCCGTAGCGAACGCGGACTGTCATGGTTGGGTCTCCAACGTGGATGGTGATTCGAGGAGTTTTTCTGTTGCGGACAGATTCGGGCGGAAATCCAGTGAATTGCTGGAGATCGTCCGTTGTGCGTGGGTAGTTTTGGACAATCTCGCCATGGTTTTTGCACTGTTTTGCATGGTTTTGGCGCCGGTTTGTCGCGTTGGATGTTCGGATTTGGACGGATTTGTTCGGTCCTGGACGATTGTGTTCGGATTTGGACGGCATCCGGACGACAGTGTGCGGCTCGTGAGCGGCCTGGACGGGATTGTCGGCCTGCACGGAGTTGTCGGTCGGGGCATCGTGGCGGCATTCGGCGTTGCAGTGCGCATATGTTCTGACTCTACTCGACTGCAGCGTCTGACAAGCAGGCGCCAATGTTGCCGAACTGACGCTAGCGAATGCGCTGGGTGCGGCGGCGTCGACCGCGACTTCCGGAGCGGGAGCGTCGATGGGCCGCATCTGCAGAGGCTCGCTGCGTTCTGGGCATGGGCTGGTCACCGAGCAGGAGCTCGCCTTCGCGCAAGTGGCTGAGCAGATTGCGAATATCGGCGGGCGGTCCGGATTCGAGCGTGAGCGGTTCATCGCTCACGGGATGGCGGATCGTGAGTCTGGTCGCGTGCAGGGCCTGTCGATTGATCAGCGGCGTGGGCATCCCATACATCGTGTCGCCGGCGATCGGATGTCCCACAGCCGAGAGGTGGACGCGGATCTGGTGGGTACGTCCGGTGATTAACCGGCATTCGAGCAAGGCGGCGTCGGAGAACTGCTCGATGGTCTCGTAGCCCGTCTGCGAGGGACGGGCCCGGTCGAGGATCGCCATGCGGCGAGGGTCCGCGGGATCGCGGCCGATCGGCGCGTCGATCAATCCGGCGGGCGGGTCGGGCGCGCCGACGACAACGGCGAGATATCGCTTGTCCATGGTTCGTGCGCGCAGTTGATCCCTGAGGGACGCGAGCGTTTGAGCGTCTTTGGCGATCATCAGCAGGCCGGTGGTATCGCGATCGAGCCGGTGAACCAGGCCGGGTCGCAGCGGGTCGGCTTCGGTATCGTCCTCGCTGATCGTCGACACTTCCGGCCAGCGATGCAGGATGGCCCCGATCAGAGTCGGCTGTGTCTCTCCCGGAGCGGGATGCACGGTCAGGTTGGCCGGTTTGTCGATGACGGCGAGATGGTCGTCCTCGTAGACGACCGACAGCTCAACCTCAATCGGCGCTTCGACCGGGCTCGATGCTCGAGGATAGACAGCGATCAACTCGCCGAAGCGCAACTTGTAGGCAGGCCGCTCGAGCGAGCCGTCGATGCGTACGAGACCATCATCGATGAGCTGTCTGGCCTGTGTGCGGGAGGCGCCGTCGAGTCGCCGAGCGAGAAACTGGTCGAGGCGTTCGCCGTCCTGGTCGGCCATCAGTTCCAGCGCCGGCGTTGCATGTTCTGTCATGGCGATCTGGGCGATCGGGGATTGCGTTTGAGCAGGTCGCCGAACAGGAGCGCGATGACGATGGCCGCGACGCCAACGTTGATCGCCGCATCGGCGACATTGAATGCGGGGAAGTGAATGAAGTCGATGAAGTCGGTGACGTGCCCCTGATAGATCCGGTCAAGCAGGTTGCCGATTGCCCCACCGAGGATGAGCGCGAGCCCGCTGCGAACCAGCCAATGGTTCATCGGCGGGAAGAAGTAGTAGATCGCGACCACGCCAATCGCCACGACGGCTGAAACGGCCAGGACGGTGTTCTGGCCGCCGAACACGCCGAACGCGCCGCCATCGTTGGCGATGTGGGAGAAGGCGAAGAACTCGGCCAGCCACTCGCGGTCGCCGAGTTCCAGGGTCTCCCGGAGGATGACCTTCGTGATCTGGTCGAAGATCACTACGAGCGCGGCCAGTACGACGAAGCGACGGTGGGAACGTCGGGTTCGCAACGGCGGCGGAGCCTCCCCCTCAGCCCCGGCATCAACTGCGGGGCTGGCCGCCGGGAGCTGCGCTCCCGAAGGGGGGAGCGGAGGGATTGGCTCAGCCTGGGCATGCTCCCCCTGCGACTGGGGCAGTGAGGGGCCTGTTGAAGTGGGCGTCGGTTCCGCCATACGTCGAGATTACACTCGCGGCCCGGGGATTCGGATAATCTGGGTGAGTCGTGCGCCGCGTGGCGGCGTCTTTGGAGGAGCAGGCTTGTGAGCGAGATAGTGACCGGGACTCAGGCTGGAGTGCCGTTTTCGGAGTTGCAGCGTCGACGCAAGGAGACCGGTCACGATCGGTTGCCGCCGGGACAGCGCCTGATCCGCGAGTGGCCCGTATTGACCTACGGCGGCACGCCGATGGTGGAGCTGAAGGACTGGAATCTGCAGGTCTGGGGCGAGGTGGAGCAGGAACGGATTCTGTCGTACGAACAGTTCGCTCAGATCGGCGTCTCGGAGAAGAAGAACGACATCCATTGTGTGACGCACTGGTCGCGATACGACAACACCTGGGACGGCGTGCTGCTGGCAGACCTGTTCGAGGCGCTGGGCGTCAAGGATTCCGCCACGCACATCATGTTCCACTGCTACGGCGGATACACGTCGAACGTGCCAATGGCCGATATCCGCGCAGACGATCACGCGATGCTGGCGATTGCGCATGACGGCCGCCCGCTCGACGCGATGCACGGCGGACCGGTGCGGGCGGTGATCCCCTCGCTCTACTTCTGGAAGTCGGCGAAGTGGGTGGGCGGTCTGGAGTTCATGAACCGCGACGCGCCGGGATTCTGGGAAATGTACGGTTACCACATGCACGGCGATCCGTGGCTCGAGGAGCGCTACGGCTGAGTTCGGGTGGAGTCGTCATGACCGAGGTAAGCGAAGCTACGGCCGTCTACGGCTGGTCGCCAACGATCCCTGACGAAGTCGTCGGACAGTTGCTCATCCCCTTGCCTCGGGACTTAGAGGTCACTGAGGACTGGTGGGAGTGGGTGCGCAATGAGAATCGTCACGTCCGGATTGAATTGACGCCGAGTAGGGAGTTGCGGATCGCAGTGGTGTCCAACGAAGGTTCGTTCATTGCAGCACAGCTGATGTTTCAGATTCAGCTATGGATTCGCGCCGGCGGGGGCGGCATGGTCCTCGAGAGTGCTGCCGCTTATGACCTGCCAAGCGGCTTCCGCAAGCGACCTGATTGTTCGTGGGTTTCACCGAGACAGATGCCGACGGCGCCAAGGCCTTGGAGACAGAAGTTCGATATCGTCGGGGACTTCGTTGTTGAAGTGCGGTCCCCGGGTCAATCGATCCGGCAGCAGCAGGAGAAGATGGTGGAGTGGATCGAAGGCGGCGTGCGGCTTGGGTGGCTGATCGATCCGTTTGAGCGGAAAGTCTGGATCTATCGGGCAAACGGCGAGGTCGACGAGTTGGATGACCCGACCGAACTCTCCGGCGAGGACGTTTGTAGCGGGCTTGTTATCGATATGTCGCGAGTCTGGGACTGAGCGGTCTGGCTGTTGTACGATTCTGGTGATGATGACGCGTGTGACCGTTGACGTGATGAAGCTGGGCCGCATGGCGATGCCCGTGGTCCTGCCTCGCTAGCGCCTCCTGGAACAGGCGCGGCGGGGAAGGACCGACACGTTCCCGCTCCGCCGCCCGTCCCCCGCTAGCGAAAGACCCAACCGACCATGACTTATGCCACCTGCCTCGGCTGTCGCGAGTGTGCCCGCGAGTTCCCGCTCGAAGCCTTGCACGTCTGCGACTTCTGTTTCGGGCCCCTGGAAGTCAACTATGACCACGACGGGATTCAGTCGAAGATCTCACGGGAACGAATCGAGTCCGGACCGCGCTCGATCTGGCGCTACATTGACTTGCTGCCTGTGGACGAGGATTTCATTGTCGACCTGAACGTCGGCTGGACGCCGCTACTCAAGGCGGATCGACTCGCCGACCGGCTTGGTATGCGGGAGCTGTGGATCAAGAACGACACCTGTAATCCGTCGTGGTCGTTCAAGGATCGCGTCGTGGCGGTCGCCGCTTCGCGTGCAAAGCAGATGGGGTTCAAGACGTTGGCCTGTGCCTCGACCGGCAATCTGGCGAACTCGGTTTCGGCGCACGCCGCGCGTGCCGGCATGGAAGCAATCGTGTTCATACCCCACGACCTCGAGGCGGGCAAAGTGCTCGGCTCGGCCGTCTACAACCCGACGATCGTGTCGGTCAACGGTTCGTACGACGACGTCAACCGGCTGTGCTCGGAGTTGGCCGACAATCGGCACTGGGCGTTCGTCAACATCAATGTGCGTCCGTACTACGCCGAGGGCTCGCGCACCCTGGCCTACGAGGTGGCGGAGCAGCTCGGCTGGCGCGCACCGCGCCAGGTGGTCGCGCCGATGGCGTCGGGCTCGCTCTTCACCAAGATCCACAAGGGATTCCAGGAGTTCCAGCAATACGGACTGATTGAGGAAACGCCGGTTCGCATGATCGGGGCGCAGGCCGAGGGCTGCTCGCCGATCACGACGGCCTGGCGCAACGAGACGACCAACATTCGGCCGGTCAAACCAAACACGATCGCCAAGTCGCTGGCGATCGGCAATCCCGCCGACGGCTACTACGCGCTGAAGACGATGAAGCGCACCGATGGCGGCTCGACGGCGGTGACTGATCCGGAAGTCGTCGAGGGGATTCGGATGCTGGCGGAATGCGAAGGCGTCTTCGCCGAGACCGCCGGCGGTGTGACAATTGCCGGGCTGCGACAGGCGATTGAGACCGGTCAGGTCGATCCGGACGAGACCACCGTGGCCTTCATCACCGGCGGCGGGCTGAAGACGGCTGACGCCGTGGTCGAGCACGTGACGCAGCCAATCCCGGTCGAAGGTACGCTGCAATCGTTCGAAGACGCCTTTGCCGAGGCGCCCGAAGCCGTCGGCGTGGGAGGCTAGACATGGCGACCCGACGAGTCCGCTTCACCTTCGAGGGCGACGCCGTCAAGGAGCCGGTGATCTATCTCGTTGGGCACGAGTTCGACGTGGTCACCAACATCCGCATGGCCGACGTCGAGCATGACTTCGGCTGGGTCGTGCTGGAACTGGATGGCGACCACGATGAGATCGACCGTGCGCTCGCCTGGGTCGCTGACAAGGGCGTCCGCATCGACCCGGTCGCCGGAGACGTCGTCGAGAGCTAGGGTCCCGTCCTTCTAGTCTGGGCTTGCAAGTCGGCTGCCGGAGGGATTCCTATGCCCCGACCATTCACCATCGACATCGCAGACTCCGAGATTCGCGACCTCAAGCGGCGGCTTGGACAGACGCGCTGGCCTTCGGAGGTGACCGATTCAGGCTGGCAATACGGCTCGAACCTGGCGTACATCCAGGAACTCTGCGAGTACTGGCGCACAGACTTCGATTGGCCGGCTCAGCAGGCTCGGTTGAACCAGATGCCGCAGTTCACGACTCGGGTGTCGGCCGACGGGATCGAGGATTACACCGTCCATTTTGTGCTGCAAGAGGGCGTCGGCCCGAATCCGATGCCGCTGATCTTCACGCACGGCTGGCCGGGATCGTTCTTCGAGGTCTCGAAGATCCTGGGTCTCCTGACCGATCCCGCCGCCCACGGCGGCGATCCGGCCGACGCCTTCACGGTCGTCGCCCCGTCGTTGCCCGGTTACGGTTTCTCGCAGATACCGAGCAGCGGCGGATTCGGACACATGCGGGCGGCTCGCGTGTGGGTGGCGCTGATGTCGGAGCTGGGATTCGAGCGCTACGGCGCGCAGGGCGGCGACATCGGCGCGCGGGTCTCGGCGTTGACCGCGTACGAAGACCCCGAACACTGCATCGGCGCGCAGATCAACATGCCCAACAGTCCGGTGCCGGCTGGCCATCCCGAGGAGGCATGGAGCGACGAGGAGCGCGCCATCCTCGCTCGGATGAGGGAGTGGCAATCGCAGGAAGCCGCCTACCAGTGGATTCAGGGCACTCGACCGCAGACGTTGTCTTATGGATTGACCGACTCGCCAGCCGGCCTGGCTGCCTGGATTGTCGAGAAGTGGCGCTCCTGGTCGGACTGCGACGGTGACATCGAGACTCGATTCAGCAAGGACGAGATCCTCACCAACATCTCGATCTACTGGTTCACCAGGACGATGAACTCGGCCACGCGCTACTACTACGAGCGCCGACAGCACGATCAGGCGAACTCCCTACCGGGTCGGCTGGAGACGCCGGCCGGATTCTCGGTCTTCCCAAAGGAAATCTTCGGTCCGCCGCGGCACTGGGTCGAGGCCGAGTACAACGTGCAGCACTGGTCGGTGCACGATCGCGGCGGCCACTTCGCCGCCATGGAAGAGCCAGACCTGCTGGTCGGCGACATCCGCGAGTTCTTCCGTCCGCTGCGCTAGCCCTCGTGCGATACTGCGCGCGGATCATTTCAACGAGTGACTCGCCTGCAGCGAGAGGAACCTAACCATGCCTGAGCCTTTCAAGATCGAAGTGTCCGACACCGACATCCGCGACCTCAAGCGCCGCCTGGCGCAGACCCGTTGGCCCTCGGAAGTCTCGGACTCCGGTTGGCAGTACGGCTCGAATCTGGCCTACATGCAGGAGCTTTGCGACTACTGGCGGACCGAATATGACTGGCGAGTGCAGGAGACCTATCTCAACCGGATTCCGCAGTTCACAACGCAGGTCTCGGCCGACGGCGTCGAGGACTACACCGTTCACTACGTCCATCAGGAAGGCAACGGACCGAACCCGCTGCCACTGGTCTTCACGCATGGCTGGCCGGGCACGTTCTACGAGGTGGTCAAGATCCTGGGTCCCCTGACCGATCCTGCCGCCCACGGCGGCGACCCGGCCGACGCCTTTACCGTGGTCGCGCCGTCGATTCCCGGCTACGGCTTCTCCCAGATTCCGACCTCGGGCGGCTTCGGCCAGAAGCGCACGGCGCTGCTCTGGAACACGCTCATGGCCCAGCTGGGCTACGAGCAGTACGGCGCGCAGGGCGGCGACTGGGGCGCGATCGTCACGGCGCAGGTTGCCTATCAGGATCCAGACCACTGCATCGGCGCGCAGATCAACATGCCGATCGGTCGGCCGCCGGAAGACAAGCCTCAGGAGGAGTGGACCGACCGGGAACGAGAGGTCGCGGCGCAGATGGCGCACTGGCAGGCCCAGGAGACGGGTTACCAGGCGATCCAGGGCACCAAGCCGCAGACGCTGGCCTACGGCCTGACCGACTCGCCGGCCGGACTGGCCGCATGGATCACCGAGAAGTGGCGCTCATGGTCGGACTGCGACGGCGACATCGAGAAGCGCTTCACCAAGGATGAGATCCTGACCAACATCTCGATCTACTGGTTCGGACAGACGATCAACTCGTCGACTCGCTACTACTACGAAATGCGTCAGAACCAGGCCGAGAACTTCCTTCCCGGCCGGCTCGAGACGCCGACCGGTTTCTCGATCTTCCCCAAGGAAATCATCACAGCGCCGCGCAGCTGGTGCGAGCCGGGCTACAACATCACCCAGTGGTCGGAGCACGACAAGGGCGGCCACTTCGCTGCGCTCGAGGAGCCGGACCTCCTCGTCCAAGACATCCGCGACTTCTTCCGTCCGTTGCGGTAGTTCGGGAACCCTCACCCCAGCCCCCCGCCTTCGCGGGGGCAGGCTCCCTCCCAGAAGGAGAGGGAGCAGGTGCGGAACGTCTCTGGCTTGATCCCCTCTCCCTCTGGGAGAGGGTTAGGGTGAGGGCCAGGCGGCGCATATGCAACCCTTTCACATCCACGTCCCCGAAGCCGAGATTGCCCAGCTGCGCAGCCGCCTGCGCCACACCCGCTGGCTCTCGGAAGTCCCCGGTTCCGCCTGGCTCTACGGCATTGATCTTGAGTTCACCAGAGACTTGGCAACCTACTGGGCCGACGACTTCGACTGGCGCGCCATCGAATCGCTGCTCAATGGATTCCCGCAGTTCAAGACGTCGCTGACCGCCTGGAACGGCGAGTCGCTGGGGATTCATTTCATTCATCGGCGTAGTCCTCGATCTGACGCTCGGCCTCTAATGATCCAGCACGGCTGGCCGTCAACCGTCTACGACTTCCACAAGATCATCAACGAGTTGGCCGAGCCGCCGAATCCGAGCGCTCCGGCATTCCATGTCATCGCGCCGTCTCTGCCCGGATACGGCTGGTCGGACATCCCGACGAAGGCCGGCCTCGGGCCCGCCGCAATCGCTGACATGTGGGTCGAGCTGATGTCGCAGCTGGGCTACGACCAGTTCCTCTATCACGGCGGCGACTGGGGTGCGGCCATCGGCGGGCAGCTGGCGCTGCGGCATCCCGAGCGGATCCCCCGCATGCACATGACGATGGCCGCGCTGCCTCCGGGCGGTTCAACGGCTGCTCCCCAGACCGAAGAGGAACGCCGGTTCTTCGCCGATACGCAGGAGCCGTATGTCCGCGACGACGCGGCGCATCGCGGCATCCACGGGACCAAGTTCCAGACGATGGCGTTTCATCTCGAGGATTCGCCGGTCGGTCTGCTGGCCTGGATCGTCGACAAGTGGTGGATTCTGGCCGATGTCATGCGAGATGACGAAGCCCCGCGCGGCGGCGACCTCTATCGGCGCTTCACGAAGGACGAACTGCTGGCGACCGTCGCGATCTACTGGTTCACGCGGACGCAGCCCTCGGCGATGCGGATCTACCACGAGGCGACACGTCCGCCTGCCGACGTTGAGGCCGAGATCGGCGGCCAGGTGCGGCTGCGCGAGGGCGAACGCTCTGAAGTCCCCACCGGATTCATCAAGCTCAAGCGTGGTACGCCGTTGCCGCCCAGGTCATGGTGCGAGCGCGCTGTTGATGTGGAGCATTGGACCGAGTTCCCGGAAGGCGGCCATTTCCCCGCGATGGAGGTTCCGGAGCTGTTGCTGGACGACATTCGAAGGTTCTTCGCCTGATGCCCGTGGTCCGACACCACTTGAGTTGTCTCGGCTGTGTCGCCCTGGCGCCGGCCTCGTTGGAGCTCTCCTGCGAGAGCTGCGGCGGACTTTACGAGATTGACTATCCGCGACTGCCGGAGGGGGGCATCCGCCTGCCGTTGACCCCATTACCGCTGGGACAGGGTGGCACGCCGACGATCAGCTTCGACTGGCCCGACGCGCTGCGCTTGCGGTTGGAGCTGAAGCTCGAGTTCCTCTCTCCGACCGGATCGTTCAAGGATCGCGGCGCGGCGATGCTTGTCTCCGCAGCGTGGAGCGGCGGCGCGTCTGCATTCGTCGAGGACTCGTCCGGCAACGCCGGGGCTGCGCTCGCCGCATACGCCGCTGCAGCCCGGATGTCGGCCGAGATATTCGTCCCTGCCGATGCCCCGGACACCAAAAAATCGCAGATCATCGCCGTCGGTGGCACATTGCACGAGGTCGACGGTGACCGCGAAGAGGTTGCCCGGGCCGCCCAGCAGTACGCGCAAGAACAGGGCATCCCCTACCTCTCGCATAACCAAAGTCCGTACTTCAGCGAGGGCATGAAGTCGGCGGCCGAGGAGATCGCAGAGCACGGTCTTCCCGACGCAATCGTGTTGCCAGTCGGCAACGGTTCACTGCTGATCGGGTTGTACCGAGGGTTCCGGGAACTCGTCCAGCTGGAGCGAATCGAGCGGATGCCTCGGTTGTACGCGATTCAGGCGATGAACGTCAGCCCGGTCGCGACCGCGTTCCGCAACCACGACGCGCGCGATCCTGAGCCGACGATCGCCGACGGGATCGCTGTCGCGAACCCGCCGCGGCTGGCGCAGATGTTGGAAGCCGTGCGCGAGAGCGGTGGAGCAGCCGGCGTGGTCTCGGAGTTGGAGATCGAACTGGCGCGCACGACCATCTCGCAGCGCGGCCTGTTCGTCGAGCCAACCTCGGCCGTCCCGCTGGCCGCGCTGAGGCGTCTGCTGGAGCGGGGAATGTTGGCCGAGGATGAGCGTGTCCTGGTGCCGCTGACCGGATCGGGATTGAAGCAGCCGCCGATACGCTGAGATTCATGCGGCGTGATACCCGGCGCGATACATGGCCCGACCCTGCCTGGTGGATCTGGCGTCGGCTGACGTCGGTTAAGTGGGCGATCGGACTGATCCTTGCGGCGGCATTGTTCTCGGCCGTAGGCGTCATCATTCCTCAGGTCCCGCCGCAGCTGGCGGACATACCCGAGCAGGTCGAGATCCACATTGAGGCGCAGCGTCCGACCTGGGGTGGGTTCACCGACGTCCTGGCCGAGTTCCCCTGGTTCTATGAGACCAACGGCGGCGTCTTCAATCTCTACAAGCAGCCCTATTGGTACGCCGTCGTGGCCCTGGTCGCCCTCGCGATCTCGGTCTGCACCGTTAGCCGTGCGCCGCCGATCTGGCGCACGGTCCGACGTCCGCCGAAGCGGGTCAACGCCGCCTACTTCGACCGGGCGCGGCATCGCGCCTCGGCCGCGATTGGTCAGGACGAGCAAGAGGGAGTTGCTCGCGATCAGTTGGTGGCCCGGCTGCGCGCCGCGCGCTATCGCGTCGAAGAGGTGAGTTCCACCGATGGTGAAGTGATGCTCTTCGCCGATCGCTATGGCTGGGCGCAGCTGGCGACCTTCGTCACGCATCTCGCGCTGCTGCTGTTGCTGGGCGCGACGCTGGTGACCAAGTTCGCCGGCGAGGAGTACCAATTCTGGGTCGCCGAGGGCGAGTCCCACATTCTCTTCCCTCCCGGCGACGACCGCGCACAGGTGCAGGTGATCGTCGACGACGCGGTGGCTCGGTTCGCCGATAACGGCCAGGCGCTGGACTTCCGCAGCTTCGTCCGCGTTGCGGAGGGCGGGCGCGAGGTCGGCGGCGGCGAGGTCACGGTCAACGGACCCGTGCACGCGGCCGGCTACCGCGTCCATCAGGCGGCCTACTGGGAACACGGCGCGGAGCTTCGGGTGTTCGACCACTCATCTGGCCAGTTGCTCTACGCCGAAACGCACTTCCTCGACCAACAGATCGTCGGACCGCGGGTCCGGGTCGAGCGCAACGGCGCGGTCGTCTCGGAGGAAGTGATCTCGCTGCAACATCAGGTGGCGGACGAAGCGCCAGGCGAGGACGCCGAGGATGTGCGAGTCTCGGGCTACACGCTGATCCCGCTGGATGCCGCACGTTCCCTGGCCGTGACCATGGTGCCCGCGCAGGAGAGCTATGAGTTCTGGTATCGGGTCATCCCGACACCGGCGACGGCGTCGGGTTTGACCTTCGCCGAGCTCGGCGTTGGTCAGGATCAGCCGCTTGGTCCGCGCCTGATCCTGGCCATCGGCAGTGAACTGCTGTTCGAAGGCGTCGTCTCCCTTGAGCAGTCGGAAGGTGACGCGATGCTCTCCGCACTGCCGCTCGCGGAGGACGAGTTCCTCCTGGTCGGCCTGCGCGACGCTGAAGCCGGTGAAGGTTTTTTCTACTACTCACAGCAACGAGAGAGCGATCGGGGTCTGCTCGGAGTCGGCGAAACGGTCGAGTTGAGCAGCGGGGTCAGCCTGACCTATCAGGGCGTCGAGCCCGATCACGGACTCCAGGGACGACTCGACGAGGATGAAACGCGTCTGGTTGGATCGATTCAGCTCACCTGGTTGGGCGCCGAGTCCGTTTTCTACGAAGTCGCGCCCGACATTCCCGGCGCGGATGGCGATGTCCTGATTGCGCTCGAGCGCTTCGGCCAGGCCCGCACCGCCGAGCAGTTCGACGCCCTGGGCGGCGAAGGCGTTCGCCTCGCCACCGGATCGAGCAACGACTCGTCGGCCGGAGGTCAGGTCGCACGGCCTTCGCGCATGATCCTCGGTCTGGGCGGCGATGCGGGACGGATCGAACTGGACGAAGGGCAGGAGATCGTGCACGCCGGTCTGCGCTACCAGTTCGCCGGGCCGCGTGAATTCACCGGTCTGAACGTCCGCCGGGATCCGGGCGGCGTCGCCTTCTGGGTCGGGGTTGGACTGGGACTCGTGGGCATGACGACCACGTTCTTCATGCCGCGCCGACGGGTCTGGGCCAGGGTGACGGCGGGTCGTGTGCAACTCGCCGGTCAGGCCGGGCACGGGATCGATCTGACATCGGAGCTCGAGCGCCTGGTCACGGGCGAAGAGCCGCCGAAGCGCAAACTGCGTCTCGCTCCACGTCGCGGACTGTTCGGCGGCGACTACGCTCAACCTGAGGATGGGAGGCGGGATGATGCCTGAGTTGGTTGGGATCATCAACATCAACATCAATCCGGTGTTGGTCGACACGGGCGGATTCGAGCTGACCTGGCACGGACTCTTCACGGCGGTCGGAATCGCGCTGGGCGTCTGGCTGGCGGTGCGACTGGCTCGCCGGGCGCGGATCTCCGAGGACGACGCGATGTCCATCGCGGTCGTCTCGGTTGTGTCCGGCATCATCGGCGCCCGGTTGCTCTGGGTCTTCGAGCACACGGACCAGATCGGCTCGGTCGGCGACATTTTCGCCCTGACCGACGGCGGCATCTCGATCTACGGCGCGATGATCGGCGGCGTCCTGGGCGGGTTCACCTACGTCACCTTCTTCAAGCCCAACTTTCCCAAGTGGGTCGCATTGGACGTCGCCGCCCCGGGCATGATCCTCGGCCAGGCAGTCGGACGCTTCGGCGACTTTGTCAATGGCGAGCACTTCGCCAACGCCTCCGAGCTGCCCTGGGCCTTCCGCTACACACATCCGTTGACCGACGGTCCATGGTCGGCGCCGGGCGTCGACGATTGGTATCGCGGCTCACGAGGCTTCGAGGGCGAGGCGCCCGTCGCCGTCCATCCGGTCGCCGGCGGCTACGAGCCAATCCTCGACCTCATGATCCTCGCCGGACTGTTCCTGTTCCGTCGGATGGGCGTCGGCGCAGGATGGGGGTTCACCTTCTATGTCTTCGCCTACGCGGTGGTGCGCGGCGCGCTCTCCCTCTTGCGCACCGACGAGGCGGCCGTCGCCGGCGCGCTGTCCGTTCCCCAACTGCTCGCGATCCTTACAGCCGTTGCCGCGGTCTGGATGGCGTTGCACCTGCGCCGACATCGCCAGCCGCCGGTTCAGACTGGTCTGACCGTCGAGCGGCACACGCATCGCGGCAGCCGCCGTGGAGGGCTCGGTCGTGGCTAAGACGCTCGAACTGGTCCTCTGGGTCAAATCCGACTGCGGCGCCTGCGATCGAGCGCAGGAGTTGATGGCCTCGCTGGCGGCGGCGATGCAGTTCGACTGGTCGACCGATGAAGGTGGATACGAAGATTCAGTACCGGTCGTCGCGACAAGGGACGGTCAGGTGCTGGCCGAGGCGCCAATCGTCGCCAGTGACCTCGTCGATGCGATCCTCGCCGCTAGCGCTCCAGACTCTCCAGATTAATCGAGTGCAGGCCGCACTCTTTCTGTGTCGTCTCTTCCCACCACCAGCGACCGGCGCGTTCGTGCTCACCGGGATGCGTCGCCCGGGTGCAGGGCGCGCAACCGATCGATTTGAATCCCTGGTCGTGCAGCGGGTTGTAGGGCACGCCATAGGCCATGATCTGCTGCCAGACCTGGGCCGAGCTCCAGTTTGCCAGCGGATTGAATTTGACCAGCGGATCGTCTGCTCGGCCGAAACCCGGGTCGAGCTGGACGACCGGGATGTCGGCTCGCGTTCCTGGTGACTGGTCCTTGCGCTGACCCGTGACATATGCCTCAACGTCAGCCAGCGCCCGGCCCAGCGGCTCGACCTTGCGGATCCCGCAGCATTCCTGGTGACCGTCGGTGCGAAAGCTGAATAGCCCTTTCTCCCGGACCAGCGCCTCGACCGCGTCGGCCTGTGGATGGTAGGCCTCGATCGGAACGTCGTAGTGGTCGCTCACGCGTTGGATGAACTCGAGCGTCTCAGGATGCAGCCGCCCCGTGTCCAACGTGAAGACGCGGAACTGTTTGCCCGATTTCTCGGCCTCGCGAGCGGCAAAGTCGACCAGCACAACATCCTCTGCCCCGCTGAAGGAAATGGTCAGCCCGTCGAAGTGCGTCAGCGCCTCGGCAATGATGGCCGCAGGATGCGCGGAAGCCAGCCGCGCGGCCGTCGCGTCGATCTGTGTCGCGTCGAATGCACTGCTGATGGTCGTCATGGGCAGGCTCCAGGCGGAGGATCGGCCCCGGTGGCCGTCCGGGCGAAGGGAAATGTTACTATTTCAGTCAAGATTATCCGCATCGCCCCAGATGCGGTGTGTCTGGAGACGCGCCCGCGATGATGAAGCTGTCGTCCACGAGCGATTATGGCATTCGCGCCCTGGTCGATCTCGCGCAGCACGACGATGGCGCGCCGATTCCGTCGGCCGAAATCGCCGAGCGGCAAGGCATCCCCGGTTCGCTGGCCGGCCAGGTGCTGGGACGTCTGCGCGCCGCCGGCTTCATCTCTTCCGCTCGCGGCGCGCAGGGCGGACACCAGCTCGCCCTCCCACCCGAGGACATCCGGCTGGATCGCGTGGTCGAGGCGCTTGAGGGCCCATTGACGTTGGCCGACTGCCTCGAGCGCGGCGCGCAGAACGGGCGAGCCTCCGAGCGCTGTACCGGGGCGGCCGCGCAAGTCCGCCTCTGGGACGATGTGCGCGCCGCCATCCTGACCACACTGGCCGACCGCTCAATCGCCGACCTGGCCGCGGAATCGGCATTGCTGGGATCACCGACCGGTGGTCGATACCAGATCTAGAACAACCCCGACGAGACGAACCCCACCTTGAGCCTGACTCGACCGCCCCTGGCAAATTCTGTGCTTGATCTGATCGGCGCGACGCCGATGGTCACGCTCAAGCGCGTCGTGTCCGACACCGGCGCCGAGGTGGTCGCCAAGCTGGAATCACTCAATCCGGGCGGCTCGGTCAAGGACCGGATCGCCAAGTCGATGATCGAAGACGCGGAATGCAGCGGTGCCTTGCAGGCAGGCGACATCATTGTCGAGCCCACGTCCGGTAACACCGGCGTCGGACTTGCCCTGGTGGCGGCGGTCAAGGGCTACCGGCTGATCCTGACCATGCCTGAGGACATGTCGCACGAGCGTCGTCGGTTGCTGGAGCGCTTCGGTGCGGAAGTCGTCCTGACGCCCGCGATCGAGGGCATGACCGGCGCCGTCTTCGCGGCTGAAGAACTCGCTTCCGAGGACGGCTACTTCATGCCGCAGCAGTTTCAGAATCTCTCCAATCCCGAAATCCACCGCCGAACTACCGCACTGGAGATATGGTCGGCGCTGGAACATCGGGAGATGCCCGACGGCGAGCGACTCCACGCATTCGTCACGGGCGTGGGCACCGGCGGTACCATCACGGGCGTCGGAGAAGTGCTGCGCGAACGCCGGCCCGGGCTATCCGTGACGGCGGTCGAGCCTGAGCGCTCCCCGGTCCTGCAGGGCGGACGCTTCTCCGTCCATGCCATTCAGGGCATCGGCGCATCATTCGTGCCCGGTGTCCTCAACCGCGAGGTCTACGACGAGGTGATTGGCGTATCCGATCGCGACGCCGAGCAGATGATGCTCCGGCTCACGCGTGAAGAGGGAATCTTGTGTGGAATTTCATCGGGCGCGAACGTATACGCGGCGAACGTCGTCGCCGAGCGTCTCGGACCCGGTTGTCGTGTCGTCACCACGATCTGCGACACAGGTGAGCGGTACCTGTCGATGCCGCTCTCCGAGAGCTAGGTACAGCGAGCGAGCTGAGAGGCTGAGAGGACAAGTCAATGAGCGTGAAGGTCTACATTCCAACGCCGTTCCGCAAGATCACGGGCAATCGCACCTTCGTCGACGCCGACGGAATCGACGTCAACGGCGTGCTGCGCGATCTCGATCAGCGCTTCCCCGGCTTCGGTGAGATGGTCTTTGACGGCGAGCAGGAGCTGCTCGAACACGTCAACGTCTACGTCAACAATCACGAAATTGCCTCGCTCGAAGGCCCCGAGACCCCGGTCTCGGACGGCGACGAGCTGGCCGTCATTCCGGCGATCGCCGGCGGCGCCGGTGCGGCAATGACGCCGGAGATGGTCGAGCGCTACTCACGGCACCTGATCATGGACCAGGTCGGTCCGCTCGGCCAGCGCAAGCTGATCGACGGCAAGGTCCTCGCCGTCGGCGCCGGCGGACTCGGATCGCCGGTCCTCGTCTACCTCGCGGCAGCCGGGATCGGCACGATCGGCGTCGCCGACTTCGATGTCGTCGACCGCTCCAACCTGCAACGGCAGATCATTCACGGCACCTCGGACATCGGACGACTGAAGGTCGACTCGGCCAAGGACCGGATTCTGGAGATGAATCCGAACATCAACGTGATCACCCACACCTCGCCGCTGACCTCCGACAACGCCATGGAGATCATCCCCGAGTACGATGTGATCATCAACGGAGCCGACAACTTCGCCACCCGCTATCTGATCAACGACGCCGCCTTCCTCGCCGAGAAAGTCCTCGTCGACGGCTCGATCTTCCTCTTCGAAGGTCAGGTCACGACCTTCTTCCCTGGCGAGGGTTGTTACCGCTGCCTCTATCCCTCGCCGCCGCCGCCGGGCATGGTTCCGTCTTGCTCCGAGGCTGGCGTGCTCGGCGTACTGCCCGGCACCGTCGGCGCAATCCAGGCGACTGAAGCGATTAAGGTCCTGCTCGAGCAGGGCGAGCCACTCAAGAACCGCCTCCTGTTGTACGACGCCCTGGCCATGGACTTCCGCACCGTCAAGATTCGCCGCGATCCCCAGTGTCCACTCTGTGGCGACGCCCCAACGGTGACCAAGCTGATCGACTACGAGGAGTTCTGCGGCTCACCCTTCCACGAGAACTAGCTGTCTTTCACCGCGAAGGGGGAGATGGCCGATAACCACCACTCTCCCCCCTCTGGGGGGAGATGGCTGATAACCACCACTCTCCCCCCTCTGGGGGGAGATGCCGAAGGCAGAGGGGGGCTCCGCGAGCCCAGTGCGAGAGGAATCGACATATGGCTGTTGAAGTTCGGGTCCCGTCGATGCTGCAGAAGTTCACCGACGGCGAGAAGAAGGTGCAACTGGAATCCGCGAACATCAGCGAACTGCTGACAACGCTGGAGACCTCGTATCCCGGGATCGGCGATCAGCTGATGGAAGACGGCGAGCTCCGCCGCTTCGTCAACATCTACCTGAACGATGAGGACATCCGCTTCCTCGACGGCATGGACACCTCGCTCTCCGACGGCGACGTGCTCGCCATTCTTCCTGCACTCGCTGGAGGCGATGGGTAATGGTTACGGCCGCCCCGGCTCGCTTCCAGTCGCTGCTCGACACGATCGGCGACACGCCGCTCGTCCGACTGCAGCGCATGTCGCCCAATCCCGATGTCGCGATCTGGGTCAAGCTGGAGGGGCAGAATCCGACTGGTTCGGTCAAGGACCGCATCGCCCGGGCGATGATCAACGCGGCCCACGCCGACGGCTCACTCCAACCCGGCCAGACCATCCTCGAACCGACCTCCGGCAACACCGGACTCTCGATCGCGCTGATGGGCCGATTAACCGGTCATCAGGTCCGGTGTGTGATGCCCGAGTCGGTCTCGGTCGAACGCCGCGATCTGCTCTCGTTCTTCGGCGCCGAGGTCGTGCTCTCACCGGGCGAGACCGGCTCCAACGGCGCGGTGCGGATGGCCAAGGAGATGTACGAGGCCGACCCCTCCGTCTTCATGCCGATGCAATACGAGAACGCCGCCAATCCCGGCGCGCATTACGAGACCACCGGCCCGGAAATCTACCGCGACTGCCCCGAGATCACGCATTTTGTCGCCGGCCTCGGCACTGGCGGCACCCTAACCGGCGTCGGACGCTACCTCAAGGAGCAAAACCCCGAGATCAAGATCGTCGCCGCCGCGCCGCACCCCGGCGACCTCGTCCAGGGGCTGCGCTCGCTCGACGAGGGCTACATCCCCCCGGTCCTCGACGAATCAGTCCTCGACGCCCGGATCATGGTCGACTCCCGCACCTCATTCGCCGTCGTCAAGCGCCTGCTGGAAGAGGAAGGCATCTTCGCCGGCATCTCCTGCGGCGCCGCCATCCGGGCCGCCCAGCGGGCCGCCGAACGCCTCGACACCGGCAACATCGTCGTCCTCCTCGCTGACGGCGGCTGGAAGTACCTCTCCACCGGCCTCTGGAATCGAGACTACGAAGACATCGCCGGCGACGAAGAGATCGAAGGCAAAATCTGGTGGTAAACACCCCCTGAGAGCTCCCCCTCTGGGGGAGCTGCCGCGAAGCGGCTGAGGGGGCCACCGGGCAAACTCCAGTCAACGTCCACAGAAAGGACACCAACATGGCCAACTACGCACACCCGGAGAAACTCGTCTCGACCGACTGGGTCGCCGACAACCTCGACAAACCCAACGTCGTCCTGATCGAGGTCGACGTCGACACCTCGGCCTACGACGAAGGCCACCCGCCAGGAGCCGTTGCCTGGAACTGGACCTCCCAGCTTCAGGACCAGGTCTCGCGTGACGTCGCCTCCCGTGAGGTCGTCACCAACCTGCTCCAGAGCGCCGGCGCCAACGACGACTCGCAGATCGTCCTCTTCGGCGACAACAACAACTGGTTCGCCGCCTATGCGCTGTGGATGCTCGAGCTCTATGGCGTCACCAACACCGCGCTGATGGATGGCGGCCGGATCAAGTGGGAGGCCGAAGGTCGCGCCACCACCACCGATGCTCCCGCGGCCGGTTCCGGCAGCATTGCCGTCGCCGAGCGTGACGAAGCGCTGCGGGCCAAGCTGCCCGACGTGCTCGCGCACATCGAGGCCGGTGGCCAACTCGTGGACGTCCGCTCGCCCGATGAATTCAACGGCGTGATCATGGCCCCGCCGGGCCTGCCCGAGACCGCCCAGCGCAAGGGACACGTGCCCGGCGCATCGAACATCCCCTGGGCGACCGCTGTCGCAGAGGATGGCACCTTCAAGTCGGCCGACGAACTCAGCAGCATCTACCAGGCCCAGGGCATCACGGGCGACCAGCCGGTGATCGCCTACTGCCGGATCGGCGAGCGCTCCTCGCACAGCTGGTTCGCCCTCCGCTACCTGCTCGGCATCGACAACACCTCCAACTACGACGGTTCATGGACCGAGTATGGCTCCGTCGTTGGCGTCCCGATCGACAACCCCAGCGCCTGATTCTCAGACCTCCCCCTCCGGGGGAGGTGCCCCGCAGGGGCGGAGGGGGCCGCCGAGCGTGCCGACTGACGCCGTCTGGAAGCGCACCGTCGCCCAAGCCGTCAGTTCGGGCGACGCCTCGGCGCTGCCGATTCATTTCTCCGCCGCGGTCCTCCACCGCTATCTCGACCGCGGTGCCAAAATCCTGCGAACCAACACGGTCGGCCGCCTGCTGCAGCCGGGCAAGGCCGTGATCGACTTTGGCATCGTCGAGGACGACGCCGTCATTCACCTCCGCTTCGGCGACATCGGCTCGCTCATCCCCGAGTCGGAGCGCGACCACTGGCTCGACCACCTCGTCCCGCCCACCGCCAGCCGCGCCTACCTGCAGATGACCCTCCAACCAGGCGCCTGCCACGACGACGGCGAACTGCGCGAGTGGACGCCTGAGGCATAACGATGCCGGTTGAGTTTCCTTCTCTGCCAACGACTGCGGATACCGAGCGCTACGCGATCATCTACGCCGACCCGCCCTGGGACTACAAGGGTCAACTGCAGCACGCCGGGCCGGGCAGCGGCGACTCGGGCGGCGCGATTCGCCACTATGAGACCGTCCGGCTGCAGGACTTGATGGAACTCGATGTCTCCACGATTGCCGCGAACGATGCGCTCCTCTTCATGTGGGCGACCTCACCGCACCTCGATCAGGCGATCGACCTGGGCAAGGCCTGGGGGTTCGCCTGGGCGACCGTCGCCTTCGTCTGGGACAAGCAGCGGGTTAACCCCGGCTTCTACACGATGTCGCAGTGCGAGCTGTGCCTGGTCTTCAAGCGCGGACGGATTCCCGCTCCGCGAGGCGCGCGCAACGTGCGACAACTGGTATCCGAACGACGCAGCGATCATTCGCGCAAACCAATCGAAGTCAGGCGTAGGATCGAGGAGATGTTCCCGCGTCAACGCAAGATCGAACTCTTCGCGCGTGACGCCGACATCCACGGTTGGGATACCTGGGGAGCGGAGATCCCGCACCCGCAAACGGAGCGCACGTTCTGGCAAGAACAGCGGGAGGCGGCGGGAACATGACCCTCAAGTTGCCGCAGGTGCTGATCGACGAGATGATCGCCCACTCGCGCGAAGATCTGCCCAACGAATGCTGCGGCATCATCGGACGCGCCGCCGACGGCGCGTTGACGCTCTGGCGGGCGACCAACGACCAGGCCTCGCCCTGGCGTTTCAACATTCCGCCTCAACAGTTGTTGCATCTCTACAACGCGATCGAGGACGTCGACGGCGATTTGCTCGTCATCTACCACTCGCACGTCGCCTCCGAGGCGCGGCCCTCGCCGACCGACCTGAACATCGCCCGGCTGCACAAAGGCGCGACCGAATGGCCCTATTGGGTGCTCGTCTCACTGGCCGACGAGCCGCCCTCGGTGCGCGCCTGGCGAATCGATGACGGCGACGATCCCGATACGGTGACGGCATCCGAGATCGAGTTGGCCATCGCAACCGGCGACGCCGATCGAAGGCGGCTGGAGATGATCGAGGTCGACGGCCGGCCGCGAGTGCAGGAGACATCGCTGTGAAGGGGTTGTAGTGGAGTTGGACGCGTTTCCGTGGGGCTCGCGGACGCTGCTCGTCGGGATTCTCAACGTCACACCTGACTCGTTCGCCGGCGATGGCGTCATCGACGTCGCGCAGGCCGTTGCGATGGCGGAGCAGATGGTTCGCGACGGCGCCGACATCATTGATATCGGCGGAGAATCGACTCGCCCCGGATTCAATCCTGTCTCTGCAGAAGTGGAACTCCAGCGTGTGCTGCCGGTCATCGAGAGCATCACTGAAAGCTTGCCGCAGACCCCGATTTCCACAGATACGACGAAGCCGGCCGTCGCCCTCGCCGCCCTGGACGCCGGCGCGAGCATGCTCAACGACATCAACGGACTTCAGGGTGATCCAGCGCTGGCCGATGTCGCAGCGGCCCGCGATGCCTGGGTGATCGCCATGCACAACCAGCGCCACCGATCACCGGCCACCGACCCCGTAGTAGCGGTGCTGAGCGGCTTCCGCGCGTCGCTCGCGATCGCCAGCCGGCATGGAGTTGACCACGAGCGGATGATTCTCGATCCGGGCTTTGGCTTCGGCTGGGAACTGTCTGAGAACGCCGAGATCCTGCGCCGCCTCTCGGAGCTTCGGGTACTGCGATGCCCGATCCTGGTCGGCATGTCGCGCAAGCGAATGACCGGTGAGCAGTTCGGCTGGGGCGTCGAGCAGCGGCTGGAGGGATCGGCGGCGGTCACGGCCCTCGCCGTCGCCAACGGCGCCGACCTCGTCCGCGTTCACGATGTCGCGGAAATGACCCGTGTCGTGCGCATGGCCGACGACATCGTGCGCCAATGACCAACGTCTTCCTCGGCCTGGGCGGAAACCTAGGGGACCGTCGCGAGCTGATGCGATCCGCAGTGGCCGAGATACGCCAGGTGGTCGACGATGTGAGGGTCTCATCGCTCTACGAATCCGCGGCCTGGGGCGTCACCGATCAACCTGCGTTCCTCAACGCGGTCGTGCGCGGCCGAACCAGCTTGAACCCGCTGGATCTGCTGGACGCGGTCCAGTCGATCGAGAACGAACTGGGACGGGTGCGCGAACAGCGTTGGGGCCCGCGCCTGATCGACATCGACATCCTGCTCTATGGCGCGGAAGTCATCGACGAACCCAGGCTCCAGGTGCCGCATCCCTACATGACCCAGCGCGGCTTCGTGCTCCGGCCGCTCGCCGACCTTGCCGCCGGTCTGACGTTGCCTGATGGTTCACTCGTCGGAGAGCTGCTGACGACCGTCAACCAGAGCGATCTGAGGCGAGTCGAGGGGCCGGACTGGGCGGACTGACGACGTGCCTAGATGTCGTCGAGCGGTTCCGGCACGAAGTTGAGCCCTTCGAGATCGTCCTCAAGCTCAAATGTTGTCCAGCCGATCCAGAAGAGCAGCACGGCGGCGGTCAGCGTGATCGCGGCCGCCGGAATGGCAACCGCCGCGTAACTCCGCCTCTGCACGCCCAACAGGAACCAGAGCGCCTGGAAGGCGGCCGCGATCATCAGGATCAGCCCGGTCAGCCGGGTGCGGTCCATGGGAGCCATGCGCCGAGCATATCGCCGTTGGTAATCTGGCGGTGTGACCACCGAATCGACCGAATCCCCGCAGTTGGGCGAGCTAGATGACATCCTCGATGTGACCGAGGAACGTCAGCTTGAACGTCCGGACGCCGTCGACGAGCCTCTGGCCGCGCGCACGTTGTTCCTCCACCGGCGTGTGGTCACAATCAAACCGGATCGAATCGAAGTCCGTCCGCCGAAGTCGGCCGTGGTCGTGCCGCTGTTCGGGGTCGCCCTGACCGCTGGACTGTTGGCCCTGTTGGCCACGTCGGTCGATTCCTTTCCCTTCTGGTTGATGGGCATCCTGCTCCTCTTCGCCGTCGTCCTGTTGCCTCTCTCCGGACTCTCGTTGGTCTACGCGCTGATGGGCGCCAACATCGTCGCCGACCGCGGTGGACAAAACGTCTCCACGAAGCAGCGGTTTCTCGGATTGGGCATCGGCACGAACGAACTGATTCCGTTCTGGAAGATCCGCGAGCTGTTGGTCGAGGATGAAGGCCGTGAAATCGCGAGGGCCGGTGGAGCCCTGCCCGCCGAGGAGTTCGCGCAGTGGCAGCTGGTGTTGGTCAAGAAGAGCGGGACCCGCCACATCATCGGCTCCGTGTCGACCCCGCGCCAACATGAAGAAGAGGGACTGCAGCAGATCTTCGAAGTCGCAGAAGCGTTCTCCGCGCTGACCGAAGCCCCGATTCGCGGACCCATCTGGTAGGAGCCAACAATGTCCGAGCCCGACCGCCACGACCGAAGCTGGCAGGAACAGATCGATGCCGACGTCGATGCGTCGCTGGCCGACATGCGGACCATTGCCGTAATCGGACTCTCGCCAAAACCGGAGCGTGACTCCCATCGGGTCACCGCCTACATGCAGCGGCACGGCTACCGGATCATTCCCGTCAACCCGGCCGCCGCGGGCACGGAGATCCTCGGCGAGCATGTCTATGCGACGCTGGAGGACGCTCAGAAGGCCCTGCCCCACCTGGAAATTGACACCGTCAACGTCTTTCGCCGGTCTGTCGATACCGACCAGCCGATTGCCGACGCGATTGCAGCTAAACAGGCAGGCGTGCGGACCGTCTGGCTGCAACTCGGCATCGTCAATCCGGATGGCCTCAGGCGCGCACGCGCTGCCGGAATGCGTGCGATAGAGGACAGATGTCTGATGGTTGAGCACCGACGTCTGGTACCCACGGATCGTGTGCGTTAACGTGCAGGTACAACACGGAATCGACTAACGCGAGGACCGCGTGCATCAGCCGATTGCCGAACCAGAGTCGCCACCCTCTAGCCCCCTACGCGAAATCGACGACCGCCCGCGCGAAGCATGTGGCGTCTTCGGGATCTGGGCGCCGGAAGTCGATGTCGCCGTCGAAACCTTCTACGGCATCCACACGCTGCAGCATCGCGGCCAGGAGAGCGCCGGCATCTGTACGACCGATGGCCGCAGTCTGACCGTCAAAACTGGCATGGGTCTGGTCGCCCAGGTGTTTGACGAGCAGACCGCCGCGGAGCTCGAGGGCATCGCTGCCATCGGGCACACACGATACTCGACGACCGGCGCCAGCCGGTTCCGCAACGCGCAGCCGATCCTGCTCGATGATCCATTGACCGGTGAACAGATGGCGATTGCGCACAACGGCAACGTCGTCAACGCCGCACAGGTCCGGGTCGAACTGACCGAATCGGGCGCCACCTTCGAGACCTCGACCGACACCGAGGTCCTGGCCAAGTATCTGCTGCTCTTCGGCGAGGACGAAGCCGACATGGATGCGCTCTGGGAAGCCCGGTTCAGCGCCCTGATGCGCCACATCGAGGTCGCCTATTCCCTCGTTCTGCTTACCCCCGACCGACTGATGGCCGCTCGCGACCCGTATGGCGTGCGACCCCTGTGCATCGGGCAGGTCGGCGGCCGCTATGTGGTTGCTTCAGAAACCTGTGCGCTCGACCAACTGGGCGCGACCCTGCTGCGCGACGTCCGGCCCGGCGAACTGATCACAATCGACGACAGGGGCATGCGGTCCTACCAGGCGATCCCCCCGGGGGGGGGGGGGCGGCGGGGGGGGGGGGGGGTTGGGAGGGGGGGGGGGGGGGGAGGTAGGGGGGGGGGCGGCCACGGACGAGGTGAGAGGGTGGGGTGGGGGGG
>VXQZ01000009.1:54044-97261 GCA_009838735.1 Chloroflexota bacterium
ACACCTTCCTCTCGCGCGCCCGGCTCTTTTTTTTATAAGCTACCGCGCGCCGGCCGCGCTATATTGGCCCCCCCCCCGCCGGGCGCGGCCGGCCCCCCCCGCCCCCCCCCCCGGCGCCGCCGCCCGGCTGCGTGTTTGAGCACATCTACTTCGCCCGGCCCGACTCGATCCTCGACGGACAGGCGGCCTGGCAGTCGCGCTCGCAACTCGGCGTCGAGTTGGCGCGCGAACATCCGGCCGACGCTGACGTCGTCATCGGCGTGCCCGACTCCGCCACCGCACACGCGATTGGCTATTCGTCCGAATCCGGTATTCCCTACTCCGAAGGACTGGTCAAGAACCGCTACGTCGGCCGCACCTTTATCTCGCCCGACCAGCGCCTCCGCGATCTCGGCGCGCATCTGAAATACAACCCGATGCCCTCGGTGCTGGCCGGACGGCGTGTCGTGGTCGTCGACGACACGATCGTTCGCGGCACGACCACCCCGCGAATCGTCAAGCTGCTGCGTGAGGCTGGCGCGGCCGAAATCCACATGCGAATCGCAGCGCCGCCGATCCGACATCCCTGTCACTTCGGCGTCGATATGGCGACCCGGCAGGAGCTCATCGCCGCGCGGAAATCGGAGGAGGAGATTCGCAGGCACCTGGGCGCGGATTCGCTGGGCTACCTCAGTCAGGACGGCCTGCAGCGCGCTCTCTCCTTGGGCAAGACCACCTGCCTGGCCTGCTTCAACGGCGACTATCCCGTTTCGGTACAGACCGATTTCGAGTTCGACACCCTCGCCGTGCCGCTGGTCACCGCTCATCCCCGACCAACGAATGGAAACGGCAACGGAGCCGCGCCCCGGCGCAGTGGCCGCTCCGATGAGACGATGGTCGCGCTCGCGCCGGAGCGCCGCTGAGCGATGACCCAGACCGATCGAATTGAGCCAACCGCAGCCGCCTACGCGGACGCAGGCGTCGACGTCGACGCCAACGATCGCCTGATTCCCCGCTATCGGGACCTCGCAAGCAGCGCGTCACGGCCTGAGCAACTGGGAGATGTCGGCGCGTTCAGCGGGCTGTTCGAGCTGGGCGAGTACCGACAGCCAGTGTTGGCCGCGTCGACCGACGGCGTTGGCACCAAGGTGATGATTGCCAGCCTGGCCGGACGGCTCGACGGCGTCGGCCGGGACCTGGTCAATCACTGCATCAACGACATTCTTTGCGCTGGCGCCGCGCCACTATTCTTCCTCGACTACCTGGCCGCAAACGAGCTGTCCGAGGATGACAAGGTGGCAATCGTCGCCGGTGTGGCTGCGGCCTGTCGCGAGAGTGGGATCGCGCTGCTCGGCGGCGAGACAGCGGACATGCCTGATCTCTATCCAGCCGGCCACTTCGACTTGGCCGGGACCATCGTGGGCGTCCTGGAACGCGGAGACGAGATTACCGGCGAGACAATCGAGACGGGCGATGTCGTCCTCGGTCTGCCGAGTAACGGGCTGCACACGAACGGCTACTCGCTAGCCCGGCAGGTGTTTGGACTGCGACCGGAAGATGGATCCTGGGCGGAACGCCGGGACCGACTGGTTGCGTTTGAGCCTGCGCTCGGGGAATCGCTGGCAGATGCCCTGCTGCGGCCCCACTTCTGTTACTGGCCGGCGTTGAAGGGCGTGTTGGACCGGATCAAGGGCATCGCCCACATCACCGGCGGCGGCATCGCCGGAAACATTGAGCGGATCCTCCCCGGCGGACTCGCGGTCGAGCTCGACTCATCCTGTTGGCCAGAGCCGTCAATTTTCGGCCTGATTCAGGCAAGGGGCGAGATCTCCAGCGCCGAAATGCACCGCGTGTTCAACATGGGACTGGGTATGGCAATCGTCGTTTCTGCGGAGGACGCGGACTTCGTGCTGGACAAGACGGCGGCAGCTACGAGAATCGGCTTGGTGCGACCTGAGGACTCGTCTGTATCAAGTCGAGTTGCGATAATGCGAGCAGGCAAGCTGGTCTGACAGTCGGCCAGACATTGCACATCGGCAGCCAGAGCGGGGGGCCGTGATCTTGACCACAATTCGGCGTGGGCTTACATTTCTTGAGCGTCCCCCGATGGGGCGGTCGGGATAATCGTGGGAAGAGGTAGCTGGTGGAACTGCTGACAGCCGCCCTCGTGACGATTCCGTTTCGCTCGGAGATCATGGAGTTGCCGCTCGTGGGGCTGACGATGCTCTTCTGCTTCGGCGCGCTCGTGATTCTCGGGCGTTGGTGGGAGCGCTAAGCCGCAATGGCCAATCTCGAACGCGCGCCGCGCAAGTCGTTCAACGACCTGATCTACGATCTGATCTTCAAGAACTACGTCTGGCAGTCGATTTTCCGTACCGGCTACCCGAACACGCCGCGCAACCAGATGCTGGCAGTCGCGACCAACGTCTTCCTCCACCTCCATCCGACACGAATCCACCGCACTCACGTCAAAATCACGCACACCTACTGTCTTGGCGGGCTCTCGTTCTTCATGTTCCTCGGTCTCACCGTGACCGGCGTCCTGTTGATGTTCTATTACGTGCCCTCGGTCGAGCGCGCCTATCAGGACATCCAGGCGCTCGAGGCGAACGTGCGCTTCGGCCAGCTACTGCGCAACATGCACCGCTGGATGGCCCACGCCATGATCATCCTTGTGCTGCTGCACATGATGCGCGTCTTCTACACGGGCGCCTACAAGCCACCGCGCGAGTTCAACTGGGTCGTCGGCGTGGTGCTCTTCATCCTCACATTGCTGCTCTCCTTTACCGGCTACCTGCTGCCCTGGGACCAACTCGCGTTCTGGGCGATTACCGTGGGTACCACGATGGTCGGCTCGGCGCCCGTCCTGGGCGACGAGTCGAAATTCCTCCTGCTTGGTGGTTTCTCAGTGGGGCCGAACGCACTGATTCGGTTCTACACATTGCACGTGATTGGATTGCCGCTGGTGATCTCGATCTTCCTGGCCGTGCACTTCTGGCGAGTTCGTCGTGACGGCGGACTCGCACGGCCGCTGTAGCGGGAGGACAACTCGATGGTCAGCCGCGCTGCTGCCGCCGTCCGAACACGTCCACGCCGTGAGCGTGAGCAGGAAGTCCTGGTCTGGCCGGACCTGGTCTTCATCGAGTTCATTTCCGCACTGATCTTCTCCATTGCCTTGATGGTGCTGTCGGCGATGGTCAATGCGCCGTTGCTCAACCGAGCCGACCCAGACACCACCCCCAACCCCTCCAAGGCGCCCTGGTACTTCCTCAACCTGCAGGAACTGCTCTTGCACATGGAGCCCGCCTGGGCCGGCGTGATCGTTCCTACCATCGCGCTCGTCCTGCTCGCCGCGATCCCCTATTGGGACCGCGATCAGGAGGGCCAGGGCGTCTGGTTCGGGACCAAGTTCGCCGGCCGGCTGGCAATCTTCGGCTTTACCGCCGCCACCTTGATCACCAGTCTGCTGATCATCTGGGACGGCTCACTGCATGTCGTCTGGACCGAGAACATCATCCGCGGCCTGGGCCTGAACAGCGACTTCAGCTGGCCGGGCGGGCTGGACTGGTTCCGCAACCTGCGCGGCTTCGATACCGGCATTCCCTGGGATTCCTTAGGCTTCACCATCGGTGGCTTCACGATGTTCGCGGATTGGCGCGCGATCCCCTTGGGCATCCCCGGAACCACCACTGATCCGTGGCTGCTGAACCTCAACTTCCCATCGTTCCTGTCGCAGCAAATCATTCCCGTGGCCACGATGGTTGGCCTGCCGGTGCTGTTCGTGCTGTTCTGCAAGGCCCTCGGCTGGATCCACACACGACGCGACATCGCACTGCTCATCTTCTCGGCTTTCATCGGCGTCTACCTGACGACGACGATCGTTGGTACCGCCTTCCGTGGCCAGGGTCAGGACCTCAAGCCGCCCTGGGACATCGTGGTGCTGGAGGAGTAACCGGTGGCCAACGGCAACACAGAGCAAACGGGAGAGGGCGGTCAGCAGCGCCGCGTGCCGGCTCCGGCCGAACCGTCCGGCGGCTCACGGCCCCAGCGCGCTCCTCACTTACGAGCCGAATCGCGAGCCGGCGTCGTCCAGGCGGGCGAGGGCGCACGAGCGATGGTCACCCAGGCCCAGCGTCGGCGCGCCCGTCAGGGCCAGGTCACGCGACGGCAACTGCTGCGCGTGTCGTTCTGGGGATTCTTCACCTTCGGTCTCACCGGCGGTCTCGGCGCCTTCCTGTCCAACTTCTGGCCGCGCGGAGTGACCGGCTTCGGTGGCCGGATCACCGTCGGCGCCGGCGCGGTGCCCGATGTCGGCGCCGACCCGGCCCCGATCCAGATCGGCAAGTTCTACCTGGCTCACCTCCGCGCCGGCGACGGTACACATGCCGGGTTTGGCCTTGAAGGCGATCAGGGACTGTTGGCGCTGTGGTGGAAGTGCCCGCACCTGGGCTGCACCATCCCCTGGCGTCCGGGATTTCCCTTCGAGGGCGTCACCGGATGGTTCCGCTGCCCGTGCCATGGTTCGACATACACCCGCGGCGGTATCCGAGTCTTCGGCCCCGCTCCGCGCCCAATGGACACCATGGAGATCACCGTCAACAGCGACGGCTCATTGACGGTCAACACCGGCAACATCAAAAAGGGCGGTGAGGACAATCCTCAGCGCACCACGTCCTACGGCTAGCCGGCCGAACGGTCACTTGACGAGCATTCGTACAAGCGAGGCACACGGGGAATAGAGGACGATGAGCGGACAGAACACCGAGAAGCAGATTCTCGCCATGGTGATCCTGCTGGTGCTGTCGGTGGCCTCGCTGGGGGCCTACACGTGGTTCGACAACGGACGGCGGACCGAAGCTCGCTCGGAAATCCTGACCAAGGACGCCGAGCGAGCCTCATGGACCTTTGCCAACAACTGCCGTGAATGCCACGGCAACGACGGGAGAGGCTTAGAGTCGGACGCATCACTGGTCGGTCCAGCGCTGAACACCCCGAACAACACTTACGCGTTCCTGACAGACAACCAGGGACAGCTCGAGGCATTGCAGAACGAGTTCCGCTACACGATCACCTGCGGACGGAACGGAACGCCGATGCCTCCCTGGAGCATCGATCAGGGCGGCTCGCTGGACGGCTTCAAGATTGACAACCTCGTCACGCTCATCACGACCAATGCCGGCAACGCCTGGGAGAAGGCAGTCGAGCACGCGCATCATCTGGACGAAGTCACGATCGAAAACCTGCACATCGCATTCGATGCGGCCGAGGACACCCTGAAGGCCTCGGGCTGGTTCGCCGATCTGGATGCGGCCAAGGGCGCCGTCGCCCGGACCGAGGCCAGCGACGCTGAAATGATTAGCTTGCGCGAGGCAGTCGCAGAGGCGGAAGAGTCGGGCGAAGGTTTGCAAGAGGCGCAGGATGCCCTGGCTGCCTACGAAAAGGGCTACACAAACCTGGTCCTGGCCGCAGTGACGCTGAGAACCTCCGATGACTCGGCGGCGATCGCCGATGCCCGCTCAACCTACAACGCGGCGTCGGACGTGCAGCAGGAGGTCGCGATGAACCGCGCCTGGCTCAAGGTCGTCTCCGACTACCTCACCGCTGAGAACAACCTCGTCACCGCCGAGGAACGGTTTGCGGCTGGACTACCTGTTCCAACGCCGGCGACTCAGGTCACTTCCAATACCTGCGGTCAAATTTCTGCGGAACTGGGAGACTGGCTGAGCAGCCACAGCGGCTCGTCATAACTTGAGCTGGGCGAACGCCGGGGCATGACCGGCAGCGCAGATTGAATCGTTCGGCATTGGTACGCTGACTGGTGTTCCACTTTCGGCGTGACAAGAGCATCCCCTCCAACGGATTGGCGGGGTCAGGAGAGATCAGGATGGCAGCAGCACAGACCGGCAAGCGTTACTTCTGTCCGAGCTGCGGCGCGGAATTCATCGTGACGCGCGGCGGTGACGCAGAACTCAAGTGCGGCGACACGCCGCTCGAGGAAAAGAAGTAGCGATTCCAGCCGCGGTCGGCTGGAGAACAGACCACTGAGCGAGTAGGGGAGCAGCCAAGATGGCAGTCCAACTGGGCAAGCGGTACCGCGACGAAGAGTCGGGCATTGAAGTGCTCTGCATCAAGCCGGGTGAATGCGACCTCAAGGTCGACGAGCGCGAGATGGAACTGATGCAGCCGAAGGTGCTGCCGTCGGCAGACTAGAGCGTTGTCACGAAAGCATCACGAAACCGCAGCGTTGTTGTAGACGGCGCTAGCGCAGCAGGATGATCTCAGCCGATGCCCGGTGTACGCGAGCAGCTACGTTCTGACCTACGCGATGCGATGCGCGCCAAGGACGCGCCTCGCCGCAACACGATCAGAATGGTTGAAGCGGCGATCAAGAACGCCGAGATCGAGAAACGCGGCACAGAGCTGGCCGAGTCGGACATTTTGGCCATCCTGCAGCGACAGGTGAAGCAGCGGCGCGAATCGATCGAACAGTTCGAGAGGGGTGGTCGCGAAGATCTGGCCGACAACGAGCGGGTTGAAATCGCGATCATCGAGCAGTACCTGCCCAGACAGCTCACACGCAGCGATGTGGAAGTGCGTGCTCGGGCGGTAATCGAACAAGTCGGCGCCAGTGGTCCAGGCGATCGGGGCAAGGTCATGGGCCTGCTGATGCGCGAACTACGCGGCGAAGCGGACGGTTCGCTGGTCAACGCAGTCGTGGGAGCACTGCTCGACGAGGCCGCACAGGCCAACTAGAGCCAACTAGAGCTCGCGAGCAGGTCGTTGTTCAATCGTTCTTGACGTAACGGCGTCTGTATCATTGAATCGCGGAGCGCGCGAACGCGTTCCTCGCGCTGAGCGTCAGTGACCATGCTCCAATGATCCTGTAATGAGCCAGCCCTCCTATTTCACTCCATGGCGCGTCGGCCTGTTCGGGGTGGCGCTGGCCATTGGAATCGTCCTCGCCCTCACTCCATTCCGGCCTCGGGAACAGTTTCCTGCCGTAGGCACTGTCGCCGACCGCGACATCGTGGCTTCGGAAGAGGTCGCGTTCATCAGCCCCGCACTCACCGCCGAGGCGCAGGAAGCCGCACGAGGTGAGGTCGAAACCCGGTTCGAGTTCAATCCCGATATCCGGCCCGCGCAGCTGGAAGCCCTTCGCCTGTATCTGGACGCAGTCGTCAGCGAGCGACAGGCGCGCAGCGCTCCGCTGACCTCGGAAGCCGAAACAAGCACGGGATCCAATCGCCCATCCAACCGTCAGGCGCAGGAAGGAGATCGGGCCGGTGAAGACCGGCAGGCGTCAGATTCACCGCCTGCCACCCCCGGGCCGATCCCCGGCTCGCGCCTACCTGAGCGAGACGAGGCATTTCTGATCGCGGTCTCCGATCCGCTGTTCGGCAGCATTCAACGTGAATCGCAATCGGTCCTCGAGAGCCTCCTCCAGGAACGCCTCTATGAGCAGGACCTCGACTCGGTCCGACTCACCTTGCACGATCGGGTCGATCCAACCCTGACACTCACCGAGACCACGTTGGTTGCCTCGCTGGTCGCCGCATACCTGCGTCCCACGATGATTGAATCAACGGCGGCCACCGAGCAGGCTCGCGAACGGGCAGCTCGCGCGGTTCCCGGGGTCAGCCGCACCGTCGTTGAAGGCGAGCTCATCGTCGCGCGTGGCGCGATGGTGGACGATTTCGCCCAGGAGGCGCTGGACAACCTGACTCCCCGCAGCGCAGGCATCGAACTTGAATCGCTGGGCGCCATCGTCATCATCGGGGTGGTCGCGGCCGGCGTGTTTTCCCTCTATCTGATGATCTGGAAACCGGCCGAAGCGGGCAGCGACCGCCGCCTCTTGCTGCTGGCCGTGCTGGTCCTGTTCTCGGTCGCGGCAGCGCGCGCCTGGTTCGAATTCGCCCTCCCGGGAGGCGTGGACGAATCGCTGGATCTCATGTTGCCCCTCGCAGCAGGGCCGGTCCTGGTCGCTGCGTTACTCAGCACCGGCCTGGGCATCACCACCGGAGTGCTCATCTCCGTATTGGCAGGTACCGCGGCGATCGTGTTGCCCGACTATGGTCTGGCGCCCTCCGGCGCCCTGGCCCTGCGACCGCTGGCATTCTTCCTCGCGAGCTCGCTGGGCGGCGTGTTCGCTGCCACCCGGGCGCAGGCCCTGGCCCAGTACGGATTGGCCGGGCTCGCGGCCGGAGTCTCTGGTCTGCTCGCCGGCGCCGCGATCTGGCTGCTCGACCCGCAACGCATCACCGATCAACTCGGCTGGCTGGCTCTGGCGGCGCTCGTAACCGCGGCACTCGTTGCCGTGATCACGATCGGCGCATTCTCACTGCTCGGGGCGTTATTCGGAATCACCACGCCAATGCGGTTGCTCGAACTCGCGCAACTCCAACGTCCCCTGCTGCGCCGTCTGCAGGAAGAGGCGCCAGGGACCTTCCATCATTCGCTTCTCGTTGCAACGCTCTCAGAGCGGGCCGCCGCTCAGATCGGCGCAGATCCGCTTCTGGTGCGCGTCGGCGCCTACTACCACGACATCGGCAAGCTCAATCGACCGGCAATGTTCATTGAAAATCAGGACGGACCCAATCCTCACGAGAATCTGGAGCCGAGCGAGAGCGCCCGGCTGATTATCGAGCATGTCGAACGCGGCGAAGACCTCGCCCGCCGCGATCGGTTGCCGCCGCGAATTCGCGACTTCATCCTCGAGCACCATGGATCACGACGGGTGACGTTCTTCTACCGCAAGGCTGCGATGACCGACCCGCGCGTTGACGCGCGCGACTTCACCTATCCGGGACCACCCCCGCAAACCCGCGAGACGGCGATCGTGATGCTGGCCGATAGCTGCGAGGCCGTCGTCCGCTCCAGCGGAGAACATGAAGCCGATCGCATTGGCATGCTGGTCGACGGAGTCTTCGACGAACGCCTGCGCGAGCGGCAACTCGATCATTGCGACCTCACGATGAGCGAGATCCGTCAGATCTCGGCAAGCTTCAAGCAAACGCTGGTCGGCGTCCACCATCAGCGGATCGAATATCCTCCGGCCGCCGAGGCCGAGCTACGAGCGACGCCGCGAGAGGGTTCATCGGCAGAACCGGCGCTCTAGCGCGGCTTCTGGATCCGCCGCAACTGGCCATAACGAGTGCGCCCGATAGCATCGGCTCATGCGCTTCGCCGTGCTCGTCTTTCCCGGAACCTGGAGCGACTGGGACTGCGTCTATGCGCTGGAAGACCTGGGCCAGACAGCCGAGCGTGTCTGGCACCGTGAGTCATCGCTGGACGAGTACGACGGCATCATCCTTCCTGGGGGCTTCTCCTACGGCGACCACCTGCGTTGCGGTGCGATCGCACGCTTCTCGCCCGTCATGTCGGCTCTGGAGCGATTCGCCGCGACCGGCAAGCCGATCTTCGGCTCTTGCAACGGCTTTCAGATCCTCTGCGAGGCTGGTCTCTTGCCGGGAGTGCTCTTGCGTAACGCATCACTGCAGTTCCGCTGTCAGCCACAAGAACTCTCGGTCGAACGTGCGGACACCGGATTCACCAGCGCCTGCGAAGCGGGACAGATCGTGCAGCTGCCGATCTCTCACGGAGAAGGGCAATACTTCGCCCCGCCGACGGTCCTCGACGAATTGGAAGACGCTCGCCGTGTGCTGTTTCGTTACTCGGGAGCCAACCCAAACGGATCCGTGCGCGATATCGCGGGAATCGTGAATCCGATGGGCAATGTGCTGGGCATGATGCCGCACCCCGAGCGTGCCTCCGACGCACTGCTTGGCGGCACCGACGGCAACTACATCTGGCGCTCGATGATCGAACGATGGGGCTGACGTGGCACAGTTCCCATTGCCAGCCGATGCAGCTCCGGCAGAAGCCGACGACGAGGTCCTCGCCCAGATTGCGCTGAGCCGAAGAGAGTACGAACTCGCCTGCCAGATGCTGGGCCGCGCGCCATCGGATGTAGAACTTGGCATGATTGGCGCGCTCTGGAGCGAGCACTGCGGCTACAAGCACTCGCGGCCGCTGTTTCATCACTTCCCCACCGAAGACGAACGCATCCTGACCAACCTCGGCGAAGAGAACGCCGGCGCCATTGACATCGGCGGCGGCTGGGTCGCCGTGATGAAGATCGAATCGCACAATCATCCCTCGGCGATTGAGCCGTACGAAGGGGCAGCGACCGGAGTCGGTGGCATTGTCCGCGACATCTTTGCAATGGGCGCCCAACCAATCGCGCTGCTCGACTCGCTCCGCTTCGGTCCGCTGGAAGACCGGCGCAATCGCCGACTCTGCGTCGGCGTCGTCGCCGGCATTGGCGGCTACGGCAACTGCCTCGGCATACCGACGGTCGGCGGCGAACTCGTCATCGGCGACTCCTACAGTGGCAACCCGCTGGTCAATGCAATGTGTTTGGGCATTGCTCCGCGCGGAGCCTTGATCTCGGCGACCGCCGGTCCGCCCGGCACCCAACTGATGATCGTCGGCGCCGACACCGGCCGCGACGGATTGCACGGCGCAACGTTCGCCTCGGTCGAACTCGACGAATCCTCAGCGGAACGACGCCCGGCCGTGCAGGTCGGCAATCCCTTCCTTGAGAAGTCGCTGATGGATGCCTGCGTCGGGCTGGTCCGCGATCATCGTGACTGGCTCGAAGGGCTGCAGGACTGCGGCGCAGCCGGGATCACCTCGTCGACCGTCGAAATGGCTGAGCGCGCGAACGCTGGCATCCGCATCCAGACGCAACATGTGCCGCGGCGAGAGTCGGGCATGACGCCATACGAGGTGATGCTCTCCGAGTCCCAGGAGCGAATGATCGCCGCTGTGAAGCCCGATCACGTCGCCGACGTGCAGGCCTGGTTCGAGCACTGGGACTTGCATGCCGAGGTGATCGGTGAAGTGACGGACGACGGCATCGCCCGGGTCCTCGACGGCGATCTGGAAGTCGCAGCCGCGCCCGTCTCGGTGATGACCAACCCGCCAGCCTACGAACCCTACGCCGAACGAGACGCAGACGCCGCTTCTCGATCGGAGTGGGATCCGTCGTCGCTGCCCGATCTGGAGCCCTCGGCGGCGAACGATGCCTTGCTGCGCTTGCTGGCGTCGCCGAACATCGCCTCGAAGCGCTGGGTCTACCGGCAGTACGACCACATGGTCGGCACCAACACCGTGGTCACACCCGGCTCCGATGCGGCGGTGCTGCGAGTTCGGGGCCTCAAGCAGGGGCTGGCCGTTTGCACGGATGGACCCGGTAGAGCCGTCGAACTCGACCCGTACGCCGGTGCCGCACGAGCAGTTGCCGAGGCGGCGCGCAATGTCGCCTGCAGCGGCGCTCGTCCGGTTGCCGTGACCGACTGCCTCAACTTCGCCAACCCCGAGCGCGCCCCGATCTACTACCAGCTCAGCGAGTCGATCCGCGGCATGTCCGACGCCTGCCGCGCCTTCCACACACCCGTCGTCTCGGGCAACGCCAGTTTGTACAACGAGTCCGAGGACGGCCCCGTCACGCCGACGCCCGTGGTCGGGATGCTCGGCGTCATTTCGGATGTCCGGCAAGCCGTCCGCATGGCGTTCCGCGATGAGGGCGACGAGATCTGGCTGCTGGGCGGCGAGTTGGACCAGAACGCGTCGACCCTGGGCGGCAGCGAGTACCTGGCGGTCCTGCACCGCAAGTCGGCCGGACCGATCGACGTGGACCTTGAAGCAGAGGCGGCGTTGGTCGAGACGCTCGTGGCCGGCGCGGAGGCGGGAGTCTTGAAGTCGGCCCATGATTGCTCGGACGGCGGACTGGCCGTGGCACTGGCCGAGTCGGCGATGGCCGGCGAAGTGGGCGTCGTGGTCGAGATCGGGGAGGTTGAGCGCCTCGACGCCGCGTTGTTCGGAGAATCCGGTGGGCGCGCGGTTGTGAGCGTCGACGCGGATCAGGCGCAGCGGCTGGCGACCATCGCGTCTCGGCGAGGCGTCGTGGCGGCGAGGATCGGAACAGTTGGCGGCGATCGCATCGAGATCGGCCGGATTGGCTTGGAGTTGGCGACGGCCTCTGATACCTGGAACTCCGCGTTGCCGGCATTGCTGGACGGCTAGCCCTCTCCCGCTGTTCATTCATTGGTGGGTCCGGCCTGATAGCGGTCGCGATCGGGGATGGCCGCGCCTCGGGTGAGCGCGGGCATGCCGAGCATGTGCCGGGTTCCGGCGTCCCAGTTGAAATCGAGTCCGGCGTTGTGCCTTCTGGCGACCTGCAGGTCGCGGAATCGGCGTTCGAGCGTCCAGCGCCGGTGAATGGCGTTCGTGCCCGCAGCCGGGAAGAGCAGCTCCACGGCCTCGGTCGCGGCGTGGACGGCATTGACGTTGGCCAGCCGCCACTGTGCGACAGCGTCGAGGTTGGGTTCTCCATCGAGAACCGATTGCCAGGCGATTGATCCCATCTCGCGGACGTAGGAGCGGGCCGAACCGACCCGGGCCTGCGCGCGGCCCAGGGCGACACGAAAGTGCTCGCGCTCGGCCAATGAGCGCGAATCGCTCTTGCTGGCCACGTATCGTGCCTGACCGACAACCTCGTTGATCGCGCCCTGTGCGGCGCCCAGCGCCTGACCGCCATTCTGCAGCCAACTGGCGATCCCGCTGTCGGGGATTCGCCAGTTCGGACCCCTGGCGTGGGGTCGGGAGCCGATCTTCATGGTTCGCGTGTCGGGCGCAAAGACGTTGGCGCTCTCATAATCATGCGAACCGGTCCCGCGCAATCCCATCGTGTCCCAGGTCCGCAGGATCGTGCCCTGATCGGGATCGAGGAACGACATGTACGAATCGGCTGGCTGGTCTTCGTCGCGGAATGCGGCGACCACCTGAGTGGCGTGGTCGATGCCGCTGGCGTAGGTCGCGATGCCGTTGATGATCCAGCCGCCCTCGGCCCGCTTGCCCCAGTTGGTGGGCCGGGCCGACCCGGCGATCCGGCAGCGCGGACCGCCGGGCTCGTCCGAACCGATCATCTCGCGGAGATGTTCGGTCTCGATGAAGCCGGTGACCAGCGATAGCTCGGCGGCAAGCATGACGATCCAGCCGCTGGAGGGATCGGCTTCCGACAGGGCCTCGACGGTGTGGAAGGTGACCAGCGGCGGGACTTCCAGTCCTCCGGCGGCCGCGGGAATGAACAGGCGGAAGAGACCGGCGTCGGTGAAGGTCTCGATCAGGTGGTCGGGCGGCCGACCGTTGGCTTCGGTCTCGTCCGCGCACTCGGCGATCAGCGGCTGCAGGTCTCTCGCGACCTGGACGATCGGGTGTTCGGCGGGGTCCGGCTGGGTTCGATTCATCGGCCGCCGTTCGGTCAGTCGCCCGCGGCGGCCGAGCCCTGGTGCTTCACCGCGGTGACGCCGCTGTCATGGAGGCGTTCGATGTCGGGCCAGTCGTAGCCGAGGTTGAGCAGTTCCAGCTCGGTGTCCTGGCCCAGCTCGGGCGCCGACGATTGCACCTGGGTCCTGGTCTCGCTGAAGCTGACCGGGATGCCGACCACCTTGTGGTCCTCGAAGTGCGGATGCGGCGGCGATTGCAGGTAGCCGTTGAGCCAGAAGTGATTGTCCTCGGCGACTTCTTCGTAGTCGTAGACCGGACCGCAGGGAATGCGCGCGGCGATCATGCGGGCCAGCCACTCGTCCCGTGTCCGCTGTTGGAAGGTCTGTTCCAGCTCGGAGCGCAACCATTCCTCGTTATCGCGCCGCTGGAACGGATCGGTCGATCGCTCGTCGTTGAGCAGGTCGGGACGCTCCAGCGCCTCGCAGAGCGGGGCCCAACTCTTCGGGTCGAGCAGCCCCATCGTGAACCATTTGCCGTCGCCGGCCTGGTACCAGCTGAAAGTCGCCGAGAAGGAGCGGCCCGGCTTGAGCACCGGCTGGAAGCCGCTGTGCAGGAAGGCCTGCAGCGAGAGCGCCTGCAGGGTGAGCATCGCTCCAAGCTGGGAGACGTCAATCTTCTGTCCGACCCCATGTTGCGAGCGGGCGAACAGCGCGGTGACGATCCCGTAGGCGAAGAGCAGCGAACCGGTCTGGTCGGCGAGGCCCCAGGGGGCGGTGATCGGTCGTTCGCCCGGTCCGCCGCCCAGCGCGATCATCGCGCCCGACATGCCTTGCGCCACCACATCGAAGGAACCCCGCGTCGCCCACTCGCCTTCGGGCCCGAAGCCCGAGTTGGTCGCGTAGATCAGCTGCGGATTGACCTGCTTGAGGTCGTCATAGCCGAGCCCGATCGAGTCGAGGTATCCGGGCCGGAAGTTCTCGGTCAGGACGTCGGCGTCCGCGATCAGTTTGTGAACGACTTCGATGGCGCCGTCGGCGCGCAGGTCGAGCGTCATCGAACGCTTGCCGCGGTTGAGCGCTTCGAAGTAGGAGCAGAAGCCATCGGCGCCCACGCCGAGCTGACGTCCCGGGTCGCCGTTGCCCGGCATCTCGACCTTGAGCACATCGGCGCCCATGTCGGCGAGCATCGCGGTGGCGTGTGGACCGTTCTGGTAGCGAGTGAAGTCGACGACGCGGATTCCTTCGAGCGGGGCGGGCATAATGAGCATCCTCCGGGCCTAAGAGCCAGATGTGAGCAAGATATCTGATGAGGATCGAGACATCGTCGAGATGCCGAGGCGTCGCGAGATACGAGAAGTCACCCTGAAGCAACAAGGCGTCGGGCTGTTCGGACACGGGGGACAATGCGCGATGGATTTCGCGTTGTCGGTCCGTCGGAAAAAAACGTCTACGCCGGTGAGCGCGCTTGAGGAGCGCGCCGGAGCGCCGTTGGGGGGAATTATGGGTAGTCGTCATCTTCCTCGGTGAGTTCGTCTTCGCTGGTGAGGAGCCTGAACTCTTCTGGCTGATCCGGCTGATTGGGTTCAGTCTGGTCGTCGGCGGGGCCGAAGCCGAGTTCTCGGATGGCGTCGCTGGTGCGGTCGAAGAGTCCGACGATGCGGGCGAGGGAGCGGGTGGCCTGGAACTGGATGTACTTCGGTCCGTTGGTGGCGAAGTGCTGGAGCTGGCTGAGGATGGCTCTGGGGTTGAGGGCGAGGGGTGGGTTGTTGGAGGGGGCGGCGGTGCGGATGTAGGCGTGGGCGTGGGTGATGGCGGACATCGGTCGGGACTCCTTCTGGGTCTGGTTGTGGGATCCAGTGTAGGTACATATGTTCGATGTAGGTGGGTTGGAGTGTGTCGGTGGATGCGCTGGGAGGTGTGGCCAGTGGATGATCGATGGGTGGTCTGCGTGGGGAGATCTCGGTCTGGGCCCCGCATCAAGTGCGGGGCATCGGATGGGGAGGGCTGGTTGTGGCGGGGGTAGGATCGGCGCATGGGTGTGTTGGTGTTTGATTCTTCGGAGTTGGCGGTGGCCGACATTCCGGACGGGGCGACGATCCTGGTCGGGGGATTCGTCTCGGCGGGCACGCCGTCGAATCTGATTCTTGGGTTGACGCGGACCGGCCAGACCGGGCTGACCGCGGTGGCGAACAACATTGGGCTGGGGGACCTACTGGACGAACTGTGCGAGCATCGTCAACTGGCCAGGGTGATTGCGACGTTCGCGATCCGGGCTTCGGGGACGCGAACGTCGCGCTTCGAGGCGCAATACCGCGCGGGCGAAGCGGAGCTGGAGCTGGTGCCGCAGGGGACGCTGATCGAACGTCTGCGAGCGGGCGGGGCCGGGCTGGGCGGGGTGCTGACCAAGACCGGCCTGGGCACGATGATGGCCGAGGGCAAGGAGGTGCTGGAACTGGACGGTGAGCGCTGGCTGCTGGAGCGGCCCCTGCGGGGCGACGCGGCGCTGCTCAAGGCCTGGCGCGGCGACCGCCAGGGGAACCTGCAGTATCGGCTGGCGGGCCTGAATTTCAATCCAGTGATGGCGACGGCGGCAGACCTGGTGATCGCCGAAGTCGAGGAGATTGTTGAAGCGGGCGAGATCCCGCCCGAGCAGATCGGGACCCCAGGCATCTACGTTGACCGGCTGGTCCAATGCGAACCGGTTCCGGTGCGCTGGGACGGCTGAACATGGCATCCCAGCGACCACCGACGGGCCTCAGCCGGGAACTGATCGCGCTGCGGTCCGCGCGCGAGCTTGCGCCCGGCTCGGTGGTCAACCTGGGCATCGGTCTGCCGACGCTGGTGGCCGGCTTCGTCGAGCCCGCAGACGACATCCTCTTCCAGGCTGAGAACGGCATCCTCGGCTACTTGGGCATCTCCGAGTCGGATTTCGACTCGGATCTGATCAACGCGGGCGGACAGCCGGTCGATCTGGTTCCGGGCGCAAGCTTCTTCGACACCGCCGACTCGTTCGCGATGATCCGCGGCGGCCATATCGACGCAGCGATCCTGGGCGGCCTCCAGGTCTCGGCGCGAGGCGACCTGGCCAACTGGTACGTGCCGGCTCGCGGCGGTGGGAGCGTGGGCGGGGCGATGGACCTCGCCGTCGGAGCGCGCCAGCTGATCATCGCGATGGCGCACGTGACTCGCGAGGGTGAGCCTCGGATCGTGGAGCTCTGCGAGTATCCGCTGACAGCGGAGCGTTGTGTGGATGTGATCATCACCGACCTGGCGGTGATCGACGTGACGGTCGACGGCCTGACGCTGCGCGAGAAGGCGCCCGGGATCTCGGCCGACGAGGTGGTTGCGTGGACGGGCGCGCCACTGTTGATTCCGTCTTCCGTCCCCGAGATGTCGCTCTGATCGCAGGAGGCCGTGCGCTATCCTGATTCGGTAGCGCTGTAGCACAGGGAGCAGGCCATGCGCGGTGTGTTCAAGGTCATGAGTCGGGGCGCCAAGGTAGTTGGCCGCGGGCCGGTGACGGTGCACTACCCGTTCGAGAAGAAGCAGCTTCCGAAGCGGGCGCGCACGTTCCCGTATCTGATCTGGAACCACCAGCTGGAAGAACCGAACTGCACCGGTTGCGGCAAGTGCGCGGCCGCCTGCCCGGTCGACTGCATGACGACGACGCTGATGAAGAACCCGGCCAGCGCGGCGGGCAAGAGCAATCACAAGTCGGTGATTGACGACTTCTACATCGATTTCGGCCGCTGCATGCGCTGCAACATCTGCGTGGAGGTTTGCCCCTTCGACGCGATCGCCATGCTGCCGTTGTGGGAAGGCCACGAGCAGACCAAGTACGACCGTCGAGAACTGGTCATGGATCTGGACGACCTGCTCGCCCCCAGCCGCGCTGACGAACATCTGCCCTTCTGGATTCCGGAGACGATCCTCGCCAAGACGGAGAAAGAGCGCGTAGGCCGCAAAGAGTTCGCGGCGCAGCTCGCCTCCGGCGAGGACGAGTAGTCCGGGCCTCAGCTAGACCAGTTCGCCTGCCTCGCGTCGCCGGGCCAAGTCTGCAAAGTCGAGTTGCGCCGGGGCGCCTCGGGAGAGGATGCGATCGACACGGTCCTTGACGATCTCGTCAAAGCCCGGATGCGGCAAGATGTAGAACGTGTCGTTGACGATGGCGTCCCAGACGAGCGATGCGACATTGCTCGGATCCATCGCGTCCTGCCAGTTCATCTCGGCTGCAAATCCTTCATCTGCGGGCTCGGTGGGACCGCCGAACCGGTCGGGTCGATTGCGTTCGGCGTTGATCAGGTTGGTGTTGACCAGGCCGGGGCAGAGCACACTGGCCGAGACATTCGAGTTGCTCGCGCGAAGGTCGAGATAGAGGCCCTCGCTGATCGATAGCACGCCATGCTTGGACACGCTGTAGGCCCCGGATCCGGCGACGATGCCGCCCACCGAGGATGTGTTGACCACATGCCCGGGCTCGCCGTGCCCGATCATGTGCGGCAGGAACGTCTGGATCCCGTAGAGCACGCCGTAGAAGTTGACGCCCAGCACCCAGTCCCAGGTCGAGTGGGGGATCTCCCACAGATTGCGGGCTCCACCGTCCTCGCTGCTGGTCACACCGGCGTTGTTGCAGAGCACGTGGATGTTGCCGAAGCGATCGATCGCGTGGTCGCGCAGCGACTCAATCGAATCGCGTCGCATCGTGTTGACTGCGATGCCGACGACGCTGCGCTCCTGCTGTTCCAATCGGGAGACGGCCGCCTTGAGCGCATCGGCCTCGATGTCGGCGAGGACGACGTTCATGCCCTCGGCGGCGAAGCGCTCGGCGAAGGCGTAGCCCATGCCCGAGGCCGCGCCGGTGACGACGGCCGTGCTGTTGCTGAAGTCGCGCATTTCGATCCCGTTCTAGATCAGCTCGCCCTGGGCGCGGCGTTCCAGCATCTTCTGAAAGTCGACCTCGACCGGCTGGCTGCCCTCGAGTATGGCCTCGACCCGGCCTCGGACGATGTCTCTCCAACCGTCGTGCGGCAGGATGTAGAGCTGGTCGTTGACCATGGCCTGCCAGACGAGCTCGGCCACGTCTGAGGGGTCCATCCCGCCGCCGAGGAACACTTGCGATGCAGCGCGGTGCGCCTCGTTGGCCTCGATCGACTGGCCGAATTCGCTGGGACGATTGCGCTCGGCTTCGTTGATCTGCGTGTTGACAAAGCCGGGGCAGAGCACCGATGCGGACATGTTGGCGTCCGCCGCTCGCAGATGGTGCCAGAGGCCTTCGGTCAGGGTCAGGACTCCGTGCTTCGAGACGCTATAGGCGGAGGCTCCGGGAATCAGTCCGGCGAGCGATGCGGTATTGACAATGTGTCCGGTCTCGCCGTGTTCCAGCATGTGTGGGACGAAGACCTGCAGTCCGTAGAGGACGCCGGAGAAGTTGACACCCATGACCCAGTCCCAGGTCGAATCGGGGACTTCCCAGACTGGGACGGCGCCGACGCCAGCGCCCAGGCCGCCATCGCGGCGCGAGGTCACGCCGGCGTTGTTGCAGACCACATGGATGTTTCCGAAGCGGTCGATCGCCTGATCGCGGAGGTTCTCCAGCGTCTCGCGGCGCATGGTGTTGACCTCGACGCCGATGACGTTCCGTTCCTGCTGCTCGAGCCGGGTGACGGCGGCGTTGAGGGCATCAGCCTCGATGTCGGCGAGGACGACGTTCATGCCTTCGGCTGCGAAGCGCTCGGCGAAGGCATAGCCCATCCCCGAGGCGGCGCCGGTGATGACTGCAGTGCCGTTGCTGAAATCGCGCATGTTGCCGCTCCCTTAGACGATCTCTCCGCGTGCTCGACGTTGCATCATGTCCTGGAAATCGAGTTCGATCGGCTCCCCGCCTTCCAGGATGGCTTCGACGCGTCCGCGGACGATGTCTCGCCAACCCTCGTGCGGCAGGATGTAGAGCCGGTCATCGACCATGGCCTGCCAGACCAGTTCGGCGACATCGGACGGTTCCATGCCCTCACCGAGTAACTGCCCGAAGAACGCTCGCTGCTCGGCCGTTCCCTCGATCGTTTCGCCGAACTCCTCCGGGCGGTTTCGTTCGGCTTCGGTGATCTGCGTATTGACGAAACCGGGGCAGAGTACGGACGCGGAGACGTTCGACTCGGCCGCCCGGAGGTGGTGCCAGAGGCCCTCGGTCAGGGTCAAGACACCGTGCTTGGCGACCCCATAGGCCGAACCGCTCGGGACCAGTCCCATGACTGAGGAGGTGTTGACGATGTGTCCGGTTTCGCCGTGTTCGAGCATGTGCGGCACAAACACTTGCACTCCGTAGAGCACGCCCCAGAAGTTGACGCCCATGACCCAGTCCCAGGTCGAATCGGGGACTTCCCAGACCGGGAAGGCGCCGATACCTGCGTCCTCACGTGAGGTCACACCGGCGTTGTTGCAGAGCACGTGGATCTTGCCGAAGCGGTCGACCGCCTGGTCGCGCAGGTTCTCAAGCGTCTCGCGGCGCATGGTGTTCACCTCGACGCCGAGGACGTTGCGTTCCTGCTGTTCGAGCCGTGTCACCGCCGCGTTGAGCGCGTCGGTCTCGATGTCGCCGAGGACGACGTTCATGCCCTCGGAGGCGAAGTGTTCGGCAAAGGCGTAGCCCATACCGCTGGCCCCTCCAGTGATCACTGCCGTTTTACCCGCGAATTCGCGCATGGTTGGTCCTCTCCGGACACCTGATCTTGTGCCGATTGTTCGCGCAGTCTAAGCGCGGCCGCTAGAGCTGCTCACCCGCTGTGCGGCGCTGCAACATGTCTTCGAGATCGAGTTCGACGGGCGTCTCGCGGGCGATGATGTTCTCCACCCGCTGGCGTACGAAGTCATCCCAGGCCGGATGCGGCAGGATGTAGCAACGCTCCTCCACGATCGACTGGAAGACTTGCTCCGCCACATTGGACGGGTCCATTGAGTCTGCCAGGAAGGCGCTCGCGGCGACGGACTCTTCGTCCGATAGGTCGGCCGCTCCGCCGAACTCATCGGGCCGGTTGCGGTCGGCGATCATGATCTTCGTACTGACCGTGCCCGGGCAGAGCACGGACGCACCGATCTTGGAATCAATCCGCGCCAGATTCTGATGCAGACCCTCAGTCAGGGTGAGCACGCCGTGTTTGGAGACGCTGTATGCGCTGCCGCCCGGTATCAGCCCTGCGAGCGAGGCTGTGTTGACCATGTGTCCGTGTTCGCCGTGCCCGATCATGTGGGGCAGGAACACCTTGATGCCGTTCAGCACTCCCCAGAAGTTCACCCCCATGACCCACTCCCAGACACTGTCTTCCACGTCCCAGATGTTGAGGGGACTCTCGCCGAGGTTGTTCGCATCTTCGCGACTGAGTACGCCAGCGTTGTTGCAGAGGATGTGGATGTTGCCGAAGCGCTCGATCACCTCGTCGCGAGCGCGCTGGAGTGATTCACGCTGCATCGTGTTGACGACGATGCCCATCACTGAGCGTTCTTCCTGCTCCAGGCGCTGGACCTGTGCGTTGAGCGCATCCTCCTGGATGTCGGCGAGCACAACGTTCATGCCCTCCGACGCGAAGCGCTCGACCATCGCCAGACCGATGCCGCTGGCGCCTCCGGTGACCACCGCTGTCTTGCCTGCAAACTCACGCATTGTTTCAACCCTTTCTGTCGCTCAAACTTCTTGGCCGGCTGCTCTGCGGCGCATCAGCTCCTCCATGTCGACGGTGAGCGGCGCACCCCTCGCGAGGATGTGATCGACCCGGCCGCGGACGACGTCGTCCCAGGCGGGATGCGGCAGGATGTAGCAACGCTGCTCGACGATCGAGTCGAAGACGATGTCGGCGACGCGGTCGGGGTCCATGCCGCCGCCGAGCATGGCGGAGATGGCGTCCTGCAGCTCCGGCGTTCTCTCAGAGGTTCCCCCAAGCTCTGCCGGACGATTGCGGTCGGCGAGGCCGATCTTGGTGTTGACGAAGCCCGGACAAAGCACCGACGCGCTCAGATTGGCGCCCATCGCCTGGAACTGGTTGTAGAGACCCTCGGTCAGCGTCAGCACCCCATGCTTCGACACGCTGTACGCGCTGCCCCCGGGCATCAGGCCGGCCAGAGATGCCGTGTTGACAATGTGTCCCTCTTCGCCGTGCTCCAGCATGTGCGGGACGAAGACCTGGATGCCGTAGAGGACGCCCCAGAAGTTGACGCCCATGATCCATTCCCAGGTGGCGTCGGGCACGTCCCACGAGCCCTGAATCGAACCGTCTGCTGAGAAGCCGGCGTCATCGCCGCCGGCGACGCCCGCGTTGTTGACCCGGATGTGAACGTTGCCGAAGCGCTCGATCGTCCGGTCCCGCAGATTTTCGATCGCCTCGCGACGCATCGTGTTCACGACCACGCCCAGCACGTTGCGCTCTTCTTGTTCAAGTCGGGTGACCTGCGCGCTGAGCGCGTCTTCCTCGATGTCGGCGAGGACCACGTTCATTCCTTCGGCGGCGAAGCGTCGGGCAAAGGCGAGGCCCATGCCGCTGGCCGCCCCGGTGACGACTGCCGTCTTGCCCGCGAACTCACGCATGATGGACTCCCAAGCAACGATTCGAAGCGTTCAGACGGCAGGCAGTCTACGGATTACAGCGGCTGTTGGCCGAAGAACTCGAACAGCGGCGGATACTTGTTGATGTCGGCGCCGCCGTTGAGCTGCACGGTCTGTCCCGTCATCAACGACGACGCATCGGAGGCGAGCCAGAGTGCGAGCTGGGCCACATCTTCGGGTTCTCCGACCCGCCCCAGCGGCGCTTCGGCGGCGAAGGCGTCTTCCAGTCCGGGCACATCGCGCAGGCCTTCGGTCAACGGCGTCCTGATCAGGCCGGGTCCGATGCTGTTCACGCGGATGTTGTGTCGGCCCAGTTCGAGCGCCGAGACCTTGGTCAGCATCGCCACGCCCGCCTTGGCCGAGCAGTAGGCCGACAACCCCTCGGTCGCCTGGATACTGTTCAACGAAGCGGTATTGATGATTGAGCCGCCCGAGCCCTGCTCGATCAGATGCTTGGACTCGTGCTTGATGCAAAGGAAGACGCCGGTCAGGCAGACATCGATCACGCGTTGAAACTGAGAGAGCGGATAGTCCTGGATCGGCGACCAGCCGCCGATGCCGGCGTTGTTGAAGGCAACATCCAACCTGCCGAAGCGGTCAACGCAGGACATAACCATGCGGGCGACATCGTCCTCGTCCGTGACGTCGGCGGTGACGGCAATCGCCTGTGAGCCGATTGCTCGCGCTGCCTCGGCGGCGCCGTCTGCATTGCGATCTGCCAGGGCGACTTGCGCTCCTTCTTCAGCGAAGCGTTTCGCCGCTGCCAGTCCGATTCCTGAAGCCGCGCCGGTGATCAGTGCAGCCTTGCCGTCGAGTTGTCCCATCGGTTGCTCCATTCAGGTAGTGATCCGTCATTCCCGCGCTTGTCGCGGGAATCTCGAGTCGCTGGCGCTCAGTCTCCGACAGCGAGATACCCGCGGCAAGCGCGGGTATGACTGGATTCGTTCAGCTAGGCGGAGCCGGGCCGTCTCATCGAAGCCTCGAGCATGTTGAACCCCGGCGGGAGCTCGTTCACCGTGATCCCTCCGTCCACATAGAAGAGCTGTCCCGACACCCAGGGGCTCGCGTCGCCGGCCAGGTAGAGCGCCATCTGGGCGATGTCTTCGGGCTCACCCAGACGGCCTAGCGGCGTTGCTCCGATCATCGCCTCGTCGAATCCGTCGACATCGCGGGCGCGCTCCGTCATCGGCGTCCTCGTGTGGCCGGGACCGATCGCGTTGACACGGATTCCGTGTTCTCCCAGTTCGAGGGCAGACACCTTGGTCAACATCGCCACCCCCGCCTTGGCCGAGCAATAGGCGCTCAGACCCCTGGTCGCCTGGGTCGCGTTGATGCTGGCCGTGTTGATCAGCGAGCCGCCCTGTTCCTGAGCGATGAGTTGCTTCGACTGGTGTTTGAGGCAGAGGAAGACACCGGTCAGGCAGACATCAATGACGTGCTGGAAGTGGCTCAACTCGTGCTCGTGGATCGCTGCAGTCCCGGCAATCCCGGCGTTGTTGAAGCTAATGTCGAGCCGGCCGAAGCGCTCCACGCATGCGGCGACCATGCGCTCGACGTCATCCTCGTTGGTGACGTCGCCGCTGATCGCGAGGGCGCTGGACCCGATCTCGCGGGAGGTCTCGTTGACCAGATCGGCGTTGCGGTCGAACATCGCGACCTGCGCGCCCTCGCGGGCGAAGAGATGTGCCGTCGCCAGACCGATGCCAGACGCTGCGCCTGTAATCAGGGTGACCTTGCCGTCGAGTGCTCCCATACGCTTCCTCCTCAACTGTGTTCTGGATTGCCCGCAACGTACGACATGGTCGATTTCAAAGCCCTACGTTCGCAGCAACGAGCACCGGTCCCGAGAGGAGTCGGCTATGCCGCATCATGAGCAACTGCTGAGTGATCCAATGGGAACGTTGCGTGCCATCTGGGACGACACCGGATGGCGGACGGTGATCATCGCCGCAGTGTTGGTGTTCCTGTTGGAGACCTTCCTCGAGATCAGCGGTGCCGGGCCTGCGTTGTCGGCGGGATGGGCGGCGATGCTCATCTCGCTGGTGTTCATCTCGCGAGTTCTGACGTTGCGGCCGGTGCGGGGCGAGCTGCTTGAGACGGAGAACCTGACCGTGCTGCTTGGCGTAGGCGGCGTGATTGTCGGGGAGATGCTGATCGACTTCACCAGCCTGGGTGACACGTTTGCGTCCGAGCCGATCTACTGGCCGTTTTCGTTGCTGTTTTGCGGCATTCTGCTCGGCGCTCGCGCCATTGCGCCGCACGCGGTCAATCCACTCATGGCCTGGTGGTTGACCTTCTCCCTGTTTGCGTTCGGACTGCACCTGGCCATGTGGCACAGCCAGGCCAGCGTGCCCGAGGCGGCCCTCACCTGGGGTGCCGCGCTCACATTCCTGGCTATCCTCAGCCGTTGGATCGTGGGACGCGGCTTTGGCGGCCCGCTGGTCAGCCCGTTGAATGTGGCGCTGGCGCTGTACATCTTGTTCGCCTGGTGGCTTGAGTACGGGGCCAATGCGTCGGGCGTCGGGGCGGATCCCTGGGGCACCGCCGAGCTCTTCTGGCCCTGGCTGCTGTTCACAGTGGGCATCGCCGCCGGGGCGTGTGTTGCTGCGCCTCGGATATGCGAGATGCTGGCCGGAGCGTCTGAAGAGAAGGACTAAGGAGCGCTCGCCGAAGGGCGTCCTTCCTTCATTGGTTCACGGCCGCAAGCTGACCCACTAGGCTGAGCTCATGACGACAGATCTCTCTCTCGACGATGATGTCGCCGCCGCTCTCGCCGAAGAAGCGGAGCGGCGTGGTGTCCCGCTGGATCGGCTCGCCAACGAGGAACTGCGGGAGCGGTTTTGTGATGGAGCGTCCGCTCCACGGGAACCGACAGCCGTGAGGACGTTTCCCGGTGGATTGCGTCCGGAAATCGCCCATCTCACTCCCAAACAGGCCCTTTCTGATCTTGATGACGAGTGGTTCGAGAAGAAACTCCGGTAGTGATCGTTCCCGACATCAATCTGCTGTTGTACGCGCACTTCAGCGAGTTCGCTCAACACGGTGAAGCCCGTAGGTGGTGGCAGGAGCTGTTAGGCGGGCGTGAGCCCGTCGGCGTGCCATGGTCAGTCAGCATCGGATTTCTGCGTGTGACGACACACCCGAACAAGTTGACGATGCCGTTGACATTGGAGCAAGCGGTTGCGGTCGTGGAAAGCTGGCTATCGCTTCCGCACGTATCTGTGTTGCAACCGGGATCAGAGCATCTGTCGGTTCTCGCTGAGGTGCTCACGGCAGCAGGTCGCGGCGGCAACGTCGTCCCGGACGCGCACCTTGCCGCACTCGCGATTGAGCATGACGCCGAGGTCCACACCAACGACCGCGACTTCGCCAGATTCCCAGGGCTGCGTTGGCGGAATCCGCTTCAGGACTTCGGCTAGTTGCCCCGAACTGCGGCGGCGACTGCTGCGCGATTCTCGTGAGTCGTGGCCGGCGGGATTGAGCAACCGCCGGTGACGAACACCCTCGTGTTGCCGATGCTGGCCGCCTCCGACGCCTGATTGCGCACTTCGTCCGCGCTGAGTTCCCCGAGTCCAGCCCGGCTGACGCCGCCCATGACCGCCTTGTCGGTCTGCGACCAGACGTCGGCCAGGCTGGCGTTGGTCTCGTCGCGGTCGTCCCAATTGAAGGCGTGGACCGGATAGTCGAGCAACTCGGCCAGCATGTTGTTGCTGAAGCAAACGTGCAGGATGTTGAACTCGGCGTCGCGGATCGCATCCAGGACCTGCAAGTCGTAGGGCCGGCCGAATTCGCGGTAGAAGTCAGGCGTCGAGTTGGCGTGGCTGGCCCATTGCAGCGGTGCGTAAAAGACGCCCGAGGCGCCCGCGTTCATGTTGGCGCGGCTGTAGTTGATGATGGTCTCAGTGACCCGGGCGATGGCGCCATGCACGGCCGCCGACGACTCTGCAGCGGCCTGCTTGAACGCTCTGGGGTGTCCAAACATTAAGCCCACTGTCGCCATCGGCGAGAACACGGTTTGGACCACATCAACTTCGCCTTTGGTTCGCTCGACGACCCGGCGGGTCGACTCGATGTGTTCGCCGAACACGCCGCGCTCGGCGTGGACCGAAACGACGTCGTGGAGTTCGTCAAGTTCGCTCAGAGCGGGACTGATCATGGTCTGGTTGGTCTGCTCGACCGGAGGCTGATAGACGGCGCCCCAGGCTTCGGGAAACATCGACCAGCGAGGATTGATCTTGATGAAGTCCCAGTCGTAGGCCTCATACTGCTCGCAGGTCGCGCCGACCAGTTCGTCGTTGCTCCATTCGCGCAGGAAATCGTGTCCCCAGAGGGACGCTGGCGCCCGATCGACCGGTTCGCCCGATATTGCTGCCCGCACCCGTTCGCGCTTGGTCATCTCGGTCATTGGGTTGTCCCTTCCAGGGGCGTGCTGTCGCCCGATGCGCTCTGCCAGTCGACGCTGAAGATGTGGATCGAATCGCGGAACCCGCGAAGCTGGTGCACCCCTCGATCCTCAAACCGGTACCGACGACCCTGAAGGAGTCCGCGAACCAGGTCCGAGACGAGAATCTGGCCGCCCTGGGCCATCGACATGATGCGGGCGGCCTGGTTGACCGTGGCGCCGTAGAGGTCGTCCGACTCTGCAATCGGCTCACCAGCGCTCAGTCCGATGCGGACGTAGACATCGCTGTAGCGATCGTGGTTGGCCAGCTGGCTCTGGATCTGCACGGCAGCGTCAACGCCCGACGATGCTGCGCCGAACCAGGCCAGGACGCCGTCTCCCATCGTCTTGACCTGGACACCACGATGATCGCGAATTGCAGTCAGCGTGAGTTGTTCGATTTCACGAGTGATCGCGCGGGCCTGATCATCGCCGAGCCGGTCGACCATCGAGGTTGAGCCCTCGATGTCGGTGAACAGGACGGTGCGTGTCGCTTGTCCTGCAGTCTGGGACTGCATGTCGATGCCGATGAACTCCTCCATCGCCTCGGCCAACTGGTTGATCGTTAGAGCGCCGTTGACGAGGACGGAGGTGTCATCGCGTCCGACCAGCAGCCGCGCGCCGCGGATGCGCCGGGCCCAGTCTCGACCGAATGAGGCATTGGAATCCTCAAAACCGTCACCCTCGGGTGGAATCGAGATCAGGGTTGGAATCTGCACACTTCGCAGCTCGTCACGCAGGTTGAGACTGCGCATCTCCGGTACCAGACCAAACAGCCGATTCATCGAGGGGTAGTGATGCATCAACTCCGAGAGGCTGCGCAGCGTGGCTTCATCGGCTGTCGGTGCGATGATCGTGAGCAACGCGCGTCGGGCGGACTCCTCGTGATACTGCCAGCCGAGTCGCAACAGATTGCCGATCGTTCCGTCCATGAGCTGGCTGTACTCGTCCTGCGGAGATACCGAGGAGTCATGGGGCATGGTCTGGTTGCCGACCATCGGAATCGGCAGATGCAGAACCATGTGGGTGTAGCGCTCAGGCTCGTTGAGCATCGCGATCACGGCGGCCGGCGTGCCGATGTAATAGCCCATCAGCGCGACGCGCGGCTCGCCGAGTTCAGTCACGACCGCCGCCAGGTCCGCCGCTTCGTCGTGGAAGGAGCCGAACACGCCGTCTCGCTCGGAGAGCCCGCAGCCGCGCGGATCGAATCGGATGACCCGGAAGGACTGTGACAGGCGGTCCCAGAGTCCACCCGGTTCCCAGCCCACATTGAGCGGCAACATCGGTCCCGTGGAGACAACGAGGGGTTTACCCACACCACGCTCAACCCAGGCAATCGCGACGTCGTCGTCGGTGAGCGTGTATTGGACCGATGGCGTGCTCATGCTGTCGCCAGACGTCTCCCCTTAGATTCCCTGGGTCATGCCGCCGTCAATGATGAACTCGACGCCGTTCATATATTCAGAGTCATCCGAGGCGAGGAACAGGGCCAGCCGGGCGACCTCGACGGCCTCGGCGATCCGGCCATAGGGAATCCGGCGCACGAGTTGATCGGTGAGCCCTTGTTCGATCGCCGGGAGTTGGTGCAACATCGGCGTCTCAATCAGCCCCGGGTGAATCGAATTGACGCGGACGCCGGATGGAGCGAACTCGCTCATCGCGACCTTGGTCATGCCTCGGACCGCCCACTTCGAGGCCGAGTACGCCAGCGAGCCGGCGCCACCGCGCATACCGGCGACCGACGAGATGTTGATAATCGAGCCTGACCCCGCCTGGCACATGACCGGCCCAACATGCTTCAGCCCGAGGAACACCCCAACCTGGTTGATGTCGATGACCTCGCGGTACTCCTCGACCGACAACTCGGCAATCGGTCGAGAGCGGAAGATGCCGGCGTTGTTGATGAACGCGTCGATCTTGCCGTAGTCCTCGAGCACATCCTGGACCACCGCGATCCACTCGTCCTCGTTGGTCACGTCATGGTGGAGGTAGCGAATGCTGTCGCTGCCCGCCGCGGTGGCTTCGCCATCCGAGTCGAGCACGTCGGTGATCACCACCGTCGCGCCTTCTTCGGCGAACAGGTTCGCCTCGGCCGCGCCCTGGCCTCGCGCGCCGCCGGTAATCAACGCCGTCTTTCCATCAAGTCGTCCGGCCATCCCGACACGTCCTTCCCGGGTACAACGTTTCGTTGGAGCATCAGGGTAGAGCTTCGAGCCAGCCCGGCACGTTATTCTGGAGGGAGCATGACGTAGGTGCCGTTGCCGTGACCGATGTGGCGGCCCTGGTCGTCATACAGGTCTACCGAGCAATGGCTCAGCGTCCGCCCCCTGCGGATCACCTCGGCCCGAGCACGGATCACGTTGCCGTCCAGACCGCGCAGCCAGCGGAACTCGGACTGCGCGGTGATCACTCGCTCACCTTCGGCCTGGATCGTGCCCAGCGCGCCGCCCATCGCCGAATCCGCGACCAGCAACCAGACGCCGCCATGGACGATGCCGTACAGGTTGTGCGTCTTCGGCGAGGCAGTCAGCGTAATCTCGCACCAGCCGTCGCCGGCGTCGGTGAAGCGGTAGCCGAGCTCCTGGAACAGCGCGACCGCCTCCATGTCACGAAGCGGCGGGTAGCGCTTGAAGATCTCCTCGGAACTCGGTGTCATTTGCCAGCCAGCGACTTAATCTCGCCGCATCTCGGCCCCGTGCTCGCTGATGTGTTCGCTCGGAAATGCGAACACGCCGCCAACTGTCGTCTCGGAACCGAGCACCACGCCGCCGTTGCCCCACTCGTCATCGCCAATGCCGTCGGCCAGCTGTTGCATTTTGGCGCAGCCCTCGTCGAACAGTGCGAGCACCGACTCCGCAGTGGCGCCGCGTGAGCGGATTCGCACATACCACAGGCTGGCGAAGTTGATCACCGCCATCAGCGGCGCGGGCGGGTCCATGCCCTTGTTCTTGCGTAGCCGGGAGAGCGACTGGCCGCCCGCTCCGACTCCGAAGGCGATGTGCCAGCAGAGCTGTCCGTTGTTCCAACCGGCGTTGTTGCTCTGGCGGCTCCACTCGTCTTCTGAGAGGCCCAATACGAGCTCGCGATACTCGGTCCGCGCCTGTTCAAGTGCGGCGCGGGCTTCGTCGGCGTTGGTGATGTCTGACATGGTTCAGTCCAGTTCGTTGCCCGCATCAGCGGGTCGCATAAGAAGATCGCCGCCGAACACAGCGCACCTGCTGCGCCGGCGGCCTAGCTACGCCGCATTTGTGCCGCGTGCTCACTGATGTGCCCGCGCAGGAACCCGAATGAGCTTCCGACGGTCATTTGCTCGCCCAGAAACTCGCCGCCGTTGCCCCACTCGTCCTCAGCGACGGTCTCGATTGCTCCACGTGTCGCTGCCAGGCGCTCGTCGAAGAATTCCAGCACCGAATCGGGCGTCGCGCCTCGCGAACGGATCCGCACCAACCACAGGCTGAGGACGTTGAGCACCGCCATCAGCGGAGCGGGTGGCTTCACGTCCTTGTTCTGACGCAGCCGAGTCACCCTCAGCGTGCCGCCGCTCGCTGTGAAGGCGACGTGCCAGCAGAGCTGGCCGTTCGTCCAGGCTGCGTTGTCGCTTATGTGGTTCCATTCCTCGCCGGACAGTCCCAGCACGAGTTCCCGGAACTCCTCGCGCGCCTGGTCCAACTCAGCGTGCGCCTCTTCGGCGTTGGTGATCTCGGCCATCCTGCCCTGTCCTGGCTAGCTGCTTGGTCTCATATGGCGGCGTACCAGTCTCGGATCGCTGCGCCAATCTCGTGCGGTGAATCTTCCTGGACGAAGTGGTTGCCGGCGACGGTGATTTCGGTCTGGTTGGGCCAGCTGCGGCAGAACTCTCGCTGCGCACCGGTCAGGATCGCACCCGGCTCGGCGTTGACGAAGAGCTTGGCGATGTGAGCAGAGTCCTCGGAGGAGAGGAAGTCGGCGTAGCTCTGGGCAATCTCGGTGACATCGGCCGGCTCGCCGTCAATCGGAATCTCGCGCGGCCAGGTGAGGGTCGGTCGGCGTGACTCGCCCTCTTCGCGATAGGGCAGCCGGTAGACCTCCATCTCCTCCTCGGTCAGACCACGCAGCACGCTGCCCGGCAGGATCCGTTCGACGAAGATGTTCTTCTCGAGGACCATCGACTCGCCGGCCTCCGAGCGCATGCCCTGGAAGATCCGCGCCGCCGCCTCGGGCCATTCGTCCCAGGTCACGGGACGGACAATCGCCTCCATGTAGACAAGACCCTTGACTCGGTCGCGGTGGCGGTTAGCCCAGTGGAAGCCGAGCGCCGAGCCCCAGTCGTGGATCACGAACGTCAGGTTGTCGCCCAGGTTCATGCCCTCGATCCAGGCGTCGACCCATTCCGCGTGGTCGACGAACCGATACGAGCCCGACGGAGACGAGCCGGACACGCCCATACCGATCAGGTCGGGCGCCAGGCACCGGCCCGACTCGAATGCGTGCGGCATGATGTTGCGCCACAGGTATGAGGAGGTTGGGTTGCCGTGCAGGAAGATGATCGGATCGCCATCCGCATCGCCCTCGTCGACATAGGCCATCGTGGTCTCGCCAATGGTCAGGCGCTTACGAGGGAACGGATCGTCGGCGGAGATATCGGGCATGGTTGCTCCAGGGAGATTGTGCTGATGGTTGGGATTTCACTGGCAAGCGAGGCAAGGATAGCAGCGAGACCGGTTAGCCTTCGTGCTATCAGCGAGCGTGACAAAGCAGCGAGGGACGAGACCATGGCGGTCACAGGTATGGACCATGTCGCAATCCCGGCCGGCGATCCGGAAGCCCTGATGGGCTTCTATCGCTCGCTTGGGTTCGCCATTCTGCACGAAGCCGAGTGGCGTGCCGGCGACTTCCCGGCCTTCGCCATCGCCTGCGGCGACCAGAAGATCAACGTCCACGACCCGAAGCTCTGGCAGAATCCCGACTTCGACCTGCGCGGCCCGACGGCCGAGCCCGGCTGCGGAGACTTCTGCTTCGTCTGGGACGGCACGCCTGAAACAGCGGCAGCCGCGATTGAAGCCGCCGGATGCGAAGTGATCGAAGGACCGGGCTCGCGAATCGGCGGCCGAGCAACAGGCACAGCCGAAGGAATCAGCGTCTACACCCGCGATCCCGACGGCAACCTCGTCGAACTGATCTCATACGGCGACTAAGCGAACTGGAGCAACAGCATGGAGTTCTTCGACGTCATCCAGACCGCCCGCGCGATGCGGCGCTACAAGCCCGACCCGATTCCCGAGGACGTTCTGGTCCAACTGATCGAGGCGGCGCATCTCGGTCCGAGTGGTTCCAACCGGCAGGCGCGGCATTGGGTGGTCGTGCGCGACCCCGAGATCAAGCAGCAGCTCGCCGACCTCAATCGCGCCGGCGTGTCGAGGTATCTGGAGAACAACCGCGAGGCAGCCAACCCGCATGTCGATCAGGGCCGCCGCGAGCGTTTCCTCGCTGCGGTCGAACACCAGATGAACCACATGCACGAGGTACCGGCGATCGTGATTGCCTGCGCCGACACGGTGATCGAGCCGACTGACACGTTCGCTGTCGGCGCGGCCGCTGCGACAGAGGTCTGGGGCGCGGTGCAAAACCTGCTGCTCGCGGCGCGCGCGCTTGAGGTCGGCAGCGTGCCGACCACGCTGGCGTTCTTCGGCGGCGGTCGCGAGAAAGCGCAGGAAGTACTGAATCTGCCCGATCACATTGTGCCGATGGTCCTGGTCCCGCTCGGCTGGCCAACCGGCAATTTCGGACCGATCCGCCGCCGGCCACTGGACGAAGTCATGCACTGGGATCAGTACGAGCACAAGACGGAGTCCACGCAGAGGCCAAGAGTATGACCACCACGTCCCCGAACGATCTCCGCATGCCCGCCGACGTGGGCCGCTACACCATCGCCAAGTCGTTCGAGGTCACCGCGCGCTCGATCACTGCGTTCGCCGGCGGTGTCGACGACTTCAATCCCGTCTACTTCGAGGACGACCGACCCGGCGGATTGATTGCGCATCCCGGCATGGTCTTTAGCTGGCAGTGGAACAGCCGATTCACGCCGGATATCGAGTATCCATTGGAATTGGTCCGACGCGGGGTTCACGCCTGGGTCGACGTCCAGTTCGACCGCCACGCTCGAGAGGGCGACGTGGTTACCAGCCAGGGACAGAGCGTCGCGGTCAAGCAGATTAAGCCCGGCGTGCTCAGCGCGCAGCGCTTCACCTTCCGCGACAGCCAGGGTGCCACCATCGCGATCATGGATACGGGCGGCATCACCCGCGGGGCCGAGCTGGACGGTGAAGACGCCGAACTGGCATCTGCGCCGCCGCTGCCGCAGCGCTCGACCGACGATGGCGACCGGGTCTGGTCTACGACCTTCCCGATCGACCCGCAGGCGCCGCATGTGTACACCGAGTGCGCCGACATCTGGAATCCGATTCACACCGAGCGCAAGGTCGCCCTGGCCGCGGGCCTGCCCGACATCATCCTCCACGGCTCGGCCAACATCCTGATTGCGCTGCGCGAGGTGATCAACCGAAGCCTGGACGGCGACCCGACCCGAATCACCCGCTTCGCCGGTCAGTTCCGGGGCATGGTGATTCCGGGCGAGGATGTCACGGTCAACGCGCTCGAGGTCCGGGACGAGGGCGACCGAGTGATCGTCTTCTACGAAATGCGCAATCACCTGGGAGAGCCGGCAATCACGAACGGTGTCGTGGTCGCCTCGTAGCGCCTCAGTCACCTACCGAGTATCGCTCCAGCGCCTCGGGCAGGAACTCGAAGCCCAGTCCTGGCGTATCCGGCAACACGAGGCGGCCGTCGCGGACCTCGGTCTGCCGGTCGATGATGTTTCGGAAGTTGTGCACCTGGTCGTCGGGGAAGAACTCGACGTAGGTTGCATTCGGCGATGATGCGACCAGATGCCGGTGCAGGTCGTGGAACCAGTGCGGACAGATTGAGACGCCATATGAGGCAGCCGTGTTGGCGATCCGCCGGAACTCAGTGACTCCGCCCAACACCGCGGCGTCGGGCTGGAGGATCATCGCCGCGTCCTGGTCCATCAGGTCCTTGAAGCGCCATCGCCCGACCTCGATCTCGCCTGTTGCCACCGGCACTCCGGTGCGCGCGGCGAGCTTGGCGTGCAGACCGATCGCGTCGGGCGAGAACGGCTCCTCCATCCAGTAGGGAGCGGACGGCTCGTAGGCGGCCATGTAGCGCAAAGCGTCCTCGAGGTTCGACCAGGCGTTGTTGGCGTCGAGCATGATGTGGACATCGGGTCCAACCGCCTCACGAGCCGCCTGCATCCTCGACGCTTCCTCGCGCACCGAGAGTCGACCCACCTTGATCTTGACGGCGTCGAAGCCCATCTCGACGTAGCCCAGCAACTCCTGCTGCAGACCCTCGTGGCCTTTGCCCTCGAGGTAGTAGCCGCCCGATGCGTAGGCCGGGACCGTGTCCTCGTAGTAGCCGCCCAGCAGTTTGTAGAGTGGCAGCCCCGCGGCTTTGGCGTTGTGATCCCAGAGGGCGATGTCGAGCATCGAGAGCGCCCGGATGGTCGATCCGGCGCGTCCGTGCAGCAGCGATTCCTGGTACATGCCTGCCCACAAGCCCTCGACCCGGAACGGATCCTGTCCTATCAGTAGCGGAGCGAACAGGTTGTCGATCGCCGAGGTGACCAACTGTCCGTTGGAGTTGCCGGCGTAGCAGAAGCCGATTCCGGCGTGACCGTCGTCGCACTCAACCTCGACTACCGGATGGTCCCGGTGGTACACGGTGCGGTTGGAAAACGACGTGGGATTGTCGAGCGGAATCCGCAGCATGCGCGAGCGAACGGCGCTGATTCTCGTCATCGAGGCGCTCCTTGGTTGGATCTGGGCAGCGCTTCGATGCTATCGCGGGTTCACGTTCTGCTCGTCAACGGACGTTTCGTAAGCGTGGATCCAGCGAATCTCGCAGCCAGTCGCCGAACAGGTTGCCGGTCAGAGAGACCAACAGGATCGCGATACCCGGCATCCAGATCGGCCACCAGGCGATCGTCATGAAGTTGCGCCCCTCTGAGATCATGGCGCCCCAGGACGGCGTGCCCGGCGCGACGCCGATGTTGAGGAAACTGAGCGCCGCTTCGATCAGGATCACCGAAGGCACGTCGAGCGTCGCCATGATCACGATCGTGTTGACGATGTTGGGCAACACGTGGCGGAAGAGAATCCGCCGGTCGCTGGCCCCGCTGGCTCGCGCGGCGACCACGAACTCCTGCTCGCGCAGCGACAACACATCGGCCCGGACCAGTCGGGCGTAGCCGGACCAGCTGAAGATGATGATGATCAGGATCACATTGAGCAGGCTGGCTCCGAAGACCACCGAAATCAGCAGCGCAAACAGAATCGCCGGCAGCGCCAGCTGCACGTCGACGATGCGCATCAGGAAGCGGTCCCACCAGCCCAGCCGCCAGCCTGCGAGCAGGCCGCACAGCGTGCCAATCAGCGCCGACGCCGGGATGCAGGTGACCACGACCAGCAACGACACGCGCGCGCCGTACATGACGCGGGCGAGAATGTCGCGACCCAGATTGTCGGTGCCCAGCGGATGCGTGATGCTCCCGCCGTCCTGGAACGCCGGCGGAATCAGACGTTCTTGCAGGACAATCTGTTCCGGGTCGTAGGCCGACAGCAGATCGGCGAAAATCCCGGCAGTCAGAAACGCGAGCAGAATGATCACCGCCGGCGCCAGGAGCAAGGAACGCTGCCAGGATCCGCCCAGTCGAATGCCGCGCATCAGTAAGGCCGGGGCCGCTGCGACCGCCCGCGCCGCCATCAGCGGGATCCTGCCCTGATCCGCGGATCGATGATCGGGTAGGACAGATCAACCAGGATGTTGGCGACCACGATGCTGGTCGAGATCACGAGGATGCCGGCGATCATGACGGGGAAGTCACCGACCAGGATCGTATGCAGCATCAAGCGGCCGATCCCCGGCCAGGCGAAGACCTGCTCGACAATCACCGTGCCAGCGATCATGTAGCCGACCTGGATGCCGAGGATGGTCGCTACCGGCAGCAGCGCGTGACGCAGCGCGTGTCGCCAGATGATCGTCGACTCGCGCAACCCCTTCGCTCGCGCCGTGCGAACGAAGTCCGTGCCCATCACGTCAATCATGCCCGAGCGCGTCAACCGCATCGAGACGGCCGAAGCCAACAGGCCCAGCGTGATCGTCGGTAGGACCAGATGCTCAATGCCGCCACTGCCGCCGGTCGGCATCAAGTCGAGCTGGACGGCGAAGAAGAAGATCAGGATCAGTCCCAGCCAGAAATTGGGCACGGCCTGACCGAGCACAGCGAGGAAACGCGCCATCCAATCCGTCGGCGTCGCCCGGTTGAGCGCCGCGATGATGCCCAGGGGAACGCCGAGGGCCAGCGAGAATATCAAGGCGGCGGCACCTAGTTGGAGTGTTTTGGAAGCGCGGCTACTGACCTCGGACAGTGCCGGACGCGCGCTGATGAACGAGTTGCCGAGGTCCAACTGGACCGCGTTCCACAGGAACTTGACGTACTGGATGCCGATTGGCCCGGTCAGTCCGAGCTGCTCCTTGAGCAGCTCCTTCTCTTCCACCGTGGTTTCGTCCGTCGTCAGGTACTCGACCGGGTTACGCGCCAACCGCGAGACGAGGAAGACGACTGAGATTACGACGAATACGACCAGGATGCCCTGCAGGAGGCGCGAAACGAGGATCGTCGAAATGCTCTGCGGACCCATGTCCCACCTTCCTGCAGGGAACGGTCGAGACTAAGTCACGAGCGGGCGAATGCCCCAGAGACCGCCGTAGTCTCGCGAGTTTCCTTTCATATCCCACTCGAGGGTGTCGGACATCAGACCGGTACCGACGGTCTCGAACAGGAAGAGCCACGAAGCGTTGGTGTAGATCAACTGAGCGAGCTCGTTGAGGTATTGCTTTCGCTTCTCGGGGTCAAATTCCGAGCGTTGCGCTTCGACCAATTCCTGGATGCCTGATTCCGGGTACTCGGCCACAGATAGCGTGCCGCCTTCGGCCACTTCAGCGTTGATCACCTGGAACGGGTCGGGCGACTGGTTGGTGAAGTAGTAGTGCAGGCCGGGCACGTCGCGCTGGGCCATCCGCGCGCGGAAGTCGGGCAGCGGGTCGAGTTGCAGGTTGGTGCGAATCCCGACCACGTCCAGGTACTGCTGAACCGAGAGGGCGATCTGGTCGGTCCAGGCGAAGAAGCCGGCCGTTCCGTAGAAGTCCGACTCGAAGCCGTCGGCGTAGCCGGCAGCGTCCATCAACTGCATCGCCTTCTCGACGTTGTACTCCATCGTCAGCGGTCCAGACTGCTCTGGCTGCATGCCGCCCAGCTGGCGTGTTCCGATGCCGTAGGCGCGTTGCTCGCGGCCGGTAGCCAGCGTGCCATAGATCGTCTCCACATCCACGGCGTGGTTCATCGCCTGACGGACTCGGATGTCTCGGTAGGGATTCGAGCCGTCGTCGAACATCGGCACCAGCGTGTTGGGGAAGATCGTGTGCGGACAACAGCCCGGATCGAAGAGCACCTCGAAGCCGGGCTCGTCGACGAAGTCCTGGACGAGCTCCCACTCGAGCGAGGGCGTCACGTCAGCCTCTCCCGCCTGGATCGCGGCCAGCCGCGCAACCGGCTCGGGCCGCACCGACTGGACAATCTCCTTGGCCCACGGTCGGTGGATGCGATTCAGGTTGTCGTAGCCGATCGGGTACTCGTCATTGCGTTTGCTGCGGACCTCGATGTCGGGCTCGAAGTTGATCAACTGGAACGGGCCGCTGCCCATGCCGTCGCGGTTGTAGCCCTCGTCGCCAATTTCTTCGATCAGGTGCTTGGGCACGATTGGCATCGTCGTACCGACGCTGCCTGGCGCCGTGACGTCGGTGTTCACCGGAAGTCTCAGCGTGAGGTCGTCCACGACAGTGGATTCGCCGTTGACCGCTGAGACGATGTAGGCGATCCCGGTCTCGTATGTTCCGCTCTCGTTGTACGCCGCGTTGCCAGCGGCGCGGTCGATCGAGAACTTGACGTCTTCCGCCGTCAGCGGCGTGCCGTCGTGCCAGGCATGTCCTGGATTCACGTGCCACAGCAAGGCGGTGAAGTCCTCGATCCATTCGAAGCTGCCCGCATGAGGCACAATCTCTCGCGTGACCAGGTCGTACTGCAGCAGTCGGTCGTAGTGCAGCGGGCCGTTCCACTTGAGGGTGTAGTTGCCCGGCGCCTGCACATCGAGGCCGCCAACCGCGTTGGGGACGGCCACGGTCACCGTGCGTTCCCAATCGGTCTCGCCTTCGCGGGACAGGTCGACAGCCTCCTGCTGCTGTTGCTGCTGCTGCATGGCCTGCTGCTGTTCTTGCTGCTCGGCCTGCTGCGCCTGCGTATCGGCTTGCTGCTCTTGCTGTTGTTGTTGCTGCTCAGCAGGCGCGGCTTGCTGTTGCTGCTGATCCTGCTGCTGCTGCATCGCCTGTTGTTGTTGCTGTTGTTGCTGCTGGACCTGCGCGACGGCGGCGTCATCATCGTCGTCGTCGCCACATCCGACCAGCGCAAGTCCGGCGGCGCCCACCCCCGCCCGTCCCGACGCGCGCAGGAGCGCTCTCCTGCTCATCCGCGATCGGCGCATTCGCTGCCAGTAGTTCTTCTCGGTCATTAGGTCAGTCTCTCTAGCTCGGTGCTGGGTCTCTCGTGCAGTGGCAGCGGTCGGGACTCGCTCGGTACAACCTTTCCACTCCAACCTGCCTGCTCAGTAGCGGCGCAGATACGTGCGCCACCTGATTCGCTTGGCGCGAATTTCTGGGAGTATGCCAACTACAGAATGCGATTGCAACGATCAAGGGGTTCCTTCCGGAATCGGAAGGAACCCCTTGAGTGAGAGGTCTGGAGCTTGAACAGGCCCTAGACCGTCTGCGGGCCTCGCACCAGCTTGCCGGGGAGCGCGCCGGTCAGTTCGTCATGCTCAAGCACGATTTCGCCGGCGCAGATCGTGGCGACGTAGCCGGTCGGCCGCTGCATGAAGCGCTTCGCACTCTCGGGCAGGTCGTAGACCATCTGCGGCGCGTCGGTGTCGAGCGTTTCAAGATCGATGACATTGACATCGGCTCGTTTGCCTTCGACCAACTCGCCGCGGTCACCTAGCCGATAGAGGTCGGCGTTGGCGCCCGACTGCTTGTGCACGATCGTCTCCAGCGGCACCCGATCGCCGCGAGTCCGGTCGCGACCCCAGTAGGCGAGGTTCCAGGAGACCATGTGGGCGTCCGAGACGGCCGCCACGTGCGCGCCGGCGTCTGAGAGCCCGTTGCGGGTCAGCGGGTGCATCATCAGGTCACGCTGATAGTCGAAGTTGCCCTGCGAGTAGCCCTCGAGGTAAACCAACAGCAGCGTCGAGCCGTCGCCCCTGGTCATTAGGTCGTAGAAGGCTTCGTCGGTTGTCAGACCCTTGCGTTCGGCGTGCGCGGCTACCGAGCGTTCGTATTCGGGCTCGTAGACCGGCGGGTCGCCGAGCACGTACACGGTCTCTGGCGATCCGAGCACCATTTCAAGCATGCCCGGTAGCAAGTTGCCTGGCGTCGTGTCGACCAGGAACGGGTGATCCTCTGCATTCTCCGTCTTGTTCCGCACATCGTTGGTCAGATCCCAGTCGCTGGCCAGGATCTGCGCCTTGATCTCGGGATCGCGCATGTTCTCCAGGCGCTCGGCCATGGGGAGATGCTCGACCAGGTCGCGGTAGGCGAAGTTGAGCGTGTAGGGATGAATCGAACCTTCGAGGTTCATCAGCAGCGTCGTGCCGCGGCCGCGGATCTGAGGGAAGATCCGCACCCCGCGCTCGGTTGCTTCTTCGACGCTCTCCAGGCCTTCCTTCCAGCCGGCGCCGTTCGTGACCGAGCCTTCGCCGGACAGATAGGTGATGGTCAGGCCGTGGGTGAGCGCCATGTCCTCGACCCACTCGCGCTCGAACGGGCCAACGAGCTGGAAGACGCCGCCGCCGCCCTGCTCGATGCCCTCGGCGACAGCCTCAAGCTCGGGGTACTGGGCCAGCGTGCCGGGAATCAGCTCGCCTTCCTTGGTTCGGTGAGCAAGCAGGCGGTTGGAGGAGAAGCCCACCGCGCCGGCCTCGATGCCCTCGCGCACCAGACGGCGCATGTGCGACAACTCGTCGTCGGAGGGTTGTACGTCGTCGGCTCCGCGCGGACCCATCACGTAGGTGCGCAGCGCGCAGTGCGGGAACTGCGCGGCGATGTCCATCACGCGCGGCTTGTCGTCGATCGCATCGAGGTATTCGGGGAACGATTCCCATTCCCAGGTGATCCCGGCGGCCATCGCTGTCGCGGGAATGTCCTCAACGGCGTCCATCAGGTCCATCAGCCACTGGCGGTCGTCCTCGCGCACCGGAGCGAAACCCACCCCGCAATTGCCCATCACGACGGTCGTCACGCCGTTGTAGCAAGAAGGCGTCATGTACGGGTCCCAGGAGACCTGGGCGTCCATGTGAGTGTGAATGTCAATCCAGCCTGGGGTGACGAGCTTGCCGGAGGCGTCGATCTCCCGACGACCCTGACCAACCACGCCCTCACCATCGCGAACGACGGCGGTGATGCGATCACCGTCGATCGCGATATCGCCGACATATTCGGCAGCGCCCGTCCCGTCAATGATGCGTCCGTTGCGGATCACGATGTCATGCATGCTCAAAACTCCCAGCCAGTCACGGGTTTCGTCAGAGGATAGGCAACATTTCCCGAACGGCGCTACTCAAAATCGCTGCGAGGGATGCCGGATTGGCGGATGATCGAACTGATGGTGCCAGGCGGCACTGGCCTGTTGCCCTTGTCCGGAATCACAGCCATTCTGCCGTCACTGTGCCGCTTCATGATGATGTGGCTGCCGGTGTGGTGGTCGTACTTGAAGCCGTGTCGCTCCACGATTCGTTCCAGTTCAAAGGCTCGCAGTCGACGAGCTCTAGCCAACGGAGATCGCTAGCGGCACCGTAGATCGGGTCACGCAACTGGAGAGAGTGGCAGCCGGAAGTCCAGTGATGTGCAGCGGCATGACAAGCGGCTCGCCGTTCATCCGCCGTTCCAGTTCTGCTGGTTCCGCAGCCGCGAAGAAGCCTTGCAGAGCGTCCTCGAGCATCGCTTTCGCCTCCTCCAGCGTGTCGCCGAATGTGGAGATATCGAGCTCCGGACACAGGGCCACGACTGCGTCCTCTTCCCAGGTGAAAATCGCCGTGAGTTCCAACGAACCGCTCTTGCCCAGCGCCATTACTCAGTCCCTTCGATGAGGCCGATGGTACCGGAGCTCGTTCGGCCTAGCGTCGATTCGCTGTAAAGCCGGGGCCGCGGCCCTTTTCCCAGACGTGTTTGCGGGCGACGTCTTCGTCGAAGTCGATGCCCCAGCCGGGTTTGGTCGGCAGTTCCAGATGGCCGTCGACGATGTTCAGCGGGCCTCCGCCGAGGTCGTCTTTCCAGGGGACGTCGTCGATGTCGATCTCCATGATTCGCACGTTGGGGACGGTCGCGCAGAGATGCAGCGCGTGCATCGTGGCGAGATGCGAGTAATAGTTGTGCGGAGCGCAGTTGAGCTCGTAGCTCTCGGCCAGCAGTGCGACATCGCGTGAGCGGGCGAAGCCCTGCCAGGGGACGTCAATCATCACGTTGTCCATGGAGCGATGATCGAAGTACGGCCGGTAATCGCGGATCGTGTAGAGATTCTCGCCCGAGGTGATCGGCACCGTGGTTTGACGGCGGACGTCGGCCAGCGCCTCGGGTTCGTACATGTCGATTTCGACCCACATCATTTCGAGGTGTTCGAGCGCCTGGCAGATCTGACGGGCGACCAGCGGCGTGCAGTTGAAGTTGAGGTCGAGGGCGATCTGCACGTCGGGCCCGGCGCCTTTCTTCAGTGCACCGATGTACTCGGGAATGTGGCGCAGCAGCGAGGGGACAGCGTTGCGGTCGATGTTGCCGACACCGCCCCAGCCGGGGCCGTAGACGCCGGTCGGGTCGCCGGGGAAGACGATGTTGGTCTTGAGCGCGTGGAATCCCTTGCCTCTGACCTCTTCGCCGAGCGCGGTGACGTCGTCCATCGTGCGCAGCGGCGGCGCGCCGACGACCCAGTCGGAGCCGTTGTCCCAGAGGATCTGGTCGTAGCTGCGCGCCCGCGATGAGCCGCAGTGCGACCAATAGATCATCTGCCGCTCGCGCGTCGGACCGCCGAAGAGCGAGTAGACCGGCACGCCGAGGGCCTTGCCCTTGATGTCCCAGAGCGCCAGTTCGACGCCAGCAATCGCCTTGGCGGCAATGCCGCCCGGAGACTGCCGCGCCAGCCGGTACATGTCCCAATAGCGAGCCTCGACCGCCAGCGGATCACTGCCAATCAGGATCGGCAGCATGTCCTCGATCGTGCCGACGATGCCATAGGGATTGCGGCCGTCGGACATTTCGCCGTAGCCGGTGATGCCTTCCGAGGTCCGCACGGCGACAAACTGCCAGGGTCGCCAGCCGGCGTCGACGACGAAGGTCTCGATTTCGGTGATCTTCATGACTCGCGCGCTCTCTTTCGTTGATGGTTAGTTGCGGCCCGAGGAGAAGCCCGGACCGCGTCCTTTCTCCCAGACTTTCTTGCGGGCCAGGTCCTCGTTCAAATCGACTCCCCAGCCTGGTTTGGTCGGCAGCGGCAGGTGTCCGTCGACGATCTCGATGGGGCCGCCGGTCATGTCGTCTTTCCAGGGCACGTCGTCGATGTCGATTTCCATGATTCGGACATTGGGAACGGTGGCGCAGAGGTGCAGGGATTGCATGCTGCCGAGGTGCGAGTAGTAGTTGTGCGGGGCGACGTTGAGTTCGTAGCTCTCGGCGAGCAGCGCTACGTCTCGTGATCGCGAGAAGCCCTGCCAGCAGACGTCGATCATGACGTTGTCCATCGAACGGTGGTCGAGGAAGGGCAGGTAGTCGCGGACGGTGTAGAGATTTTCTCCTGAGGTGATTGGCACGGTCGTTGAGCGTCGCACGTCGGCCAGCGCCTCGGCGTCGTACATGTCGACCTCGACCCACATCATTTCCAGATCCTCAAGCGTCTGACAGATCTGCCGAGCGGCCAGCGGTGTGCAGTTGAAGTTGATGTCGAGCGCGATCTGTACGTCGGGCCCCGCGCCCGCCTTGAGCGCGCCGATGTACTCGGGCACGTGGCGCAGGACAGCGGGGGTGGTGTTGCTGTCGATGTTGGCGACGTCCTGTTGCAGACCGAAAGTGCGGGCCGGATCGCCGGGGAAGAGGATGTTGGTCTTGAGCGCGTGGAAGCCCTTGGCTCGCACCTCTTCGCCGAGCCTGGTGACATCGTCCATCGTTGTGATCGGCGGCGCGCCGACGACCCAGTCGTCGCCGTTGTGCCACTTGATCCGGTGGAAGTTGGCCGCCCGAGAGCTGCCGCAGTGCGACCAGTAGACCAGCTGGCGTTCGCGGGTGGGTCCGCCGAAGAGCGAGTAGACGGGGACCCCCAGAGCCTTGCCCTTGATGTCCCAGAGCGCCAGCTCGACCCCGGCGATCGCCTTGGCGACGACCCCGCCGGGAGATTGCCTGGCCATGCGATACATGTCCCAGTAGCGGGCCTCAACCGCGAGCGGGTCGGCGCCGATGAGGACCGGCTCGAGGTCGTTGATCGTGCCGACGATGCCGTAGGGGGTGCGGCCGTCGGAGATTTCGCCGTAGCCGGTGATGCCATCCGACGTGCGCACTGCGACGAACTGCCAGGGCCGCCAGCCGGCGTCGACGACGAAGGTCTCGATTTCGGTGATTCTCATGGGCATCTCCTGCGTTGGCGGCAATCAGGCGCAGGTTAGGGCGTGCTCAGTATCGGCCGATGTCGGGAAGGGGGACGACGTGGGGGCGGGTGGGT
>VXQZ01000019.1:0-11083 GCA_009838735.1 Chloroflexota bacterium
GCCCTGCAACGAGATACGCAGATACAAGGCGCGCACCCGCGCAGAAGGTGTGTTCGAAGGCAGAATACGCAGCGGCAATCAAGGCTTTCCCGGACTCTTTTAGGTTGATACAAAGGGCGAATGCAAAGGAAGGTAAGCAATGACAACCGCACAGAGCGTTGAAGCGCAGGTTGCACAAGAGACGCAAGACGCTGAAGAACTACAGGACTGGGGCAGTGTCGCAGTCAGTTTCGCGCGGCAGATGACGTTCCCAAACTTTTCGCGTGGCGACTTGGCGGGACTACGCCGAATGGATCCGGACGAACCCGGCGCGGCGGCGTACTGGCGGCTGATGGCGGAAAAAAACCTGCTCGGCAGCGCTGCTCTCGAACTGAAGTGGGCGCTTATTTTGCACGGCATAGCATTGATGACGCCTAGGGCAGGCGATGAAGGCGACAGTCGCACAGCGCACGAAGGATACATGCCCGTAGGACGGGCGTTGTTCCTCGGCGGCGACGCGAACAGGCCCGAGCGTGGGTATTACGCCGAATCGCGCCTCAACCGCCTTCTGACGGCGCGAGGTCCGATGCTGCGGTCCCTGCTTGCGCGGATGTTCCGAATGATGGCAGCAGCCGACCAGCCGTTCAATTGGCGTGAGATGGCGCGATTCATCCTGAACGAAGACTACGACGAAGAAAGATTTGAAATGGCGCGGCGACGTATCGCAAGCGAGTATTACCAAGCAGAACGGCGCAGCGCCCGTACTGAAACCAATTAAGGAGACACACCATGACAGAACCCCGATTCCTGCAAATCCATACGCTGCACTCCTATCCCGCCGCGCTGCTGAACCGCGACGACAGCGGCCTCGCCAAGCGCATGCCCTTCGGGGGCGCTACCCGCACGCGCATATCATCGCAGTGCCTCAAGCGACACTGGCGCATGGCAGAAGATGAGTTCGCCATACGCAACATTGAAGGCACCGCGACGGGGATGCGATCACGAAATATCGTCGGGCGCAAAGTGTTGGAGCCGATAAGGGACGCCGGCACAGCAAGCGACGACGTGCTAATGGCCGTCGAGACCGTGATCGTTAAGGGTGTGTATGGTCAAAATGCTAGACCCGGCGACGAGCCGGCAGCAGAACGTACACGCCAACCCTTGCTACTGGGATTACCGGAGGTAGAGCATCTGCGGGAGCGAGCCGCCGCCATCTGCGCTGAACATTCTGCTGATGCCGACGCAGCTGGCAAAGCGGCTACGGAACTATTCAACACACGACGCGGCGAGGGCAACAACTTCCGTGCATTGCTGGGAATGGCGATATGGAACGCCGGCTTGGAAAGTGCCCTCTTCGGGCGCATGGTTACATCCGACCCGGGCGCGAATATCGACGCCGCTATCCATGTCGCGCATGCGTTCACAGTGCATCGAGAAGAGTCGGAAAGCGATTACTTTTCGGTCGTTGACGACTTGCAGCGCGATGATGAGGACGCAGGCGCGGCGCACATCGGGGACATGGAACTCACCGCCGGGCTGTTCTACGGATATGTCGTGGTGGATGTGCCGGGGCTGGTTTCCAATCTTGAAGGCTGTGAATCCGCTGACTGGCTGAGTGCAAACACACACCGCGAACTCGCCGGATCCGTGGTCAAACACCTGATACACCTCATCGCCACTGTGTCGCCGGGCGCGAAACTCGGCTCCACCGCGCCGTATGCCGCGGCGGACATGATGCTCATCGAGGCGGGCAGCAGACAGCCTCGCAGCCTCGCCAACGCATACCGCAATCCGGCGAGGGCGCAAGTGGACGCTGCATCAGGCGCGCTTGCCGGCTACCTTGGCAAGCTGGACGACTGTTACGGCGTCAAGGAAGCGCGGCGCATGATGTCGGTCGAAGACTGCGCCCTGCCCGCCGCAAAACGGCTGAACTGCGACGCGCTGGCGGAATGGGCGGCGGATGTCGTCCGAAACGGCGAGGCGGAGTAGCCATGCGGCACATCATCATAAATCTCGAAGCGCCCTTGATGGCGTTCGGCGGGGAGACGATAGACAATCTGGGAGTGGTGCGCCCCTTTCCCGCGGCGTCGATGCTCACCGGCATGTTCGCCAACGCGCTTGGCTGGCGACGCACTGACCGGCAGAAGCACCAGGACTTGCAAGACAGGCTTGCATTCGCCGCGCGCATAGAGCGCGAACCGGCGGGCGGGCTGAGCATGCAAGACTATCAGACGGTCAAGATGGGCGATACGATAGACATACCTCTTGGAGGGTGGACGGTTGGATGGACTACTCGCGGTGAACCGGAAAAACGGGGCGGGCAGCTAGGTTCACGCGGCAGCGGCCCGTTCACGCACATACGCTACCGAGACTACTACGCCGACATGCGCGTAACGGTCGCCCTGCGTCTGCGAGATGTCGGTGACTCAGACGCGCCCACGCTCGACGAACTTGCCCCCGCGCTGGAATATCCAAAGCGCCCGTTGTTCATCGGACGAAAGCCCTGCCTTCCGTCCGCGCCCTTGTTCGGCGGCTTCGGCGAGGGCGAAACCTGCCTAGCGGCGCTATTGAATGCGCCGCTTGTCTATCCCGATGAAGCGCCACCGAATGTTAGGATGCAATGGCACGACAGAGAGGGTGTAGATAGCGTTAAAGCCAGCCGCATCCAAATGCTCACCGACGAGCGCAACTGGGTTTCCGGTCTGCACGGCGGCGGCAGGCTGGCGCACGAAGGCAGTGTGGACAAGTCCCACTTTGTGATGCATGAGGCATCGATGGAATGTGATAAGGACGGTGAAGCATGACCACAGCGCCGATTTCCGAGAATAATGAGGACGCCGCAAGCTCGGCAAGAACCCTGTATCTGGCGCGCGCCGAAATAGACGGGCTCGAATTGCGTCGTTGGATGGGCAGCCGCCGACTCATCGACGACGACCACGCGATGCATTGTTTGCTTTCGGAATGCTTCGGAGACATCGCGCCTAAACCCTTCCGCCTGATGCTGCCGCGCGACGGACGAAAGGGCACACTTTACGGCTACTCGCGCGCCGACGCCGACGAGCTGCGCGATGCGGCTAGTCTGTTCGCCTGTCCTCTGCAGGAGCGCGTCCTGCCGCTCGCAAGCTTGGACAGCAAGCCGATGCCGTCAGAGTGGCAGACTGGCAGGCGGCTGGGCTTCGAGGTGCGGGCGCGTCCCATAGTGCGCCTGCAAAGAGATATTGATCGAGTGCCGGAAGGCAAGTTGCGTCTGTTCAGGCAGGGCAGACGAAATGGCGAGATAGAGATTAAGCCGAGGCGCGGCGTAGAATGCGACGCTTTCCAGTATGAAGCCCTGATGCATCGGAATGGCGAGATGAAGCGCAGCCGCGAAACAGTATATCGAGATTGGCTGCAAAAGCGGTTCGAGAACAAGGGCGGCGCAACGCTGGGCATGGATAGCGTGAATATGGTTTCGTTTCGGCGAACCCGCGCCATACGAAAGTTGCATCGACGATACAGCGAAGGGCCAGACGCACTGATGCGCGGCGAATTGGAAATCACCGACTGCGAAAAGTTCGGCGAACTGCTGGCAAACGGCATAGGCAGGCACAAGGCTTACGGCTACGGCATGCTCTTGTTGCGCCCTGCATCGCGCGCCCGCGCCTGACACAAAACGATGCTTCATATGCACCTTAACAATCGAATACAAAGCACAAATCGCCACGCATAACAGAGAGAATTATAGAGAAAAACTCCCCCGCACACGCGGGGATAGACAGGGCGACAAGGGTGAAATTCCCCCGAATACCCGGGATAGATAGCAAGGTAATGGTGAAATCATGATGCGCGGCAGACTCGGACTTGAGACGGCTAGGATACCGCATGCCGACCGGCACGGGCTGCTGTGGCTCAGCCGGGGCGCGTTGACCGTTCGAGACGGCACGCTGCGCTTTGAGCGCCAAGTCGCTCCCGACTCCGGCAGCCCACTTGACGCAGGCGAATACGGCATACCGTTCCAGACGATTTCAATGATTTTACTGGGACCCGGCTCCACCGTCAGCCACGACGCGCTGCGACTTATGGCACGGCATGGCACCGCATTGGTTGCAGTCGGCGAAGACGGCGTGAGATGCTATACCGCGCCGCCGCTTATGCCTGACACATCGGACATAGCCCGCCGTCAGATGCGCGCTTGGGGCGAAGCGGATGGCAGCCGAATCACCATTGCCCGCAAGATGTACGCGATGCGCCTTGGAGAAGTGTTTCCCCATCATAGCATCGAAGCGCTGCGTGGAATGGAAGGAGCCAGAGCAAGACGCACATACCAGAACCTCGCGCAGCGATACGGCATAGATTGGCGAGGTCGTCGCTACGACAGAGCGAACCCGCTCGCCGCCGACATCCCAAATCAAGCCATCAATCATGCATCCGTAGCCGTAACCTCCGCAGCAGTGGTCGCGGTAATAGCGGTAGGCGCGATTCCGCAGCTCGGCTTCATCCACGAGCACAGCGGCGATGCATTCCCTCTAGACATCGCCGACCTATTCAGAGATAGTATCTTAATTCCCGCCGCGTTCAAGTCCGCACGCGCCGCATTAGAAACCCCGGCTATCAATATAGAGCGACATACTCGTCGCACCACTGGTCAAATGCTCAGAGAAGAAAATGTAATTCCTAATATGATAGACCGCATCAAGGCGCTGTTCCAGGACATATCCCTTACCGAAAATGCGGCGACGGGTTCGAATCTGCGACCTATTGAAACGAAAAGGCAAGACAGATGACCGTAGTCGTAATCGTCAATGTCGAAACGCGCTACCGCGGCTTTCTTGCCTCCGCCATGCTCGAAATAGCGCCCGGCGTGTACACTGCTCCGATGATGACGACCGGCATAAGAGATCGCATCTGGGACGTCCTGAGTCGGTGGTACCACGAATTAGGGCAAGGCTCGATAGTAATGACATGGCGCGATCCGACAGCGATAGGAGAGCAGCGCATCCGCACACTGGGCGAGGCGCCGAAGAGTATCGTGGATGCTGACGGCGTATATCTCGTAAAGTACAACTAGATTATTCCCTAGGTAAATTGAAAAGTCATTTTCATATCAACTTGTCTAGGGGTTCCCCCGCACACGCGGGGATAGACCGTCGCCAACGGGTATGCGTGATCCACATCTTGCGGTTCCCCCGCACACGCGGGGATAGACCCGGTGTTATTCATGTTAGAGGTGTTATTAAAGGGGTTCCCCCGCACACGCGGGGATAGACCGTCTGTTACGACCCGACGTGCTTGACGGGAGAGGGTTCCCCCGCACACGCGGGGATAGACCATGCTCTGACGACTCGCGGCTTCTGTAGATGATGGTTCCCCCGCACACGCGGGGATAGACCTTCAGGCATATCTACCTGTGGCGGCTCAGGTGCGGTTCCCCCGCACACGCGGGGATAGACCGTCTATGTCGAGCGGCGACAGCGCCATGTCGTCGGTTCCCCCGCACACGCGGGGATAGACCGAGGCGTTTGATGCTATATAGTTACTTGGAGTAGGTTCCCCCGCACACGCGGGGATAGACCTACGCTACATTGAGCATGGGGGGCAGTGGTATCGGTTCCCCCGCACACGCGGGGATAGACCGGGCTTTGAAAGCGCGGAGTTCACCCCATATGTGGTTCCCCCGCACACGCGGGGATAGACCTTGATGAATGGATGAATGTTTCACATCAGTGGCGGTTCCCCCGCACACGCGGGGATAGACCGAGAAAGAGCAGCGAAGGGTTGAACGCCTGCAAGGTTCCCCCGCACACGCGGGGATAGACCCATGCTCATAGGCTATGAGAATGGCGGCGTATCGGTTCCCCCGCACACGCGGGGATAGACCCAGCCTGTCAATAGGTCAGCCGCAGCATGTCAGGGTTCCCCCGCACACGCGGGGATAGACCCCGCATTGTGGTAAAGTGACGACATCTTAATCTGGTTCCCCCGCACACGCGGGGATAGACCCCGCATACCATCGCTCAGTGACTCTGGGGTCATGGTTCCCCCGCACACGCGGGGATAGACCGATTGAGGTCGAGCGGTGGCGTGAGACGATCCGGGTTCCCCCGCACACGCGGGGATAGACCCGGTCCTGATGTCTATTTGTGAATGCCGCCTGTGGTTCCCCCGCACACGCGGGGATAGACCTGCGGTTGCGCTTCTTGACGACCTGATGGACATGGTTCCCCCGCACACGCGGGGATAGACCGCATTTGATCAGGTAGAGAACGAGGTTGTACGGGGTTCCCCCGCACACGCGGGGATAGACCATGCGCTGACGACTCGCGGCTTCTGTAGATGATGGTTCCCCCGCACACGCGGGGATAGACCTCTTTCATGGGCTTTTCGACCGCTGTTCTAAAAGGTTCCCCCGCACACGCGGGGATAGACCCGCTGCCAGTGATAGCACTGGCACTGGCCGGCGGGTTCCCCCGCACACGCGGGGATAGACCCGATAGCGATAGTCGCCATTGCCAGTGTCCATTGGTTCCCCCGCACACGCGGGGATAGACCGCGATTATCGGCATTGACGAAGTGGTCGACCTGGGTTCCCCCGCACACGCGGGGATAGACCTGCCGATGCGCTAGTGTCGGAAGGGGTGTTCAGGGTTCCCCCGCACACGCGGGGATAGACCTTTATCACATTACCGTTCACAGAGCAATAAAGAGGTTCCCCCGCACACGCGGGGATAGACCTGCGTCGCCGTATCAGAAAGTTCATGCAGCTGCGGTTCCCCCGCACACGCGGGGATAGACCCAGCGGCAGGACGAAATCCGGCGCAGCGTCGGGGGTTCCCCCGCACACGCGGGGATAGACCGAGAGCTTCTTGATGCTGTGGTATGGTGTCGTAGGTTCCCCCGCACACGCGGGGATAGACCACAGCCTGATAGACGAGTACGACATGAAATACGGGTTCCCCCGCACACGCGGGGATAGACCTTTAGATATGATTATGGATTGCACTATGACGTTGGTTCCCCCGCACACGCGGGGATAGACCGGCGTTTGGCGGGCGCGCAGAAGTCTGTTACGAGGTTCCCCCGCACACGCGGGGATAGACCCTGGCACTTTTGGCGTGGTCGGCGTCGTAGGCGGGTTCCCCCGCACACGCGGGGATAGACCCGCTGCCAGTGATAGCACTGGCACTGGCCGGCGGGTTCCCCCGCACACGCGGGGATAGACCTTGCCTAGCGCCATTCTGGATATGGTCGGCGAAGGTTCCCCCGCACACGCGGGGATAGACCGTGGCTGGAAGAGCAGGAGCAAGCTCGCGAGCAGGTTCCCCCGCACACGCGGGGATAGACCTCTTTCATGGGCTTTTCCGAAACCCCATGAGAAGGTTCCCCCGCACACGCGGGGATAGACCTGTAGTTCGGAGGTTCTCCCCTAATACCCTCGAGGTTCCCCCGCACACGCGGGGATAGACCGCTTGAGGTCGAGCGGTGGCGTGAGACGATCCGGGTTCCCCCGCACACGCGGGGATAGACCGAAAACATGGAGCTATGCATGCGGTCATGGTTGGGTTCCCCCGCACACGCGGGGATAGACCTCATCCCCGACGACTTCTTGTGTCACTGTCAGTGGTTCCCCCGCACACGCGGGGATAGACCGAGCATGGCGTTCCCGATTGGACGCGGGCTAGTGGTTCCCCCGCACACGCGGGGATAGACCTATCAATTTTCACCCCAATGTTCGCGCCTAGCGGGTTCCCCCGCACACGCGGGGATAGACCGGTCGTGTGGTATGACGAATCTTCCACTCACATGGTTCCCCCGCACACGCGGGGATAGACCCAGAACACCATACTTCTACACAATCGAACTGACGGTTCCCCCGCACACGCGGGGATAGACCGTGTTCGTATCGACACGCGCCCCGTAGAGCGATGGTTCCCCCGCACACGCGGGGATAGACCTATGTACCAACAATATCGCCTTCCATTGTCTCTGGTTCCCCCGCACACGCGGGGATAGACCGTCACCAAGCCACACTCAATACAGACAGGAACCGGTTCCCCCGCACACGCGGGGATAGACCGCCTGCGGTCAAGAAAGCCCCGGCGGTAGCCAAGGTTCCCCCGCACACGCGGGGATAGACCCGCCGCGCTCATAACCCACCGGGTTTGCGGGTTGGTTCCCCCGCACACGCGGGGATAGACCTATCACTATGCTGGTGATGCTGACTGGTAGCATGGTTCCCCCGCACACGCGGGGATAGACCCCTTGCATCGCAATCATCAGTGCAGATTTTATCGGTTCCCCCGCACACGCGGGGATAGACCTCTCTGAGTTCCCCATGTTGCCGACCAGCGAATGGTTCCCCCGCACACGCGGGGATAGACCCTTCGAGGAGGATCTGTTGCGGGCGGGCAATTCGGTTCCCCCGCACACGCGGGGATAGACCCGAGCATTATTTTTACTGGCACTCCGCCAGCGTGGTTCCCCCGCACACGCGGGGATAGACCCAGACATAGTTGTCCACCGCCTCGATAAGCAGGGGTTCCCCCGCACACGCGGGGATAGACCCAGACATAGTTGTCCACCGCCTCGATAAGCAGGGGTTCCCCCGCACACGCGGGGATAGACCCCACCGCGCCGGTAACTGACCCCGCCAGTTATCGGTTCCCCCGCACACGCGGGGATAGACCTTCAGGCATATCTACCTGTGGCGGCTCAGGTGCGGTTCCCCCGCACACGCGGGGATAGACCGGATAGGCAATGTCCCTAGCGAAACAGCGTAAAGGTTCCCCCGCACACGCGGGGATAGACCGGAGGTGAGAATGAGACGAGAATACTGGCTGTAGGTTCCCCCGCACACGCGGGGATAGACCGATTCGCTATCTTCGGCGGGTACAGGGTTCTATGGTTCCCCCGCACACGCGGGGATAGACCCTTTGAGGAGGATATGTTGCGGGCGGGCAATTCGGTTCCCCCGCACACGCGGGGATAGACCTCTGAAGACGGAAATGTCACGAGACGGCAAAAAGGTTCCCCCGCACACGCGGGGATAGACCCTCATAGTCAGTCCACGTAGGAAGAATGAGATCGGTTCCCCCGCACACGCGGGGATAGACCCCCGATCTCTGGTGAAAAGATCTATCCCGGTGGGGTTCCCCCGCACACGCGGGGATAGACCCTGCCTCGAGCAACAGGGGATGCATCATCCACTGGTTCCCCCGCACACGCGGGGATAGACCGACGGACTATGTCGATTCCACAGACGAAGAGGAGGTTCCCCCGCACACGCGGGGATAGACCGACGACACCGTGCAGATAGACATAGATGTAGAGGGTTCCCCCGCACACGCGGGGATAGACCCCGCGATACGATGGTGACGAACTGGCACGATTTGGTTCCCCCGCACACGCGGGGATAGACCGTCGAAAAGAAACTTGGTGAGCCGCTGGAGTACGGTTCCCCCGCACACGCGGGGATAGACCGGTGAAGGAGCGTTCTCCGTTCCCTGTCTTTTGGGTTCCCCCGCACACGCGGGGATAGACCTCTCGGAGATCGCGCGGCAGGTTGACCTGCCGTGGTTCCCCCGCACACGCGGGGATAGACCGTGGATTTGAACTACTAGGGTCGTGGCTGGTAGGGTTCCCCCGCACACGCGGGGATAGACCGAGTCTGATCTGCCCATCACGATGTACGGCGGCGGTTCCCCCGCACACGCGGGGATAGACCGTTGCTACGCGGTGCTTGGAACAGGGCATTCATGGTTCCCCCGCACACGCGGGGATAGACCGGCTTCGTGAACACGGGAGTCACCGCAGCCGACGGTTCCCCCGCACACGCGGGGATAGACCATGGGGAGAAGCACTAGGCGTCCCGAGCATAGCGGTTCCCCCGCACACGCGGGGATAGACCACTGCCTTTGCCAGTCTCGAACCTTATTCTGACGGTTCCCCCGCACACGCGGGGATAGACCTATCAGCCTGCACAAAATAACGGACGCGAAACGGGTTCCCCCGCACACGCGGGGATAGACCCGAGGAGACGGAAAGGACTAGGAAATGGGGCGGGGTTCCCCCGCACACGCGGGGATAGACCGCGCGTTTTGTGATTATTTGTGCGCTTATATTTGGTTCCCCCGCACACGCGGGGATAGACCCAGTTCATGCCTACCATCCGGCGCGATTTGCTAGGTTCCCCCGCACACGCGGGGATAGACCTAATATCGCCCAGGGTATCCGGTGCGACGATGGGGTTCCCCCGCACACGCGGGGATAGACCCTCGCCGTCAAGAAACAGCACGAATTTCGCATGGGTTCCCCCGCACACGCGGGGATAGACCGTATTTGAGATAGACAACGGCAAAACTATTGGTGGTTCCCCCGCACACGCGGGGATAGACCTCTCTACCGCATAAACCTAGCATGCGGCTGTCTGGTTCCCCCGCACACGCGGGGATAGACCTTCTTGTTGTCCGCATATTTGACGCCGTTTTTCGGTTCCCCCGCACACGCGGGGATAGACCTGTTATTAGGGCATACTTACTGTTACTGTTAGCGGTTCCCCCGCACACGCGGGGATAGACCATATGCTGACAATAAGTCGTGCAATTCCAAGTGGGTTCCCCCGCACACGCGGGGATAGACCTGCATGGAGTGATAGAGATGCTGCATTCAGATTGGTTCCCCCGCACACGCGGGGATAGACCTCTGTTCGGCATCTACTCTCAGCCGTCGGCTGTGGTTCCCCCGCACACGCGGGGATAGACCGGTGATATAGTAGGCACATACTTGCATTTTGACGGTTCCCCCGCACACGCGGGGATAGACCTTTGCGCCGCGCCGATATGCCATGCCCGACAGGGGTTCCCCCGCACACGCGGGGATAGACCCACTAGACACCGTATATATTAGGCATGCAGATTGGTTCCCCCGCACACGCGGGGATAGACCCTGATAGCACGAAATGGGACGCCGCGTGCGAACGGTTCCCCCGCACACGCGGGGATAGACCCGACCGGGTTTTTACTGGATGATGCGGTAAAAGGGTTCCCCCGCACACGCGGGGATAGACCTCTGTTCGGCATCTACTCTCAGCCGTCGGCTGTGGTTCCCCCGCACACGCGGGGATAGACCG
>VXQZ01000019.1:11093-13858 GCA_009838735.1 Chloroflexota bacterium
GGCATCTACTCTCAGCCGTCGGCTGTGGTTCCCCCGCACACGCGGGGATAGACCGTCGAGCGCGAACCGCGCGTTCGACACACACTAGGTTCCCCCGCACACGCGGGGATAGACCGGTGATATAGTAGGCACATACTTGCATTTTGACGGTTCCCCCGCACACGCGGGGATAGACCGTACAGGCTATCCTAGCGGACATGCCGGCACTAGGTTCCCCCGCACACGCGGGGATAGACCTGACATGTCCGGCTCTACCTGCCAATCAGATAGGGTTCCCCCGCACACGCGGGGATAGACCTTTTCGCAGAAAAGGGCGGACGAGCAGTCGATTGGTTCCCCCGCACACGGGGGGATAGACCTGTCTATGCACAGGTCAACGCGATTTTGCAGTCGGTTCCCCCGCACACGCGGGGATAGACCCCATCGCCGCTACTACTGACCACGACCACGATCGGTTCCCCCGCACACGCGGGGATAGACCGACCCCGGGCTGGAGTTCGGTAGGCGGGAGCTCGGTTCCCCCGCACACGCGGGGATAGACCTGACACTAACCCCGTCCAAACGGGCGAGGGTTGGGTTCCCCCGCACACGCGGGGATAGACCTGCGGTCGTCCACCACTACATAGGCGTCTCGTGGGTTCCCCCGCACACGCGGGGATAGACCCCAGTGCAGAGGGCCGCCGCCCCAGCCCATCCCGGTTCCCCCGCACACGCGGGGATAGACCCCTGTGGAGCCGGTGCCTGACACCGACACTAACGGTTCCCCCGCACACGCGGGGATAGACCGCGGCATCCTGCTCGCCATCATACTGGTGGCAGGGTTCCCCCGCACACGCGGGGATAGACCATATGGACGCATCCTCGGCAATTTTGTGCTTCAGGTTCCCCCGCACACGCGGGGATAGACCGACAGACCGCAGTCCGATGGTAGTGCGGCAGGTGGTTCCCCCGCACACGCGGGGATAGACCTCGAGCGTCTTAGCGCTTATGTCTGACTCTGGCGGTTCCCCCGCACACGCGGGGATAGACCATGACTATATTGGATATGCGAGTGCGCGGCGGCGGTTCCCCCGCACACGCGGGGATAGACCTGTCAGGCTCGACTCGCTCCTCGCCCACAGGAAGGTTCCCCCGCACACGCGGGGATAGACCCGGGTCCGGGTATGGAGCAGGTGAGGTTTTGGCGGTTCCCCCGCACACGCGGGGATAGACCCCGGATGAACACGCCATCGCTATCCAATCGGGGGGTTCCCCCGCACACGCGGGGATAGACCGTGGAGGATGCTCACCCGTCGGCGGCGGTACTTGCGCGATTGTTGACGCATGCAAGACAACTGGTGCATACTTAGCCCGCCTCGCACACGCTATCCTAGGTATCCCATCCGTGAGTACCACATCCCCCTTTAACGGAGTACGGCTTTGGCAACAGCTCAATCAAATGACCACATCCGCTACGAACCTGAGGAAAAGTGCTCTATACCGTCGTCTTTCGCTGTCGGCATACAGGGTGTAGTCCTTACGCTGCCTATCCTATTCTCAATAGGGGCAATTACTGTTCTGGCTACAGGTCAGGACGAAAATTACCTGAGTTGGGCAATTTTCGCGTCGCTTATAGTCGTGGCGATAGTTACCGCACTGCAAGCATCTAGGATAGGCAGGATGGGCGCGGGACACCTGGTCATCATGGGAGTTACGCCTAACTACATCGCGCCGGCGACGCTCGCGCTTGCCGCGGGCGGGCCGGCGATGCTGGCAAGCCTGATGGTAGTTTCCGCGCTCTTCTTCTTTGCGGTCGCTACATGGCTTCCGCAACTGCGGCGCGTGATGACACCGACGGTATTGGGCACTTCACTTATTCTGATAGCCGTATCGATTCTGCCCTTCTGCTTAGCCCAATTTGACGAAGTACCACAGGGAGCACCGGCATTCACCGGACCAACGGTGGCACTGGTAACCTTGATTATAACCACGGCGCTCCTACTCCGTGCCCCGCCTCGCTTGCGTCCATGGTCGATGATAATTGGACTTCTTTGCGGTTGCGTTGCCGCAGCGCTGCTAGGAGTCTATGAATTAGAGCGCATGTACGCAGCGCCGTGGTTTGGCGTCCCCACAGTCAATTTACAAGGACTGAATCTCACGCTTGACGCCGGATTCTGGGCGCTGCTGCCGATGTTCCTGATCATTACGCTGGTGCAGGCGATAAAGGGCGTTGGTGACGGTGTGGTAATTCAGCAGGCGTCCCGGCGCAGACCACGGGCGAGCGATTTTCGGCTGGTGCAAGGCTCGATTTATGCCAATGGCATAGGCATTCTCCTATCGGGGCCGCTGGGAACGCCTCCGACGACTTACTTTTCGTCATCTACGGTGTCTATCGTGAACATGACAGGGGTAGCCGCTCGAAACGTCGGATACTTCATGGCAGGCATGCTAGTGGTACTATCTCTGCTTCCGAAACTGACGGGCGCGCTGCTCACGATACCCAGTCCGGTTATGGGTGCGTTCATACTTATTTTTCTAGGCATATATTTCGTCGAAGGAATACGAACAATCACGCGGGAGGGACTTGACGCTCAGAAGTCGATTGTAGTGGGGATATCGTTCGCGGTTGGAGTCGCGCTACAGCAGAGCGATGTCATCAGGGACTTGCTGGGGCATCCCTGGGGCGCTCTGCTCGGAAACGGCGTAACGATGGGCGCGACAACGGTGATTGGGCTCACGCTGTTCCTGAACCTGACAAGCGCGCGATCCAAGCGACTGGAGGCGCG
>VXQZ01000007.1 GCA_009838735.1 Chloroflexota bacterium
GATGAAGCACGCCGTTATGCCGGAGCGACACCCTAAACACCGCTCCTCTGGATCGCATCTACAATCTTCAGGAGTTTGTGCTGTCCACTTGCCCGTGCTCCTCGGTCAGCTTCTGCTGCTTCGCCTCAGGCCATTCAGCGCTCGTCGGCGCTGCGCAACAAGCCAGTGAGGATGCATGACCTACAAAGCGTGGAGCCGTAGCAAGTCGGCGCGCTCCTTCAGCCACAACCGACGTAGCATCTGCGCGGCGGATGAAGCGCAGCCGCGCCTTTCCCGTTTCGTTGTCGCGATACACCGCGGTCGCTGCCCAGCTGCGCCCTACACCGCGTCTCGCAAACCGAGCCTTGGCCAGCACAACCCTGCGTCCGTCGCAGAACTACAGCTCCAGCTGGAAGCGAATCTCAAAGGTTCTCGATTTTGTCCAGTTTGGTGGGCCGGGCTGGATTCGAACCAACGACCGAGCGGTTATGAGCCGCCTGCTCTGACCCCTGAGCTACCGGCCCCTGGAGCGTCGGCGCGCCGTCTCACCAGTCTATCCAGCGGCTCATCTACGATCCGCGCATGACCTGGCGCCTCAGTTTCTCCACACTGATCGGGCTGGCAGCACTGGCAGTGCTGGCCTGTGGCCCATCCGGCGACCCTGCCACGCGCGGTGGCATCATCGCCCCGGCGGTCGAAAGGCCCGAAGAGCTGGCAGGACTCCTCGACCTGCCTCCGCTGGTGAGCGAGGTCGTCTTCCCCTGGTCCGAGGTGATCGTCAGTCGACAATCAGGAGACATTGCCCTTGGCGTGCTGGTTGCCAACACGGCGGATCGCCGCAGCCGAGGCATGATGTACTGGAGCGGACTGCCGTCCAACAGCGGCATGATCTTCATCTGGGAACGGACGCGCGAGCGCAGCGGCGGATTCTGGAACCGCAATGTGCCGATAGACCTGAGCGTGGCCTGGCTCGCTCGCGATGGAACCATCCTCGAATTCACGACGCTGTATGCCGAGGACGACACGACCAAGCGCCCGCAGCAGCCGTACTTCTTCGTCCTGGAGATGCCTCATGGCAGGTTCGAGCAGATGGGAATCGCGCTCGGTGACCGAGTGTTAATCCCGGAAACACTATTGCCGAACTAGTCACGTCCACGCGTGGATGTTCCGCCTACGACGCAGTCTGATCGTGATATTGTGCCGACAAATACAGGCCGCTTGATGCCGCGGCCGCAAGCAGAACGGAATCCGCAATGAAGCGAATTATTGGTGTCGGCGCGATTCTGGCGGTGTTGGCCGCCGTCGCTCGCGTGGTGATGGGCCGTCGGCGTGACGCGGAGGACGAGGCGTAGCACCCCGCCTGATCCTCGCCCTCGATCAAGGAACTTCCTCTAGCCGCGCGCTGGTCTTCGACCAGCGGGGACGCGTTTGCGCAACCGCGCAGCGCATTGTCGACTCGTCGTATCCTCAGCCGGGCTGGGTCGAACAGTCTCCACATGCGCTCTGGCAAAGCCAGCTGGACGCGGCCCGAGAGGCCGTCCAACAGGTTGGCGTCGGCAACGTCCGTGCGATCGCCATCGCGAATCAGCGCGAGACCTCACTCATCTGGCATCGCGGAACGCTGGAGCCAATCGGCCCGGCGATCGTCTGGCAATGCCGACGCACCGCGCAGGTGTGCGAGGAACTCGCTCAGTCTCATGGCCCAGAGATTCGCGATCGCACTGGCCTCCAACCGGACGCCTACTTTTCCGGACCCAAGTTTGCCTGGCTGCTTGACCAGGTAGGCGGCGCGCGCGATCTGGCTGAGGCCGGAACGTTGGCCTGTGGCACGGTCGACGCCTGGCTGCTGGCCAATCTGACCGGCGGCATAAGTCATGCCACCGACGTGACCAATGCGTCGAGAACGATGCTCTGGAATCTCGCCGAGCACCGTTGGGACCAGCAACTGTGCGCCTGGCAGCAGGTGCCGATCTCAACCTTGCCCGAGGTCAGACCCAGCGCCAGCGAATTCGGGTTCACCGATGAGTCGCTGTTCGGCGAACGATTGCCCATCCTGGCAATCGCCGGCGACCAGCAGGCGGCCTTGTTTGGTCACGGCATCACGCGTCCGGGATCGGCAAAGTGCACCTACGGCACCGGAGCATTCCTGCTCTCGCACGCCGGCGATGCCCCGTTGACGGCGTCAATACCGGATGGATTGATCCTCACAGCCACCGCCGACAACGGCTTCGCCTATGAGGGGGGAATTTTCACCGCCGGGTCCACAATCCAGTGGTTTAGAGACGAGCTACAGCTCGCGCCGTCCGCCCCCGAGATCTCGAAACTGGCGGCCACCACGGACAGTTCAGCAGGCGTGATGATGATTCCCGCGCTCGCCGGGCTCGGATCACCTCACTGGGATCCTGACGCACGAGGAGCGATCCTCGGCATCACTCGAGGAACAACGCCAGCACAACTCGCGCGAGCGGCTCTGGAATCAGTGGCCTTTCGGGTCAGGGAGATCGTCGAAGCAATGGAGTCGGGCGGCACCCCGATCGACGAGCTGCGTGTCGATGGAGGCATGACCTCCAGCGACGTGCTCATGCAGATTCAGGCCAACGTCCTGCAACGTCCCATCATTCGCCCGGCGATGCAGGAGACGACGGCGCTCGGAGTCGCCCGGCTGGCCATGAACGTCGCAGGAATCAAACTAGAGATCGAGATCAATGAACGGCGCTTCGAGCCGAACGCCGACCTACACTCCGAGTTCGAACGCTGGAGCGCCGCCCGCCGCGCGGTGCAATCGATCCCTCCTCGGTGAATAGACTCAAGAAGTCATGGCCACCGCACACTATGACGTGATCATCATCGGCGGCGGCATCAACGGCGCCGCCACTGCCGCTGCAGTGGCCGCGCGAGGGTACCGATCGCTGGTCCTGGAACAGGACGACTTCGCAGCCGGCACGACCTCCGCTTCAACCAAACTGATCCACGGCGGGTTGCGATATCTCGAGACCGGCGACGCGCGTCTGGTCCATGAATCGCTGCAATCGCGAGAACGACTGCTGCGCGAGCGTCCCCACCTGGTGCGACCGATGGGCTTCATCCTGCCCGTCTACGACGGCGACCCGCGTCCCCCCTGGTACATCCGCTCCGGGCTGGCGCTCTACGACCTCTTGTCGCCCCGCAAGGTCTCTCCCTGGCATTCGTCGTTTTCGGAGCGGGAGCTGCAACGGTTCGAGCCGTCGATCTCAACCGACCATCTCAAGGCGGCATTCCTCTACCACGATGCCCAGGTCTGGTCGCCGGAACGGCTGACGTTGGAGTACCTCGCCGCTGCCCGCGCCTCGGGCGCGGATCTGCGAAATCATTCGGCGGTCGACTTCATCATCGTCGACGGTGGACGCGCTCGAGGCGTCGACTTTCACGACGTGCTCACCGGACGCCGATCCACAGCATCGGGTCGATTGGTCGTTAACGCCGCCGGCCCGTGGGTCGATGCCGTCCTGGACGCGACCGGGCGCTCGATGAGACGTCGAATCGGTGGAACTCGCGGTTCACACCTGGTCGTCGACCTGAGCGGCCGCGGACCAAAACACGCCGTGTTGGCCAGCGCCCAATCAGACGGGCGACCGATGTTCGTCACCCCGTGGCTCGATCATCACATCATCGGCACGACGGATGTCCGCGACGACGAGGATCCCTCGGATGTAAGAGCCGCAGGTTGGGAGATCGACTACCTCATCGCCGAGGCCGCCCGAGTGCTCCCGGGACTCGGGATCGAACATCGAAACGTCCTCTATGCCTATTCGGGAGTTCGCCCGCTTGCGCGAGCCGGGGACGGCGTGTTCGAAGGCGCAATCTCGCGTCGATCAATCATTGCCGATCATGCCTCCGAAGGGGTCGAACGGCTAATCTCCGTCGTCGGAGGAAAGCTGACCACGGCCGCTGAACTGGGACGCCAGGTGGCGGAGTCGGTCGCACAACAGATCGGCCGGCCGCGAGCGCGCGGCATCGCTGCCTTGCCGGAAACCCCCACCAGCAGAGCGGTGTTCCTCCCTCCGCCGACCCAGGAGCATCTGCGAACGGTGTACGGACCCCGGGTGCCCGAAGTTGCCGCCTACGCGGCGTCCGACGCGTCGCTCGCCGAGCCGATCTCGGCCCAGCACCGCGACATCGGCGCCCAGGTGGCCTACGCGGTCGAACATGAGGGCGCCCGGACGGTCGCCGATGTGTTGCTCAGGCGCACGGCAGTCGGCCTGACCAGAGATTTGGGCCGCAGCGCTGCCCGCCCAACGGCGGCCATTATGGCGAGTCGACTCGGCTGGTCGGAAGACGAACGGGAACAGGCAGTGCGAGACTACTTCGCCGAACTGCATCGCCGATTCGTGATCATCAATCCGTCAATTTCGATTCCACCGGCAGAGCGTTTGCCCGACGACCCCGACCAGGGAGTCGATCTCGCTCAGAGCTAGCCGCTCCCGGTTTGCCAGCGGTTCAGACGCAAGGCGTTGGTCAGGACCGAGATTGAACTGGCGACCATCGCCAGGGCGGCGGCGATCGGTTCGAACTGTCCGCGCTCACCGAACAGCCACGTCAGACCCCCAGGCACGCCGCCGGCCGCATCGAAAATGGGTACGGCCAGACCGGCGGCCAGCGGAATCAGCAGGATGTTGTACGCGAAGGCGAAGCCGAGATTCTGCCGGATGACCTTCCGCGTCGCCCTGGCCAACAGCACTGCCTGGGCGGCGCGCAGCGGATTCGATTGCATCAGTCCGACCTGGGCGGTTTCCAGCGCGATGTCGGATCCCGTGCGCATGGCCAGCCCGAGATCGGCCTGACTCAGCGCTGGAGCGTCATTGACGCCGTCGCCGATCATCGCCACGCGACGGTCGTCCGACTGAAGCTCGGCAACTGCGCGGGCCTTTCCTTCGGGCAGGATGCGCGAATGAACATCTCGTATACCGACTGCCACGGCCACCGCCTCGGCGCTCTGCTCCGTGTCACCACTGACCAGCATCGACCGGATGCCCTGTTGCGACAGCGCCTCGATGGCCTCGGCGGCGCCCGGCTTGACCCGATCTCTCAGGCCGATTACTCCGATCAGGAGTCCGTCTCGTGCGACGTACACCGGCGTGTCCTCGCCCTCGTCCGGCGGAGTCTCAACGCCCTGCTCCGACATCATGGCCGCGCTGCCAACGGCCACACTGAGGCCGTCGATGGTTGCAACCGCCCCTCTTCCCGGTTCGCTGCGAAATCCTTCTATCGCGAGCAGGTCGATCCTTTGATCCTCTGCGTAGGCGGCGATGGCGGCGCCAAGCGGATGCTCCGAGTGTTGTTCGACCGACGCCGCGATGCTCAACAGTTCTTGCTCGGAGACTCGCAGCGGTTCCAATGAACTGACTTCATGGTGTCCGGTCGTCAGGGTGCCCGTCTTGTCCCAGACCACGGTGTCGATCTTGCCGGCGGCCTCGAGCGCTTCGGCGTCGCGGAACAGGATCCCCAACCGAGCCGCCCGTCCCGAACCGGCGGCGATGGCGGCCGGAGTGGCCAGCCCAAGCGCGCAGGGACAGGCGACGACCAGCACGGCCACGGCGCTGAGCACGGCGGCGGTCCAGCTCGACGCATCCCCGAAGACTGCCCAGGCCACAAACGTCAGCGCGGCAATGAACACGACCGTCGGGACGAACACGCTCGCGATCCGGTCGGCCAGACGCTGCACGGGAGCTTTCGAGGATTGAGCCCGCTCGACGGCCGACGTGATCCGCGCCAGAGCCGTCGTCGCGCCCACCTCCGTTGCCTGGTAGCTGAAGGCGCCGTCAAGATTCATCGTGCCGGCGAAGACCAGCTCGCCAGGGCCCTTGGCAACTGGCACACTCTCACCGGTCAGCATCGACTCGTCGATCGAGCTGGATCCGCTCAGGACGACGCCGTCAACAGGGACCTGTTCTCCGGGCCGTACTCGAAGAGTGTCTCCGACCCTCACATCTGCTGCGGGAACATCGCCCTCAAGGCCGTCCCTGACGACTCGCGCCGTCTGCGGCGCCAGTTCCAGCAAGCCCGTCAATGCGGCTGCGGCGCGGATCCGCACCCGAGCTTCGAGCGCCCGGCCCAGGCTGACGAAGCCCACGATGATCAGCGCCGTATCGAAAAACACGTCTCGCGACGCATCCGCGCCTTCGAGCACGCCGGGAAACAACGCGCTCACGCTGCTGTAGCCCCAGGCTGCCACGACGCCCAGCACGATCAGCGTGTCCATATCGCTGGTCCGCCGCGACGCGGCGAGCGCCGCGCGGCGAATCATCGGCCACAGGCTCCAGGCGATCGTCGGCGTGGCAACCGCGAACAGGATCAGGAAAAACAGGTCGGGATTCCAGCCAAACTCGCCCCAGCGATTGGCCTGCATGGCGAAAAAAATGCCCCAGCCGAGGAAGAGCGCGGGTCCGGCGCGAATCAGCAGCGGGGCGATCGCGCCGACCCCCGCTGGCTGGTCGTCCTCCAGCGAGTCGACCAGCTCGTAGCCGGCGCCGCTGATCGCCGCGCTCAGAGACGGTTGCTCGATCGGCCGCTCGACCTCGATCACGGCGCGACCCGCGATGAAATCCGCCGACGCTTCCGAAATGCCGTCGATCTTGACCAGCGCCCGCTCGACCCGCCGCACGCAAGCGGCGCAGTGCATCCCCTCGATCCGCAACGTCTGGGTCTGATGCTCGGTCGCCGTCGTCATTGACTGCAGCATATGTCGGCGACGGCCACTGAGACCGGCTTCCGCCGCACGCACGTCTCACCGAAGTCGGATACGATCAGAACACATGTATTGACATATCGTGAGATGTCCGTCGTGTTCAGTCAACAACCAGCCCCCGACAGCAAACATCTGCAATTCCCTGGATTTCCACGGACAGAACGTGACCAAACTGAGCCACATCTGGACCAATCAAGAAGAATCTGGACAAATCTGGACAAATCCGGACACCAAAACGCCCGATCCTCAGTCCTCGACAGCAGATCGAGCCATCACCCCCGAAAATCCGTCCGGACATCGCAGATTCCCTCCGCACAGTCTGAACAAGGCCTAGGCTGACCCCATGCCGCGCGTCATGCTGCTGATTCCGACCGCCTCCTATCGAGCCCCCGACTTTATGTCGGCCGCCGACAAGCTGGGCCTCGACGTCGTCGTTGCTTCAGACATCGATCAACCGTTGGCCGACATGTACCCCGGTCGCTGGCTCACGCTGCCCTACCACGACGTCGAGCGTGGTGCGCAGGCCGTCGCGCGATATTCCGATCGCTTCCCGCTCGACGCGGTCGTCGCCGTAGACGATCCCGGCACCATTCTGGCAGCGCACGCGACTGCCGAACTGCAGTTGACCGGCAACTCTCCGGAGTCGGTCATCGGGACACGCGACAAATCCGAGCTGCGCAGATCCCTCGATGCCCACGGTGTGCGCTCGCCGTGGTGGCAGGTCTATCGATTCGAGGATGAGTCCCCCGCAAAGTCCCTGAGATATCCCGTCGTCGTCAAGCCGCTTGGTCTCAACGGCTCGCGCGGCGTCATGCGTGCGAACGACCCGATGTCCTTCGAACGGGCAGTCGACCGGCTGCGAAAACTGCTGGGCACCAGGTCGGCGGCCCAGGAATGCGGCGATCTGGCCGACCGCTACCTCGTTGAGGGCTACATTCCCGGCACGGAAGTCGCCCTGGAAGGGCTGCTCAGGGACGGTGAACTGCACACCCTCGCTGTATTCGACAAGCCCGATCCGCTCGACGGACCCTTCTTCGAGGAGACCATCTACGTCACCCCCTCAAGATTGCCCGATCAACAGATAGAGGAGATTGTCGAGACCGCGCGTCGTTCGGCGGAGGCGCTGGGCCTGTGCGACGGGCCGCTGCACGCCGAACTGCGCCTGAACGACGAGGGCGCCTGGCCGGTGGACGTGGCTGCGAGAACAATTGGCGGACTCTGCGCGCGGACGCTGCGCTTCGGGGCCGGTATGTCCTTGGAAGAAATCGTGCTGCGCCACGCCATCAGCGCGCCTCTGGAGACGCTGAATCGCGAAGCGACCGCAGCCGGCGTGATGATGATGCCAATCGTCGGCCGAGGCCGCATCAAGGCCATACTGGGTCTCGACCAGGCAGCCGCGGTCCCGCTCATCGAAAACATCGAGATGGAGGCGCGCGTCGGCGACATGCTCGTCCCACTCCCCGAGGGGGCCGATTATCCCGGTTTCATCTTCGCCCGAGGCACTGATCCGGCAGAAGTGGAATCTGCATTGCGCGAGGCATGGTCGAAGATCGAGTTCGTCCTCTAACGGCGTTTCTGTCCCCTATCAACTCTCACGTTGCGGCGCGGGCCTGCTGACCAGCGGGCTGATTGCCCGACCGAGCACGGCCTTCGGCGGCTTGGCAAAGTAGATCGGGACCAGGGCGGCGTAGGTCAATATCGCGACCACGGTGAGCGGAACCTCGTAGGAGCCCGTCAGGTCTTCCAGCCAACCGATCATCCACGGACCGAAGCCGCTGGAGATCTGCGTGGCCATCGCGATCAGCCCGTAGACCGCTCCGAAGCTGACGTAGCCAAAGACGTCCGAGGTCAGCAACGACTGCAACATGTACACGTTGCCAATCGTGAAACCGAAGATCAGGATGGCGACATAGGTGACGGCGATGTGGTCGACCTGTATCACCACCAGCGCCGCCGTTCCCTGGACCACGAACATGATCACCGTCAGGATGCGCAGGTCAACCCGATCGGCGAAGAAGCGGCCCACGATCAACCGGGCCACGATGCTGCCGAAGGCGATGATCGAAAGGCTGGAGGTCGCCGCTGTGAGCGAGCCGCCTCGTTCTTGCAGGAACGCCGTCTGATGCAGGATGAATCCCGTTTGAGCCAGCAAGACGATCACAAAGCTGATCATGATCGCCCAGAACGGCGCCGTCCGTATCGCACCTGCGATAGACCATCGCCGCGTCTGATTGGCGGCAGAGCGAGCGACGCTCGTCCGCTGAGGCGCAACCGGTTCCAAACCGTCCTGCGGCAACCCCATTTGACGTGGATCCCAGACCAGCACGAAGGCCACGATCGGAAGCCCGATCAGGAGGATCAGGCCGGCCATCGCCGGTGTCGCAACTTCGAGTCCAAACAGCTCAATCAGCACGCCATTGACCGGTGACAACACGACACCACCCAGCGAAACTCCGGTCGAAGAGATGGCCATCGCCCAGGCGCGTCGATGGACAAACCAGCGCGCCAACGTGGCGTTGACCGCGACGCCGGCGCTCATGCCCGATCCCAGGGCCATCACGATGTACGCGAGATACAGTTGCCAGAGCTCGCGCACGTAGCCGATGCCCGCCGCCGCCACGATCAGCAGGATCAGGCCGGGCGTCATCCATCGTCTGGCGCCATGCCGATCAATCAGCGGACCGACCAGGGCTGAAGTCACGCCCGAGAAGACGAAGTACATGCCCGTTGCCAGCGAGACGTCGCTGTTCGACCAACCGTGCAGTTCCCTCAGCGGTCCCAGGTAGACGGCGATGCCGTAGTAGCCGACTCCCACGGAGACGAAGAGCAGCGCGGCGCAGGCGAATACGATCGCCCATCCGTAGTAGACGTTGCGAGGCAGGAAACGCGCCGCCAGCGGCCGATGCGGCGGCAAGTCGAACTGTTCTCGGGAACCGGTTTGAGCGGACAAAGCCGACTCAGAATACGACCGAACAGCGTCGGGTAGGCATCACGTGGCTGACTAGACTGACTGCGAGTCGGAACAGTGAAGGGGTACAGATATGGCCGAGCGACGAACGGGTTGGGTCTATCACGAGTCCTACATGTGGCACGACACTGGTCGCACCCGTGCATTCGATCCGGAGCTACGGCGCTGGATGCAAGCCTGGGAGCACTGGGAAAATCCCGACACCAAGCGTCGCTTCAACAACCTGCTGGAAGTCTCCGAGTTCTCTGAGGAACTGATCCCGCTCAAGCCTCGCTCGGCGAACCTCGAGCAGGTGCTGCGCTTCCACACCCCGGACTATGTCGACCGCGTGCGCGAACTCTCGGCAGCCGACGGCGGAGATGCGGGCGAAGGCGCGCCCTTTTCGCATGGCGGCTATGAGATCGCGCTATTGGCGGCAGGCGGAACGATCACCGCGGTCGACGCCGTGCTCGACGGCGATGTCGACAACGCCTACGCGCTGGTGCGTCCGCCGGGCCACCACGCGGAACGCGATCGTGGACGCGGATTTTGCGTCTTCGGCAACGTCGCCATTGCGGCGATGCATGCGTTGGCCGAGCGTGGCATTGACAGGGTCGCGACGCTCGACTGGGACGTCCACCACGGCAACGGAACCCAGCAGGCGTTCTACGACCGCAACGACGTTCTGACCATGTCGATCCACCAGGATCAGTGGTATCCGCGGAACAGCGGCGCAATGGACGAACAGGGCGAAGGCACTGGCGACGGCTACAACATCAACGTCCCGCTGCCTCCCGGCAGTGGTCACGGGGCCTACATCGAGACGATCCGGCAGGTCGTCGTGCCGGCTTTGCAGGTGTTCCAGCCGGATTTGATCCTCGTCCCGTCAGGATTCGACGGCGGCATGTACGACCCGTTGGGCCGGATGATGGCCTACTCGGAGACCTTCCGCGAGATGACTCGGTTGCTTATGGAAGCGGCGGACGAGCTGTGTTCCGGCCGTCTGGTGCTCAGTCACGAAGGCGGCTACAGCCCGACCTACGTCCCCTTCTGCGGACTTGCGGTCATGGAGGAACTCAGCGGCAGGCGATCGATTGCGGGTGACCCATTCGAAGACAACTCGGCGACAGCAGGAGGTCAGGACTTGCAGCCGCATCAGCAGGTGGTACTCGATGACGCGAAGCTGTTGGTTGATCGCTTGCGGGCGCTCGAGGGTGTCTAGAGCTCGATCAAACTGATCGTCGCCGAATCGTCTGCGCTGCCGAGGGGGGCCAACTGGTCCCCGGTCGGCTCCGCTCAACAGAACCAGTCTTCGGTCAGACCGGGACGATGGACGTGAGGAGCGTCAACGTCAGGCCACGGCTCCACCCCGAGCGCCCGGCAGGCGGCGTGCTTGATTTCAGCGAACGGCGCCTGGCGCTCTGCCAGCGCAGCGATCTCTGCCTGCAGATCGTCCATTCGGGGATCCTCGTGTCGCCAGTTCCAGGTCAGGCCGTCGGCGTCGTATGACGTCAACGAGTGCATTTCGCCCATGGGATCGACCAGGGGTGAATCCGAAGGCACGAGCAGACGCAGTCCAAGCTGGACGGGTGGAGTCAGGTCAACCAGTCGCCGCGTCTCGACGAACTCCAACAGTCCGAGGTAGTGCCCTGCCGACGTCCACGGCGTAAACGGCAACCAGGTCGGTCGCAGGGCAATCTCCGCCTGTGCGGTCAGATCAAGCGCGAGATCCAAATCTGCTGCCGTATGCCCCTTGTCGAGGACTTCCAGAAGCCGGTCATCTACGGACTCAAAGGCCGAAGTGATGAACGTGACGCCGAGGGATGTCACTTCCGGCAGGAGGTTCTGGTGTTCAATCAGGTGCTCGACCTTGATGGTGGCGTCGAACGTGATACCAGGGTGCGCCATGGAAGCACTGCGCAGCAGATCCATCGCCAACTCTGGGGCGTTGAGGAAGTCGGGATCCCCGAACGTGATGTGCTCAGCGCCCGCCGCGACCTGTTGGTCGATATCGGCGAGCACAGTTTCTGCGCCATTTAGCCGCAATCGACCCGCATAGATCGGCGTGAGTGGGCAGTGCGTGCAGCGGTGCGCGCATCCGCGAGTCGCCTCAACGTAGCCGGCAAGATGCGATCCGCCGCTGGCGTCCCGATAGCTGGCATACCGGTCAAGCGCGGGGAGAATGGAGCGGTCGGGGACGACTCGAGATTCACGGTCGAAAACGGGAATGGCTGACGTAGCTTCGCCGTTTGCCAACGCGACGAGTTGTAGATCGGTGTCGCCGCTGATCGCCCGACCGAGACCGAGATCACGAAGCAAGCCGGCGGCAAGTCCGTAGAAGACAATCTTGTCGGACATGCCCTCCAGTTGCCGCGCGATACGAACTCCGAGGCGTCCGGCGGTATGCATCGGCGTCGAGATGCCGATCAAGTCAGCTTCGGCCGCTGCGGACTGCAGTTGTTCTGGACTGACCGATTCGACCGCGAGATCGAACGCGGATACACCGTGCCCGGCAGAACGCAACGCAGCGGCAGGCGCGGCGACCCCGAGAGGCTGATGGCCTTGTTCGTAGGTGGAGATCAGCAGGACGCGCGCCATCGGACGCCTGTCCAGTGTGTGGTTCGGGCTACTTCTTCGATGGCTTGTAGTAGGGGTTTTCGCCCGACTGGTGGTCGGTGATGTCGATCAGCTCTTCGATTTCGGGGAGTTGCTCCTTGACCGCGACCTCGATGCCCTGCTTCAGCGTGACGTTGGCCATTCCGCAGCCCTGGCAGCCGCCGCCCATCTCGATGTAGGCCTTGCTGCCCTGCACTTCAAGCAACTGCACGAATCCGCCGTGCGCAGCAATCTGCGGATTGACCTGCTCGTCGAATATCCGTTGGATCTCCTGGGCCAGCGGGTCGCGCCAGACCGGGTTGGGATTGTTGAACTCGAGTCCGGAAACGTTGGGGCCTTTGAATTCGTAGTGAACCGCAGTACCACGCAGGTCGTCGATGCGTTCACCCTCGACATAGAGTTTGAAGTCGGGGAAGTCGGCAGTGGCATCACCGGCGGGCTCGAAGCCCTTCTCGACGATCGTCAGCACATGCTCGAAGCCCTCGGACGTTCGTCCCGCGATCTTGAGGCGCAGGCCGGCGACTTCTTCCGGATAACCGGTCAAGACCTCGACCAGCTTGGAGCGCGCCACCTCGGAAAAGGTGATGCCCAGGTCGCCCGTTTCCACGTCGGTCGTCATCGGATTCCCCCGTCCGGTTCTCGTTTTCTAGCATAGCGTTCGGTCGAAACGATTTTGTGATTGGAATACAGCATGTCGGTCGAACGAGTCGTTGTCGAGAAGAACATCGAGATCCCGATGCGCGACGGAGTCATCCTGCGCGCCGACCTGTATCGCCCGGAGGGCGCCGACCAGCCAGGTCAGGCCGTCCCCGGGATCGTCACCAGGACGCCCTACGACAAGGAACAGTCGGGCGCCGGACTGGTGGCGGTGATGCCCAGCGCGCTCAAACTGGCCGAGCGCGGCTACGCCGTCGTAGTCTGCGATTGCCGCGGACGCTACGCCTCGGAGGGCGACTTCAAGCCGTTCCACCAGGAAGGTCCCGACGGCTACGACACCCTTGAGTGGGTCGCGGCCCAGGAGTGGTGCGACGGCAACACCGCCATCTATGGCCCGTCCTACGTCGGCGCGACAACGATGCTGGCCACACGCGAGCAGCCGCCGTCGCTGCGCTGCGCCATCCCGATCATCACCGCCGACGACTACTACGACGGCTGGACCTACCAGGGCGGCGCCTTCCAGCTCGGCTTCGTCGGACTGTGGGGCAGCGGTCTGGCCGCCACGGGCTACCTCCAGCAGAATCACACCCGACCGACCGAGGCGCAGCCCGAGATGACCGAAGCGGTCATGGGCAACGGATTCCGACTGCTGGGCAGCCGGCCCCTCGATACGATGCCAGGCATTTCTCAGGAAGGCGTGGCGGCGTACTGGCACGAGTGGCTGGAGCATGAGACTCGGGACGACTACTGGGAATCAGTCAGGCACTCTGCTGATTACTCGCGCTTCCAGGTGCCGATGCTGCACATTGGTGGGTGGTTCGACATCTTCGGCATCGGCACGGTGCGCAACTTCCGCGGCATCCTCGAGGATGGCAATCCCGATCAGAACCTGATCATGGGTCCCTGGGCGCACACGAACTACGACCGCTGGCTAGGCGAGATGGAGTTCGGACCGACCGGAGCGGCAGCCGCCGCCAACGTAATCGCCGACATCAACGTCTTCCTCGATCGTCACCTCAAAGGCGCCGATCGTGAGTTGCCAGGCGTCCGCTGGTTCCTGATGGGCGCAAACGAGTGGCGGACCGACGATTCCTGGCCACCGCCGAAGGCCTCGGAACGATCCCTGTACCTCGCGTCGGACGGCGGAGCGACGATGTTCTACGGAGACGGCCGCCTGGTGGACGAGTGTCCCGACGACGATCAGCGCTGGGACGAGTTCATGTACATCGGCTACAAGCCGGTGATCACTGAGGGCGGCTCGACCCTGCAACAGGCGATCGGTCTGCCCGGGCCGCGCGACCAGACGCGGACCGAGAGCCGCGACGACGTGCTCTGCTACTCGACGGAGCCGCTGACCGAGGCCGTGGATGTCGCCGGACCGGTCGAGGTCGACATCTGGTTCTCCAGCAATCAACCGGACACCGACATCACGGCCAAGCTGGTCGATGTCCATCCCGACGGCAAAGCGGTGTCATTGGTCGACGGCATTATGCGCGCCCGCTTCCGCGAAGGGTTCGACCAGGAAGTCATGCTGACGCCCGGAGAGGTCGTCAAGCTGACCGTCGACCTGGCCTCCCTCGGCCACCGATTCGACGTCGGCCACCGAATCCGCCTGGAGATTTCAAGCAGCAACTACCCTCGGTTCATGACCAACTCGAACGACGGCGGCTCGGTCAACTCGGCGACCGAGATGCAGGCCGCAATCAATAGCATTCGGCGCGGCGGTGAGTATCCGTCGGCCCTGCGTTTCTACCAACTGAAGGACTGAGAGGAACGACGATGATCTACGAACTTCGCATCTACACGGCGCATCCGGGCAAGATGGGCCACTTGATGAAGCGCTTCCGCGACCACACGATGGAGCTATTCGAGCGCCACGGGATTCACAACGTTGGCTACTGGACCAACTCCGTGGGCGGCCGCTCCGACGAACTCTGGTACATCGTCAGCTTCGAGAGCGCCGGACAGCGGGACGAAGCCTGGAAGAACTTCGGCGCCGACCCCGAGTGGCAAGCCGCCCGAGCCGCCTCCGAAGAAAACGGCCCCCTCGTCCACCACATCGAGAACCGGATCCTGCAACCCACCGAGTGGTCACCGATGCCCTAGCCGCGATGACGCAACCTGGCCACCATGACTGGTGGCAGGTTCGGCAGGTGATCCCAGCTCAGCCGATTCTCGGCGTGGCCGTCTCCTCCGTCGGTGATAGAGGGTTCGCGGATGCCGTCCAGGACCCAACCTCGGTCGAAGGCAGTGCTGAAAAGCTCGGTCAGCGTGCGATCAAAGTATGGCTGAATTTCAGGTTGACCCTTGACCGCAATGCCGTGATTGACGCCGGTGTCGAGGTAGTTGGTGATTTTCACGCCTGCTTCCTCGATGAACTGTCCGTCCTCGGTCTCTGTACGTTCGCGAAACAGGCGTACCTGCGGTCCGGGCCGAAAGACTGGATGGAGCACGGAAAAAACAAACGGCGCGTTCTCGGTCAGGGCCAACGGGAGCATGTCGAAGAGCGGGCTAATCTCGGCGATGTCCATCAGCGCCATGTTGCAGACGGCCGCGCCGAACGGCGCTCCCGACGCCCCTGAGAGCGCCGCGAGGGCTGAGCGATCGGTCACGTCGAGGCGAATCCACTTGATCTTGTAGCCCTCGGACCGTTCCTGGGCGCGTTGGAGCTGGCGATCAGATCCGTCGGTTGCGGTGACGCGTGGACCAAGCCTCGACAGCTGCCGGGCGAAGTTGCCGTTTCCGCAGGCGATCTCGAGGATCGAGGACGGCAACGGCTGCAGGAGTTCCTGGGTGTGAGGAAAGACCAGGACCCGCTGCCAATAGTTGCCCTCGTCGCCCTGAGCCTGGTCCCAGAACTCCGCATTCGAGTCCCACGCTTGAATCGATTCGGCGTTGAAGTCGGGATAGTCGACCATGACGGCCTCTGATTCGTTGGTACCGTAAGCGCAGACTGTCGAGACTATCACCGTATCCCGATCCTGTGCGGGGAGATCTTCATGAGCGCACCACTGCCGGTCATCATCCAGGGACTCGGGCCGATTGGACTAAGAGTTGCCGAGGCGGCTTTGAACGACTCGTTTCTCGAAGTCGTCGGCGCAGTCGAGATCAATCCTGAGATGGTCGGCAAGCCGCTCTCCGACTTCGTCGACGGCGCGCCCGAGATCACCATCCGTCAGTCGATCGCCGCCGCCCGGGTCGACTCTCGTTCCGACGGCGGCATCCTGATCCATTGCACCGGCTCATACCTCGAGCAGGTGTCGCCGCAAATCGAAGAAGCGCTGCGCCAGGATCTGCATGTCGTTTCCACTTGCGAAGAACTCGCCTTCGCCCAGGCTCGTCATCCCGAGATCGCCGCGGGCATCGATGTACTGGCCCGGCGAGCCGAACGAACGGTGGTCGGCACCGGAGTCAATCCCGGATTCCTGATGGACGCGCTTCCGGCGTCGCTCTCGTCGATTTCGCACAGCATCAGGTCGGTCTCAGTCAAGCGGGTTCAGGATCCATCGCGCCGCCGTGTTCCCTTCCAGGAGAAGGTGGGAATGGGAATCTCGAAGGCGCAATGGGAAGCGAAGCGAGACGGCGGCGGCTTCGGTCACGTGGGGCTGGTCGAATCGGCCCGACTGCTCGCCTACCCGCTCGGCTGGAAAATCGTCGATTGGCGCCACGACATGGTTCCCTGCGAGGTGCCCGGACAGGAACTGGTCGCCGGCACGTTGGAGACGCTGGAGGGCTCGACGTTCGACGGCCACACGGTTCGGCTGCACTTTGAGGCGAATGCGTCGGTCGACGAGGAGTATGACGAAATCGTGATTGACGGCACGCCGCCGCTCAAGCTGCGATTCGAGGGCGGCGTCTTTGGCGACGACGCCACGGCGGCTTCGGTGCTGCGCGCGGCGCGCGTGATCCCGCATACGCGCCGGGGCCTGATGACCGTGCTCGATCTACCTCTGCGTTAAACTGAGTGCCCGACGGAGCAAGATTCCCGCCTGCGCGGGAATGACGGGAACGGGTTTGAGCGCCGAGAGGGGATCGCCATGGACTTCGACGACCGAGAGTTCCGCAATGCGTTGGGCATGTTCCCGAGCGGTGTGACAGTGATCACGACTGGTACCGAGCCGAACTTCGTCGGCATGACGGCGCAGTCGTTCTCCTCGCTTTCGCTCGATCCACCGTTGGTCCTGGTCTGCGTGGACAAGGGCGCGAGCGTGTTGCCGTTGCTCAAGGACACCGCCGCATTCAGCGTCAACATCCTGCCCGACACCGCAATGGACACATCCAACTACTTCGCCAGCAGCAAGCGTCCACCGCCGCCGCACCAGTTTGACGAACACGAGCACGTGCTCGGCGAGACCGGCCAGCCGCGCCTGGCCAGCGCGACAATGGTCTTCGACTGCTCGATCCACTCGGTCCTCGAAGGCGGCGACCACGAGATCATCGTCGGTGAAGTGAAGGCGTTTGAGCAGCAGTCGGACGAGGAACCGATCCTCTTCTACGGCGGCAACTACCGAAAAATGGGCCCGCCCGACCCGTCGATGAGCTGGTAGCTCCCTGAAACAAATCCTCCAATGTGCGTGCAGAGCATGGACGATCGGCCGCTCCTGGCGACCAATCCGCCGTTGCCCGCCGACGACTTTGTGCCAGCGCTCTGGGTGCCATTGACCCGTGCGTTACGTGCCCGTCGCCGGCTCATTCAAATGGTCGCGGTTCTGCCGGGCGAGCGCTGGCTGCAAGAATCGGCCGCGCCCGCGTGGTCGCGTCGAGACGTCCTCGCGCACGTGGCCGCATCCGATCGTCGCTATCACGATGTACTCAACGCCGTCCTCAATGGATCGCCGCTGGAAGAGTGGGAGCCAGATCCGTCGGTGCCAGGCGAAGAATTGGATCTGGCCAACGCCCTGGGGGCGGAGCGCTTCCTCGGCCAGCCGGTCACATCGCTGGCCGAGCAACTGCAAGCGGGCGCCGAGAAGTCGACGATGCTGTTCTCGGCCTTGACGGAGGACCAGGTGCTAATGCGGATGGGATTCGCGGGCAATGCGCTATCGCTGCTTGAGGCGTGGACGTCGCACGACAACGATCACGCCGACGACATCATCAACGGTCCGAAGATGATGCGGACGTTGTAACGACGCTCCGTCATACGCGCGGTCGCCGCGGGTATCTCGCATTGTTTGGCGCCGTTCCGCGATCATCGAGATTGCCGCGACAAGCGCGGCAACGACGGTAGTGTGAGGGTCTCGCTACCTTGTGATGCGCAGTCGAGCTTCCAGGGCGCGCTCAATCCTCGACACCTCCAGTCGGTCAACGAATGCGTCAACCAGCGCGTTGGCCATAGAGTCGGCGCCCTGGGTCATGAGCATCTGCAGGAGACCTCGCTTGGGCCGTACCAGCGTGGTTCGCTTCTCGATGCCGGCGGCGTTTGCCGCCCACTCAACGGCATCGCTCAGGTCTCCGAGCTGATCCACCAGGCCGAGTTCATGAGCTTCTGCTCCGGTGTGGATTTCACCCGATGCGAGATCCGCAACTTGCTCGCGGCTCAATTCTGGCCGTCCTTCGGCCACGATGTCGACAAATCGCTCGTAGACCGACTGAATCAGAGCGTCGAGCTTTTCGTCTTCTTCCGGGGTCGTCTCGCGGAAGAGCGATCCCATGTCCTTGTACTCGCCTGCAGCGCGGGTGCGCATTTTGACGCCGACACGGTCTAGCGCCTCGGAGATCATCGGCGCCGTCCAGATCACGCCAATCGAACCGACGACGGACGTGGGCAAGGCGAAGATTGGATTCGCCGCGCAGGCGATCATGTATCCCCCGGAGGCTCCGACTCCACGAATCGCCGCGGCGACCGGCTTCTTGTCCGAGAGTCGTTTGGCCGCCAGGTACAGCGCCTCCGACGCGGCTGCGCCGCCACCGGGCGAGTCGATGTCGAGCACCACCGCGGGGTAACGCGGGTTCTGCGCGATGCTGCTGAACGTACGCGAAAGCTCGCGTGGATTCAGCCGGGCACCAATCTGCCCGGCCACTTCGACGACGGCCACGCGCTGCGGGAAGAAGTACTGTTCGAGGTCCATGTCGGTTCATCCAATCTTCGTCGGCACTCGCTCAGTGTATGAGCGGACGGCCCAAGGACGTATTGCGCGTTGACTGTGTAACGGCGTCAAGCGATGATCTGTCACACTGGCCGCAAACGTCTAGAGGGAGGCCGCCGTGACCGAGACCGCCGTCTGTCCGCTGTCGGAGCTGCCGCCGGGTGAAGTCACTGCCGCTGATCTTGACGGTACCCGGGTTTGCGTCGCCAATGTGCATGGCGAGATCTTCGCCGTTCAGGACAAATGTCCACACCTCTTCGCCCCGCTCTCGGTCGGCGAGCTGAAGAACGCGCACATCGTCTGTCCATGGCACGACTCCGAATTCGACATGCGCACCGGCCAGACCAAGTCCTGGCTGCCCAACGGCATCTGGAACATGATTCACAAACTGATGCCGCCGCCCCCTCCGTTCATCAAGAACAAGATCGAACCCGAGTACATCCAGACCTTCCAGACCCGCGTGGACGACGGGACGATCTACGTGTCGGACGAGTAGGGCGGCGGTCAACCACAACCAGCGAGTCGGCTAGCCCTCGCGAATGGCGCGGATCCAATGGTTGACGGCAGTCATGCCGCCGTCGATCACGAACTCTTGCCCCGTGATGTAGGACGAGTCGTCCGAGGCGAGGAAGAGCGCCAGGTTCGCGACGTCCTCCGCCTCTCCGGCGCGCTCCATCGGCGACAACCGTCGTCCGCGGGCGCGAATGACCTCCAAGTCGGCTTCTGACTGTGGAGCATCGCTGGGCAGCCCGAAGCGGGTGGTGACCTGCCCGGGCACAATCACATTGGCGCGGATGTTCTTGTCGGAGTACTCGGCCGCCAAGCTGCGACTGAGGGCATGGCAGCCCGCCTTGGCGGCACAGTAGCCGGCCGCTCCAGGGACGCCGCTAATGCCGCCGATCGAGGATGTGGAGATGATCGATCCGCCGCCCGCGCGCTCCATCAAGGGGATCGCGTACTTCATGCCCAGGAATGCCGCGCGCAGATTAACGGCGATGAAGTCGTCGAAGATGTCAGCCGTCATGTCGGCGATGCTATGGGAGCCGCCGTCGCCCGGTCCTGCATTGTTGAAGACCACATGAAGCTCGCCCCAGCGCTCGTCGGCGATATCGAATGCGGCTTTGAGCTGCGATTCGTCTCGCACGTCAGCGACCACGGGAACTGCCTGGTCGCCGATCAGGTCGGCAGCTTCTTGTAGGCGCTGTTGGTTGCGTCCGACCATGATGACGTTGGCGCCGTGCTCGGCGAAGAGGCGGGCCGAGGCCAGACCCATGCCGGCGCTGGCGCCGACGATGATGGCAGTTTTTCCTTCAAGTTTGTTGGTCATGGTGGTCTCCCTGCGGTTTGGTTGGGTCAGTCTGGCGGACGGTTCGCGAAGATCCAATGGTTGACAGCGGTCATGCCGCCGTCAATGACAATGCACTGTCCGGTGATGTACGACGAGTCGTCGGAGGCGAGGAAGAGTGCGAGGTTTGCGACCTCTTCGGACTCTCCGCCGCGCAGCATGGGCGAAGATGTGCGCTGGCGTTCGCGCCTTCTGCTGACCTCTTCCTCGGTTTGCACGGCGTCGCTGGGAAGTCCAAATCGTGTGACGATTGCGCCGGGGACGATGACGTTGGCGCGGATGTTGAGGTGGGAGAGTTCGGCGGCGGCGGAGCGTGCGAGTGCGTGTGCGCCCGCCTTGCCGGCGCTGTAGCCGGCTCCATTGGTGACGCCGGCGATGGCGGCGACAGAGGAGGTGGCGATCAGGGAGCCGCCGCCCGCTCGCTCCATGTGCGGGATTGCAAGCTTCATGCCGAGGAAGACGGCGCGGAGGTTGAGTGCGATGTAGTCGTCGAACTGCTCGACAGACATGTCCTGAATGGAGAGAGGACCAGCGTCGCCGGGACCGGCGTTGTTGAAAACGACGCTGAGCCCGCCGAAGCGGTCGATGGCGGCGTCGAATGCTGCCTCAAGCTGGTCGGGGAAGCGAACGTCGGCGACCACGGGGAGCGCCTGCTCGCCGATCTCGTCAGCGGCCGCCTGCAACCTCTGCTGGTTGCGTCCGATCATCACGACGTTCGCCCCGTGCTCGGCGAACAGCTTTGCCGACGCCATGCCCATTCCGGCGCTGGCGCCGACGATCAGTGCGGTCTTGCCGTCGAGCTTGGGTTCGGCTGCTTGAGTGATTGGCACCTGCAGTGAAGTCCTCTCAGAACTGTGCGATTAGAAGCCCTGGAAATTCGGTTCGCGCTTTTCGGCGAAGGCTCGGGGGCCTTCCTTGGCGTCCTCGGTCGACCGAGCGATGACCATTGCGTGGTCGGCCATTTCCAGCGATTCGTGCAGACCGGTCTCGGCGGAGCGATAGGCGAGACGCTTGATCATCTGCACCGAAACCGCAGGCATGCTCGCGATCTGCTCGGCAAGCGCCAGCGTGGTCGGCATCAGCTCATCATGCTCGACCACCTGGCTCACGTAACCCATCTCCAGCGCTTCCTGAGCCGTGAACAGCTTGCCGGTCCACATCAGCTCGAGCGCCTTGGACATGCCGACGATGCGCGGCAGGTAGTAGCAGCCGCCGTCGCCGGGGATCAGCGCCATGCGTACGTAGGCCATGCCGAACTTGGCCCGGTCGGAGGCGATCCGCAGGTCGGCCATCGAGGCCATGTCCATGCCCGCGCCGACGGCTGCGCCGTTGACGGCGGCGATGTACGGCTTCTCGCAGTTGAACAACGCCCGCGGCACGCGCTGGACCGAGTTGCGCAGCGAGTTGCGGTTGGCGGCGGGCGCGTTGGGGTCTCCGCCGAGCACGTCGGCGCCGGCCCGCTCACGGCCCACGTCCGCGCCCGAGCAGAATCCGCGACCCTCGCCGGTGACGATGATCACGCGCACGTTCTGGTCGACGGAAGCGCGCGTGATCGACTCCTGCCAGGCGTCGAGCATCTCGTTGGAGAACGCGTTCAGCTTCTCCGGACGATTGAGCGTGATCACGGCGACATGATCCTGAACGTCGTAGAGCAGTTCTTCGGTCATGGCGGGGCTTCCTGCGCTTTCTGTTCGCTCGTGTTCGAGCCTGTTCGGTTCCGTTCGGCTGGAATCGGCTCGGCGGTGTCCAGATTTGTCCAGATTTGTCCGGACTCGTCCAGATTTCGGCCTAATTCATCCGCATGCCGCCATCAACGTTCAGTGACTGTCCAGTGATGTTCGCGGCGTCATCGGAGGCGAAGAAGACGGCCGCCTTGCCGATGTCGCTGGGCGTCTGCTCCCGCGCGAGCGGCATGTTGGCCGCGATCACCGCCTCGAAACGCTCGCGCCGGTCGACGACCTCCTCGGTGTGATCGCCGGCGAACATGCCCTCGATCTGTCGCCACAGATCGGTCCAGAGCAGGCCCGGGCAAATCGCGTTGACGTTGATGTTGAAGCGTCCCAATTCGGCGGCCTGGGATTGAGTAATGCTGATCGCCCCGGCCTTGGATGCCGAGTACGCCGCCATGCCGCCGCCGATCCGACCGGCGATCGAGGCAATGTTGACGATCTTGCCGCCTCCCCGCTCCCTGAAGTGCGGAGTGACGGCCGAAGTGACCTTCCAGATGCCCTTCAGATTGACCTCGTAGCAGCGATCCCAATCTTCTTCGGTCTCATTGTCGCCGAAGTTGTCCGGCGGCACGCCGGCATTGTTGACCAGGATGTCGATCTGACCCATCTCGGCGATCACGTTCGCGACGCTGGATGAGATCGAGTCCTCGCTGGTGACATCCATTTCGAGCGCCAGCACTCTGACATCGTGACTGCTCTGCAGTTCTCCGGCGGTTTCGGAGGCAACGTCGATCAACACGTCGGCAACGACGATGTCGGCGCCCTCCTTCGCCAGCTCAGTCGCAATGCCTCTGCCAATGCCTCGGGCTGATCCGGTGACCAGCGCAACCTTGCCGTTCAATCGTCCCATGATTGGGCTCCAGTTCTAGTACCGCTCAGCCTAACGGCCACTCGCGCATGCAGGCCCTTGCGCAATCACAGCTCATTCCAGATAGTCATTCCCGCCTTTGGCGGGAATCTCGTTCCTGATAGCTAGACCCGAATAGAGGACGAGATTCCCAGCAGAGCTGGGAATCTCGGAGTTGGCGGGCGAGAGACCCCCAGTGACGGTCAATGCGAACAACGCCTAGTTCATCCGCATGCCGCCGTCGACGTTCAGCGACTGACCGGTGATGTTGCAGGCGTCGTCGGAGGCGAAGAAGGCGACGGCTTTGCCAATGTCTTCCGGGGTCTGCTCGCGGCCGAGCGGCATGTTGTTGGCAACCGCGTTTTCGAACGCGGCGCGGCGGTCGACGACTTCATCCGCGTCGTCGCCGATGAGCATGCCCTCGAGCTTGCGCCACATGTCGGTCCAGAGCAGGCCCGGGCAGACGGCATTGACGTTGACGTTGTACGGCCCGAGTTCGTGCGCCTGCGACTGCGTGAGGCTGACCGCTCCGGCCTTGGAAGCGGAATAGGCCGCAATCGTGCCGCCCTGGCGAGCGGCGATCGAAGCGATGTTGACGATCTTGCCGCCGCCGTTTTCGATGAAGTGCGGCTTCAGCGCGCTGCTGACCTTCCAAATCGCCTTGAGATTGACCTCGAAACAGCGATTCCAGTCGGACTCGACCTCGTTCTCACTCAGGTTGTCGGGGGCGACGCCGGCGTTGTTGACGAGGATGTCGATCCGGCCCATCTCGGCGATCGCCTGTTCCACGTTGGTCGAGATCGAGTCGTCGCTGGTCACGTCCATTTCCAGCGCCATCGTCGTAACGCCGTGCCGATTCTGCAACTCTCCGGCGGTCTGAAAGGCCAGATCGATCAGCACGTCGGCGACGATGACGTCGGCGCCCTGCTTGGCCAATTCAGTGGCGATGCCCTTGCCGATGCCTCGCGCAGAGCCTGTGACCAGCGCGACTTTGCCATCCAGTCGTCCCATGTGTTGTGTCCTGTTCGCACAGATTCGATGGAGCTACGGTGCGCCGGACTTGCGTTTCTGAGGAGCAGTCCGGCTCGCCAGCAGACTAGCGGCCAAGTGTCTCAAGGGCTGGCGATGAGTCCTGACCATCAACAGCAACAGCGCCAACGTCAGAGCATTCACACCGGCGATGGCGACCAACACCGGTTGATAGTTGTCGTCGACCAGTCCCAGCAGCACGCCGGCGGCGAAGGGGCCGATTGCCAGAGCCACGTTGCCCATCGCCGTCTGCAAGGCCATTAATGTGCCCAGCCGGCGCAGGCCAAACACATCCGAGGCGATCAGTCCCTGCAGCGGCATCGTCTGACCCCAGACCAGACCGGCGATGATCGCCGAGAGGTAGATCCAGTAGATCGGCCCTGCCGCCAGCAGCGCCAGCGTTCCCAGCAGGATCACCGCGTAACCGACGCCCAGGGCGGGACGAAGTCCGAGCAACGAGGCCATCGGACCGATCAATGCCCGTCCCGGGATGGAGAGGAGGCCTCGCAATCCGGTCAATGCGCCTGCAGCGGTAATCGACATGCCGGCCGCGGTCGAGGCCGGCACGAAGTGGTTGAGCATCGCTCCGAGACCGAACGAGCTGGCAATGACCATGGCCAACATGATCTGTACCTCGCGGGAGCGCAGCGCATCCTGGACGCCGCCGAAGCCGTGTCGACCTGCTTGCGATCCAATGGCCGGCGCCGCGGATGGTTCCAGCGGCGGAATCGGCGGCAATCGGCGCACCGAAAGCACCGCGGGCAGTGAGATGGCAGCGGCCACCACCAGCAGGATCCTGACCGCCCAGCGCCAGCCGAACTCGTCCGTGAACAGGCCGGTCAGCGGCATGAAGATGACCGATGAGAAGCCGCCGGTGGTCACCAACACGGTCATCGCCGCGGTCTGCCGTTTGGGAAACAACCGAGCTGCAATCGGCATGGTGACGTTGTAAAAGAGCCCGGCGATGGTCACCGCCCCGCCGATCGTCCAGAAGACGATGAACAACCAGATGTTCTCGGAGTACGAGGCGGCCATTAGGAACACTGTGCCGACGATCAGGCCGGTCCACAGAACCGGACGAGGCCCCAATGCGTCGAGAACGCGTCCCGAAACCAACGAGGCGGCCGCGCCCAGCAGATACGAGCCCATGAATGCAGCGTTGACAGCCGCCGATGACCAGCCTTCGTCCTCCTGAATCGGACCGGCGATGATCCCGAATCCATAGAGCACGAGCCCGTAGGCCCCACAGGTCAGGATGCCGAGCAGGATGATCTGCCGCCAGGTCCAGAGCCAGCGGGCGACATCGCGCGGCGGAGGCAGAGTCATGGGCGCAGGTTACGCTGCGCCTATGCCCGATCAGCCTTCGAGTCAGTCGTCCAGCCACTCCGTGACGGTCGAGCGCCAGCGCCTGCGATTCGCCGCCGGACACTTCGCCACCTTCGCCGACGAGTTGGAGCCGATTCACGGCCACAACTACGACGTCTTCGTCGAAGTCGTCGGCCCGCTGACCGATGAATCGTGGGTGATCGATTTCTCACTGCTCAAGCGTCTGACCCGCGAAGTCTGTGAGACGCTCGACCACAAATTCCTGCTCCAGATGGACTCGCGGGCACTGACGATTACGGACGACGACACTCATTACCTGATTCAGTACCAGGACGAACTGTCATACCGGTTGCCCAAACACGATGTCGCGGCCTTGCCGATCGACAACAGCACGGCGGAACGGCTGTCGCAGTACATCGCCGGACAACTGATCGAGTCGCTTCAGCTCTCCGGGCCACAGGGTCTGGCACGATTGCGAGTCGGCGTGGAGGAAATGCCCGGCCAGGCCGCCTGGTTCGAGACGGACATCTGATGCCGGACGAAGCCGGGAACGTGGTAGTGCTGGTGCTCTACGACTCACAGGGACTCGTCGCAGAACTCGCGAAATCGGTCGTCGACGGCGCAGCCTCGGTCGGCGGCGTCGAAGTCTGGGATCGTCCCCTTGACATCGCCGACAAAGATGAGCTGGTCAGGTGCGACGCCCTGATCCTGGGCAGCCCCAACTGGACCGGGATCACCGGACGGCTCAAGCACTGGTGGGACTACACCGGCGACCTCTGGGAGACGGGAGAGCTGGCCGACAAACCAGCAGCCGCATTCAGCGCCGGCTGGAGTCCCTCGGGCGGTCTCGAGGCGACCTTGCTGCAATTGGTCCATCTCTTAATCGGCCACGGAATGCTGATCGTGGGACTGCCCTGGACCTCAACCATGAACCACTCAGGCAGCTACTACGGCGCGACGGCGGTGCGTAAGGTGACCGATCTGGATCGGGAGCAAGCGAGGAAGTTGGGAGCTCGCGTGTCGGAGTACGCGCTGCGATTGCATAAGGCTGCGATCTGATGCTCGACGCCTACGACCCCAACGAACTCCTTGGCATCGCCTCCGGCGCGTCGGAGGACGAGATCCGAAAGGCGTTCCGCCGCAAGGCCAAGGTGGTGCATCCTGATGTGTCCAACGCGCCGGATGCAGCGGAGCAATTCACCAGGTTGAAGGCCGCTCATGACCTGCTCATCGAGCGGCTCAGCAATCCACTCGCCCCGACGCCCGAAGACCTCTACCGTCCGGCCCGCGAGGTCAGCGAGGAGGAACAGGAGCTCATCCTCCAGTCCCACCGGCGGCGGCGTGAAGCGGAGCAACGACGGCGCAGCCGTCGGCGCGCGGCAGTCAAGGGCAACGCTCGCCGAGCGCAGCGCGAAAACGACCGAATCCGAGCCGAGATGGCCCGCCGTCGCGCTGCCTACGAGGCCCAACAACGCGAGCAGGACACGGGCGGTGAGTGGGACTCATGACCGACTATCAGAACATCCTCGTCGACATCGACGGACCTGTGGCCACGATCACACTGAATCGTCCAGAGAAGCTCAATGCGCTGTCGGAGCGGCTGCGCGACGACCTGGCCGCGGCGTTGCGCGAGTTGAATCCCGGCGATTCGGTGCGGGTGATCCGGATCAAGGCAGCCGGCCGAGCGTTCTGCGCCGGCTACGACATCACGCCCGAGGACAACGATTTCCAGTTCGTTCCCAACAGGAGGACCGGCGATCAGGCGTGGGAACTGGGCGAGTCGATGGCGTCGCTCAATCGCGAGCACCTGCGCGACTCGATGGATCGCTGGCTCTGGATCTGGTCGTATCGCAAACCGATCGTGGCCCAGGTCCACGGCTGGTGCCTGGCCGGAGGCAACGACCTGGTCGGCTCCTGCGACATCATCTTCGCCGCCGAGACGGCCCGCTTCGGCCACCCGGCTGGTCGAGCCTTGGGCCAGCCGCCCACCCTGGGCATGTGGCCCGCCAAGATTGGCATGCTCAAGACCAAAGAACTGCTGTTCAGCGGCGACACGATCGACGCTGTCGAGGCGGAGCGGATCGGGATGATCAACCGTGTCTATCCCGAGGAACAGCTGGACGAGGAAACGATGGCCTGGTGCCAACGCATCGCCAACGTCCCCCTCGACGGTCTGACCGTTCACAAGCACTCGACCAACCGCTGGGCCGAACTGATGGGCCTGACGATGTCGGTCTACGAAGGCGCGGAGTTCAACGCGATCTTCGCCGAGACGGCGGCGATCGAGGAGTTCGGCAAGATCTCGATGACCAAAGGTCTCAAAGCCGCCCTGGAGTGGCGAGACGATCCATACGGCGACGGTCGAGGCGCGGTGCGGCGCTGAGACCCGCACAGAATCACTCTCCCCTTGCACGCTCGGCTCCCATGGCGCACATTAGTGCTGATATGCTGAACGAATCTTGTCCGACCCAAAGCACGCTGCGAGCCTCAGACATGCCTCCGACCAACCCACTCCCGGCTAACCAACACCTTCCAAACTCAACCACTGTTCAACCACCCGAATCGGCGAAACCCAGCAATGCACGGTGCTTCGACCGTTTTGTTCTCCGCCGCCGCTCAGGAAAAAAATCTCTACCAACCACTCCGACAGGGCGTGTCGGTGTCGGAAGTGCCCGCCCCGGTACCATTCAATCGACTTTTGCAGAGGAGACTCGATGACTGAATACGAAAACGTCCTGGTCGAAGTCGACGGCCCGGTGGCCACGATCACCCTGAACCGTCCGGAGAAGCTCAATGCGATCTCGGGCGGGTTGCGCGACGACCTGGAAGCGGCGCTGCGTGAGTTGAATCCCGGCGACGACGTCCGCGTCATCCGGCTCAAGGGCGCCGGCCGCGCGTTCTGCGCGGGATACGACCTGACGCCGGGCGGCGGGGCGATGAGCTGGCGTCCGAACCAGCGCACCGGAGACCAGGCCTGGGAGCTGGGCGAGTCGCGGATCGCGCTCGACCGCGAGAACCTGCGCGTCTCTGTCGACCGTTGGCTCTGGATGTGGGGTTATCGCAAACCGATCGTCGCCCAGGTGCACGGCTGGTGCCTCGCCGGCGGCGGCGAGATGATCGGCGCTTGCGACATCGTCTTCGCGTCAGAAACGGCGCGTTTCGGCCACCCGGCCGGCCGCGCGATCGGCATTCCGCCGACCCTCGGCATGTGGCCGGCCAAGATCGGCATGCTGAAGACGAAGGAGCTGCTGTTCAGCGGCGACACCGTCGACGGCATCGAAGCCGAACGAATCGGAATGATCAACCGCGCCTACCCCGAGGAACGGCTCGACGAGGAGACGATGGCCTACTGCCAGCGGATCGCCAACGTCCCGCTGGACGGCCTGACCGTACACAAGCACTCGACCAACCGCTGGTTTGAACTGATGGGCCTGCGCGTCGCGGCCTCCGAAGGCGCAGACTTCGACGCCATCTGGCATGAAGCGCCGAGCATCGACGAGTTCGTCAACATCGGCCGCGAGAAGGGGCTCAAGGTCGCGCTCGAGTGGCGCGACGACCCGTTCGGCGACGGCCGCGGCGCGCTCAAGCGTCGGACGTAACCGTCCATGCGACCACTACCGACGGCGTCAACGGCGCAGATCCGCGGCTACCAGCTGCGGGTCTGGGAATGGCCGTCGAGCGGCGATCCGGTTCGGACGGCCGTCCTGATCCACGCGACGGGTTTCCACGCTCGCACCTGGGACGCCGTCGTGCGGCTGCTGCCCGACGACTGGCGTGTCTTTGCCCTCGACATGCGCGGTCACGGCGCCTCGCAAGCGCCGCCCGACAAGGCCGGGGCCGACTGGCGCGAGATGGCGGCTGACCTGAACGAGTGGCTGGCGCAGCGAGATCTCACTGATATGGTCGCCGCCGGACACTCGATGGGCGGCTGCGTCTGTACGATCGCGGCTGCAACGGGCGACCGCATCGAATCGCTGGCGCTGATCGATCCGGTACTGGTCAATCCTCGCGGTCCGATGCCTCCAACCCCTCCCGATAGCCTCTCAGTCGCCGCCCGCAAGCGTCGACGAATCTGGTCGAGTCCTCAGGAGATGGCGGACTCGCTGACCGGCCGCGGCGCCTTCACGCATTGGCCGAGAGAAGCAGTCGAGAGCTATGTCCGCTACGGGCTGAATCCGACCAACACGCTCGGAGAATGGGAGCTGGCCTGCGACCCCGAGGTCGAGGCCTGGTGCTTCGAGTACGCGCCAACCGTCGACCCATGGCCGGACATGGCCAGGGCGGGACAACCGACCTTGATCCTGCGAGCCGGTGAGAGCTTTGGACACGCGTCGCCGACGGGTCAGAATGCGGTCGAGGTCTTCCCCAACGCCTTCGAGTCGGTGGTCGAGGACTCGGACCACTTCATCCCCATGCGCCGCCCGGACGCCGTAGCCGAGACGATGATCACCGTGGCGCGGGACTGCTCAGCAGATAATCCGGACTGAATCCGGCGACGCCTGCCCGGATATCGGGAGCCAACCGGTCAGTGATCACAGCGCTGGCGTGCTGGTAACGAGCTGAGTCCCAGGCAAGACCGTCTGCCAGGCATCTGGCTGACTCGCCGGTGCCGGCGCGGAAGTGTCCGGATGTGTCGGCGAACTGATCGATGGCGAATCGGCGCGCGCCGGTCTCGGCGACCTGCGATGCGAAGCCATCCGGATCCACAATGGGCAAGAGCGGCGTCAGCGTAATCGCGACAGGTACACCGGCTGCGGCAACAGTCGCGGCGGCGTCGAGTCGATCGCGGATCGGAGGATTGCGAGGCTCGAACGCTCGGCGGACGTCCTCGCAATCGGTCGTGATACTGAGATTGACGCAGACCTGATCGAATCGTCGAAGCAGGTCGATGTCGCGAGTCACGAGCGGGCTGCGGGTCTGAACGACCAGATGAGCGCCCTTCTCAGCCAGGATCGGCAGCAGCGAGCGCGTCAGCTCGAGGCGTCGCTCAATCGGCTGGTACGGGTCGGTGGCGCTGCTCATGTAGATGGTCTTGCCCTCAAGCGAGCGTCGAATCCGGGAAAGTTTGAGCGTGGCGTTCTGCTTGACTCGGACCCAGTCGCCCCACGACGCCTGTTTGTCGAACGGGGCAAAGAAGGCGGCATAGCAGTAGGAACAGCCGAAGCTGCAACCCACATACGGATTGAGCGAGTGGTCGTATTTGCTGAGGTAACCGGTCCCGGGTGTCAGGATCTGATGAGCGTCGTAGGCTTCGACGTTGAGGGACACGGCTGCCTAGTCGAACGCACCCGAGACCAGGTGCTCGACATATTCGTCGTCCGACATGCCGACGATGTCTTTGTAGACGTACTCGTTGTCCTCGCCCAGCAGCGGAGCTGCCTTGGTCAGTTCGGCCGGCGTTTCGGAGAGGCGGAATGAAGGGCCGTCGTACGCTCGGTGGCCCATGGTCGGGTGATCGAGCATCCAGAAGTGGCCTCGGTGCGCGAGTTGCGGGTCTCCGCGCAGATCCTCGGGCGTCTGCACGACGCCTGCCGGGACTCCGGCGCTCTGCAATTGCTGCATCAACTCCTCGCCTTGCTGAGTCCGTGTCCAGGAGGCGATCTCGGAATCGAGCGCGTCCGCCTCCAACGAGGTCCATGAGGGCTGACCCGCCACATCCGCCAGCGATGCCAGTTCGGCTTCGCTGGTGACGGTGATCGCGATCCAACGGTCGTCGTCCTCGCCTCGCGCCGCGCACTGGTAGGTGCCATAGGGGCGATAGTCGGGATGGCCCGCGCCGAGGGGCTGTTGCTCCCGGCCGTTGACGGTGTAATCGAGGACCATCGTTTCGGTGGCGTGGATCGCGGCCTCCATCTGGCCGAAGTCGATGTTTTGTCCTTCGCCGGTGCGGTGCCGATGGTCAAGAGCCGCCAGCAGCGCTGAGGCGGCGAAATGTGGCACGAGGAAGTCCGTGTAGGCGACACCGGTGCCGATTGGCTCCTCACCCGGGTAGGCGGTCAGGTGAGAGATTCCGGCCGCCGCCTGGAGCACATGCCCATAACCCTGCCACATCGACCAGGGACCGGTCAGGCCGTACATCGGCATCGAGATCATGATCAGGTCGGGCCGGACCTCATAAAGATCCTCGTAGGTCATGCCCCATGCGCGCATCGCCTTGGGCGTGAAGGACTCGGTCACGATGTCGCAGTGTTCGACGATCCGCTTGGCGATCCTGACGCCGTCGGGATGCTGCAGGTTGAGCGACACGCACTGCTTGGAAGAGTTGAAATCGGCGTAGTAGCCGCTGTTGTCGAGGCCCGGTTCATCATTGGCAAAGGGAGGAGCGCGCCGCAGCGGCTCGGGCCGGACGGAGGATTCGATCCTGATCACCTCCGCGCCATGGTCGGCGAGGTACTTGGAGACCAGCGGTCCGACGCCCACCCAGGCGAAATCAGCGACGCGTATGCCCTCGAAGACCGTGCTGATCGCCATGTGCCGCTCCTAGATTGCGCCCTCGTCGGATAGCTGCATAATCTCGTCGTCCGAGAAACCGAGCAGGTTGCCGTAGACGTAGAAGTTGTGCTCTCCGATCCGCGGCGCTCGATGACGGATTGAGATAGGAGTTTTGCTCAACCTGGCCCAGGGACCCGGATACGTGACATGGGCTTCCTCGTGCTCGACCTCTGTCCAGTAGTCGCGGGCAGCAAGGTGTTCGTTCTCGAGCAGATCGCTGGGCGTATGCACAATGCCCCAGCCATTGCGGATCTGTTGCGCCTCGGAAACCAGTTGCGCGCGGGTGAACCGCTTGCAGAACGCCACCAGCACATCATTGAGATGGTCGCCGTCTTCCCCGGTGGGAGGAATCAGGATGCCCTGCGTCGCGTCGAGCTTGGCCAGCCATTCGTCCGAGGTCAGATCGCCGGCCAAGCCGTGATGGTCGAGCCATTCGATCGTCTGCCGCGCCGTCAAACCAAAAAGTCCGCCATAGGAGAGCGCGGCAACATAGCCGTCGGCCGCCTCGTAGACGTATTGACCCGACTTGTATCCGCCAATCTCGCGCCCGTTACCCGGACGGCCGTTGTTGATCCCGCGAATATCCCAGGTCGGCGATGCGTTGTCATGAGTGAAGGTGACTGCTTCCTGCATCGACTGATCGACGTGCTGGCCGCGCCCGGTCTTCGTGCGCTGGTAATGCGCGATCAGCGTGCCAACCACCGCCTGCGCGGAGGCCTGGGTGAAGCCCTGCGAGGCGGTCGGCCGGATCGGCGGACGCCCGGGCGCGCCGCACAGGGATGACAGGCCGCCCATCGCCGTGCCGACCAGGTCGGTCGCCTTCCAGTTGGCATACGGTCCCTCGCGACCGAACGGCGTGATTGACGTGTGCACCAGCCGCGGATGCGATGAGCGCACCGTCTCAACGCCCAGACCCAGCGCCGCAGCGGCGTCCGGTGGACAGGTCTCAATCAGGAAATCGGCGCTGTCCAACAACCGGGTGAAGAGTTCCTGGCCGCCAGTGGTCGTGAGGTCGAGCGTGGCGCCCAGCTTGTTGGCGTTGAATGTCCACCAGTGCAGCGAGTACTCGGGATCGACCACGTCGCCGCGGAACGGACCGATGAATCGCGACTCGTCGCCGCCCGGCTGCTCCACCTTGATCACTTCCGCGCCCAGGTCGCCGAGCATCCGACCGGCGAGTTGGCCCAGCTCGTTGGTCAAGTCGATGACACGAAACGGAGCGAGGGGACCTGCAGCGGCTTGGGTGGTCATGGCGTGAATGATACCGGGAGACCGCAAGGCCAAGAGGCCCAGCTAATGGACTCCCTCTCTCTCGGGGAGAGGGGATCGGAAGGGAAGGCCTAGCTCGCGGCCGCTGCGTGATCGGAGCGGCGATGGATGATGTGCACTCCCTGGAGGCCCGGGATCAGATCTGCGATGGCTCCCCGGAGTTCGTCCAGGTTGACCTGCTCCTGCGCCGAGACCGCGATCGGCCGAGCGCCGACCTCTTCGGCAATTGCCTCCAGTACCTCGTCCAACGGCTGCTCGATCGCATCGATCTTGTTGACCACGGTCAGCGTGGGGCGCTGATCGACGCCGAGCTCACGCAATGTCCGCTCGACGCTGGCGACCTGTTCGAGGACATCGGGCGAGGTGCCATCGACGACGTGCAGCAGCAGGTCAGCCTCTTCCAGCTCCTCAAGCGTCGCTCGGAACGCCGCGACGAGCTGCGTCGGTAGCTTCTGGATGAACCCCACCGTGTCGGACAGCAGCACGGAGTGCTCGTCGGACAGCCGACAGCGGCGCGTCGTCGGATCGAGCGTCTCGAAGAGCCGATCGCGCGCGCGGACCTTGGCATCGGTCAGGGTGTTCATCAGCGTCGATTTGCCGGCGTTGGTGTAGCCGACCAGAGCAACGAGCGGAATCCCGGCCCGGTCGCGCTTGTTGCGATGTTGCTGCCGATGAGTGCGAACCCGCTCGAGGTCCTTCTTCAGCCGTTTGATCTGATTACGGATCAGCCGGCGGTCGGTCTCGAGCTGGGTCTCACCTGGACCGCGTGAGCCAATCGCGCCTTCCATCCGCTCCAGGTGCTCCCATTGCCCGGTCAGCCGCGGCAGCAGGTACTCGTGCTGGGCCAGGGCGACCTGCACGACGCCCTCACGGGTGTGGGCCCGCTGACTGAAGATGTCCAGGATCAGCGCCGTTCGATCAATGATCTTGATCCCCAGCCGCTTTTCGAGGTTGCGCTGCTGAGCGGGCGTGAGCTCGTCGTCGAAGATGGCAAGCGACGCCTTGAGCTCATCGCGCAGCTCAGCGATCTGCTCCAACTTGCCCTTGCCCACGTATGAACGGGGATCGGGATGGCGAAGACGCTGCTTGACCCTCGCCAACGGCATCGCGCCGGCGGTGAACGCGAGTTGCGAGAGTTCTTCTAGGGATGAATCGATGTCCCAGTGCCCGGCGTGACGGTAGTCGACGCCCACGAGGATCGCCCGCTCAAAGGGTGGATGTGTCGGATGGTGCTTGCGGCGACCACTCTTCGGTCGCCGATTGCGTTGACGTGGAATCGTAGTCTCCGTCGCTACGTCGGACGGCTGACGCCATCGGACGAGGTGCAGTCTAGTCAGAGCAACAGACGGAGCTAGTTGAACATGTCAGCGCGGACCCCTTCTTGAGGTGATTGACTCCAGCTTACTGCGAAGTGAACGCCGCGATCCGTTCGACGCCTTCGTCGACCTCGTTGTCGGGCAGCGTCAGACTCAGGCGGATGTAGCCTTCTCCGGCCGGCCCATAGCCGTTTCCGGGAGTCACGACGACACCTTGTTCCTCGATCAGGCGGGCGGCAAAGTCGGCGGATGTGTCCCCCTCTGGGATCCTGGCCCAGATGTAGAGCGACGCCTTCGGATTCGTCACCTCAAGACCGATTGAGCGGAGCGCATTGACGACTTTGTCGCGACGCTTCTGGATGATCGCGTTGTTCGCCTCGATCACCGACTGGTCGCCGTCCAGCGCGGCGATCGCCATCTGCTGGATCGCCTGGGGGATGCCCGAGTCGATGTTGGACTTCACCCGCAGCAGCGGGTCGACCAGCTCGACGTTGCCGCAGGCCCAGCCGAGCCGCCAGCCGGTCATGTTGAATGTCTTGGAAAGGGAGAAGTACTCCATCCCGGCGGCCTTGCCCGACGGCGCCTGCAAGTACGCGGGCGCCTCGTAACCGTCGAAGGTGACGTCGCAATAGGCGTTGTCGTGCAGCACGGCGATCTCGTGGTCAAGGCCGAACTGGGCGGCGCGTTCAAAGAAGTCGATGTCGGCCAGCGCTCCGGTGGGATTGTTCGGATAGTTGATCCAGAGCACCCGGGCCTGCTCACGCACGTCGGCCGGGATCGCGTCGAGATCGGGCAGGAATCCGTTCTCTTCAGTCAGCGGCATGGTGTGCGAAATGCCACCCGCAAACATGGTGCCAATTGCGTACACCGGATACGCCGGATCGGGGACGAGCGCCACGTCGCCCGGATCAATGAAGCAGAGCGCCGAGTTGGCGATCCCTTCTTTCGCCCCGATCAGCGGAACGATCTCCGTGGCCGGATCGAGTGCGACCTCGAAGCGTTGCGCCATCCAGCGGGCGATGCACTCGCGCAGCTCGGGCAGTCCTTCGGTCTCCGGATATCGGTGATTGGCAGGCACGTCGGTGTGTTCGTGCAGCGCTTCGAGAATGTGCGGATGCGTCGGCAGGTCGGGATCGCCGATGCCGAAGGAGATGACGCGCACACCCTTCTCGCGTTGCTCCGCAATCTTGCGCGAGATTTCGACAAAGAGATAAGGCGGAAGATTCCGGACACGTTCAGCGGTGCGCATGAAGACTCTCTCAGCTTGGGCGGAGACCCCCTCTGCCTGCGGCATCTCCCCCTGCAAAGGGGGAGAGAGACGAGGTTAGAAGCGGCCCCAGATCTTGCCGACCTTGACGTAGGTCGTCACCCGATCGTCGTAGCGGCGCTGGACCTCGGCCGGATCGGCGGGCCGCTGATAGCTCAGCTCGTTGGTCACGTGACGGAAGCTGAGCTCTTGCAGCAGCGGTTCGCCCACGCTTTCACCCGACACGCGAAGCGTCATCGCCCGCCGATTCGCCTCGGCCCCGCGCTGCATCGCCGTTGCGAGCAGCGCACGCGAGACCTCAGTGAAGTCCTGTTCCGGGTGGACGATCAGCTCTTCAGCGGCGATCCCACGCTTCTCGGTCGGAATCGTGCGGATATACCCGGCTGCCGCGCCGTCGCATTCGGCGATCCCGATCCATTCGGAGTCGCCGAAGAACTGAGTCGCCAGCGGCGGCGCATGCGCGCCCTCTCCGGCGGCTTCCTGCTCGATCCCGACCACCGCCTCCGCGTCGTCCTCGGATGCATCGCGGACGACAATCCCCGGCGCGAGTTCCGGCAACGTCTGATCGCGCACGTCGCGGCAGCGCATCACCGACACCTCGGACGGCGAGGTGAAGCCCGCGCCGATCAGCATCGGCTCGACGTAGTGGCGATGGGGAAAATCGGTGTAGTCGATCACCATCAGCTCGGATTCCGAGTGCTCGGTGGCCAATTCGCCCATCTCATTGAGCAGGTTGGTCAGATGCAGGCGGATGTGATTGATCGTGTCGAACTCGTAGAAGACGCGCAGGTGCCGGCCGTAGGGAATGCCGATCACATATCCGTCGTCGCACTGCGTCGAGAGCATCCGCGGTAGACGCACCAGTTCGTCGAAGTTCACGTCGGGCTGATTGCGATAGGCGAGATTCTTCGTCGCCAGCGTTTCGTGCAGCTCGCGCACGAAACCGGGCGCGACATCCTGGGCGTGCCGCGTGTAGTCAGGTGTGACCATCAGTCGTCCATTCGCTCGTGAGTCGGGGTCGAAACGTTGTGCATGGCTAACGGACGCTCAACAGGTTCGCGTCCAGTTGTCCTTCAAACGAAAATGTTGCGGGCCCGGTCATAAACACTCTGTTGGGAGGGTCGTCGGGGCCTTCCCAGCGAATCTGGACATCGCCGCCGGGCATCGACACAGTGGCCTCATCCCTGACGTACCCGCGCAAGCGCGCGGCGACCATCACAGCGCACGCGCCGGTGCCGCAGGCCTGAGTTAACCCGACGCCGCGCTCCCACACGCGCATCTTGAGGTGATCGGGGGCTAGGACGTTGACGATCTCGACGTTGGTCTTCTTGGGGAAGTCCGGCCAGGTCTCGATCAGCGGGCCGTAGTCCTCCAGCTGAAAGTCATCCAGGTCCCGTGGATCGCCATCTCTGAACCACACGGCGTGCGGGTTGCCCATGCTCACACATGTGAGCTCTATAGGGCCCAAGTGGTAGTCCAGTACGTGCCGCACGACAGGCCCGTCGCCGTCGTGGCGGACCGGTATCTGTGTAGGAGCCAGGAGCGGGGCGCCCATATCGACCGTGACGACATCGATGCTGCTCTCCTGGATGTCGAAGACGTAGCTGTCGAGCACACCAGCGCCGGTCTCTACCGAAAGCACGTCTCCCTCGGGCATGATCCGACGCCGCTCGATTAGATACTTGGTAAAGCAGCGCAGCCCGTTGCCGCACATGTCGCCATTCGAACCATCTGCATTGACAATCACCATTTGGGCGGGGGCAAGATCGGAGTTCCGAGCGATCAAGATCCCGTCTGCGCCGATACCGACGTGACGGTTGCAAATGCGCGGCGCCAGGGCCGACCAGTCGAACTCGGCGCGGTAGGCATTCTCGCCCATCGCGTCGATCAGGACGAAATCATTGCCAGCGCCCTGCACTTTGAGGAACGGAATGGACATGCTGCTCTCCGGCGGTTGATCTGCATCTTACTCAAGCATTGCCAGCGGAACATCAGCCGCCCAACAAATCGAGGGATCGTCGCGCCGGAACCAGCCTCGTTGGCGCCGTGCGAAGCGTCGAGTCGCCTGTGCCACGCCTTCCAGCGCTTCGTCCAGCGAACACTCGCCGCGCAAATGTGCCAGGACTTCTCGATATCCGATGGAGTCGAAGCCGGGGGCGCCCTCCGGCAACCCCTCAGCGAGCAACTGCCGAACCTCGTCAACCAATCCTGCCTCGAACATCGCCTCGGTGCGCAGACCGATCCGCGCGTCAACCTCATCCAGCGACGGGTCCGGCGCGCATGCCCGGTAGTCGACCGGCTCGCGCATCCGTTGCCATTCCGAAATCGGCTGGCCGGTGACGTGATAGACCTCCAGCGCCCTGATCAGACGCCTGACATTCGTCGGCCCGATCTGCTCCGCTGCATGAGGATCGACTTCGCTCAGCCGGTCGTACAGCGACTCGGCAGTTTCCTCTGAAAGCGCATCACGGAGTTGCGAATCCTCAACCACCGGCGGAATCTGCCAGCCCTCCAGCAAGGCGTGCATATGTTGCCCACTGCCGCCAACGGCGACCGGCCGTTTGCCCCTCCCGCGGATGTCTTCGATTGCTGCCCGGGCGGACTTGAGATACTCACCCAGGGAGTAGCGCTCGGTTGGCTCGACCACGCCGATGCACCAGTGCCGGATCTCCGACCGCATCTCGGCGGTGGGCTTGGCCGTGCCAATGTCGAGTCGACGGTAGATCTGGCGCGAGTCGATTGAGACGATCTCGCCATCGAGTCGGCGAGCGATCTCCATCGCCCAGTCGGACTTCCCCGAGGCGGTGAGCCCAACGACCGCGATGAGCGGCCCTGTCTCAGGCGCTGTCGGCAATGGCCTGGGTGATGGCGAGGAAGGCATCGGCCTGCAGCGAGGCGCCGCCGACGAGCGCCCCGTCGATGTCTGGTTGGGCCATGAAATCGGCAATGTTGGACGGATTCACGGATCCGCCGTAGAGGATGCGTACGCCGTCGGCGGCCTCCGAACCGGCCGTGTCGGCTACGACCGAGCGGATGTGCGCACAGGCGGACTCGGCCTCCTCCGGCGTTGCGGCCTTGCCGGTACCGATCGCCCAGACCGGCTCGTAGGCGATCACGAGCCCTGCCGGCGCCGGGTCGTCGCCGAGCGCGATCGATACTTGCCGAGTCAACACCGCCTTGGTTCGGTTGTTCTCCTGCTCCGCCTCCGACTCACCCACGCAAAGAATCGATGTCAGTCCATGCGCTTCGGCCGCGCGCAGCTTCAGTGCCAGCGCCTGGTCGTCCTCACAGAAGAACTGCCGCCGCTCGGAATGCCCCAGGATGACCCAATCGGCGACTTCGGCCAGTTGCACGGGCGAGACCTCGCCGGTGTAAGCCCCGGATGGCTGGGTGTGGATGTTCTGACCGGCGATGTGTACCTCAGTGCCGCACCAGAAGTCCCAGACCAATGGCAACTGGGTGAAGCTGGGCGAGAGCACCACGTCGACTCCGTCGATGTCGTCGATCCCGGCCAGTCCGCGGCACAGGGCGCGGGCCTCTGAATTGGTGCCGTTCATCTTCCAGTTTCCGGCCGCGATCGGCGTTCTGGCCATTAGTCGTCCTCCTCATCAACATCGTCGGCGGCCTCGGGCAGGACTGCGATGCCGGGCAGGTCGAGCCCTTGCAGATACTCCAGGGCCGCGCCGCCTCCGGTCGAGACGTGCGACATCTTGTTGGTCAGCCGAAACTGAGCCACGGCCGCGGCCGTTTCGCCGCCGCAGATCACGGTCGTCGCGTCTTCCAGTTTGGCCAGCGCTTCTGCCATCGCACGGGTACCGCCCGAAAAGGCCTCGCGCTCGAACAGGCCCAGCGGACCGTTCCAGACGACCGTATCGCAGTCCTTGATGGCTTCGGCGAACGTCTCCACCGTCGTCGGTCCGACATCGAGGATCTGCCAGTCCTCGGGAATCTCTTCTTCCGTGAAGACGAGCGGCTTGGCCCGCGGCGGTTCGTCGGCGCCGCGCGCGATCACGCAGTCACCGGGGATTAACAGTTCGCAATGCTCATCGTGCGCCGTGGCCGTGATCTCATTGGCTGCCTCGACCATGTCTTGCTCAAGCAGTGAAGCGCCGGTCGGCAGGCCTCGAGCGAGCAGGAACGTGTTCGCCATGGCGCCGCCGATCGCAATCACCTCCGAGATTTCCGCGATGCGCTCGAGCAGCCCCAGTTTGTCGGACACCTTCGCGCCGCCGGAGATGAACCCCAACTTGCCCGCCTCGCCCCGCCGGATCGGCTCCAATGCCTCGATCTCACGGTCGAGCAGGAGCCCGCCGGCCGATGGCATCATCGTTGCCACTGCATGGGTCGACGCATGCGCCCGGTGCGCCGCGCCAAAGGCGTCATTGACGTAGACATCGGCCAGGTCGGCCAGTTGCGCCGCGAATTCGTTGTCGTCCTCCTCTTCCTCTTCGTGGAATCGGAGATTCTGCAGCACCATCACTTCACCCGACTTCAGCTCGGACGACATCTGGGTAGCTACGTCACCGATGCAGTCGGGAGCCATGCGGACGTTCATCCGCAGCGTGCGCGCGAGGCGAACGGCGACCGGGGTCAGATCGAACGCGGGATTGCGCTCGCCTCCGGGCCGGCCGAGATGCGAACAGACCACGACCGACGCGCCCTGCTCCAGCGCATATTTGACGGTAGGTACGGCTGCTCGGATACGGGTATCGTCGAGCACCCGAGCGCCGTCCATGGGCACGTTCAGGTCGAGACGCAGGAGGACTCGCTTCCCGGCCAGATCCAGGTTGCGAATCGAAACGTTACTCATCGTGAAGCAATCCAGGGTCATCGCGAGCCGGATCCGCCGGCGCGAATATCGGGTCAGGCCATGGGAGAGAGCTCGGCCTCCGCCTGTCGTTCGTTGCCTTCGTCCAGCGCGCGGCCGGGCAGCTCGCTGTGCCCCTCGCTGTGTCGGGCTTCCACCGCCGCCAGCTTGGCCAGTCGGCGCACGTGCCGGCCGCCCTCGAACTCGGCTTCAACGAATGCGTCAACGATGTCAGCAGCCAGCGCGTGGCCGGTCACATAGGAGCCCAGCGCCAGGATGTTGCAATCGGTGTGCTCGCGAGCCCGGCGCGCCGACCAGGTATCGGTGCACAGCGCCGCACGGGCGCCCCGCACCTTGTTGGCGGCGATACTCACGCCGACGCCGTTCGAACAGATCACAATGCCGAGCTGGTGCTGGCCATCGACGACGGCTTCGGCGAGTGGAGCGGCGACGTCGGCGTAATCGGTCGGCTCCTTCGACACCGGGCCGAAATCTCGGATCTGATGACCCTGCGTTGCCAGTTGTTCGCGAAGACGTTCCTTCAGCTCAAAGCCCGCATGGTCGCTGCCTATCGCGATACGCACGTGCCGCTGCCCCTATCCAGACCCGCAGGCCCTGATTTCAGGAAACCGACTCCAAATCGGAGAGGCCCCAGTGCCGCATGAGCAACTCTCCGACAGATGCGCTGAGCTGTGGTCCACGACGCAGAACGCGCGGTATCCGGCCCGTGCAATCCAAGATAGTCGAGGCCGCACCCGCAGGCATTACCCCGCCCTCGGAGAGTATGTGAAGTGATTCACTAAACCTATCGGTGGAACCGTTTGGATTGAACTGACTGCGCACATCTGCCGCCGTCAAAGACGCCGGCTCACCATGGACGTTCGCCGACGTTCCCGTCAACGGCGCATCAACGAGGTCCAGCACCGCAGTCGCAATCGGGTGGTCCGGAATGCGCAGCGCGATCGTACCGCCGTCGACCGCGTTGGTGCGCCAATCCGTCCGCTTGTTCACGATCAACGTCACCGCACCCGGCCAGGCCTCCGTTGCCAGCGCCAGGACCCGCTCTTCCAGCGGCTCGGCCATCTCCTCCAGGTGCTCCCGCCAGCGCGCGGGCGGCAGAAAGACCGGCAGGTTCTCGCCTCCCGGCCGCTGCTTGAGTTGGAAGACCGACGCCACCGCCCGATCGTCGCTGGCGACAGCGCTCAGCGCATACTGCGTGTCGGTCGGCAGCGCTACGACCCCGCCGCGGCGCAAATGATCAACTGCCTGATCAAGTTCCCCGTTAAACACGGATCCATCATACTCCGCGCGTATCATTATGACGTGAACAGCCAGGCTTCTCTCGTCTCCACCGAGCACGAATCGATCGTCATCGTCGACCTCGGCTCGCAGACCGCCATGCTGATCGCCCGGCGCGTGCGCGAGCTCAACGTCTATTGCGAGCTGGTGCCCCCGACGGCGTCCTGGGAGCGGGTTCGCCAGTTGAATCCGAAGGGCGTCATTCTCAGCGGCGGACCCGCCAGCGTCCACGACGACGGCGCCCCAACCGCTCCGGACTGGGCGCTCGACGGACGTATGCCGGTGCTCGGCATCTGCTACGGCATGCAGACGATGGCCAATCAGCTCGGCGGTCGCGTCGAAAGCGGCCGAGAACGCGAATTCGGCGCGGCCCATATCTATCCGCGGGACGAATCGCGCCTGCTCGACGATCTGCCCCGTCCGATGCCGGTCTGGATGTCGCACGGCGACCGGGTCGATCAGATGCCGACCGGATTTCGCACCCTGGCCGGCACCGACAGCATCCCCATCGCCGCGATGGGCGACGACGACCACCGCTACGGCATCCAATTCCATCCTGAAGTCGTTCACACTCCACACGGCCTCCACCTGCTCAGCAACTTCGTCTACGAAATCTGCCGCTGCGCGGGCGATTGGGACGCTGCCCACTTCATCAGCGAGACCGTCGCCGAGATTCAGCAGCAAGTCGGCGCCAACCACGTGATCTGTGGACTCTCCGGCGGAGTCGATTCCTCTGTGGCCGCGGCCCTGGTCCACCGCGCCGTCGGCGACCAGTTGACCTGCATCTACGTCGACAACGGCCTCATGCGCCTGGGCGAGACCGAGCAAGTCGTCGACACATTCCAGCGCAACATGCGGATGAACCTGCGCGTCGCGCGCTCAGGCGATCAGTTCCTCGAGGAACTCGCCGGCGTCGACGACCCCGAAACCAAGCGCAAGCGAATCGGCGAGACCTTCATCTCCGTCTTCGAAGAGACCGCAATCGACATCGCCCGTGACGATCACGGCGTCGACTTCCTCGTCCAGGGCACCACGTACCCCGATGTCGTCGAGAGCGCCGGGTCGGGCCACGGCTCGGCCACCGCGATGATCAAGTCGCATCACAACGTCGGCGGCCTCCCCGACGACCTCCGCTTCGAGCTGATCGAGCCCCTGCGCCACCTGTTCAAGGACGAGGTCCGAGAAGTCGGACGCGAACTGGGACTGCCCGAGGAGATCGTCGGCCGCCAACCCTATCCCGGCCCCGGCCTCGCCATCCGCATCATCGGCCCGGTCACCCATGAGAAGGTCCGAGTCCTCCAACTCGCCGACGCCGTGGTCATGGAGGAAGTCCAGGAGGCCGGCCTGTACGACCAACTCTGGCAGTCCTTCGCCATCCTCACTGACACCCGCACCGTCGGCGTCCAGGGCGACGCCCGGACCTACGGCTGGGTCTGCGCCATCCGCGCAGTCACGGCCGACGACGCCATGACCGCTGACTGGGCCCGTCTCCCCTACGACGTCATCGGAACCATCGCCAATCGAATCGTCAACGAGATCCCCGAGATCAACCGCGTCGTCTACGACATCACCTCCAAGCCGCCCGGCACGATTGAGTGGGAGTGAATTGAGATGGTCATCACCATCTGCATGAGCATGTCGCTCAGGCATCGGCTGCCTGAAATCTGCGGCATCCTTGAGCAAGCCGGTCACGAAGTCCTGACCCCCGTCGACACCCGCGAGTTCGACTACGAAGGCGCTAACGACCGCCAGCGTGCCGACCTCAAGCGCGACAAGGACCTGATCCGCACCCACTACGAGAAGATCAAGGTTTCCGACGCCATCCTCGTCCTCAACGAGGACCTGCCCGGCAAGCCCCGCTACATCGGAGGCAACAGCTTCCTCGAAATGGGTTTCGCCCACATCCTCGACATCCCGATCTACCTGATGCAGGATCTCCCCGAGTCCCCCTACCGCTCCGAAATGCTGGCCATGGATCCCATCGTCATCAACGGCGAGCTCAGCCGGATTCCGGCCGAGATTCAGACAGCGGTCGGCTAGCCTCGCCTCATGAGAGTCCTCATCGTCGGCGGCGGTGGACGTGAGCACGCGCTGGCCTGGAAGCTGGCTCGGTCTCCGGCCTGCGAAGCGATGTTCGCCGCGCCCGGCAATGCCGGCACTGCGCAAGTCGGCGAGAACCTGCCAATCCACGACTCCGACATCGACGGCATCTGCAACGCCGCCGCCGAGCGCCGTATCGACCTCGTCGTCGTAGGCCCCGAAGCGCCGCTCGCCGCCGGACTGGTTGATGCCCTCAACGACCGCGGCATCCCCGCGTTCGGACCCACCCAGTCGGCCGCCCGGATCGAATCCTCGAAGTGGTTCGCCAAGTCGATCATGCAGGCTGCCAACGTTCCCCACGCCGGAGGCGAGCTCTTCGAGACCGCCCAGGCCGCCCACAAGTGGCTGGAAATCCTCGGACCCGACGATCTGCCCGTGCTCAAGGCCGACGGCCTCGCCGCCGGCAAGGGCGTGATCGTCCCCGACCACATCGACGACGCCCACGAAGCCATCGACCAGATGTTTACCGGCGCCTTCGGCTCCGCCGGCGAGCGCGTCGTGATTGAAGACCGCCTCTCTGGCATGGAAGCCTCGGCGATGGCCATCGTCTCCGGCGCCGACATCCTTCCGCTCCCGCTCAGCTGCGACTACAAGCGGATCATGGACGGCGACCACGGACCCAATACCGGCGGCATGGGCGTCTACGCTCCGCCTGGCTTTGTCGGCGACTCCGACGACGTCTTCGCCTCCATCCACCAGCCGGTCGTCGATCAGATGTCATCCGACAACATCGAGTTCCGCGGGCTGCTCTACGCCGGACTGATGATCGACGACGGAGCCCTCAACGTCCTCGAGTTCAACGCCCGCTTCGGCGATCCCGAGACCCAGGCCGTCCTGCCCCTGCTCGACGGCGACCTGCTCCCCGTTCTCGCCGCTTCCGCGCGCGGAGAGCCCCTGCCGCGCGCCACAATCTCGCACTCCGGACGGGCATCGGTCAGCGTCGCGATCGTCAGCGGCGGATACCCCGGCCCGTACGACACCGGCAAGGCGATCCACGGCCTCGACGCCGTCGACGACGCGGTCGACGTCTTCCACGCCGGCACCGCCATCGACGATGATGGACGCACCACAACTGCCGGCGGACGCGTGCTCGCCGTCACCGCCGTCGCCGATACCCTGACCGAAGCGCGAGGCATCGCCTACGACAACGTCCGCCGCATCACCTTCGACGGCTCGTTCCACCGCACGGACATCGCACTCAGGGAGCTCTAGTCATGACGACTCGCACGATCAAACCGAACCTCCAGTCCCACGACGACGTACCGCCAATCGAGATGTTCGAAGGCATCGTCCGGCGAACCCTCAACGCCGGCGAGCGCACCTCGATCCACGAGATCCAGATTACTGAGGGCTGCACTGTGCCGATGCACACGCATCCGCACGAGCAGATCGGCTACCTCGTCTCCGGACGCGTCCGCTTCGAGCTCGCCGACGAAGTCAAGGAACTTTCCGCGGGCGACTCCTGGATCATTCCCTCCGAGGTCCCGCACGAAGTCACGGCGCTTGAAGACGCGGTCGCGCTCGACATCTTCTCTCCCGCCCGCGAGGAGTACATCCCCTAATGATCCCCCGCTATCAACGCGCAGCAATGGCCGCGCTCTGGACCGATGACGCGAAGTGGCGGCGCTGGCTCGATGTCGAGATTGCCGTGGTCAACGCCTGGGCCGACGAAGGCGTCGTGCCCCGTGAGGACGCCGAACTTGTCGCCGCCAACGCCGGCTACAACGTCGCCGACATCGACCGTTACCAGGCCGAAGTCCACCACGACACCCTCGCCTTCCTCCGCTCGGTCGCCGACACGCTCGGCCCCGAGTCGCGCTGGGTCCACCACGGCCTGACCACGAATGATGTGTGGGATACCGCACTGGCCCTCCAGATCCGCGACGCCGCGCGGATCATCGAGGACGACCTCGAGCGGCTCGAAGCGTCGATCACGAAGCGGGCCGTCGAGCACAAGCACACGCTCTGCATCGGACGCACGCACGGGATCCACGGCGAGCCGACCACCTTCGGTCTCAAGCTGGCCGGCTGGGTCGACGAGACCCGACGCAACCGCCGGCGCCTCGCAGACGCGATCGAGTCGGTCGCCGTCGGCAAGATCTCCGGCGCCGTCGGCACCCACGCCACCGTGCCGCCGCACATCGAGGAGCGCGTCTGCCGCGAACTCGGACTGGGCGTCGAGGCGATCTCCACGCAGGTCGTCCAGCGCGACCGTCACGCTCACTTCCTCTCGACGCTCGCCGTGATCGCCGCCTCGCTGGAGCGCTTCGCCACCGAGATTCGCCATCTGCAGCGCACCGAAGTCCGCGAAGTGCGCGAGCCTTTTGCCGAGGGCCAGGCCGGTTCCTCCGCCATGCCGCACAAGCGCAACCCGGAGAAGGCCGAGCGCGTCTGCGGCCTCGCCCGCACGATCCGCGCCAATGCGCTGACCGCGCTTGAGAATGTCGCGCTCTGGCATGAGCGCGACATCTCACACACGTCGGCAGAGCGGATCGCGATCCCCGACGCCTGCTTCGCCCTCGACTACATCACCGACATGCTCGCCTGGATTGTTGACGGCCTCGTGATCGACGCCCACCGCATGCAGGCCAACCTGGAATCCTCCTACGGCCTGATCTACAGCCAGCGGGTCATGCTCGCCCTGACCGAAGCCGGCGTCGGCCGCGACGACGCCTACAAGCGAGTCCAGTCCTACGCGATGAAGGCCTGGGACGAAGGCATCCAATTCCGGGACTTGATTGAAGGCGACGACGTGATCACTGCCGCGCTCGATCAAGAAGCCATGGACGCCGTCTTCGACCCCGCCTATTTCACCCAGCACATCGACGCCTCGTTCGCGCGGCTTGGCCTCTAGCGCGTGCCCAGCCCAACCACGCAGAGTGCGATTGGCGCCGCACTGGCGATAGTGGCGGTTCTGGCAACCTCAGCATGCGCCGACCGCATTCCGTCCCAACTCCCCCATGCAGCGACGCTGCCAGCTGAGCACGATTCCGAATGCGGTTGGCAGCGTTGGCTCGATGCGCCGCTCAACCTCAAAGACTGGTTCGAAGAGCATCCCGAGATCGCCGCACTGCATCACTGGGACTCTCCAAGCGGGGCGTTTCTGTCGGCCAGGCGTGACTCAATCGAAGAGGCGCCATTCAAAATGCTGCTGCGCTCTATGGTCGTGTGGCTGGAACCTCAGGCACAGGACCCACCAAACGTCATCAATGTTGATGATGCGGGCGGCGTGATTGAGCTCACGCAAGGCGTCAATCTCGTTCGATGGTGGGGAAGGGAAGGCTCGTCGGTCACGATTCGCGATGCTTTTCGTTGGATCGGCCCGAGCATTGAGTCGATCGTGAGGTACGACGCTCAGACAGCGTCTTGCCATAGAGATGTCGGAGTATCTCCGAGTGAACGGAACGATCTGGATGCGGAGCTATCTCGAGGCGATCTGTTAGCCATCCAGATGCGGGAGGACGCTACCTGGACTCAGTCGTGGATCTGGTCGCCGAACTACTCCACCTTTGGAGACGTAGACCCCGAGGCGAGTGTTGTGCTGCGCGAACAGGTGAGAGAGTTTTCCGGATATGTGGCCGCTCGCTTTGGTCTCGCCGCAGAATCGTATGCGGTGATGCTCTTGTCCGATGTCGAAGGCCTGTCTCACCTCTTCAAGACCTTGACGGGCAACGAGTTCGACACAGATTGGTGGCCCGAGTATGCATGCGGAATCGCCTGGAGCGACGCCATCGGGCTGTTGGAAGGCTGTCGCGATCCCATCGCTTTCGACCACGAGTTCGTTCATGTGATTCAAGCCCAGCTGGCGCGAGGCCGCATTGGATCCTCGTGGGAAACAGAACCTGCTTGGCTGATTGAAGGCGCCGCAGAATACGTTTCGGCCCGGTATCGCGATGCAATGAGTTACAAGAGCTATAGAGACTTCAGGGAAGACGCAATCGACATCGCTCGTGAGCGTGGAGTGACGCTTCCACTGGAACGACTGGTTAGCAGAGAGGACTTCCGCGGGCTCGACATCGTCTACGCATACTCGTTCAGCTTTCTGGCCGCAGAATGGCTCGCGGCTCACGCTGGCGACGACGCACTCTTCAGGTACATGCGGCAGCTTTCTCGCGCCGGGACCAACTGGGATCTGGCCTTCGAGATTGCGTTCGGTCTGAGAGTCGAGGAGTTCTACAAACGCTTCGAGGAACACTCCTCGGACTTTGAGGAGCCGCGGCCGCACCGCATTGCCGGGACGGTGCTGGACGATTCCGGTCGCCCTGTTCCGAATCTCAAGATTCACGCCTATCCGCAGACAGGAGGCTGGAGTCGTAATGCGGTAACCGATGCAACTGGAGACTTCTCTATCGCCGTCCGCGCGGGAACCTACCGCCTGGGAGTACACAGCGAAACGAGTTGCACGTTTTACGGATACGTCGAGCATGGCGGAAACCTTGTTCCGTGGTTTGCCGCTGCTTGGATCGATGCAGGGTCGGGCAATTCGGAGCAGCGCCGAATCCGGTTGCCAGGCGCAGCATCGGATTTGCGCGGATGGTCAACCTGTCGTGAGGCTGAAGGGCGCGAGCCGATTCGAGGAAGAGTCCTGACCCCAGACGGCAAGGGCGCCCCAGACGTGCACGTGTCGGCGTGTGGAGACAATGGCTGCGGGAGGTCCGTCACAGACGAAACTGGCGCTTACTCCATTGATGTTGCAGAGTCTCCAGTTCTGCTCTCAGTCGGACCCAACGGCCTCATCTGTGAGCGATGGGGCGCGCGGGGGGCTAACGGCAACCTGACGACGTTTAGTCGTGATGGAAACACAGCTAAAGCGCAGAGACTGACGAACGGAGTGGACATTCTCCTGCCCGCTCCGCCAGAGGAACTGGAAGTGACCAATTTTTGCTGGCAGGCGCATCCGCCTTAGCAGTCCACCGGCCAGGCCGTTTGTCGTCGGCGCAACGTCACCCCTCCCTGAGACCAGCCGCAGCCACTGTCCGATGTCCGCTCATCGATCAGCGGCAACGGACCGCAGGAGCGCCATGCACATAGGCATCAACTCGGACTCCCCTGGATCAGCCTGGATACAGGCAGACGTTCACTGCGCAATGTCAGACGAATCCAGAGAAATCTGGACACACCAGGACACTTTTCACAAGAGTCTGCAATCCACAGCGCCGGATTGAAGATATTGGTCAGGACATCGGCCCCATTATGATCAGCACAGGAGGCAATTGCGATGAGCTTGATGATGGAGTCCAACCTCGATTTGCCCAAACACTCGGGCAAGGTTCGCGATATCTATGACCTCGGCGACCGGCTGCTGCTGGTCGCGACCGACCGCGTCTCGGCGTTTGACGTCGTCCTTCCCAATGGCATTCCCGACAAGGGTTGTGTGCTGACCCAAATGTCAGCGTATTGGTTCGACGCCACCGAGTCGGTCGTGCCCAACCACATGATCCGCGTGATCGACTCGACCGATAATCCCGACCTGCCGGTGGCGCTCGGTCCCGAGTACATCGGCCGCTCGATGCTGGTGACCAAGGCGCAGCCGGTCAAGCTGGAAGCGATCGTGCGCGGCTACCTGGCCGGCTCGGGCTGGGCCGAATACCAGCGAGACGGCACGGTCTGCGGGATTCCACTGCCGCCCGGGCTGACCGAGTCGGAGCCGCTGCCCAACCCGATCTTCACGCCCTCAACCAAGGGCGAGGTCGGCGAGCACGACGAGAACATCACCTATGAGCAGGCGGTTGGGATCGTCGGCGCGGACGTAGCCAACACGGTCAAAGTGCGCTCGATGGCGCTGTACACGTTCGGGCTGTCGCGGGCGCAGGAGGCGGGATTCTTCCTGGCCGACACCAAGTTCGAGTTCGGGGTCGCCCAGAACGACCAGGGCGAGGACGAGGTCATCCTGATCGACGAGGCGCTGACGCCGGACTCGTCGCGCTTCTGGGACGCGGAGATCTACAAGCCCGGTCAATCGCAGCCGTCCTACGACAAGCAGCCGTTGCGCGACTGGCTGACGGGCACCGGCTGGGACAAGGAGCCGCCCGGACCGCCGCTACCGGACGACGTCATTGAGAACATCCGCAGCCGTTACCGAACCGCATACGAGCGCGTCACCGGCCGCGACCTGATTGTCGCCGACTGATCTCGGCCGCGATGCAGTACTGATGCGGTACAAGGCAGAAATCCATGTGACGCTGAAGCGGACGGTCAACGATCCGCAGGGTCTTGCGATCCGCGGCGGCCTGCATTCACTCGGCTACGAAAATGTCGATGCCGTGCGAGCCGGCAAGTTCATCGAGGTCTGGCTGGAAGCGGATTCCGAGGACGAGGCCCAGCGCTTGGCCGACGAAATGTCGGATCAGTTGCTCGCCAATCCGGTGATTGAGGATTACTCGGTGGCGATCGGGGAGGGGCCCTAACCCTCTCCCTCGGGGAGAGGGGACCAGAAACTCCCTCTCCCTTTGGGAGAGGGCCGGGGTGAGGGTCGGCGCCCAGCTACTCGCTGAGCGTCCCTTTGGTGCTCGGCGCGCCCGACTCCTCGACGACTCTCACCGCATCCCTCAGACAGCGAGCGAGCGCCTTGAACGTTGCCTCGATGATGTGGTGTTCGTTCTCGCCGGCGAGTTGGCGGACGTGGAGCGCGAGGCGGCCTTCGTGGGCGATGGTCTCGAGGATGTGCTTGGCCATCGAGGACGGCAGTTCGCCGATCATCGGGGCGGGGAAGTCGAGGTCGATGGCGGCGTAAGGCCGTCCGCTGAGGTCGAGTGCGACGTGGATCAGCGCTTCGTCGAGGGGGACGGTGCGGTCGGCGAAGCGGGCGATGCCGGCGCGGTCGCCGAGGGCTTCGTCGAAGGCTCGTCCGACGGCTATGGCGACGTCTTCGGAAGTGTGATGGGCGTCAACGTGGAGGTCGCCGGTCGCTTGCACGGTCAGGTCGAATCCGCCGTGCCGCGCCAGTTGGTGCAGCATGTGGTCGAGCATCCCGACGCCGGTCTCGACGGCGGCCTGGCCGGAGCCGTCGAGCTCCAGTTCGACGCGGATCGAAGTCTCACCGGTCTCGCGAGTGACGGTTGCGCTGCGCATGCGCCCACTGTGTCGCAGATGGCGGGGCTTGTCCAGTGCCGTCCTACACTGAAATCACGCGCATTCGGTTCGGAGCGGGGCAGAGAGCGCAGGCAGGGAACATATGGACCGTGCAGATCTGATCGACAAACTCAATATCGACCTCGCCGCCGAACTCGGCGCGATCGTCACCTACATCACCTACGCGGCGCGCGTCGATGGTCCGCATCGGCCGCAGCTATCGCAGTTCTTCACCGCCGAAGTCAACGGCGAGCAGGTGCACGCAGCCTACCTGTCGAACAAGATCGTCTCCATGGGCGGCGAACCCACCACCGTTCCGGCCAGTGTGCCACTGCCGCAGGGCAACCGAGCCATGCTCGAAGAGGTGTTGAGCATGGAGCGGGATGCGGTCAGCCGCTACACCCAGCGGATCCAGGACGCCGAAGCCTACGGCGACATCGCGCTCAAGGTGACCCTCGAAGACTTCATCCGAGACGAAACCAGCCACGTCGAAGAGACCGAAGCAATCCTGCGTCACTGGGACCTGTAAGCCGCTTGTCCCCTCTCCCTCTGGGAGAGGGTCAGGGTGAGGGCAGCTCGGTCGTGCGCTCCTCGATCGCGTAGAGCTCGTCCATGCCGGCCATGTTTTGGACCTCTCGGTAGAGCGACATGATCTCGTCGACGTCGCGGCCCGAGGTTCCGTCTGCGGCCATGCGTCGATAGGCGTCACGCATCGCTCCGTAGGCGGCGACCTGTCCGGTGAAGGGGTCGATGAGGACGTTGAATCCGTGCTCGGCCAGCATCGCGCGGTCAAGACGATCCGCCTGGCCCATCAGCGAGAGCGGTCCGCCGAGTACCCGGCCGGCTTCGGCAATCTGGTCTTGGTCGCTGGTGAAGAGCATCAGCACGTCGGCGCCCGCCTCGCGGTAGGCGGCGCAGCGCTCCAGCGCGCGCTCGAAGGATTCGTTGCGAACGGCGCCGGTGCGGGCGATGATGATGAAGTCATCGCCGCGGCGGGCGTTGACGGCTTCGCGGACCTTGTCGACCATCATCTCGACCGGCACAAGGTGCTCGACGCCCTTGTGGTGATGGGCCCGCTTGGGCGCGACCTGGTCCTCGATCTCGATAGCGGCGGCGCCCGCCGCCTCGATCTCGCGGACGGCCCGTGTGGTGTGGAGGGCGTCGCCGAAGCCGACGCCGCCGTCGACGATCAGGGGGACATCTGAACGCGCTGTGATCTGCCTGGTCAGACCTGCGACCTCAGTCATCGTGAGGAGTGCTTCGGAGACGGAGAGTTGGAATCCGAATCCGCCGCCGGAGAGGTAGGCGGCCTCGAAGCCGAGCGATTCGACGAGTCGGGCAGAGAGTGGGTCGAGGGCGACGGGCGCGAGTATGGGCTGTCCGGAGCGGACGAGGTTGGCGAAGGCGGCACGATCGGTCATAGCGGGTCTCCTTGGTCGAGCGAGACGACGCCGGCTTCTGCCAGTCCGTCTATCTCCTCGGTAGAACGGCCGATCAGTTTCAGGGCTTCTCGGGTGTGCTCGCCGATGGCGGCGGCTCCTCGCTTGAGCTGAATTGGGGTTCGGGAGAGGTGGACGGGGGAGCCGGAGACTCTGATGGTCTTCTGGGATTTGGCGACAGGGAGTTCGGCGATCATGCCTCGGGCCTGGATGTGGGGGTCGTTGATGATTTCGGGCAGCGTATTCATCGGAGCGGCGATGCAGACGCCTTCGAGCTCAGTCTCCCACTCCGCGGTGGTTCGCTTCTTGAAGGCTTCGTTGAGGATGGGTTCGAGGTCGGCGTGGTGGTCGGTGCGGTCGGGGTTGGTCTGGAACCGCTTGTCATGGAGCAGGTCGTCGCGCTCGATCTTGGCGCAGAAGAGCTGCCAGTCCTTGACGCCGGCGATCACCATCCAACCGTCGAGAGTCGGGAAGGCCTGGAATGGGGTGACCAAGGGGTGTCGGGTGCCAATCGGGCCCGGCACCTCGTCGGTGTTGGCGGCGCGGACTACGGCGTTCTCAAGCAATGCAACCTGGGCGTCGAGCATGGCGACGTCAACGTGCTGTCCGAGGCCGGAGGACTCCCGCTCATGCATCGCCGCCAGCACGCCGATCGCGGTGTACATGCCGCCAGCCATGTCGCCGATCGAGTAGCCGGGACGCGCGGGCGGACCGCCGGGGTGTCCGGTGATGCTCATCACGCCACCCATGCCCTGGACGATCACGTCGACGGCGGGTCGGTGCTGGTAGGGGCCGGTGTGGCCGAAACCGGAGGTGGAAGCGTAGATCAGGCGCGGATTGACGGCGGAGAGATCCTCGTAGCCGAGGCCAAGGCGGGCCATGGCGCCGGGGCGGAAGTTCTCGGTGAGCACGTCGATAGCGCCCGCGGCCGGGTCGATCAGGTCCTTGATGATCTGCACGGCCTCGGGGTGCTTGAGGTCGAGCGTGACCGACTTCTTGCCTCGGTTGACGCTGAAAAAATAGGTCGAGACGCCGTGGACGTAGGGACCTGCGCCACGGTGTCGCTCGTTGGTCTCGACGTGCTCGACCTTGTAAACATCGGCGCCGAGGTCGGTGAGGATCATCGAGCCGTAGGGCCCGGCGAGCGCCCAGGTGAAGTCGAGGATGCGGAGGCCTTCGAGCGGTCCGGGCATGTCGGCTGCCTGTCTGTCTAATCGAGTTCGAGGCCCGGTGTGCCCGGCTCGAGCTGGACGCCGAGCGTGTTGAGGGCCATCGAGACGAGGTTGTACTGTCCGGCGGCGAAGACGACGTCCATCATCTGTCGGGTGTCGTACTGTTCGGCCAGTTCATTCCAGGTCTCGTCGCTGAGGAAGGCGTCGGTGTGGAGTTCGTCGGCGGCTCGCAGGAGCGCGGCTTCGTGGGCAGTCCAGGCGTCGTGGTCGGGGCCTTGCTTGACTCGCTCGACCTCCTCGAGCGAGAGTCCGGCTTGCTGGCCGATGCGTCGGTGCTGGCCGAACTCATATCCGGAGCGGCAGTTCCAGCCCATGCGCAGGATGATCAACTCGCGCTCGCGTTCGGGGAGGGACGAACCGGCGAGGACGTGTCGGGCGAAGTAGCCCCAGGCCGAGGACAGCTCCGGGTAGTGGGCGAGGGTGCGCGTGATGTTGAGCACCGGTCCGCCGCGCGCTTCGGCGCGTTCGAGTTGGGCCTTCGACTCTCCTTCAGCCGTCTCGATCGTTAACGGTTGCAGTCGTGGTTCCGAAAGCCGCATCGCGTCCTCCTGCATCCTGGCTCGGCGTTGCCAAAGCGTGGGCAGGATAGAACGATCGAGTCTCAGAGCACCAAGCTGATGCGTTCGATCAGGGTGCTGAGCTGATCGGCGCGGGGAGTGGAAATGCGCAGGTGGTTCGTCAGCAGCGGGTCGCTGTAGGTGCGGGTGAAGACGCCGACGGCGGCTAGCCGGTCGTGAAGTTCGCGGCCGGTGCTGATGGCGGGATCCACTTCAACCAGGATGTAGTTGGCGCTGGATGGCAGGGGAGCAAGGCCTTCGATGCTGATCAGTGTGGCGTAGAGCTGTTCTCGCGTGCCGCGAATGGCCTTGATCTGCTCTGCAATCTCGTCTGCGTGGTCGACGGCCGCGATCCCGGCTATCTCGGCGGCCTGGTTGATGTTGTAGGGCTGCTTGATCTTGACCAGGTCGGCCACGAGATCGGGATGAGCCAACTCGTAGCCAAGACGCAGGCCGGCGATTCCGGCCCACTTGCTGAACGTCCGCATGATGATCAGACGTGAGAATTCGGAAAGCAAGTCCTGCGCTGAGGTATCAAACCCGGCGAACTCGATGTAAGCCTCGTCGAGCATCACTGTCGCGCCTCGAGCCAGGATGTCGCGGAGCAGGTCTCTGGGGACGAGATCGCCGGTGGGGTTGTTTGGCGATGTGAGCACGACGACGCACTCTGCGGCGGCGCGGTCAACCACGCTCAACAACGCATCGGCATCGAGCGCGAATCCGTTGCCTCGAGGCACTTCGATCAGCTTGAGTTCATTGACGTCGGCCAGGAATGGATACATGCCGAACGAGGGGGGACAGGTGAGGATGGAGTCGCCGGGCCGCAGCAAGGCGCGCAGCGTGAGGTCGAGCAGTTCGTCGGCTCCGGCACCGGCGACGATCATATCGGGGTCGAGACCGGTGTAGCGCGACAGCGCGGCGCGCAGCTCGGTCTGATTGGGGTCGGGGTAGATGGAGCCGAAGTGTGGATCGGCCAGGGCGGCTGACAGGGCGTCCCGCACCGACGGGTGTATGCCGTAGGGATTCTCGTTCGCGTCCAGCTTGAGGCAATCCTCGGGCGCGAGCCCGGCAGCGGCGGCGCGTTCGGCGAGTGGAACGACGGGCGCGTAGCCCGGCAGCTGTGCGAGGTGCGGCCGGACCTGCGGAGGCTCAGAGGTCATCGGTCTCGTCGCCGGCGTTCGAGCGAGCGTGCGTGGGCGTCGAGCTGTTCGGCGTGCGCGATCAGCTCGGCGTCGGCAGAGACTTCGTCGAGCAGTTCGTCGGCGACCTGGACGACGGTCGTGATCTTCATGAACTCGCCGACGTTGAGCGCCGAGGCAAAGCGGGCGGAGCCACCAGTCGGCATGACGTGCGATGGTCCGGCGACGTAGTCGCCCAGGGCTTCGGGCGACGCTTCTCCCACGAACAGCCCACCGGCGTTGTGTACATCACCGACTCGCTGATCCGCATTGTTGACGACCAACGCCAGATGCTCGGGCGCGTACTCATTGGCGATGGCCAGCGCCTCGTCGAGATCGGGTACGAAGGCGAGGCCGCCGCGATTGCGCAGGGCAGTGAGGGCAATCTCGCGCCGCGGCAAGTCGAGAGTCTGGGTCGTCAACTGCTCGACGACCGCATGGGCCAGGTTCTCGCTAGTGGAAATGAGGATGGGCGCGGCGAGGTTGTCGTGCTCGGCCTGTGCGAGCAGGTCGGCGGCAACAAGCTCGGGGTTGGCGGTGTCGTCGGCGATGATCATCGTCTCGGTCGGACCGTAGATCGCGTCGATGCCCACCACTCCATAGAGGCGTCGTTTGGCGGCGGTGACGAAGCGGTTACCGGGGCCGAAGATCTTGTCGACGGCAGGGATCGTTTCGGTGCCGAAGGCCAGCGCGGCGATCGCCTGTGCGCCTCCGACCTTGTAGACGGTGTCGACGCCTGCAATCTCAGCGGCGACCAACTTGAGCGCGTTCACCCTGGCAGTTCCGGCCTCGGCGGAGACGGCGGGTGATGCGATGACGACCTCAGGCACGCCGGCGACTTGCGCAGGGATCGCAGTGTGGAGGACCGTCGAGGGGTACACGGCGGCCGTGCCCGGCACGTACAGACCGACGCGAGCGAGCGGTCTGACGAGTTGGCCGAGGCCGCCGGCAGAAAACGACTTTGCCGCGTGTGCGAGCTGCACCTCGTGGTAGCGGCGAACACGGTCGGCGGCGTGCTGGAGGGCGGCAACGAGTTCCGCGGAGACCTCACTGCGAGCTTCGGCGAACTCCGCTTCTGACACGATCAGGCTGTCGGGAGCGGCACCGTCGATTGCCTCAGCGATCTGAACCACAGCGTCGTCGCCGCCACTGCGAACCTGCTCAATGATCCGGCGGACTGCCTCCTCGAAATCCGGTTCGTCGTCGAAGAGGCGACGCAGGATCCGGCGTTCGACTTCGCTGAGTTCATCGTCATCGGGTCGGCGACGGGAGAGCAGTTGCGCTCGCGCGGCTTCAGCGCCGCGCCAGATCGGGATGTCGATGTCGGTGGCGTTCACCATCAGTCCGCGCCCAGCCAGTCGTTCAAGACGGATGCCGTGCGTTCGGCGGTCGATTCGAAGAATCCGTCGAGCGCGCTCTGCTCCACGTGGGTGAGGGTCTCGTCGAGAAGTTCCGGAATGTTCTCCATGAACTGACGCAGTCCCGTTTCACTCTCGATGCCGGCGCTCTTGAGGTGTCTCGAGGCGATGAAAGAAAAACGTTCCCAATCGGGCGGATGCTCGGTCATGGCGGCTGTGGTATCGCGCCAGCGCTCCAGCAAGGGTCGGTCGACGAACCCGGCGTCGATCTCAACGGCGGAACCGAACAGCGCGCGGCGTATCTGTTGCATTTGCTCGCCCGACTCCCGCTCGCGGCGGTCGAGTTCGTATTGGAGGACACGGTCGAGAAGGTTGGCGTGCGAGTTGCCGCCGAGCAGGGAACGAGAACCGAAGAACGGGCGGTAGATCTGCAGGACGTACTCCTGATCCATGATCACATGCGTGAGATAACCGGCGACCCAGGCGATGGTCTCGGTGTTGAGATTGGAGGGGTCGCGGAACGTCCGATGAGAGCTGAAGAAGTTCTCGACGCAGTCCTGATGGCCGTCGTCGTATATGTCGAAGAAGTGCGTGCGCTCCCGATCCCAGCGGGTCAGGACGCGGATGTCGGGGGTGGTCGCGCCCAGCAAGTAGTCGCCATTTTGACCGTTGAGCGAGAGGCCGTCGGAGTTGATCTGTCCACCGGCGCGGACGGCAGCGATCATGTGGGTCACCAGCGGGGGCATGATCGGAGTGTATCTCTCCTGCGTATTCTTGACGTATGAGGTGGTTTGTCGAGCGACCGTTGCGCGCGCTGGCAGTTGTGTTGATCGGCCTTGGCATTGGGTCGGCGCTGCTGAGCGGATGCGGCTCGGACAACCCACCTGGCGGGTTGCACGTCTCTGAGATGGCACAGGAGATTGGACCGGTCTCGGCCAACTTCGTGAACCGGGCGCTTGATCGGGCCGAGCGGCAGGACGCCGTGGCATGGATCCTGATGCTCGACACGCCGGGCGGGCTGATCACATCGACGGATGACATCGTCCAGCGCATCCTGGCGGCAGAGATACCGGTGATTGTCTTCGTCAGTCCGGCCGGCGCGCGGGCGGCGTCGGCGGGGACGTTCATCACCCTGGCGGGGCACGTCGCGGCGATGGCGCCGAACACGCAGATCGGCGCCGCGCATCCGATCTCGGGCAGCGGTGAAGATATCGAGGGTGACCTCAACGACAAGGTGACCAACGACGCAGCGGCCGACATCCGCGGCATCGCGAAACATCGCGGCCGCAATGAGGAATGGGCCGAGCAGGCGGTTCGGGAATCGGTGTCGGTCACCGGCGACGAGGCGGTGGAACTGAATGTGGTCGATCTGGTCGCCGCCGACTTGAACGACCTGATTGCCCAGATTGACGGACGGTCGATTCTGTTGGAGCCGGACGGCGAGCGCATCACGCTGGAGATCGCCGATGCGCCGATCGTGGAGACGAACTACAACTTCGCCGAATCGGTGTTGGACGTGATTGCGGATCCGAACATTGCCTTCCTGTTCACGTCGATCGGCAGTCTGCTGCTGTTGATCGAGGCGTTCTCTCCGGGATTGGTTGGACCAGGCGTGTTCGGCGTGATCATGTTGATCTTCGGGTTCTTCGCACTGGGGCCGCTCGACACCAACCCGGCCGGGATTGCGTTGCTGGTGTTGGCGATCATCCTGCTGGTAGCGGAGGTGTTTGTCGCCGGATTTGGGTTCCTGGGCATTGGCGGAATCATTGCGTTGGTGCTGGGGGGATTGCTGTTAATCGGTGACGCCTCGGTTGATGCGGAGAAGGTGTCGATCTGGGCGCTGGTGGTCGGCGCCGGGCTGGTTGGAGTGGTTGTGTTCGGACTGGGCACCCTGATTGCCGTTGATCGGCGCAAGCCGAAGTGGTCGTTCCAGGCGTCTCACGGAATCGTGGGCAAGGTCGGTCACGCGCACAGCGCGCTGTCGCCGGGCGGGACCGTGATGGTGGACGCAGAGCTGTGGTCGGCGAGGGCGGCCGCCGGGGTTGAGATCGCGGAGGGAACCTCGATCAACGTGATCGGGATGGAAGGGCTGACGGCCATCGTCGAGTCGTCGGAGAGTGAGGAGGAGCTGGATGAGTGAGTCGAAGTTCGACCGATACTTCGCAGAGCTCGAAGAAGCTGAGCGTGCCGTCGCGTACCGGATTCGGGATGCGTTGCGCGACGCGCTGGGAGCCAATCCGAAGATTTCCGAGACGACGAAGTGGAGCTATCCCGCCTGGGTGTATGCGGGCAAGCGCGGCAACATGTGCAGCATCATGGGCGCCACCGGATACGTGCGGCTGCAGTTTTTTCGCGGCGCGGAGTTGCCCGACGCGGAATCGCGCATGGAAGGGACGGGCAAAGGGATGCGGCATCTGAAGGTGTGGTGCGATCGGGAGTTTCCAGCTAAGGCAATTCAAGGATTGGTAGCGGATGCAGTTGCCTTGCATGCGGGGCAGGACGGATAACTGAATACGGCAAGGCGACGGGCCCTCACCCTAACCCTCTCCCTCAGGGAGAGGGGACCAGAACGGGAGTATGGAAGAGCCGCCTAGTACGAGTGGATTGCGCGCTTGGCGTTTCGGGGGCGCTGGGGGATTCGGGCGGCCCGGCCGGTTCGGTCGCGGAGGTAGTAGAGGCGGGAGCGGCGCACACGGCCTCGGCGGGTGACCTCGACCTTTTCGATCCTCGGTGAGTGATAGAGGAAGGTGCGCTCGACGCCGATGCCCTTGGTCACGCGGCGGACGGTGAAGTTGGAGGACGAGCCCTGCTTCTTGCGTCGGATGACGACGCCCTCGAAGACCTGGGTGCGCTCGCGGTCGCCCTCGACGATGACCGCGTGGACGCGGACGGTGTCACCGGGCTGGAATTCCTCGATATCCGGATTGCGTTCATAGGTCAGGAGGTCGCTGCGGTCCATGATCAGCTCCGGATGGGAAGGGTGGGAAATGGGCTGGAGGTCGTGGTTTCATCTTACGACCGAACTTGGCTTGCGTTCTAGCCGATCGCTGTCGTCACGTGCTCGTCAAGTGGTTGTCTCCGACACATCGTCGTCCTCAGACAGTAAATCGGGACGGCGTGCGCGGGTGCGCTCGATCTGCCGTTCTCGACGCCAGCGCTCCACTGCGCCGTGGTCGCCGCTGAGCAGAACATCGGGCACGCGCCAACCGCGGAACTCCGGCGGCCTCGTGTACTGGGGATACTCGAGCAGCCCTGCGCTGAATGACTCCTCGACCGTCGACTGAGGAGAGCCCAGCGCACCGGGTTGGAGCCGGACGAGGGCGTCGACCAGCACAACAGCTGCCGGCTCGCCTCCAGAGAGCACGTAGTCGCCGATGGAGATCTCCTCGTCGACCAGGTGCTCACGCACTCGTTCGTCGACGCCTTCATAGCGACCACAGAGGATGATCAACCTGTCTTCGCGAGCGAGGCGTCTCGCCAAAGCCTGGTCGAGGCGCTGGCCCTGCGGAGTCAGCAGCACCGTCCGGCCGGGGTTGTCCTGGCTACGCAGCGTCTCGACTGCCCGGAACCAGGGTTCAGGCTTCATCACCATCCCCGCTCCACCGCCGTACGGGTAGTCGTCGACCGTCCGGTGGCGATCGTCAGTGAAGTCGCGCAGGTCGTGGACGTGGAGCTCGACGATCCCGCGATCGCGGGCGCGTTTGATGATGCTGTGGTCAAACGCGCCCGCGAGCAGCGGCGGGAAGATGGTGATGACGTCGATTCGCATCACCCGGTGCGGCTTTCAGACTTGCCTTAGTCGCGGCCGAACGCGGCATTGGGATCCCAGCGACGCTTGCCTCCGCCCGCGCTTCCGCCGTTGTTGGTGGTCACCGACTGGCGGTGATGGAGGAAGGCCGGTGTCGCGAGTTCCTCCGCGCTGCGAGGTTCGACCGGATTGAAGGTCAGGTTCTCGAGGATGTCTTCGCGAGAGGGCGGGAGCGGCGCGGCCGGCTCGGAGAAGGCAGGCGCGGTTTGTTGTGCGGCGGCGAACGCCGGAGCGCCGTAGGTGCTCGATTGCTCTGCGGCGTCGACGAAACCGGTGGCGATCAACGTCATGTGAATGTCGCCGTCGAGGTCCTCATCGACCACGGTGCCCATGATGATCTCGGCGTTGGGGTGGACCTTCTCGCGGACGAAGTCGGCAATCTGAGACAGCTCCAGCATGCCCAGGTCGCCGGCCGAGGTCACGTTATAGAGCACGCGCGTCGCGCCGTGGATGCTGTCCTCGAGCAACGGTGAATGGATTGCTTCTTCGACGGCATCGATGGCGCGGTTGTCTCCTGAGCCATAGCCGAGCGCCATCAATGCGTGCCCGCCGCCGCCCATCACCTTCTTGACGTCATTGAAGTCGAGGTTGATCTCGCCGGGGACGGTGAGCACGTCGGAAATGCCACGCACGGCCTGGCGCAGCACGTCGTCGGCGCGGTGGAAGGCCTGGGTGACCGTGAGACTGCGGTCGTTTCTGTCGATCAGGCGCTGGTTCGGGATTACGATCACGGTGTCGGCGACGTCGTTGAGCCGGTCGATGCCGTCCTGGGCAGCGCTTGACCGCGGGACGCCTTCGAATTCGAAGGGTCGGGTGACGACGGCGATGGTCAGGGCGCCGGCCTGCCGGGCCATTTCGGCGACGATCGGAGCGGCGCCGGTTCCGGTACCTCCGCCCATGCCTGCCGTAATGAAGGCCATGTCGACATCGCTGAAGATGTTGCGAATCTCGTCGCGGCTGTTCTCCGCCGCGCGGGCGCCGCGTTCCGGGTCACCGCCGACGCCCAGCCCGTCGGACTCCGCATCGGCGATGCGGACGATGGTCTCGGCCCGGGAGCTTGAGAGCTGCTGGTTGTCAGTGTTGACGGCAACGAATTCGACACCGCGGATCTTGTCGGAGATCATCCGGTTGACGGCGTTGCAGCCTCCGCCGCCGACGCCAACGACGGTGATCGGCGGGATGCCTTCGCTTCGGCTGTTGTGGAGTCGTCTGCTCATCTGCTGGTTCCTCTCGTTCGTCCCTGTGGCTGTGTCGATCGGTTCAGTGGCTGTTGACCGCCGCCCGCACATTGGGCAGCCGGTTCATGGGTTGGTTATGAGTTGGGACTAAAGACGCGAGCAAGGCCGGCGACGCCTGATGCGATCGATGAAAACATCGAGCCAGCGCTGTCCGGGCTTCTGCTCGTGGCGCGATTGCGATTGGGTTGGATGACGTCGCTCGAGTCGAGCATCCAGTCCAGCATGCCGACCGCCCCGAGAGCGTCGGGACGGCTCAACCTGTCGGTCAGCCCGTAGAGGTCGCCGGCGCCCGCGACTCTCGCGGGGGATTCCATCGCCTTGCTGAATAGCAGGTCAACGCCACCCAGCATTGCGCCGGAACCCGTCAGGACGACGCCACCGGCTACAGCCTGTTGAAGCTGGTGCTCGGTGATCCGGGCGGAGATCATTGAGATGATCTCGGACACCCGAGCGTTGATGATCTCGGCGACGAACGATGGATGCGCCGATTGGCTGTTCCCGGAACCGGGCGAGAATCCGCGCAACTCGATATCGGCGGCATCGTCGGGTACCAGCTGTGGAACGGCCTGACCGTAGAGATGCATGACCCGGCGAGCCTCTTCGCTGGTGCAATGCAGTCCGATCGACAGATCGCGGGCGATGTGCGACGTCCCGATCTGGATGGCTGATGTGTGGGAGATGGCGCCGTCCTCGAAGGCCGTGAGCGTGGTCGTGCCGGCGTCGAGGCCGACCACCAGCACCCCGAACTCTTTTTCGTCGCCGCGGACGGCGCGTTCGGCCGCAACGACCGGCTTGGCGGCGATCAGCTCGACATCGACACCGGCGTTCTGAATGCAGTGAGCAGCGTTCTGGATGGCGCTCTGGGAGGCGGTTACCAGGTGCATCGAGACGTCGAGCCGCTGTCCATGCTGTCCGCGAGGATCGAAGGATCGGCGCTCGGAATCGACGACGTAACAGCGAGGGATCGCGTGCAGCAGGGTGCTGGAAGCGTTGATTGTGACAGCGCGGCCCGAGTCGATCGCGCGGACCAGGTCGGCGTCGCGGATCGGTTCGCCGGACGACGGCAAGGCCACGGCGCCGCGGTTGTTCATGCTCTGTAGATGGGCCCCCGATACGGCGATGCCGACGGAGAGAATCTCCCGGGCTGCAGACGATTCAGCCTGTTCGATCGAGTGTCGGATCGCACCGGCGGCACGGGATACGTGGGAAATCTGTCCGGCTTCGATCCCGGCTGAGGGCGACTGCCCGACACCCAGAATGTGCAGCCGGCCATGTTCGTTTCGGCCGCCAACGACCGTGGTGATGACGGACGACCCGAGATCAATGGCGACGCTGGCAGTTGAGATTGGCGGCATATGTGCTCCAGACGTGTTTGTCTGTCGATCTCGCTGGTTGTTGGACTAGTCGGAAATGCTGGCGGTGGCATGATCATGGTTGCGAATGCCGCGCCCGACATTCAGACCAATCTCGACCCTGGGACGTAGACCGAAGCGCAAGTCTGCGTAGAGCAACGGCTCGGATCGCTGCAACGCTTCACGCTCCAGCAGATCCCAGACCGCGTACTTGTAATCGAAGCCGTCGGCATCGCCGAAGACGATACGTCCGTGTTCGGTTATGACCACGAGCCCTTCAGTGAGGGACCACTCGAAGGAGAGGATGCCGGGGAGCGGCAGCGGCGCGCCGCGTTGATGGAGCGCGGCGGCCATGTTGACGGCATTGGTATCGACGACCGCCCCGGCCTTGATCGCCGGCAACGCCGAGACCTGGGTCACGATCGGTCCGTTGAATGACGGCGCGGCGCCCTCGAGGACCACGCCCTCTGCGTCAATTGCCCACACGGTGTTGTCGGCCCGCCACCGGCCCCACGGCGTACGTTCCACTATGACAACTTTTATGCCATTCGGCCAGTCACGAAGCACTGAAGCTTCCTTGATCATTGGCAACGTCAGGACCCGCTGACGTGCGGACTCAAGATCGGCCAACATGACGTGCTGGCCTTTGAGTCCGACGAGTTGTTTGACTGATGCGGCCGAGACGACATCGGCGCCTTCGACTTCCACGCTGTCGATGTCCAGAAACGGCGAATTGAGCAGCGCGATCATGACTGCGAGTGAGGCAACCGACAGCACGACCGCCGCGAACATCAGACGGGACCAGCGAACTCGCCGACCGACGAGGGATGCGGGCGAGCAGATCGAGATGAGCCGGGTTAGCACCTGGCGTTTTCGCGACAGGGGAACCGGCTGAACGACGGGTTCATGGACATCGTTTCGTCCGTCGTCGTTGGGGGCGTCAGGAATCCCGTTCACGAACCGGCCCCCGGTTCTCGAGGACCTCTGCGACCAGCGCGGTTCCGTTGTCGTTCAACGCCAAGATCGACGAGGCGATCGACGAGCGCGCCGAGTGGCAGACCGGCTACTTCGAGCAGGCGCGGATACATGGAGGCGGACGTAAATCCCGGAATCGTGTTGAGTTCGCCCAGCCAGAGCTGATTATCGGGTCCGAGCAGGAAATCGGCGCGCACCATGCCCTCTGCTCCGATGGCGTCCCAGGCCTGGAGAGATATGTCCTGCATTCGACGCGTCGTGTGATCATCGACTTCTGCTGGTGCGATCAGTTCTGTGTCCGGATCCTCGTACTTGGCGGCGTAGTCGTAAAACTCGCGCCTGGTGCGGATCTCACCAAGAGGAGACGCGATCGGCCGGCCGCCACCCGGTGTCCCGAGCACGCCGCATTCAATCTCTCTTGGCGACGGCATCGCCTCTTCGATCAAGACTTCGTCGTCGAAGCCAAACGCGGCTTCAATGGCGTCGCCGATCTCTTCACGACTGTTCACTCTGGTGATGCCGATGCTGGAGCCTCCGCGGGACGGCTTGATGAACTGCGGATAGCCGATCTCGGCAGCCCGGCGAATCATGCCGCTGGCGTCGTTGCGCCAGTCGTCGCAGCTGACGCCGATCCAGGGAGCAACAGGGATGCCTGCCTGGGTCAGAATCAGTTTGCAGCGGGCCTTATCCATCGCGATCGCCGATGCGGCGACTGAGGAGCCGACATAGGCGAGATCGAGCGTCTCCAGGAAGCCCTGGAGGATGCCGTCTTCTCCCGTGGTTCCGTGAATCAGCGGGAATACGGCGTCACATTCGAGCAGCGCTGCGGTCGTTTCGGGGCGGATTGGAGCTCGCCCTGGATTGGCCGGTTCGGGAATCTCCTCGACTGCGCCGCGATCAATGTCTTTCATCGCCGCCAGCGACTCCTGTGGATCAAGCCACGCGCCCGATCGGGACACCGCGAACGGGACCGTGCGCCATCGAGATGGATCGACGGCGTTGACCACGGCCCTCGCGGACCGAATCGAGATCGTGTGCTCGACGGAGGCGCCGCCGACCACGATTCCGAGGACGCCAGGTTCAGTCGTCAATGCCGACCTCCTCGCCCAACACGGCGATCTCCGGTTCGAGCCGGATGCCGATTCGGTCCGCTACCTGGTCTTGTACGCGCCTGATGAGCGCGAGAAAGTCGGAGGCGCGCGCGTTGCGGACATCGACATTGAGGATGTAGTTGGCGTGCAAGTCGGAGACCTGGGCGGCGCCGATTCGAGCGTCCTTCAACCCGGCAGCGTCGATCAGTTGCCCCGCGGCCCGCTCGTCGCCGACGGGGTTCTTGAAGGTGGATCCGAGCGACGGTCCAGTGGGCGCGTTTGCTTTGCGCAGCGCCTCAACGCGATCGATCTCGGCGAGGGATGCGTAGACATCGCCTGGTTCCAATTGGAGCGTGAGCGACGTGACGATGTGTCCCCGGAGCTCGCCGCTGCGCAGCTTCGAGTCGCGGTATGTGAGTCCGAGTTCGTCCGCGGGGTACACATCGACCTGGCCGTCAGGGGAGATTGCCGTGATCGAGACGAGCACATCGGAGAGATCCGAACCGTAGGCGCCGGCGTTGGTCGGTAGCCCTCCGCCGATCGCTCCCGGAATGCCAGCGGCCCATTCGAGTCCAGCCAGGCCGGCGCGGGCGGTCGACCTGGCCAGCGTGGCGAACCGAGTACCCGAGTCGACTTCGATCATCGCATCGCCGACCCTGTGGCAGGTTCGGGTTTCGTTCTTGATCACCAGGCCGCGGATTCCGCCGTCCCTGATGAGGACATTGGAACCGGCGCCAAGCATGGTCAGTGATGCCTGGGAACAACGTGCCGCGCGAACCGCGTCGATCAGCGCCTGACGGTCGCGGACGACGACGAACCACTCTGCCGGTCCGCCGACCTGGACGAATGTGTGCCGGCTGAGTGGCTCGCCATGTAGCGCTCCCAACTCTTGCATGAGCGCCTGAAGGATCTGCGATCTGGTCACGATTCGGCGCCCAGCCGGGACAGGATGATTGGTCCGGCGGCGTCGATGTCGCCGGCGCCCATCGTGATGATCAGATCGCCGGCCTGGGCCTGGTCGGCGGCCAGTTCGGCGCTCCGTTCGACCGATCCGGCGTAGCTCGCCTTCGGCGCAACGATCTCACCGGCCAGTTGCTCCGCGGTCATCTCCTCGCCCGACATCGCCCGGGCGGCGTAGGTGTCGACCGTGTAGACGATGTCGGCCGCGGCGAAACAGCTGCGGAAGCCATCGAGCAGGTACGACGTGCGTGTGTACGTATGCGGCTGGAAGAGAACAACGAAGCGGCGGTCCGGCCAGCGCTGGCGGGCTGCCGCAATCGCGGCGGACACCTCCGTCGGATGGTGGGCGTAATCGTCGAGCACGAGAACGTTGTTGGACTCGCCGTGAAGCTGAAAGCGTCTGTTGACCCCATTGAAGGTTGACAGCGCTTCGGCCGCGGCCGGGCCATCGAAACCGGCAACTTCCAGCGCCGCCAGGGCAACGGCGGCGTTCTGCCGCTGATACTCGCCCGGTTGCCGGAGACGACCGCTGATCTTCGAGATCGGAGTGGCGAGCTCGAATTCCTCACCGTTCGACCTGATCCGGTAGTCGGCTGGAACACGGGAGGAACAGGTCACAATCTGAACGTCGGGACGCTGAACCTCGAGCTTCGACGCAATGTCGACGGCAAGCGGTGAATCAACACCGGCGATCAGGGTTCCTCTCTGCTTCACAGTGCCGACGTAGCGCAGAAACGCCTCTTCGAGGGCTGCCTGTGATCCGTAGTAGTCGAGATGGTCAGGTTCGCAGTTGGTCAGGACAGCGACCTGCGGCGTGTAGTGATGGAATGCGCGTCCGTATTCGTCGGCCTCGAGTACGAGCCAGGGATCGTTGCCGCGTCTGGCGTGCACGCAGAAGCCGGGCACTTCGCCGCCGATCACATAGCCGGCGTCGCGGCCCGAAGCTCGCATCGCATGGGCGATCATGGCTGTGGTGGTGGTCTTGCCGTGCGTGCCTCCGACGGAGATGACGTCGCGCGGCGCGGCGATCTCGGAGAGCAGCTCCGCACGGGTCTGCAGGGGAATACCGAGTTCAATGGTCCTAGCGATCTCTGGATGCGACTCCGGCACCGCTGCCGTGCGGACGACGTGCGTCGCCGTGGTGACGTGATGCTCGTTATGTCCGATGGTGATTCGGGCTCCCCGGTCTCTGAGTGGTTGAAGAATGGGGCTGTCAGCGCGGTCGCAACCAGATACGACGAGGCCGTCATCGAGCAGAATGTGCGCGAGGGCGGACATGTGAATCCCGCCAATGCCGACGAAGTGGACGTTCAGAGTCATCGTTACGTCACTTTGCCACAGCAACGATCACTTCGGCAACGCGTCGGGCGGCATCGGTTCGGCGAAGCTCGAGCATCGCCCGCCGCATCCGCTGCAGCCGATCATGATCGGCGAGCAGAGCGGTCGTCAGCTCGAACAGGTTCTCAGCGATGTCCTCGTTGTTGATCGTGACCGCTCCGCCGGCGTCGGCGAGCAGGTCGGCGTTGTAGCGCTGATGTCCGCCGGCTTCGCCGATCGGCGCCAGCACGGCCGGCAATCCGGCGGCGGGGTACTCGCCCATCACCGATGCCCCGGCGCGCGAGATCGCCAGGTCACACGCGGCCATGGCCAGGGGCATTTCCTCGGACATGTAGGAGTACAGGCGGTAACGAGACTGCAGTTTCGGCGGGAGCGCTTCTCGCATGAGCGAGAGGCGGTCGAAGTCGTTGCGGCCTGAGATGTGGATCAGTTGGGTTTGTTCCAGCCATCGCTCCAGCTGGTCTGCGACGCAGTCGTTGATCCGCTGAGCGCCTCGAACAGCTCCGGTGACCAGCAAGGCCGGGCCACCATTGAGCTGGAAGTACGCCCGCGCCATTGGCTTGTCCAGATCCTCGAAGCCGGGCCGAATCGGATACCCGGTGACGACGCACTTGTCCCGCCGATAGCGTTCGGTCGAGCGTTCATGAGTCACGCAGATTCGGCTGGCGAGTGGCCCCAGCGCGCGAAGAGTCCAACCAGGCTCGATGTCCGGCTGAAGTAGAACGATCGGACGTCTGGTGAGCCAGGCCGCGATCCCGACCGGGGCTGAGACGTATCCACCCGTCACAAACACCAGATCTGGCTGGTAGCGCAGCATGAGCGCAAGCGCGTCGAGCACACCGGTCGCGGTGGCTCCAACCGAGAGCAACTTGGACAGGAAGTTGCGCCCGCGCAGGGCGCGCGCGGCGATGGTCGAGTATGGCAGATCGGCCTCGACGGCGAGCTCCGACTCGATGCCGTCCGCTGTTCCGGCGAAACGAAACTCGACGGAGCCGCCCTCTGCGTCGACCAGCTGGCGCAGGGCATCGGCGACGGCGAAGGCGGGAAACACATGCCCGCCTGAGCCGCCGCCGGAGAGCAGCACTCGCAGGCCGGTCATCAGGTTCCGTCTCCACGGCCGCTATGGAACGGCGAGACCCTGGGTCGCTTCGTCTGGCGCAAGGGCGCCACATCTCTGGTGGGCGCTTCGTCGTTGAGCGGGGGGTCGGCCGGCTCGGGCAACTTGCCGCGACCATGCCGGGAAATGGAGACCAGAATACCGGCCGCGGCCATGGAGGCGATCAGCGCCGACGAACCAAAGCTGAGGAATGGCAGCGGGATGCCGGTCAGCACGATGGTGCGCATCACACCGGCAACATTGAAGAAGGCCTGCAGCGTGAACCAGGCGACGATACCAAAGGCGAGCAAGGTGCCGAAGCGGTCCTCGGCGCGCATTCCGGCGCGTATGCCGCGGTAGATCATGAGGGCAAATATCGTCAGAACGATCAGCGCCCCCAGCATGCCGGTCTCCTCGCCGATGATGGCGAACACCCCGTCAGTGTGCGCCGACGGCACGTAGAAGAACTTCTGCCGGGATGCGCCGAGTCCGACGCCGGTCAAGCCACCCGATCCGAGTGTCGAGACGAGATTGATGATCTGGAAGCCGGCTTCCTGGGCGACCTCCTCGGCGTTGAAGAACGTGCGGATTCGCTCCATGCCGTAGCCCGCGCCGACGACGATGGCGAAGAGGACCGCCGACCCGCCAACCAGCAGCATGAACATGTGCCGAATCGCCGCGCCGGCGAGGAAGAACATGACCACGCCTGTGCAGGCGATCGCTGCGAATGTGCCGAGGTCGGGCTCGAGCATCAGCAGGCCGCCGATCACGCCGATAATCATGCAGAACGGAGCGAGGCCGAGCGGGATGCGCTTGATCTCGTCGCCCTTGGCCGCCAGCCAGGCGGCGACGTAGATGCAGATCGCCAGCTTGGCGAACTCGGATGGCTGGAGCGCCGGGAGGGAGCCGATCTGGATCCAGCGAGTGGCGCCGTTTTCTTCGTGACCGATACCGGGGATCAAGACTGCCGCCAGTAGCAGCAGCGAGATCCAGATGATCGGTGAGGACAGGCGCTGCCAGACCCGGTAGTCGATGCGGGCCAGTAGGACGAAGGCGATCAGCCCGATGCCCGCTCCAATCAACTGCCGAGTGGCAAAGTGGCGTGTGTTGCCGTGCAGTTCCTGGGAAATGGCGAAGGAAGATGAGAAGACGAAGATCAGTCCGATGAACACCAGGGCGAGGACGCTGCCGACCAGCACCCAGTCGGGAGGCGAGGCCGAACGACGCAGTCGGCGAACGACACGGCGGCCGACGGTTTCATGTTCACCATCCCGCAGGTTTCTGGTGGCGCGCAGATTGGGAATCCTGACCCGGCCCAGCACGCCGGAAGATTCCGAGCTCGAATTGGGAACCGCGGCTCGTTGAGTGGTCATTGAACGACCTCCGAAGCGCGGGCAAGTTCTTCGACGAGTTCCCTGAAGTGGCGGCCTCGGGCCTCGAAGTTCGGGTAGGCGTCGAACGATGTGCCGCCTGGAGACATGAGGACCGTGTCGTTGGAGCGAGCGCAGTCGGCTGCGCGCCGAACGGCCGACTCGAACGAACCGGCATCTTCGGCGGCAACGTCTCGTTGCCTCAGCCAAGCGGTCCAGCTGGGCGCAGATTCGCCAAACAGCACTACCCGGCGGACATGGCTCCGGATTTCATCGATGAGAGGGTTGAGCGGGAGGTTCTTGTCGCGTCCGCCGAGCAAGAGAATGATGGGGCCGGGCGTTGCGCGAAGTCCGGCCAGAGTGCGTTCCGGGGTCGTGGCAATCGAATCATTGATGAATCGCACACCATCGATCTCAGCAATCAGTTCCAACCGGTGCGGCACCCCCGAGAAATTCCGTAGTACATCGATCGCGACATCGTCGGGCACCAGGTCGGCGACGATGGCCAGGGCGGTGAGCGCATTCAGCAGGTTGTGTTCGCCGGGGAGCTTGATCTCTTCGACCGACATCAGCGGACGATCGTTGTGGAGGATCTTTCCATCGGTGCTGCGCATTGCGCAGTACCAGGGCATCCCCGGAGCGCCGATGCCAAACCAGCGCTGGGCGGCCTCCGTTCGTGCGGTGGCCGCGGCGGCCAACTCGTCGTTGAAGGGCAGCACCACGGTGTCGCTGGCGGACTGATACTCGACGATCCGGTACTTGAGCTCCTGATACTCCTCCCAGCTGAACTGATCGAGATGATTCGGAGTGATGTTGGTGATTGCCGCCGTGCGCGGGCTGCGCGTGGTTCTGAGCAATTGCGTGTGCGAAAGCTCGGCGACCACCGTGTCGGTCGCTGTGATGTCCGGCAGCTGAGCCAGCAGACCGCGGCCAATGTTTCCGCCCACCTGACAACGGACGCCGGCCGCCTGAAGCATCAGGTGCACCAGCGTGGTGGTCGTCGTCTTGCCAGCGCTGCCGGTGATGCCAATCACCGGGGCCGGACAGCGTTCGAGGAAGATCTGGGTGGGCCCGTAGACAGGAACGCCTCGTCGGTCCGCCTCGGCCAACAGCGGCTGTTGGTAGTGAACGCCCTGGCTGGCAATGATCCCGTCGACCTCGTCGAGGATGGTCAGATCGTCCTGGTCTCGATCGGCTTGTTCGGGATTTCGATCAACCCTGACGATCTCGGAGCCTTCCCGCTCGAGGAAGGTCACGGCGTCGCGGCCTTCGATCCCGAGTCCGACGACGGCGATGTTCTGACCACTGAACGTGGGCGGCGCTTCAGTCGGCGTGGGCAAGGTCATTGCGGCACCTGCAGTGCCAGCGCCACGCCGAGAATGCCGCCGGCGATGCCGATCAGCCAGAACCGGGTGACGATTTGCGGCTCCGACCAGCCGCCCATCTCGAAGTGGTTGTGCAACGGGGCCATGCGCAATATGCGTCGACCCTCACCCGTGCGGCGGCGGGTCCATTTGAACCAGCCCACCTGCACGATGTCGGAGGCAGCCTCGAGCACGAAGACGATGCCGATCACCGGCAGCAGGAGCCAATGACCGGTCATCAGGGCGATGATGGCGAGGGTCCCGCCCAGGGCCATCGCGCCGGTGTCGCCCATGAAGACTTTGGCCGGATGGGCGTTGAACCAGAGGAAGCCCAGCACGGCGCCCACGGTGGTGAAGGCGAAGCGGACGAGGAAGTCCTGCTCCTGTCCCACGGCGATCACTCCGAAGGAGGCGATTGCGATGGCCCCTGTCCCCCCGCACAGCGTGTCCAGCCCGTCGGAGATTGCGACTGAAATGATGGTGGCGAACACCGTCACCGCCGCAATCACGACGTACACGGGACCGATTGAGAACTGCCCCGCCCAGGGCACGTTGATCGACTGCACATCCAGCGCGAAGTAGAGCACCAGCCCGACGGCGACCGAGAACAGCGCCAGCAAGCCGAACTTCAGCTTCCAGGTCAAACCTGCCTGAACGCGCCCGATGAGCGTGCCCAGATCGTCGATGTAACCCATTGCGCCGAGCGCCACGATGCCAACCAGCGGCAGCAGGATGGACCAACGATCGCCCTCGACCAGGTTGGCCACGATCGTCAACACCACAATCGGGATCAGGAAGATCAGTCCACCCATCGTCGGGGTGCCTTCTTTGACCATGTGGCTGGTGGGTCCCTCGTCGGAGATTGATTTTCCGGAGCTGCGTCGTTGCAGCCAGCGAATCACGAATGGGCCAATCGCCAGGGCAACCACGAAGGCGATGCCGGCCGTGCCGAGCGAGAACGTGGTCATCGTGCCGCCAGCCTCTCGACAACCTTCTCGAGGTGCATCGCATGAGAAGCCTTGATCAGAAGCGTGTCGCTGGGCTCCAGCGAATGGCGCAAGATCTCCAGCGCCTGATCCGCCTCCGCAACCCAGCAGGCCTGTGGATGTCCGGACTCGCGAGCGGAATCGATCAGATCACGCGAACGCTCACCCACGGCGAGCAGCCAGTCACAACGCTCGGCGGCATATGAACCGATCTCACGGTGAGCTGCCTCCTCTTCGCTGCCGAGTTCAAACATGTCTCCGAGCAGTGCGACTCGTCTCGGCTGGCAGGCGGCCAGCAGATCCAGTGCGGCCTTCATTGACAACGGCGCAGCGTTGTAGGAATCGTCGATGATGGTTGCCCCGTTCTCGGCGGAGCGCCGAGCCAGGCGAGAACCGGGGTTCATTCCCGCGAGCGCCTCCGCCACTTCGCCCAGCTCCAGACCGGCGCGAAGACCGACGCACGACGCGGCGAGCGCCGTCATCGCCTGATGTGTGCCTATGAGCGGCGACTCCACCCTGATCCGTTCGTTGACGAGCGTGTCGTGCAACTTGAAGCTGATGCCGTTGAACCCATGCGTGACGATGTTCTCCGCTCGCAAGTGGCAGTGGAGACCGAGCCCAAATGTGAAGACCTCGGCAGCGGTGCGATCCGACATGCGGCGAACGCGGGGGTCGTCGCCGTTGAGTACGGCCAGTCCGTCAGCGGGGAGGGACTCGGGCAACAGACCCTTGATGCGCTCCGTGTCGGCCATGGTGCCGAATCGCTCGAGGTGGGTTGGTCCGACGTTGGTGACGATTCCGACATCAGATTGGGCGGAGGAGACCAACAGCTCCATCTCTTGCTGCGAGTACGGGCCGATCTCGATTACGGCCCATTTGTCGGCCGGGCTGATCCCGAGCAGCGCAATCGGCAGGCCAATGTCTCCGTTGAAGTTTCGCGGCGACTGGTGAGTGAGAAATCTGGATGAGAGCAGCTGATGCGTCGCTTCGCGCACGGTGGTCTTGCCGACGCTGCCCGTGATGCCGACGATCTGCGCGCTCATTTGACGGCGCCACCGACGACCTGCTTCCTGCAGTGCGAACAGAGGGTCGGGGACGACATACATCGACGAACCGCGTAAACCCGAGCGTTCCGAGACAAGGGCGCCGGTCGCGCCGCGGCGCAGCGCGTCGTCGACGAACTGATGGCCGTCCTGATACTCACCGCGCAACGCGACGAACAATGCGCCCGGGGTTGCCTCCCTGGAGTCGATCACGATCTCCGAGAACGGCTCGGCGCTGGTCTCCGGTTGATTGAGCAACAGGTCTCCAAGCAGCAGACCGATGTCGTTGGAGGAGATCATTGATCGTCCTCCTCGTCCTGGATGTAGGTGACGGGCGAAGCCGGTTCTTCATCGTCCGCGACGTCAGCCGTGAGCGCGTCCTGCTCGTGCTCGCCGTCGCTGGTTTCCTGAGTGTCGTCCGGATCGATTCCTGGCGCGGTGTTCCAGTCGCCGGGATTGGCGATGTAGGCGGTCGGCGGGACGCCGAGGTAGGGAAGCACCTGCGCCATCAGGTCCGAGAAGATCGGCGCGGCCACGATGCCGCCGTAGATCTCGCCCTGCGGACGGTCGATACGGACGAGCACCACCACTCGCGGATCGTTGGCCGGCGCGAATCCGGCGAAGGACGCCAGCGACTCACCGACCAGATAGGTGCCGGATTCGACGACGTCGGACGTCCCCGACTTACCGGCGACGGGCCAGCCGTTGACCTGGGCGGGATGCCCCAGCACGCCATCAACGACGGCCTGCATCATCCAGGTCATGGTGCTGGAGGTCTGACTACTGATGACACGCGTTCCCGTTTGCGGCTCGAAGCGTTGCACGCCGTCCTCGGTGATCACCGCGGTGACCAGCCGCGGGCGGACCGGTACGCCGCCGCGGGCGATGGTTGCGTATGCCTGCACAATCTGTAACGGCGTGACGGCGACGCCTTGACCGAACGACGCGGTCGCGAGCTGGGCCGGCGACCAGCGGATATCAGTCGAATCGGTGACGACCCCGCCGATCTCACCGGGAAGGCCCGAGAGGGTCGAGTCGCCGAAGCCGAACCGGTAGAGATATTCGTAGAACGTGCGGGCGCCCAACTGCTGAGCAACCCAGACCGAACCCGTGTTGAGCGAGCGCTGAAGCACCTGTGTCATCGTCTGCTCGCCGTGATACGACAGGTCGAAGTTCTTGATCGTTCGGTCGTCGATGACCACGGCGCCTGTGTCGACAAAGGTGGTGTCGGGCGAAACGATGCCGGCGTCGAGCGCGGCGGCCATTGTGATCACCTTCATGGTGGAACCGGGTTCATAGATGTCCGAGGCCGCCCGCGTACGCAACAGGGCCATCGACTCCGGTAGGTCGAGGTCGATGGTCATCGGGTTGTAGGTCGGCAAGGACGCCAGCGCGAGGATGTCGCCATTGCGAGGGTCCATCATGATGATGTGCCCGCCCTGCGCATGCCATTGCTCAACGGCGCGGTGGAGCGTCGTCTCGGCCAGCCATTGCAGGTTGCGGTCGATGGTCAGAACGACCGACGCGCCCTGCTGGTAGGGCCGCTCGGCTCGGGGCCCAAACGGGATCGGTTGGCCGAGTCCGTCAACTTCCTGCACCAGCAAGCCCGCCTCGCCGGCGAGGACGCCGTCGAGTTGGTACTCGAGCCCGGCCAGGCCCTGTTCATCGCGGCCAACCAGGCCGATCACCTGCGCTGCCATCGAGCCCTCGATGTACCGCCGAGAGGAGGTCTTGCGGATTTGCACGCCGTGCAGCGCTTCGGCATGGATCTGCGCGCCGAGCGCATTGGACAGGCCATAGGCAATCAGCGCATCGTGGCCGCCGCCCGCGTGAGTCTGCGCGGCGAGCGACAGCACGGCGGATTCAGGCGCGCGCAGCAGTTCAGCCAGTCGTCGGGAGGCGTCGGTCGGCTGGAACCCGGAGCGGGCCCACAGCCTCGTGTCGACATGCACTTCCCAGGCGTCGATCGACGTGGCCAGCGGAAAACCATTGCGGTCGAGGATGGCGCCCCGCGGACCTTTGGTCTCGATCGCCCAGGTCCGATCCGCCTGCACCTCGTGACGCTCGTGTTCGATCACCTGAATCATGACCAGGCGCACGACCACGACCACCGCGAGTCCGATGAACAGGGCGACGACCGCACGCATCCGCCAGGTTGAGACGGATTCAAACCCGCTATCCGACGGCCGACTCGCCAACGCATCGCCCTTTCGTCGTCGTCATCTAGTCGATGATCAGAACGTCGAACATCGCGCCCATGACCGACTGACTGTCCATCGGCGTCGAGACAGTGGCAGCGCCGTTCGTCCGTTGGTCGGGTGGCAAGAATCTGGAAGGCAGGACTCGAGCTGGGGGCGGCTGCTGGACTTCGAGCACGATGGTCGGTCGCGCGGGAACCATGTTCAGTCGCTCCTCAGCCTGCTGCTTCACTCGAGCCAATGAACCGAGCTGACCGATGTGCGCGGCCAGCGAGCGGATCTCCGATCGCAGCCGTTCACGCTCGGCCTCGAGGATTCGCAGCTCCGTGCCGCTCTCGGTCACGCTGGAAACGCGGATGACGGGAAGCGTCGCGGCAATGCAGAGTCCGAACACCGCCAGCCAGGCCCAGGCCGGCATGCGGCCGGTGTAGCGTGGCCGGCGCGGAAGGATTGGTCGAGGTTGGGCGTGATGCGAGTCACTGGCTGCAGAAATGGGTAGCGACGCATCGAGCGTCGTGCCTGGCTTGGCCGTTGTCATTTGAACGCCGATAGCCGGACGGATGTTCCCCCGCTCCGCTGCCATCGCGCTTGCAAATCGCTTGCGGATGATTTACTGAAAAGTGCGCGGCGATGGCTCCAACCGCGGAATTGGGTCGTAGAGTGAAATGCAGACCCCTGCGTTGGGGGTCGGAATGCTCGGCAATCGTTGAGCGGATCGTGCGCGCAGACAGGGGGACGTGGTTCACGCTCGCCATGGCCCAGGGCCAAGGACAACCGTGTTCCAGTGGTTTGGCGGCGGGGCTTCTCCTTCACTGTTGTGGTTAGTTGGTAGTCCCCTGCACACGATCCGCTCAACGATCTCCGAGCGGTGCTGATTCTCGATCGGCGCTCCTGTTCCTTTTGCGTTCCGGGTGTTTGAGATTGGGTGCGAGACATCAAATCGCCTCCGCAGCCCGTAGCCGCGCGCTGCGCGCTCGTGGATTCCGCTCCGATTCCGTCCGGGACGGCCGCATCACCCGACGAGTCAGCGTGCGGAACGCCGGCTCACTTCCCGACGATTGCTCGCGCAGGAACTGCTTGACGATCCGGTCTTCGAGCGAGTGGAAGGCAATCACCACCAGTCGTCCGCCGATACGCAGCAGACCGCGCACCTGAGCAAGGAATGCTGCCAACCGCTCGAGTTCGCGGTTGACCTCAAGTCGAATCGCCTGGAACACGCGCGTGGCAGGATGCATGCGGGCGCCTGGACGGATTCCGACGGCGTTGACCACGCAATGGGCCAGTTGGGTCGTGGTTTCGATCGGGCGCTGGCGGACGATCGAGCGAGCGATCCGTCGTGAGCGACGTTCTTCGCCATAGTCGTAGATCAGGTTGGCCAGCTCCTCGGCGGTCCACTCATTCACGATCTGATTCGCCGAGACAGTCTGCGCATCGTCCGACGGGCCCAGTCGCATGTCGAGCGGCCCCTCGGCCTGAAACGAGAATCCGCGTTCAGAGCTGTCGAGCTGCAGGGAAGAGAGGCCGAGATCGCAGAGCACGCCGTCGAACGGCGTCAATCCTGCATCCGTCGCCGCACGTGGAGCAGCGTCGAGCCAGGCCCGGCGCAACTGCACGCGATCCCCGAACCGAAGCAGCCGATTGGCCGATCGGGCGAGCGCGTCAGGATCGGCGTCGGTGCCCAGCAGTCTTCCGTCTGGGTCCGACGCACCGAGAATCGCTTCGGCGTGACCGCCGAGGCCGACAGTCGCGTCGAGGAAGCACTTGCCCTTCTCGACGTTCAGGAGATCGAGCGCCTCCTCAAGCATGACCGGATTGTGGATTGAGGAGGACGTCATGACGACCCCTCGCTGTTGCTCGATGGCTCGAGGCTGTCGGCAAGCGCCTGTAGCAATTCCCCGTATGACTCGTCGATTTCCGCTTGTTCCGAGTGCCACGCCTCTGAGTTCCAGATCTCGAGATACTCGCCCATGCCAACGATCGTCGTGTCGCCGGTAATGCTTCGTTCCTCGCGCATCTGGGGCGGGATCAGGATTCGACCTTGACGGTCGGTCTCGACGCGGCGCACGCGTCCGAAGAAGCTGCGCGCGAGCCGTCGCGCTGCAGGGCGCAGCTTGTCGTTCACGGTGCGGATCTGCTTCTCGGCCTGGTATGCCTCCGGCGTGTAGAGCTCGAGCTGGCCCTCGGGTCCGGGCAGCAGATATCCGCCGTGCTCGAACAGCCCGCGATAGGCAGAGGGAATCGCCAGACGACCACGGTCGTCCAGACGATGTTCGTATTCCCCGGTGAAGTCGACCGTCGCCACGTGAGAAACCCCTGTTGCTCTCTGTAGTCAACCTATGTCGCCTGCCCCACTTTTCCCCATTTCTGGGGACACCTCGCACTCTAATCACATAAGGACAGGGATTTCAAGACCATAATCAGGGAAATCACGCCCAGTTCCTGGATCTGGAGCAACTCGTCTGCTTGCCAGGCGCGAGTTGGAGCCAGAAGCCTCCCCAAGCTGGCAGTTCTGGTGGATAATGTGGATAGATTGCCCAGGTACTCCAAGAAGATCCTGATAGAACGCCAGCCATGAATGAGAAACCATCCGCTGCAGTGCTCACGCTTTCCGATCAGGGGGCAGCGGGTCGTCGTGAGGACACGTCGGGACCCGCGATCCGCAAACGACTGGCAGAACTGGGGATCGCGATCGCTGACGACGCGATTCAGTCGGATGATTCCGATGCAATCGTGGCGCGCTTGCGGGAATGGGTCGCGCAGGGGCTGGATCTGATCGTGACCACAGGTGGCACGGGCTTCGGCCCTCGGGACAACACGCCTGAGGCCACCAGACGCGTGATCGAACGTGAAGCGCCGGGATTGTCAGAACTGATGCGTGCGGAGGGGTTGAGCAAGACGCCAATGGCGGCCTTGTCGCGAGGCATTTGCGGAATCGCAGGCGGCACGCTGATCATCAATCTGCCCGGATCGGAACGGGCGGTCCGGGAAAACCTGGATGCCCTGGCTCCCGTCCTGCCGCACGCGCTGCAATTGATAGCCGGAGACACTGAACATTAGGCGCTAAGACCGGTAGCCTGCCGCGCCTACACTGAGAACGATGGCTCAACGTACGATCGCCCGCAACATCGCCGCAGCCCGTCAACGGCTGGCCGCAGAATCCGGGGCCGTGCTCAAGGATTGGGGCGGACGGTTACCGGTCGCGCTTGTCTATCCCAACAGCTACTACCTGGGCATGTCCAACCTGGGCCTGCAAACGATCTATGGCTTGCTCAACCGGCGAGCGGAGATCGTCTGCGAGCGGGCCTTCTACGACCCGCCCCACAAGTCGGAACGCGGCGATGACTCGTCGCTGGGACCAGTCACGATCGAGTCCCAACGGCCCTTGGCGGATTTTCCCGTCGTCGCCTACACGCTGACCTACGAGATTGACTACTACCACGTCGTTCGTTCGCTCCAGGCGGCGCAGATTGAGCCGCTCAGCATCAACCGAGACGACGGCGATCCACTGATCATCGCCGGCGGCGCAGCGGTGATCACGAATCCACTTCCGCTGGCCGACTGCTTCGACGCCTTTGTCATCGGCGAAGCCGAGCCGATTCTCGATCAGCTCATCGAGACATTGAGTGAGTACGCCTACAGCCCGCGAGCCGATCAGCTCGATGCTCTCGCCAGAATTCCTGGTGTGTTTGTCCCGGCGCTGGGGGCCGGCTCGGGCGTCGAACGCCAGTGGGTTCGAGACATCTCAACAACCGAGGCGATGTCACTGGTCCTGACCGACGAGACCGAGTTCAACCAGATGACGTTGATCGAGGCGGCTCGCGGTTGCGGTCGCGGCTGTCGATTCTGCATTGCCGGGTACGTCTTCAGGCCGCCTCGCTATCGGCCACTGGAGTCGCTGCTCAACCAGGTCGAGACAGGCCTCGAGCGCAGTAACCGGGTCGGTCTGCTGGGAGCGGCCGTGGCCGACCATCCGCAGCTCGCGGAGCTGGCAGTCCAGGCGGATCGTCTGGGCGGCCGGGTTTCCGTGTCCTCGCTCAGGGTCGACAACCTGGCGCCCGAACTGCTCGACGTATTGTCCCGCGGCGGGACGCGAACCGTGACCCTGGCGCCAGAAGCAGGCTCCGAGCGCATGCGCCAACGGATCAACAAAGCCGTGTCGGAGGAACAGATCATCGAGGCGGCGGACAAGGTCGGCGCAGCCGCGATGAACCGGCTCAAGCTGTATTTCATGATCGGGCTGCCAGACGAAGAGGATGAAGACGTTGAAGCGATGGCGCACCTGGGGGTTGCCGTGAAGCAGCGCCTCGACGCGCATGGACACGGGACCGAGCTGGTCATGTCGGTCGGGCCCCTCGTCCCGAAACCGGCGACGGCGTATCAAGAACTGGTCCAGTCCGACGCCGGCCTGGTCAAACACCGACAGCAGATACTGCAATCGGCATTCCGCAAGACGGGCATCCGGCTGCGCGGCGACAGTCCGACCTGGGCGCGGATTGACGACATCTGTTCGCGCTCCGATCAGCGCCTGGCGCATGCGATCCTCGAGATGGAAGCCCCCTCGGCACGTGAGTGGATGCGCACCGCTGGCGAGTGGAATCTTGACGGACCATTGCCCTGGGGCAGCGGACCGGGCCCATGGTCGGCGGTAGAGACCGGCATCACCGCGCGGTTCTTCGAGCGTGAGTTGTCGAAGCACCGGCGCGAAAAGTCGACGATCGCGTGTCCGCCTCCCGAGATCGGCTGCAACATGTGCGGCGTCTGCGGCGGCAACGAGATTCCTTCGTACACACCCACGTTGCCTCTCGGCGATCAGAGCGTCGTGCCCCTTGAAGCGGTGGCCGGAGTCTGAGGTGTCCGTCGCGGCCAATCTCGATCGGGTCAGGCAGCGGATCGTCGACGCCTGCGCCCGGGCTGGCCGCGAGCCATCTCAGGTCACCCTGATCGCGGTGTCCAAGTCCTTCCCATTCGCCTCAATTGCAGAAGCCGCGGCATGCGGGCATCGGCAGTTTGGTGAGAACCGGGTGCAGGAAGGTCTGACCAAGATCGAACAGACCGCGCAGCTCGAAGCGGAGATCAACATCCATTTGATTGGACATCTGCAGCGCAACAAGGCACGCCATGCAGGCAGCTTCGCCTCGGTCCAGTCGGTTGACACTGTGAGATTGGCCGAGGCGATCTCGCGCCGGCTTGATCGCGAACTGCCGATCCTGCTCGAGGTCAACGTTGGACAGGAGGCCACGAAGCATGGCTTCATGGTCGAGGAAGTGCCGAGGGCCTTCGAACAAATCCGGGCGTTGCCACGCCTTCGCGTCGACGGTCTGATGACGGTGGCGCCCGAGGTCGTGGACCCTGAGGATGTCCGTCCGGTGTTCGACGCGCTGCGCCGTCAAGCTGAGCAGTTGCATCTTTCTGAACTCAGCATGGGCATGACCAACGATTACGCTGTAGCCATCGAGGAAGGCTCCACGATGGTCAGGATCGGACGCGCCATATTCGGTGACCGGCCGGAGGCCGGAGGATGACGAAGATCGCCGTTGTCGGCGGCGGGACGATGGGCGTCACGTTCATCCGGGCGGTGACCAACTCCGGGATCGTCGATCTGTCCGATCTTGCCGTCTGCGAGATCGTTCCCGAGCGCCGTGAGTGGTTGGCGGCCGAGTTTGATGGCCTGTGCGTGACCGGAGATCTGGCAGAGGCCGTCGACCTGCGCGACGCCATATACCTCTCGGTCAAACCGCAGGATCTGAGCACGTTGGCCCGCGACAGTGGAGCGCAGTCGCGGCTCCTGATTTCCATCCTCGCCGGCTCTACGATCAGGGAAGTACAAGCGTCAACAGGGGCTGAACGGATCATTCGCGCAATGCCCAACACGCCGGCGCAAATCGGCAAGGGGTTTACTGCCTGGACAGCCACGGACGGCGTCACCGCGGAGGAACGCCAGCTCGTCAGCCGCTTGCTCGACGCCATGGGCGAGCAGTTGTACGTCGCTGATGAGTCGACCATCGACAAGATCACGGCGGTTTCGGGCAGTGGACCGGCATACGTGTTCCTGATCATCGAGGCCATGATTAACGCGGCGGTCAACATTGGCCTGCGTCCGGACGACGCACGTCGGATGGTGCTGCAGACCGTGATCGGATCGAGCGAGTTTGCTCAGCTCTCTGGTGAGCACCTGGCGACGCTCAAGGATATGGTGACATCACCGGGCGGCACGACGGCAGCCGGGCTTCAGGTGCTTGAGCAGCGCGCCGTGCGATCGGCATTGATCGACGCCGTTGCCGCCGCGCACCGGCGGGCCGAGGAACTGGGTCGGCAATGAGCGAAGTCCTGTTCGTCATCGGCACGGTGATCCACATCTATTCCTTCATTCTCCTGGGCCGGGTGCTGATGAGCTGGATCCCGATGTTCACCAATCGACCCCTCGATCCGTCGAATCCCTTGGTCAAGATTCTGTTGGATGTCACCGAGCCGGTTCTCGCTCCGCTGCGGCGATACCTGATGATCGGAATGATCGACCTATCGCCTCTGGTCGCACTGATCGGGCTGCAGATCCTCGGCAACGCGATCCTGAGCAGCGCCTGATTCGCCTCGAACCTCGTCCGTCTGGTTCTTAGAACGTTTGCTTGACATTGAGCCGACCCTTCGGTAGCGTGCGCAGCACGGACGTTCGCACTCCCGGCAGCGTCCACGGAGAGAGCGCATATTATGACACGTAGCACGACCGAAGACGGCCCAACCCCGATCGCCCTGGCGCCGGAGCCGGATCGCGACACACAGGAACCGCTGCCCATGACCACCAGCAACGAACCACCCCCTGCCGTAACCGAACTGCTCGGTGACATGGAGCGCCGTTTCGGCGAAGGCGCGCTCATGCGGCTCGGCGACGCCGGCACGCGTCTGACTGTTGACGGCATCCCGACCGGCGCCCTGTCGCTGGACGTTGCGCTCGGCATCGGCGGGCTGCCGCGCGGCCGGATCGTTGAAATCTACGGGCCGGAGTCGGCCGGAAAATCGACCGTTGCGCAGCATGTGATCGCCGAAGCCCAGCGACTGGGCGGGCAGGCCGCCTACGTCGATGTTGAACACGCGCTGGACCCTGAGTTCGCCTCCAGGCTCGGCATTGACATTTCGCAGCTGCTGATCGCCCAACCCGATACGGGTGAGCAGGCGCTCGAGATCGCCGAGGCGCTGGTCCGCAGCAACGCCATCGACGTCGTCGTGGTCGACTCGGTCGCGGCGCTGGTGCCGCGAGCGGAGATTGAGGGCGAAATGGGCGACGTCCAGGTCGGCCTGCAGGCGCGCTTGATGTCTCAGGCCCTGCGCAAACTGACCGGGGTCGTTTCGCGTTCGAAAACCGTCCTGATCTTCATCAATCAGCTGCGCGAGAAGGTCGGGATCGTCTTCGGTAACCCCGAAACCACGCCCGGTGGACGCGCCCTCAAGTTCTACTCGTCAGTCCGCATCGAACTGCGCCGAGCGGAAACGCTTAAGGACGGTCAGCTGGTGATTGGTTCCCGTGTCAAGGCCAAGGTCGTCAAGAACAAAGTCGCGCCGCCGTTCCGGACGGCCGAATTCGACTTGATGTTCACGGCCAGCGAATACGGCATCTCCAAGACCGGCTGCCTGATCGATCTGGGCGTCGAGGCTGCACCCGGCGCTCCGACCAGTTCGCCCACGGTGATCAAGAAGCAGGGCACGTTCTACTCCTACGGAGAGACTCGTCTGGGCCAGGGACGCGAACGGACCAAGGCGTTCCTGCGCGAGCATTCCGACATGGCAATGGAGATCGAATCTCGGATTCGCGAAGAACGCGGCCTGCCGGCGGCTGTCTCGCTCCTCGCCGAGGAAGGCGCCGGCGAACCGACGCCCATCGCCAAGCCTCCGCCGAAGAAGAAGGGCCGCGCCCGGGCCAGCTAGCCAACGTCACACTCGCGCTGTCTGGGAGAGGCTGCCACGTGCCTGCCATCCTGTCCGTTCGGCCAACCGGCTCCATATCAACGGTCAACTTCGACGACGGCACGTCTATCCGCTGTACGCGCGACTTCATCCGTCGATCGAACATCTCCCGCGGACAGGAGATCGATCCGGTGTTCGTCGATCGGCTGCGCGACTCGGCGGCGTCCGATCTCGCGCGCGTTCAGGCTGAACGGCTCAATCAACGTGGCCGCCTCAGCCGAAGAGAAATCGCTGTACGAATGCAGCAAGCCGGGATTCAGGAACCGCACATCGGCACAGCGCTGACCGAGCTGGTAGAGCGTGGTGAACTGGTTGACTATCGCGTCGCGTTGGCGTCAACCCGACGAAACCTGAGCAGGGAACTGAGCCGGAATCCCGATTTGACCTGGTCACGGTTCCGCAGCACGCACGGGCGACGACTAGCGCTACGTGGTTTCGGCGCCCGTGATTCAGCCCAGGCTCTGAAGCAGGCGTGGACAGAACTGACAGAGGCCTCACTGGCGCGCGGTCGCTGAGCCGCGTACCCTGCTAGGTAGAGAACACCCGAAGGCCACTCGCTGACTTGGAACCCGGCGACAAGGCAGAGCGAACCAAACAACCACGGCAGGCAATGCACGAGCAATGCCAATTCAATTGAGTCGAGGACACTATGTGGGGAGCCCTGATGAGGCTCCTGCGCGGCGGGCCCGATCCCCGAGACGAGGCCACGCTCGAAGCCGAACGCATCATTCAACAGGCCCAGGAACGGGCCGAACGAGAGGCGCGTGATCGGCTAGAAGAAGCGCGGGAGCGAGCGCAAGCGGAACGAGACGAAATTCTGGCCGACGCCCGAGAGGCGCGGGCCGATCTACAACGAGCCGAAGATCGGCTCGACCGGCGCGAATCCTCCCTTGAGGATCGTGTCAAGTCGTTGGACCAGCGTGACTCGAAGCTCAATCGAGAACGCCAGCAATTGGACCAGCGAAGCTCGGACCTCGACAAGCTCGAGGCCGAGCACGACCAGCGGCTGCAAGAGGTCTCGAATCTCACCCGAGAAGAGGCTCGCGCGGTGATCTTTGAACAGGTCGAGCGCGAGGTCGCCGACGAGTCGGGCCGACTCGTCCGTGAAGCCGAGCAGAAGGCCAAGGACGAGGCGGAAGCGCGTGCGCGGAAGATTGTCGCAACGGCAATCCAGCGTGTCGCATCCGAGGTCACGACCGAATCCACCGTTTCGGTCGTGCAGATTCCGTCCGATGAGATGAAGGGCCGAATCATCGGCCGCGAAGGCCGCAACATTCGGGCGCTGGAGTCGGCCCTTGGTTGCGACCTGATCATTGACGACACTCCCGATGTGGTCACAGTTTCGGGCTTCGATCCGGTTCGCCGCGAGGTCGGCCGGATGTCGCTGAGCCGGTTGGTTTCCGACGGTCGGATTCATCCCACCCGGATCGAGGAAACCGTCGCCAAGGCGCAACGCGACGTCGACCGCATCATTCGCGACGCGGGAGAAGAGGCCGCAATCGAGGCTCACTGCAGCGGATTGCCGCGGGAGATGTTGGATATCTTCGGCCGGCTGCGCTTCCGCACCAGCTATGGCCAGAACCAACTCCGCCACGCGGTTGAGACGGCTCACATTGGCGCGATGATTGCCCAGGAAATCCACGCGGACGTCGAAATCACGCGCCGCGGATCGCTGCTGCATGACGTCGGCAAGGCGATCGATCACGAGGTCGAAGGCACGCACGCCATCATCGGCGGTGACCTGGCGCGTCGATTCAAGATGTCCGAGGAGATCGCCCACTGCATCGAGGCGCACCACGACGAAGTCGAACTGCGAACCGTCGAGGCGATCATCGTGCAGATGGCCGACGCCATATCCGGCGGACGACCGGGTGCGCGGCGCGAGTCGGTGGAGCGCTACATCGAGCGTCTGCGATCGCTCGAAGACATCGCCACGTCCTTCGAGGGTGTGGGTCAGGCCTATGCAATCCAGGCCGGTCGCGAGGTGCGCGTCGTCGTCGACCCGCGGGAAATCGACGACCTCGGCGCCATGAGGCTGGCGCGGGACATCTCGAAACAGATCGAGGAATCGCTGCAGTATCCCGGCCAGATTCGTGTGACCGTCCTGCGCGAGACCCGTGCCGCGGAGTACGCGCGCTAGAACCATACGAGCCGAATGGCGCGCCTCGACCTGCACCTGCACAGCACTTGCTCCGACGGGACAAAGCCTCCCGAATGGGTCGTGCGGCAGGCCGCAGCGAACGGCGCCGAACTGATCGCTCTGACCGATCACGACACACTTGCCGGCGTGAAGGACGCCCAGAGCGCCGGCCAGCGATGGGGCATCGAGGTTGTTGGCGGCGTAGAAATCGGCGTCCACGATCCCGACCTGGGCGAACTGCACGTCCTGGGATATTTCGCCCCGGGCGCAGCGCTCCACGAGCTCGAACAACAACTCCGCGCGTATCAAGATGAACGCGAGACCCGCGCCAGACGGACTGTCGAGCGACTGAGTCAACTGGGTGCTCCGCTCGACTACGAAACGGTGACCCGCATCGCGGACGGCGCCTCGGTTGGGCGACCGCACATCGCCCGAGCCCTGGTCGAGGCCGGACACGTTGAGTCGGTGCAGGAGGCGTTCGATCGCTTTCTGCGCAATGACGGACCGGCGTTCGTGCCGCGAACGCTGCTCAGCCTGTCTGACTCGGTGGACATGATCCACAGGAATGGGGGATTCTCCTCGTTGGCGCATCCGACCCGATATGGCGATCCGCTTGCGGCCACAGCTGCCTTCGCTGCCGCGGGCGGCAATGGGCTTGAGATCTACTACCGCAACGACTCACCCGACGAAATCGCGAATGGCGAGCAGCAGGCGCAGCGACTGGGCCTGATTCCAACCGTGGGCTCCGACTTTCATGGACTACATCCAGGTGAGCTTCAACCGGGCACGATTCCGATGCCCGACCACCAGTCCGCGCGCCTCATGCAGCTCCTGAAGGACCTCTCGCCATGACCGACCTGCAACTGCCGCTTGACGTGCGAGCGATTCAACAGATCATCCCGCATCGATTCCCAATCCTGCTGGTTGACCGAATCGTCGAGCTGGAACCCGGTCAGCGCGCCGTCGGACTGAAGAATGTATCGACGAACGAGTGGTTCTTCGAAGGCCACTTCCCCGGCAACCCGATCATGCCGGGCGTACTGATCATCGAGGCGCTGGCCCAGACCGGCGCCGTTGCAGCGCTGTCGGCAGAGGAGTTCGCCGGCAAGCTGGGACTGTTCGCCGGTATCGACGGCGTCCGCTTTCGCCGGCAGGTGGTGCCGGGCGACCAGCTCAGGCTCGAGGTGGAGATGGAGCGGCTGCGCCGCGGCATCGGGCGAGCGGCCGCGACGGCGACCGTTGACGGTGAGACGGCAGCGGAGGGCCGGCTGACGTTTGCGCTTGTCGATCCGCCTGAGTGATCGTTTAGAACGTAACTGCCGCCCAGAGCGCCAGGACCAGTCCGACACTGGCAACGGCCGTGATGGCGACCCAGCGCAGGTCTCCGCGCACGTAGTGGAAATCGTGCATCGCGGCGGCGGCGCGAGCTCGACGATCGCGTCGTTCAACGGCTCCGACGGCGCCGTCTCGTGGACCTCCGGCGGTTCGCCCGGCACGCGATCCCAATCGAGTCGGTTGCTGGATGTTGCCGCTGATCGACGCGCCGGCAGGGGCGTTGGCGGCGCCGGCCTGGGCGGTCGGCAGCCGGTCGTCTCGACCGCGCTGGCCGCGCCGGCCCTGCGGGCGGGCCGCTCGCTGAGCCCGGTTCGAGCCGCCTCGTCCTCGTCGTGATCCGCGTGCCATCTGCAACCTCCGACGCTGTGGTTACACGTTACGCGGTGTTGCCGAACTCCACCAGTCGGCGTAAGATGTCGCCTACGGCCCCGTGGTGTAGCGGCCTAACACGCCACCCTGTCAAGGTGGAGACCGGCGGTTCGAATCCGCTCGGGGTCGCCACCACAACCCTCTGGCTCTGGACTCCTGTTACCACGTGTCGATGTACGGGCGTTTCTTTCCCGTTCTCGTTGGCGTTGGTGGCAGACGATTCAGCCCGTTGACGATCCAGGTCCTGGTTTCGGCGGGATCGATTACGTCGTCGAGGCCGCCGCCGGCGGCGGCATTGACGGCCTTGGCGTTGTCGTAGGCTCGCTCAACCATGTGCTCGTAGGTTTCGATCCGCTCGTCTGCATCCTCGATCGCGATCAGTTCCTTGCGGTATCCGAGCTTGACCGAGCCCTCGATGTTCATCCCGGCGAACTCCGCCGTTGGCCAGGCGACGGTGAAGAATCCGACCAGGGCGCTCGCGCCGCACATGGCCTGGACTCCGAGTCCGTAGGCCTTGCGCACCACGACGCCGAAGAGCGGCACGCTGAGGTTGGCGCCGGTGTTGAACATGCGGGCGCAGTGGCGGACCAGCGCTGTCGCCTCAACGTCGGGTCCGACCATCATGCCCGGGCAGTCCATCAGGCTGAGCACCGGGATGTCGAAGGCGTCGCAGAGCTGGAGGAAGCGCGCGCCCTTGTCGGAGCCGTCGGAGTCGATTGCGCCGGCCAGATGATGCGGATTGTTGGCGATCACGCCGATGGGATGTCCTTCGACGCGGATGAACGCGGTGATGATGCCGATGCCGAACTTTTCCCTGATCTCGAGCACCGAACCTTCGTCGGCGATTGTGTGGATGATCTCCTTCATGTCGTAGAGACGCAGGCGGTTTTCGGGCACGATGTGCCGCAGCCGGCGCTGGTCGGGCGCGGTCCATTCCTTGATCGGCCCCTGGAAGTAGCTGAGGTACTGCTTGGCGACCTCGGTCGCCTCTTCCTCGTCCTTGCAAAGGATGTCGACGACGCCGTTGGGCACCTGGAACGACATCGGTCCGACCTCTTCGGGCGTGTAGATGCCGAGTCCGCCGCCCTCGATCATCGCCGGGCCGCCCATTGCCACGGTCGAGCCCTCGGTGGCGATGATCACGTCGCAACAGGCGAGCAATGCAGTATTGCCTGCGAAACAGCGACCATTTGTTACTCCAACCAGGGGAACCTGTCCGCTGAGCTTCGAGAACTGGGTGAAGGTGTAGGTGTCAAAGGCGACGCCGGGACCGGTGCGGTCGTCGCCGGGGCGTCCGCCGCCGCCCTCGGTGTAGAAGACGATGGGGAAGTTGAAGCGGCGCGCCATCTCGAACATGCGATCCTGCTTGTAGTGGTTGCGGCCGCCCTGAGTGCCGGCGAGCACCGTGTAGTCGTAGTGGACGACGATGGCGCGGGCGTCGCGTTCGTCGTCGAACAGGTCGCGGTTGATCGTTGCCGTGCCGGCGAGCAAGCCGTCGTTGGGCGTGTTCTCGCGGAGCTGCTCGTCCGTGTTGCGCTGATGCTGACGGGCGACGATGAGGGGCCAGTACTCCTGGAACGAGCCGTCGTCGACGAGTTGCTCGATGTTCTCGCGCGGCATCCGGTAACCCCGGCCGCGGCGCTTGGCGACCGCCACCGGACGATTCTCGTCGTAGGTGTAGGCGTGGCGGTCGTAGTTCTCCTGCAGGTCAGGGCGGATGAAGTCGGGATCGATCAACTCGCCGCCGCCAATGGCTTCGACCGAGACCTCCGCTTCGAGGATGAAGACCAACGGGAACCCCTCGCGGATCACGTCGCCGATTGCGCAGGCCAGCGCCTTGACGATCCCGTCGCGGTCGGCCTGGATCACGTGCTCCATCTTCATCGCTTCCATTGCGACGAGGTCCTGACCCTTGCGGACTTCCTGCCCCTCTTCAACCATGATCGAGACGATCGTGCCCTGGATCGGGGCGGGCAGTCCAATTGAGCCTTCCGGTCCGGTCAGGTCGGGCGCCTCTTCCTCGATGACCTGAAGCGACTGCTCCTGTTTCACTCGCTGGTCGTGCTGGAACAGCGCCAGCGGGTCGCGGGAGTCGACGCGCGCGCCGGCGAAACCGGTATCGATGGCAGGCGCTTCCGTGGAGAGATACCGAATCCGCTGAGCGCCGTTGGTTGCGGCCAGTTCGGCCATCTGCTCGTCGACCCAACGGGTATGCACGCGCCCCTCGGCCAGATCCTCGTGCTCCAGCACGTTCGTCAGGAAGGGGATGTTGGATGCGACGCCTTCAATCCGGAACTCGGACAGGGCCCGCAGCGATCGCGTCAACGCATCTTCGAAGTTCGGCGTGGGCGAATGGGCAATGACTTTGGCGAGCAGCGAGTCGAACGCCGTGGACGTCTGGTAGCCGACGTAGCCAAAGCCGTCGGTGCGGACTCCCGGACCGGAGGGCGCTTCGTAGGCCTTGAGCGTCCCCGAGGCCGGACGCACTGAGCCGTCCGCCGTGAGCGTCTCCATGTTGACGCGGGTCTGGATTGCGTAGCCGCGAGGTCGCAGCCAGGACGGATCGTCGAGCCCGAGGTCGGCGATCGTCGAGCCCTGGGCAGCCCGAAGCTGCGACTGAACCAGATCAACACCGGTGACCTGCTCGGTGACGGTGTGTTCGACCTGCAGCCGGGCGTTGGCCTCGAGGAAATAGAAGCGGTCGCCGGAGCCTTCGGAGGCGTCGAGCAGAAACTCGAAGGTGCCCAGCGAGGAGTAACCGACGTCCCGCGCGATGCGGACGGCCGCCTCGAGGATCGCTTCACGGGTCTCTGCCGCCAGGTGGGGGGCGGGGGCGATTTCAACGATCTTCTGGAACCGGCGCTGGACCGAGCATTCGCGTTCCCAGAGGTGACCGACGCCGCCATGCAGATCGCCGATGACCTGAACCTCGATGTGCCGGGCGCGAGGAATCAGCTGCTCCACGTAGAGCGCGCCGGAGCCGAACGCCATTTGCGCTTCCGAGACGCAGCGTTCCCAGGCGGCTTCGAGTTCGTTGATGTCGGTGACTGCCCGCGAGCCTCGGCCTCCGCCTCCGGCGACCGCCTTGAGCATGATCGCGGAATCGTCGCCCAGCGATTCAAAGAACTCCATCGCGTCGGACAAGTTGACTGCTTCGTCTGAACCCTCAATGACCGGAACGCCGGCCTCGCGAGCCGCCTGTCGTGCGCGCACCTTGTCACCGAACAGGTCGAGCAGGTGCGGGGTGGGGCCAACGAACGTGATGCCGGCGTCGCGGCAGGCGCGAGCGAACTCGGCGGACTCGGCGAGGAAGCCGTAGCCGGGGTGGACGGCGTCGCAGCCGGAGTCGTTGGCGGCCTGGATCAGACCGTCAATGTTGAGGTACGCCGGGACGCCCAGCCCGTCGAGCGCGACGGCTTCGTCGGCCGCGTGGACGTGCAACGACTTCGCGTCGTCCTGGGAGTGCACCGCCACGGTCGCGATGCCGAGGTCGGACGCTGCGCGCGCAACACGGATGGCGATTTCGCCACGATTGGCGATCAGTAGTTTCGACACAGACCCACTGGGCGGCATACGTCACTCCAACTTCAGTCGGGACAGGCGACGGGTGAACTCAATAGCTGAGGTCACGATATCAGTGGGTTGGGTGGGAACGGGGAGGCGCTGCGGGCCGTGGGTTGGGATTGCGCGTTGGTGCGAGAAGGGAGCCCCCTCTGACTGCGGCATCTCCCCCCGCGCAGCGAGGGGGAGAAAAGCACCAGGAGGCACGCAGGGGTGAAGTTGAAGGCCAACGCTGGCCCTCACCCCAACCCTCTCCCTCAGGGAGAGGGAGCCGGAGTGGAGGATTGCCGGGGTTATGGGGTGGTTGCGGTGGTTTGGGCGAGGAGGGCGTCTCTTTTTTCTATGAGGCGCAGGGCTTCTTGGCGTTGGGGGTGCCAGGGGTTGTGCTGGGGGTAGTCCTTGAGCCAGTCTCGGTGGCGGAGGGCGTCCTGGAGCTGTCGTTCGACCTCGTCGAGGGCTCGTTGGAGTTCGGGTGGGGGTGATTTGGGGTCCGGATCGGCTGAAGTGGCGTCCTGGGCTGGGTTTGGGGCGGATTTCTGTTCGGGTGTGTTCGGTTCTGTTCGGCTGGGATCGCTTGTTTGGGGTACGGAACTGGTCGCGGGTTGCGGGGAGCCCCCCTCTGCCTGCGGCATCTCCCCCCGCTCCGCGGGGGGAGAAAAGGGATCGCGGGCGTTGGTTTGCTCTTCAGGATTGGCTTGCGGAGGTTGCGCTGTCTGATCCCGGTCTGTTATAACCATGGCCGAGCCCCCGGGGCCGGTCTAGGTGG
>VXQZ01000042.1 GCA_009838735.1 Chloroflexota bacterium
GCGCTCAAGCGCGACCGGTCGCGCATCCACCCCCCCGCGGTCGCGCATCCACCGCCCGAGCGGTCGCGCAACCACCTAGATTCGGGGGCCACCGCCTACGTATCCAGTGGAAGCGGGCGGCACGGCCAGTCGGCCTGCGTTCAGTACCAGACCCCGACGGTGGGCGTCGTCCAGCCCAACCGCCACAGCCGAACACGGCCCGCACGGGCATGTCGCCGCGGTCGCTCCGGCAACCAGCCAGGCAGACGGGAACCCCCACGAAGCGGCGCAGCCCTTACACAGCGCCCAACCGTCCTCAACCGGGATCGGATAAGACCTGTCCAACTCGCGACAACACACGTCGCACACCCACTTAGGCCCCTCCGCCGGGAGCTCCACCACCTTCACGCCGGGCTGCGTCAGAACCGTAGAACCCCACGCCTCACTGTGGCCATCAGGGTCCAACACCAGAACACGACCACCGCCAGCGTCGAGCGACACCACCACCACCTTTCCCCCGCCCTCCGGCCGGTCAGTCGACGTGTCGGCTGCTCTGTCAGTCATGTCCCGCTCTCCCGCTTCCAGCGCCTTCCGCAACCTATCAGGCATCGGTGACACCAGCCACCGGAGGCCTGCCGCTACCGTGTACCTCCGTGGCACTGGACCACCAACCCCTCAACGGCGAACCCGCCGATGCCTAACACCCGCACCGTGTTCCTCCCAGACGACTGGCCGATAAGCATCGACCTCGACGCCTGGGCACTCGTCGGGTCCGGTAAAGCCACCAGCACCTCCGGCCAAACAGGTCAATGGGCCCAGCGAACCTCAGACGATCCGGAGCGACCGCCCGACCGCTACCAGATAGACATCTACCGCGCCGGCGACCAGTACGTCATCGCCGGCACCAGCACCGACCCCCACCAGAACATGACCCGCACCAACGTAGTAGGGGCCATCCGGACGGTCGCCGCCGACCTCAGCGTGGACGCAGCGGTACAGGGTGTGCTCATCCAGGACGTGCTCGGCAGCCTCGACCCCGAACCACTCACCTAACCCTCTCCCCCGGGTAGCGGTCGTCAGATCGCGCGGTGGTCTTCGTGCAACACGCGCGTTAGGGCCCGCACCGCGGGTAACTGCCCAGCGGTAGTAGCGTCGGCTCTCCGATGCGCGTGACTGTCACCGGAGCCACCGGATACACCGGCCGCCACATCACCACCCTCCTCCTGGGTGCCGGCCACCAAGTGCAGTCGATTACCGGCCACCCCGACCGGCCTAACCCCTTCGGCGCCCAGGTGCCCCTCCACTCGTTCAACTTCGACAACCCCGACCAGCTGGCCGCTGTCCTCGCCGGCAGCGACGCGCTCATCAACACCTACTGGGTTCGCTTCCCACACGGCGGCCGCACCTACGACCAGGCCGTAGACAACACCCTGACGCTGTTCGACGCCGCACGCCGTGCCGGCGTCGGCCGAGTAGTGCACATCAGCATCGCCCAGGCCGACCGCTCCCCGCTCCCCTACTTCCAGGGCAAAGCCGCCCTCGAGGCCTCCCTGCGAGCCTCCGGCCTGAGCCATGCCATCATCCGACCCACCGTCATCTACGGAGGAGGGCGCGACGTGTTGCTCTCCAACGTCGCTTGGTGCCTCCGCCGCTTCCCCGTCTTCGTCCTCCCGCCCGGCGGCTGCAGCATCCAGCCCGTCCACGTGGACGACCTCGCCGAACTCGCCGTGGCCGAAGCAGCCAACACACAGAACACCCTCGTGGACGCCGCCGGCCACGAGACCTACCGCTTCCGCGACCTCGTCACCCTTATACGCGACACCCTCGGGCTGCGATGCCTCGTCCTGCCCGCCCCCCGGCCCCTGGTCTACGCCGCCGGGCGGATCATCGGCCTGTTCGTGAAAGACGTGGTGCTCACCCGAGACGAGATCGAGGGCCTAAGCGCCGGGTTGTGCGTCTCCGGAGATCCTCCTGTGACCACCACCCCCACCAAACTCTCCGAATGGCTCACCGACCACAAAGACACCCTCGGCCGGGTCTACGCCTCCGAACTGCAGCGCCACTACCGCTGAGCCCTCCCCGGCATCGAGGCGTTGGCTCTAGCTCTGGACTCGGCCGCCGGCGCCACGGGCCTTCGCCGCCCAGGTCCGGAGGTAGTGGCCAGAACCCGGCCATAATCGCCCGAAAACGACCCCTAGAGCGTTACCTATCGTAACCCAATGCCGCAGGAGCCGATTTGCGGGCCGCAAAAAAGTGCCCTGGCACTCAGAGCCAGCCCGGCCCCAAATCTGACGGGTTCCTGTGCGGGTCGTCGCGGGTGAGGGCGGACAGCGCCTGACGCTTGATCTCGGCGATCTCTTGGCCTACTTCCCAGCTGAGAGCGCCCCTGTCGTCGGCGTAGCGGTACAGGTCGGGGGTCATATGGGTGGCCACGGTGCGGCACAACCGGTCCACCTTGGGCAGGTAGCTCTCGACGAGTGTCTGCTTGGCTGCGTCGGGAGGGTCTGTGGGCAGCACCAGGTCCCGAAGAACGAACGGAGCGGCGCGCTTGTCGGCGGTCAGTTCGTCGATTGAGGCAGCAGGCCCGCCCTGTCGGCGGCGGCTGCCGCTCACCATCCCGGCGTAGCTTTTCAGCACCCACATCCGGGTGACGAGCTGCGGGTCGGCGATTCTGGTGCTCAGAGCGGCCAGGTCGTACAGGTCACGGACGAGGGGACGCTCCTGCCAGCGTCCGAGCTTCTCCGCCACGTTCTCGTCTGTGCGCATCACCGGGACTGCGAACACGGGATCGAACGGGTAGGCGGCCTGGACTGGCGTGTCGATGAGGCTGCGTTGTTCGGGCGGGAGCCAAAGGCCTCGGGTGGAGAAGTCTATCTTCGCCTCGAGCTGCCCGCCGTCGAGCAGATCCGTGGCCACACGGGTGCTGTAGTGCCCCCGGCGTTCGTGTGACGTGAACTCGAAGTGACGGAACGCCATGCCGTCGATCTCCTCAGCGACCAGCTCGTCGGCGCCTTCCTCAGCGTCGAAGTCAAGGTCGAAGGAAAACCGGCTCCGGTGACCGAGGTGGTACTTCCGCAGCGCCGTGCCGCCCTTCAGCGTCAAGCCGACCGCTTCGTACACGCCCCTCTCGTGAAGTCCGTAGAGGAGGTGGTCGAACGCTACGTCCAGTACCGCCGCTTCCTCGACAACCGACCCTCTCTTGGTAACGGCTGGGTAGGCCTGCTTGATAGCGGAGGGAAGGTTGCTCAGTCGGACTCCCATGTCTTGGGCGGCTCGAACGGCTCGAAACCAAGCTTCGGGCACCACCACGCAGGGAGCAGGTAGTCGACGAGTTCGTACTGGGGTAGCCGCACGGGGCTCTCCCACACCGGCGTCGGCCAACGCCGCTCCCGCCATCCGAGCACATAAGGGCCCCGGCCGCCTGCCGGTGCCGCAGCGGCGAGAGCGTGGCCGAGATCGGGACGCTCTCCCACATCCGTGAGGTAGCCGGTCTTCATCCACACCGCCCGGTGCCTTCCCTCCAGCTCGGCCAGGAGCAGATCGAGCTCGAGGTTCTCGCACACCGCCCAAAGCCACTCCTGCACGTCCTCCCACGAGATGCGCGAAGGTCGGGCGGCCATGTAGCAGAGCAACGTTTCGGGCTTCCACATCGGCAGCCCCAAGAACTCGTCAAAGCCGATCTGCGGATCCCACCGATGAACGCCGTAGTCGGACAGGCAGCGGGGAACCTTGACTCCGGGGGGCATGCCGATGTCGGACTCGACGGGCCGCCACAGCCAGTTATGGAGCATGGCCACCGTCTTGCCGGCGATGCACGCCGGCGTGTCGGGCCGCACCCGCATCCGGGCGTGGAGCTCCAGATACCCCGGTGCCCTGGGAGCGCCCAGCCGGGTACCGGCGAACCCCCACACACCGCGGGTCCGCATCGGGAACAGCCACCCCGCCTCCCGCAACGCCCGGGCGGTGCTCTGCGGAGCGCGGTCGGGAAGCAGCTCGGCCAGATCACCCAGAGTGGCGATCACCCGGTCCTCCTCCCGCAAGGTATTGACCACCGGGACGAGCGCGCCCCTCACCGGCCGCGTGTCCGGCAAATCCACCAGGTCGGGAAGCAACTCGGCTGTGTGTGCCCTCATAGCTAACAATTGTACTAGCCGGGGGTCACAAACCGCTGGGGGTACTCCCTCGCCGGTCCGGGCGTAGGCGGTCGAAGGGGCTACAGGTCGGCGCATTAAGCCTCACCGGATGTTGCCTATTCTCGGATTAACCAACATCTGGGGCAAGGCGTGATGGCTATGGGGCAACCTGGCGGCTGCGGGGAGGGATGATCGCGCCTGTTCGGTCGTACCCAGCGCCGATGAAGGTGTAGGTCCGCGCTTGGGAATAACGGGGGTCTCCGGCCCATACCCCCGCCCACCTACTTCGAGGGGCCTCGCAGCATCAGCTTGGCGTAGTACCCGTCACTGGCCGCACCGACTAAGCCCAACGCCGGCCACGAAACGGTGACGGCCCTACTGACCTCCCGCACTTGAAACGGGACGGCATTTAGGACGCAGCCCCCGATCTGTAACGTGACAAATACGACAAGGAAGAGGCTCCACCCCCAGACGAAACCGACGAGAACTGCTAAGGCACCCGCAACCAGATTCGCTAGCGGACCCCACAAGGCGATCCACAGAAAGTCCCGCGGGTCGATGTCTCGGGACGACCGGGCGGGCACTACCCCCGCGGCAGGAGCCGTAACGAACACGGTCTCTACGCTGTAACCACGGAAAATGGCTGCCAGGGCGTGGCCGGCTTCGTGCGTAGCGAGCTGTAACAGCACGACAAGCGAGGGAAGCGCCACCACCCACCGATACAGGGGCGCCTCCACCCACAGCCCGCTAGCGGACAGTGCCACAAGCCCGCCAACTGCCGCGAGTCCACCTATAGAGACAGCAAAACGGCCGCAACGCCACAGACCCCCAGAAGTTCGGACGCATGGTGCCGGCAGAGGTCCGTCCCACTTCGCAATACCTCTCACAACGTCCTTTCCCCCGACCGACCACACACTACTACCCCTCGGCGGGGTTTCACGTCCACTCAGCCCCAGAGCAGCAAGTTCAGATACCAGAGGATGGCCACCCCGGAAGCGAAGAAGCCCGTGGCCCTCACCAGCGTACGCTTCGACATTCGCCGTCCCTTCTCAGTGGGCTATCCCCGGCCTGTTTAGAGGCGGTCGAGGACGGACGTGACGGCTCGGGCCTTGTCGGCGGCGGTTGGCAGCGCGTACAGCTGGGTGGTCTCTACCCGACTGTGGCCGGCTATCTCGGCTACGAGGAAGGCGTCGGTGTTGGCCCGGACCAAGCGGGTCACGAACGTGTGGCGCAGCGTGTGGGCGGTCAGCCCCTCGATGCGGGCGCCTCGTCCTGCCCGGGCTACGACCTCGCGGATCGCCCGGGCGCTGAGCTGGTTGCCGAGCCGTGATACCCACAGGGCGTCCCTGGCGCCTCCGGAGCGCATTCGCAGCCCGGCCCGCTGCTCCACCCAGTCCGCCAGGGCCCGCCGGCATTCGGCGGCGATGGGCACTGTCCGGGAGCGGGTGCCCTTGCCGGCGCGGACGGTGAGTTCCCCCTTGCGGGCGGTGATCGCTACGTCGGCGGTTCGGAGAGCGGCCAGTTCGCCGCGGCGCAGGCCTGTGTAGAGGGAGGTCAGGACGATGGCCCGGTCGCGTGTCGGCATCCCGGCTGCCACACGTCTCAGTGACCGAACCTCTGCCTCCGACAGCGCCTGGGGTGCCTGTTTCGGCAGACGCTCGGGTGGGGCGGCCACCCGCAGACCCCGGGACAGGTAGAAGTTCGACACCGCGGCTAGGTACTGGTTGACCGTGCGGGGGGCGAGCCGGCGTTCGGTGAGCAGCCATCCCTTGTATTCCCGCACCGCCCACTCCGCGGTTCGGCGCTCGGTGTCCCGCCGCCGCTGTTCTGTCTCGGCCCGTGGCCCCCAGGCGATGTGTACCCCTCCGGTCGTGTGGTCCGGCAGGAGCGCCTCGTAGTCGTCGAGGGTCTCCACCCATCCGAGGTACCTCCGGACAAGCGACAGGTACGCCGCTTTCGTGCGGTCGGCCAGAGGCTGGCGTTCCAGCCAGTCGGCGTAACCACTCAGCGCGCCTTGGCCGTCCATCACCCGACCAGGTTCCAGACCACCGCGGCTACCAAGCCCCCCGACACCAGAACCGACGTCATTACCAGCGTCGCGGTCTCCTCGATGTAGCTGTCCCGCCGGCCGGCGTTGAACGCTCCGAGCCACAGCAGTCCCGCACCGGTTGCTACCGCCCAGGCAAGCATGGCCGCGGCCAGCCAGTCGAAGGCGGTCCCCCAGTCGGCCACCAGCATCCCGAAGAACGCCAGCAGCATCAGAAGCGGCGGTACAGGCAGCATCCGCCTGCCGGGTCCGAACATTACGGTCCGGCACCACCGCCGGTACCAGCGCGCCTGGTAGAGGATCACCGACAACAACATGGGCAGCGCCGCGCCGAAGATGGTCTGCGTGGCGATCATGCTCACCACAGCCCCCTGTCCCGGTTGCGGCCCGCCGCGGCCACTACCGGCTCCCCCAGTGGTCTCATGTCCTGTGCCTCTCTACGGCCAGCCGTGGGATGTCCCTATTGGAGGCTGTTCGTTTCGCCGGTTATATCCCGCTCCGGGACCTGATTGTAGGCCGTTCGGACCCCCGTGGACGGCATTGAATCGGGATTGTCGGACGGTCGGAACTAGGCGGATTCGGCGGTGTCGCCCGCCTCTGAGGTTGCTTTGATGTGTCGCGCCATGCTGGAGAAGATCTGGTCGATCTGCGCCGCCGACGCGTCGGCGGGGATATGAACCTCGATGTTGAGATGGACGCTCGGCGGCGCCAGCTCCAGTGGCCCGCCTGCACTCGTACCGGCTTCAGAGAGCGGCGCCTCGGGCGGCGTTTCCGTTGTTGTGGCCACAGGATCCCCTTCGCCGAGTCTCCACAGGGGCGGTATTAGACGGTACCAGCCCCCTGGACACATGGCCGGAGGGTCACGCCGTGGTGTCCCGGTCTTAGGGTGGGTCGGCGTCGATCCGTGGCCACCGCCGCTTTGGGTCGTCCACGTCCCGGCGGCGGTCCCTTCGTATCTGGTTGTGGAACCGTGCCGGAGACGCATAGCCAGCGGCGCGGGCGATGGCCGCCTTCGGGGTCCCGGTCCGGATAGCGTCCTCGATCTCCCGGTCGTGGTTCCGGCGGGCGTCGTCCAGTTCGTGGCGGGTGACGGCCACCCGATGCGTGGCCCAGTCGGAATGGTCGAATCCTTCGGCTATCGCCCGCTCTGCTGGCGTCAACCGCCGATCCATCAGGCCCCGCCCCTGCGCGCCACTGTGAACAGCGCCGAGCGGCTGGCGTTGGCCAAGGGCGGCGGGTTGTCGCGGTCGGTCATGGCCCGGTTGAGTCGGGCAGCGCAGCCTACGGCGCCGCCCTCAGTGTCGTGCCGGTGCCCGTCCTGGGAGTCTGCTGACTCCGGTAGCGGGGGTCTCTACCCGAAAATGTGGCTACTGCTAGCCTCGCCCACGCCGCACCCGGAGCAGGAAACATGACCGGCGCCACCGAACGAGGAAGGCCCTCACGCTTACAGATGGCTGTGCTCAGAGCCGGGCACTGGGTCGGGCTCTTGTTGTTTCTCGGGTCGGTCGCCTTGGCCGTGTGGTGGTGGTTCGGCGGCCTTGCTGACGCCGTTATCGCGAGGGCGGTGGGCCAGCGTGGAGTGGCCTTGTATATCGTGTCTCCCATTTGGTGGGTCACCCCCGCCGCATTGGTGATGCAGGCGCTACGGGCGCTGCGGCGTCGGTTAGTCCGGTCTACCGAGCCGTCGCCGCTCGTATTCGAGGGCGACCCACAGGACGGCTGGCGGTTAGAGGATCAGCCAACGCTGAAGGAACGTCTGGTGTCGGCTCGCCGCCGAGCCGATGAGGCGGGCAAGGCGCTGGCAGACGCTGAGCGGGACATGCAGACAGCCGCGTGGCAGTGTGTCGCCTCCGGCATGGCCTACTCGGACACCGCCGCACTCGCCAGAGTCGATCCGGACAGGGTGAAGGCTAGGGTGGCCGAGGTATCCGATGCGTTGGGTAGCCCAGCGGAGGCGTGAGCCCCTAAGATCACCGGGGACATATGTCCCCTACCTTCGGCGGGGGTGGCTTCATGTACCCGGCGGACGACTCTCACAGCCTCCTGCTCACGGACCTGCTGGGCCTATGGGCAGACCGGGCGGCCCGACTCGACGAACAACGGGAGGCGACTGCCGCGTTCCGTGTCGCCCTCCGATCCGCCGTAGACGACGACAACGTGCCGGTCCGTCAGGTAGCTAACGCGCTCGGTATAAGCCGCCGCGGCGTGCGGCGCCACCTGGATGCGGCCCGGTCGCTTCCCGACAGTTCCTGATGCGGCGCTGCCTGGCCGCCGTAGTGATGCTGGCGGTGGCCTGCGGGCAGACAGACGCACCCTCCGAGTCGTTGCCTCTCATGACTCTCACCCCAGAAGCGCCGGCCACCACAGCCGCAGCCACCACAACCTCAGCACCGACCACCCCCACCTCCACTGACCCAGCCCCGGCTGCTACCGCGGCTGAGCCCCAGGCCGCGGTAGTGGTGGTGGACCCGACCCGACTGACCGTAGCCCCCGAGGTTTGGGGAGGTTACGACCGGGACCTGTTCCCACATTGGAGCGACAGCGACGGAGACGGCTGTGACACTCGCCAAGAGGTGCTGATACGCGACTCGGCCATAGAACCGGCCATGCATCCGGAGCGGGTGTGCCGGGTGGTGGCCGGGGAGTGGTGGTCGGCCTACGACGACTGGTGGACGACCGACCCCGCCGAGTTGCACATCGACCACCTGGTCCCCCTCGCCGAGGCGTGGGAGTCGGGCGCCCGACTGTGGAACGAAGCGGACCGGGAGGCCTTCGCCAACGACACTGCCGGGCTGGTGGCGGTCAGCGCCTCGGCCAACACCGCCAAGGGCGCCTCCGACCCGGCCGACTGGCTACCCCCGAACGAGGACGTGTGGTGCACCTACGCCGCGGTGTGGGTCGAGCACAAAGCTACGTGGAACCTGACGGCCGACCAATCCGAGTACGACACCCTCGCTGCGCTAGCCCTCGAGTGCAACACCCCGGCTTCTAGCTGACCTCCGGAGGCAGCCCACCCGGCTGCGTGCTGACTGCCCCCGGTGTTTCCGGCTGAAACAAACCCCCGTGCCATACGTCCGGGTTATGTTCTACATGACTCGGACACCCTAAGAGACGGGAGCGGTCATGGCAGAAGCGCAGCTGCGGCACATTCGGATAGCCGAACTGGACAGGACACACAACGTGCGCCGGTCGCTGGGAGACCTGAGCGAGCTGGTGGCCTCGATCCGGTCCGTCGGGGTGCTGACCCCGGTGACGGTCATCCCGAAGGCCTCCGGAGACGGGTGGCGGCTGGTGGCCGGGCACCGCCGCACCGCCGCGGCCGAGGAAGTCGGGCTGGAGACGGTGCCTGCCCTGGTGCACACAGCCGCGGACGCGTCGGAGCGGCTGCTGGCCACCCTGGTGGAGAACCTCCAACGCCTCGACCTGGACCCGGTTGAGGAGGCAAGCGGGTACCGCAGTCTGGTGGACGCGGGGTGGGCGCAGGCTGAGGTGGCACGGCGGGTGGGTCGCTCGAGGGCCCATGTGTCCCGCCGGCTGCGGATCCTTACCCTGCCCGCCGAGGTTCAGGCCATGGTTTCGGAGGGGGCGGTGACCGTCGAGCACGCCTACACCCTGTCGCAGCTCGTGGGTAAGGAAGTGCCCGCGGAGGAAGTCACCGTCGCCGCCAAGAGCGACCCCGAGTACGCCGCCAGGAAGCTGTTGGAGGTCGAGACGGACGAGCGCCTCGAGCACCGCCGCCGCAAGCTGGAGCGGGGCGGTGTCACGGTGGTAGTGGCAAAACGGCTGTGGCAGGCCAAGTACGACAGGCGCGTGGGCTGGATGAACCTCGACGGGGAGCACTCCACGGAGCCGTGCCACATGGTCGTCCTGCACCTCGGCGACTATGGCATCACAGCGGTCGACGAGACAGCGGTCTGCACGGATGTGCCCGCCACGAAGAGGACGGGGACTCTCCGGTCAAGTTCGGCTCAGCCCGTGCGGAGACCGATGAGGAGCGTCAGAGGCGCGAGGAGCGGGAAGCGGAGCGCCGGGCGGAGGAGGAGGAGCGCTTGGCTGCGGCGGAAGCGCAGTCCCGCCGCCTGACCGACCACTTGGTAGCGATCCCTGACGAGGTAGTGATCGCTACGGTAGTGCGGCGGCAAGCCCGCTCCGTGCTCCAGAGACCACGCTTCGACGACCCGCTACTGCCGGTACCAGAAGGAGTAGTGGACCCGCTCGAACCGTGGATGTTCCCCAGCCAGGTCATCGACAGCGCTGATACAGCGGACCTGGCCCGGGTGATACTCCGCTGGTGGCTCGCAGCGATCGAGAACAGCGTGTACCCCCACCGCCACCGCGAGATGGAACCGGTACACAAGCTGGCAGCAACCCTGCCGGCACCACCCGAAGACGACCCGCCCGCTGACGAGGAGGTAGCGTAGGCGGACACGATGCCGGGCCAGCGACCCCCCTTCAACGCAGAGGCACTGACCGCCGCCCGCTCCGCCGCTGGGCTGAGTAGGGCGGCGGTCGCTGAGCACCTGGGCATCCACCGCCAGCGCGTCTACGACTGGGAACAGGGGGCCAGCACCCCCCACGCCCGGCAGCTGCCCGCCCTCGCCGAGGCTGTGGGCGTCGGCGCCGCCCAGCTGGTGACAGGCAGGTCACTGCGGAGCCGCCGCTACGCCGCTGGGCTCACCCAGGAAGACGCCGCGGCTGCTGTCGGCGTGTCCCGTCCCGAGTGGAGCCGGTGGGAAAGCGGCCTCCGGATCCCGCAGAGATACGCCCCGGCGGTGGAGCGACTGGTCGGCGGGTAGGTCTCCCGGCTAGGCTACGTGGCAGCCTCAGCTCGCTTCCCGACGAAGTCCAGGGAGCCGACGGAGTACGCACAGTTGGTGCCGGCGCTCTCCTCTCCCTCCGTGGTTTGAGGCGCTGGCGCGCCTGCCCACGGGGGTTCTCAGAGGCTGAGGCCTCCCCGATCGGGGGCTGCGGTTTCCACCGTCCGCTGGTCCTCGAAGTGCTCGCACCGCCACCCCGACATCGAGCAGGGGCAGTAATCGGCGGCCGCTTCGACACTGGCCCGGTAGCCCAGCATGCAGTCGGCTGTGGCCGCGTTGAGCGAACCGATCTGGTACAGGGCCTCGTCGGCTGCCCGGTACGTCGGGTACGGGAGCGACGTAGTGTCCACGGTGCCGTCCGGGTAGCGGCACTGGAGATGCCAGGGGCCGTCCGCTGCCGCCGCGACGATACCCACCGCCGGCGCCTCCTTCCTTGCCGGCTGTGTGTAGGTGCCGTCGGAGCCGTCCGGCACTGCCGGTCCCAGCCGAGCACGTGGAACTGCGGGTGGGCGTTCACCACCCGGGCCATGAAGTCCCGCCCCTTCTCGGCTTCCTCGACGGTCTGGTACGGCCCCGACAGCTGCCAAGGCGACCCGTCGGGTTCCGTAGTTACGACTTCCCACCCGGTGCTGTCCTCGTGGTAGGGGCGCACGTGGATACCCACAGTCACCGCCCGCGCCGGATCCGCCAGCACCGGGTCGGGTGGCAGTTCCGGCAGGTTGGAGTGGTGCCGGCATTCCCGGCCCTCGATGCCGTAGGCGCAGGCACGGTGCACCTCCACTCGGGGAACCGGAGGCTGGGGGGGTGTCCCTGTCTTGTTGTCAAGCTGCGTCGGGTAGTTTCTCGGGTTGGC
>VXQZ01000055.1:0-46304 GCA_009838735.1 Chloroflexota bacterium
GTAAAAGAGACCGGGCCCCCTCTCCCCGAGGGAGAGGGCTGGGGTGAGGGCCCTCGCACCCACACGCAGACCACCCCCCAGCGCATCCACCGACACACTCCAACCCGCCCATATCGAACATATGTACCTACAATAGGCCCCACAACAACCAGTTCGAACAGGAGCTTCTCTCATGTCCGCTATCACCCACGCCCACGCCTACCTCCCCTCAGGCAACAAGTCCAACAACCCACCCCTCGCCCTCAACCCCAGAGCCATCCTCAGCCAACTCCAGCACTTCGCCACCAACGGACCGAAGTACATCCAGTTCCAGGCCACCCGCTCCCTCGCCCGCATCGTCGGACTCTTCGACCGCACCAGCGACGCCATCCGAGAACTCGGCTTCGGCCCCGCCGACGACCAGACTGAACCCAATCAGCCGGATCAGCCAGAAGAGTTCAGGCTCCTCACCAGCGAAGACGAAATCACCGAGGAAGATGACGACTACCCCTAATCCTCCCCACCCGCGTCCCGGCGCGCTCCTCAAGCGCGCTCACCAGCGCAGACGTTTTTTCCCGGACGACCGGCAGGGCCTCAGCCACCAGACCTGCTTGGCTCACCTTGACCGCTCCCGTCGTGCAATTCGGGAGCCGGTCGCGCCCTCGTGTCCGCGCCCGCCCGGCAGCCGGCAATTTCCGACGGGGTGATACCATGCCCTCGCCCCCTGCGTTAAACCTTGCACCAGTCCAGTAAGGCGCCTACATGCTGATTGACCTTCACAACCACACGTGGCCGCGCTCCCACGACTCCGTGCTCGACCCGAAGGACCTCGCGATTCGCGCCAAGGAGGCAGGGCTCGACGCCATTTCGTTCACCGAGCATGACGCGCTCTGGCCGCATGACGAGGTGCAGAAGATCGCCGAAGAAGTCGGGATCGTCATCATTCCCGGTTGCGAGGTCTCCACAGACCCGGGCCACATTCTCGCCTGGGGCATGGAAAAATACGTCTTCGGCATGCACCGCGTGGAGCGTCTGGCCGAGCATGTCTACGAGCGCGGCGGCGCGCTCGTCTTCGCTCATCCCTACCGGCGTCAGATCGCCTGGAAGGACAATCGCGAGGACTGGGAGGTCGCCGTCGAACGGGCCGCCAGTAACAGCGCCATGGATCACGTCGTCGCGCTGGAGATCCTCAATGGCCGCGGCAAGGAGCGAGAGAACCGGTTCTCCGCCGACCTCGCCGCCGCCTCTGGCATGAACGGCACCGCCGGCACGGATTCCCACGCCGTGCACGACATCGGCAAGGTCGCCACATGGTTCGAGACCGACTCCATTGAGACCTGGCAGGACCTCGTGCGCGAGCTCAAGACCGGGAACTTCTGCGCCGTCGACATGGCCACGGGCGAGGAGTTCGCGGTGCCCTCGCGGCCGCCCAAATTCAGAATTGTCGCAGCGGGCGCGGGCGGCAGCTAAACTTCGCTGCGTCCCTCCCTAACAACGCGAAACTACTCCAGAGACAAGCGAGGAGCCAAATGGCAGACCAGGAGTTTGAGTCGGTCGTCACCGACGAGATGAAGGCCTTGATCGGGGTCAAGGGCGAAGAAACCGTCAGCGAACTGACCACGACCAGCGTGCGCATGTTCGCCCGCTCGGTCGGCTACGTCGACCCCGCGTTCTATGACGAAGCGGTCGCACGCGAGCGCGGTTTCCGCAGCTTGCCGGCGCCTCCGGGCTACCTGGGCACGCCGATCTTCAATCCGGCCGAGTCCGACGCCACCTTCGGCGGTCGTCGCGGCGGCGGCGGCTTCCGCTCGCCCTATCCGCTGGTCCTCAACGGCGGCACCGACATCGAGTACACCGGGGAGCAGATTTGCGCCGGCGACACGCTGACCTCAGCCACCGCGCTGGCCTCTCTGCAAGAGCGCTGGAGCGGCGCCCTTGGCGTGCCGATGCTGATCCAGGTGTCGGAAACGACCTACACCAACCAGCACGGCCAGGTGGTCGCCGTCTCGCGCGGCACCGGCATCTCCTACCCCGCTCCCAGCGGCTGATCCAGCCGCTCATCAGTCGTAGCGGCTGATTCAGCCGTTCGCCTAAACTGTCAGAGACCGAAGGAGACGAGATATGTCAGACGCAGTGCCGGACCAGATCTACTTCGAGGACATCGAAGTCGGCGACAGCATTCCCGAACTCGAAAAGAGCCCGACCAGCCAGCAGCTCGTCCAGTGGGCCGCCGGCTCTGGCGACTTCTACCAGATTCACTACGACACAAGCTACGCGCAGGACACAGGGCTCGACGACATCATCGTCCACGGCGCCCTCAAGCACGCCTTCCTCGGCGAACTGCTCTGGCGGTTCGCCGGTCCCGAAGGACAGGTCAAGCGCGTGCAGTGCTCATACCGAGGCATGGACCCGGCCGCTCAGGGCCGCGAATCGGCGCAGGAAAAGAAGTTCACGCTGCGCGGTACCGTCACCCGGAAGTACACCGAGGGCGAGCGCAACATCGTTGAACTCAACATCGAGGGCGTTCGAGCCGACGGTTCGGTCAGCACCCCGGGCAACGGCGTCGTCGTTCTACCCAGCCGAGGCTAGCCGCCTCGGCCATGCTGGCCCCGGCCTCAAGGCGCGCTGCGGCGCTGGTACTGGCGATCCCAGAACCACTCTCGCAACACGTGCATCTGGTGAAACCGATGCGTCGCCCGCCGCACCCGCCCGCAGTCGCGGAACCCGGCCGCCGAAAACGCCCGCTGAGCCCGCACGTTCCAGTCGAGCGTATGCAGGTACACCCGCGTCAACGACGTGTTCGTGAAGATGTGGTCGACCAGCAGCCCCACCGCTTCACGGCCAAAGCCACCGTTCCAACAGGTGCGGTCGCCCAGCAGAATGCCCAACTCCGTCTCGCGGCGTTGGAAGTCGGTGTTGTAGTACATGACGTTGCCGATATGACGCGGTTCGTCAATCGTCTCGACAGCGAACGTTGATCGATACACCGGCGTAGAACGCAACTGCCAGGCGTACTGGTTCCGGTACTGCTCGTACGTCAACGGACTAACGGTGGCGGCGTCCAACTCCGCCAGCTCGACATCGGTCCGCCAGATCCAGTCCAGCCTGGCGTCGTCGAGGCGCTTGCGCCGAAGCAACACCAGCTTGCCCTCGGCGACCACGTCAGCAGGACTGGTGACCACGACAGACTCCAGGTTCGCCTCAGTCTCGGGGTATCAGACGCAGGGTAGATCGCCGCTCAGGCCTGCGCCGGACCGACCCGTCGATCCAACAGCGCTGCGGCGTCCTCCAGCAACGACGCCGTATTGCGATAGCTGACCATCCGCATCGCGTCGCCCAGTCCAACCCAGCGCACGTCGATGTGTTCGTCATCGTGGTACTCAAACGAACCGCCGGTCGGCTGCATCAGCCAGAAGTGCACGGCCTTGTCGATGCGCGCCTCTTCGCCGCCGAACGAATAGCGCATGACGCCAATCTTCTCGTCCAACTGAACCTGTAGTCCGGTCTCCTCGGACACTTCACGCAAGGCAGTTTCGTCCAGCTTCTCGCCATTCTCGGGCGTACCCTTGGGCAACGACCACCGCCGGGCGGGCGTCTGTACCAGCACCACCTCGACCTCACCCGGCCGCTCCCGCTCACGCCAGACGACACCGCCGGCGCTCACTGCTATTCCCTTGCGAATCGATTTGGGTGACCTAGTGGTCCTTCGGGTTCCTGTCCGTCGTGGGCGCTCGCTGCTGCTCCGCACGCCATAACTCCTGCTCAACATCAATCAACGAATTTCAATCTATCAGAGGCACCGCAGAGCTCCCGCGCGACGCTACTCGTTCCTCCAGCCAAACGGATCGCGAGCGGCGCCCAAATCTTGCAGGTCGTCAAGCGACGCTGCTTCCTCCAACGCTGTCTGGACCGTGGCCCGAACGGTTGGATCGGGGTGGGTTCGAAGTTGTTGAAGTTCCTCAATTGCCTCCTCGCTGCCGATCTCGCCCAGCGCCGCTACCGCGCCCTGAATCAGTTCTTCCGACGAAGAGGGATCATCGAACAGCTCCAGCAGCATCGGCGCACCATCCTCGGAGCCGATTTCGCCGATCGCCTGGACGGCGGCCAGCCGCTCATCCTCATCCTCGGCGACGAGCGCACCCTCGAGGACCGGCAGCCAGTACACGTCGGCGCTTCGTCCCATTGCCTGGACCGCGCCTAGGTGCAGGGCGGCCGTGTCGCTTTGAAAGGCCTCCTCGATCAATTCCGGAACCCAATCGGCGGTCACGACGCCGACAGCGGAGACGGCCGAGGCGCGCAGTTCGTCATCCTCCCGAACATCTTCGGCGATTGTGTGCAGGCAATCGACGACATCGTCGGCGTCCTCGCCCGAGGCCCATCCCAGCTCGAGGCGCATCGCGACCTCGCCAAGGGCCGTCACAGCCTCGCGACGGACATCCGAGTCTTCCTCCTCCGAGTTGGCGACCGCGAGCAACGCTTTCGTGGCCCCTCCGGTCTCACAGATCGCCAGGCCGTTCACGGCCAATGACCTCACCGCTGCGTCGTCGTCGGTGATCATCGCAGCGAACACGACGGTGAAGTCGTAGCCGCCAAACTCGGAGCCGATCCGCTGCAGCTGTTCCAGTAAGGCGAATCGGCTCATCGACTCGAGCTGAGCCAATTGTGCGGAGACCAGACCTGCCGAATCGGGCGCCAGGCGAGACACTGCGTGAAGGTCGTCAGGTTCCAGCTCGATCTGGCCCGACGCGACCGCGGCGATGACCCGCCGCAACCCATCCACCGGTTCGGCGGCGTCCTGGTGACTGATTGGTTCGCTCATCAGCCTTCCACGGTCGGCGCACGTTCCATCAATACACGGATGGCTTCTCGCGGCTCCAGATCCTCGAAGAGAACCTGTGAGACCACCTGGGCGATCGGCATGTCGACCCCGAGAGCCTCGGCCACCTCCAGCACTACTCGGGTCGTCTCGACACCCTCGACGACGTGTGGATTGTCCGCCATCGCCTCAGCCAACGTCATACCGCTCCCGATTCTCTCGCCCAGGGTCCGGTTGCGAGACCGCGGACTGCTGGCAGTGGCCAGGAGATCGCCGAGCCCGGCCAAACCGGCGAAGGTAGCCGGCGCTGCGCCCAACGACACTCCAAGTCTGGTGATCTCGGACAGCCCGCGGGTCATCAGGGCGGCGCGGGCGTTGTCGCCGACATCCATGCCCACCGCGGTACCAACCGCAATGGCGATCACGTTCTTCAGCGCGCCGCCCAGTTCAACGCCGACCACGTCGTCGTTGGTGTAGACCCGGAAGGAGGTTGAGTTCAGGGCCTGTTGCAGTCGATCTCGATCGTCCCCATTCGCCGAAGCGACGACGGTCGTCGCCGGCAGTCCGCGCGCGACTTCCCGTGCGATGTTGGGTCCAGAAATCGAGCCAACCCGCCCATCCCGACCAGCGAGGGTCAATTCCTGCTCCAGCACCTGGGTCATCCGCAAGTGGGAGCCTCTTTCCAAACCCTTCGCCGCCGACGCATGAACGGTATCCCCTGGAGTCAGGTTCGGGAGCACATGACGCAGGTTCTCCCTCAGTCGCTGCGACGGCGTGGCCCAGATCACAACGCGCGGAGGCGAGCCTCCCGGATTGGCGGTGAACGTGAGGCCCTCGGGCAAGGCGATTCCGGGAAGTAACCGACGATGCTCTCGAGCGGCAGATAGCTCCGCTGCCTCCTCATCGGTCCGGCACAGCACCACCGCGTCGTTTCCGGCTCGATTAGCGCAGGAGGCCAGTGTGCAGCCCCATGAGGTCGCTCCGACGACCATGACTCTCATGTCGCGGTCCGACCCATCGACAGGACACGCTCTGTGCCGGAGGCGATTCTCTCGATGTTGTCCTTGTGCCCGACCAACACCAATAGCCAGGTGCCGACCGCGTAGGCGATGTAGGCGTCTGGGGCATGCCCATATGCGGCGAGCAGCGAGATGCCAATCGCCGCCGAGGTAGCGCCCGTCAGGGTCGCCAGCGACATCACCTTGACCCGGAGCAGGATCGGCAACGCTGTGCCGAGAGCGAACAGCGCCCCCATCGGCATGATCGCGATCATCGCGCCCAGCGCTGTGGCTGCACCCCGGCCGCCGCGAAAGCCTGCGTAGAGCGGAAACTGGTGGCCCACGACCGCGGCCAGCCCGGCCACGACTTCACCGGTTGGACTGTCCCAGACGGCCATCACAATCAGGATCGGCAGGGCGCCTTTGACTGCGTCCAGGACCAGGACGGTGACCGACCAGCGCAGGCCCAGGGCGCGGAACGTATTGGTCGCGCCAGTGCGTCCGCTGCCCGAGGCCCGAATATCCTCGCCGCCCCGCCACTTGCCGATCCATAGTCCTGTTGGAACCGATCCGAGCAGATATCCGATCAGCCCGCCGACGATCCAGGCCTCAATCACGACCTCTACCCCTGTCGTCCGATTCCGACGATTCGCGACCGCGCAACACGCAGCGTAGCGGCGTGCCCTCAAATCCGAAGGACCTCCTGATACGACCCATCAGGAAGCGTTCATAGGAGAAATGGACGGCGTCGGGGTGGTTGACGAAGAACGTAAACGCCGGCGGCGCCGCTTCGGTCTGCACTCCGTAGTAGAACCGGATCGGCTTGCCTCGATACGTGGCCGGCGGACGCTCGACCTGAGCCTGCTTGAGCATGGCATTGAGCCTCGGTGTGGGCACCCGCTGCCGTCGCGCCTCGGCAACGTGGAGCGCAGCCGCGACAACACTGTCGACAGCGTCGCCGGTCAGCGCCGAGACCCAAACGATCGGCGCCCAATTGACAAACCGGGCTCGGCCGGCCAGTTGCCGCTCGCGGCTATCGCGCAGCCCATCCTCGGCGTCGACCAGGTCCGATTTGTTCATCACGATCACGATCCCTGCGCCGTCGTCCATTGCCATGCCCAGGACATGCAGGTCCTGAGAGGTCACGCCCTCGTGCGCATCGATCACCACCGCCGTGACATCGGCCCTCCTGACTGCGGCGCCGGCGCGTCGGACGGATGCGCGTTCAATGCCGGGCGCGACCCGACCACGCCGGCGAATGCCAGCGGTGTCGACCAGGGAGACGCGCTGGCCGTCGAAGCTCAACAGCGTGTCGACTGCGTCGCGCGTCGTGCCGGGGACTTCGGAGACGATCATGCGCTCGTCGCGCAAGAGAGCGTTAACCAGCGACGACTTGCCCACATTGGGCCTGCCGACGATCGCGAGGCGGCAGGCCACGTCGTCGGCTTCGAGAGGTTCGGCGACAGCCAGGCCGCCAGTGACCTGATCGAGCAGATCGTCGATCCAGCGTCCATGATGGGCCGAGATTGCGACCGGCTCGCCGAGGCCGAGGCTGAAGAACTGAGACGCCTCGGTGGCCAGAGCATCATTGTCCGCCTTGTTCGCGCACACCGTGACCGGTTGGACGGCCTCTCGCAAGAGCGCTGCGACATCATTGTCGGCCGGTAACGGGCCGGTCTGAACGTCAACGACAAAGACGATTGCGTCGGCTTCAGACAGCGCCTGATCAACCTGTTCGGCGACCGAGTCGGCGAAGGGACCGGTGAGCTGCTCGCCGAGCAAGCCACCCGTGTCGATGACCGAGAAATGCTGTCCGCGCCATTCGGTGGTTGCGTAGTTGCGGTCTCGCGTTGTGCCTGGCTCGCCGCGAACGATGGCTTGCCGGCGTCGGACCAGACGATTGAACAGAGTCGACTTTCCGACGTTCGGCCGCCCAACAATCGCAATAGTCGGCAGGACATTGCCCGGGAGCGCCCGCACATCGACCTGCGGGAGATCGTCCGCCGCTTCGCTACTCACTCTCGTCCTCCTCCGCCGACGACTGTTCCTCGTCCGGCGACTCGTCGACTTCGGGATCCGTCGGTTCCTCTGGCTCGGGTTGCGGGATGGCATTCAGGGTGACAGTCACTTGCGTTGGCGCAAGTTCAACCAGTTCGAGCCCTTCGGGCGGAGTCCAGCTTAGGTCGATGCGGTGTCTGCCTGTCGCATACGATCCCAGATTGACCTGGATTGGCTCCAGGGGACCAGTGAGAGCGGAAATCAGCGCGACCGGACCACGCAGGGTGACCTGGGCCGTGAGCGGCCACGCGAAGGAGAGCTCCAGTTGTTCGCGCACCCCGAAGGTCTCGATGTCGACCGGTAACCGGACGGATGTGATCACTGGTTCCACGACGACAACGACACGTGCCGTCGTATCGGAATCCCCGGCTGGCGCAGCGCCGCCACCGAAGACCAGGGCGACCGCCGTTGCCACGTTGCCTTCGACCCCGGTGATATCGACCGGCTGGGTCAGGACCCTCACCTCGGCATCAAGCACGTCGACCGATACCAACACATCGACGGTCGCCGGCGAGACTCTCACGGAGCTCACGCGGTAGCCTTCGGCCGGAGTTCCTGTTATGTCAGGCAAGACCGAGGCGGTTCGCCGGAACAGCTCCTGGTCAATTGGCACTCGAACCTGAGCGAACCGTGGATTTACCACTACCTGTGTGACAGCGCCCCCACCAGCCGTGCGGGCCTCGAGCAGCACGCTTCGCTCGACGGACACGGTCGCGCCGCCGAGGTCGAGCCTGGCAACGAGTGAATCGACTGCCTCCACCTCGGTGGCAATGCCCGAGACGATGGCGCTCTCGGGCAGCACTTCTGAAGCGCCCACGCGGAAACCCAGTGGCGGCGGATTGGAGGTTTCGACAACCACCGGAACCTCCCGCTCAACCGTCTCCTGGAGAATCACGACCGCGGTCTCGGGTTGAACCGCGCGAACCCGGACGTCGCCTTCCGCCGCTTCGACCCGAACCGGCAGGCTATGACGTCCGGCCGACCGATTGCGCAACGACACCGTGGCCTTGAAGTGCTCCGGACGCGCCGACTCCACATCTTCCTCTCGTCCCACAACAGTCACCGATACAGGGAGCGGGTCGCCGACGACCGCGAGGTTGGATCCAAGGTCAATCACGTCAACCTGCAAGCTGAACCCAAGGCGGGTTTCAATCTCACGATTCTCGGCGTCGGCAATCACGAACCAGACGACGAGCGCCAGGACCACCACCGTGATCAACAGGGTCGCTTCCTGTGCGGCGCGTCGCACTCAGGAACCCGTCGCGTCTCCGCCGGCGGCCGATGTCCTGCCGGAATGCCCGTCCGATGTCCTGCCGGGTATTCGCACACCCAGACGATCGCCCCAGCGCCGCGAGTGAAGCAGTCGTGAGAGAGACGTTTCCAGCTCAGCGACGCTCAGTGGGGAGGACAGCAATCCACCGGCGGCGAGGGAGATCATTCCCGTTTCCTCGGAGATCACCACAGCAATCGCGTCGGTTTCTTCTGAGATCTGTAGCGCTGCGCGATGCCGCGTTCCCAGATGACCGCCCATCTGGCCGTTGTTCGGTCCGCGGGAGGAGAAATCTCCCGAGAGCGTGGGCAAAATAACGGCTGCGGCCACCACCTCGGACGGCCGAAGCAGCACCGCGCCATCGTGCATTGGAGAACCGGGCCAGAAGATGCTTTCCAGGAGTTCGGTCGTCGGTTCGGCGCCGAGGCGTACACCGGCCTCCGCCAACTCCTCGAGACCCGTGTCTCGTTCAAACACGAACAGCCCGCCGACCCGCTGTTGCGAGAGTCGATGAGCGGCGGTGGCCGCCATGGGGATCATGGCCCGGTAGGGTTGCCGGCGGCTGCCCCAATGTCTCAGCCCGCCGGCCCGTCCGACGTGCTCGAACGCCCGGCGGAACTCCGGCTGGAAGACCAGGAGGACCACGATCAAGAGGACGGCGAGCGCGTTGTCGACGATCCAGTTCAACACCAACGAGTCGGCGACTCGTCCAATCACGATGATCGCGACAACCACCAACACCATTCCCCGAATGACCGACATCGCTGTCGTGCCTCGCAGCAGGCGCAGGGCCGCATAGAAGACCACCGCGATCGCGGTAACCTCCAGTGCATTGGTCCAGCTGAAGCCGCCGAAGGCCACCTCAATGTCGTTGATCAGGGCGTCCACGACATTCGCCTCGGTTCTCTCGTCAGTCGCCGCTCAGGTCCGACGCTCGCAATGCTAGGCGAACGGCAGGTCCGTCAAGCGACTAGTCAAACAACCAGGCGAGCAAGGCCTGCTGGGCATGCAGTCGATTCTCGGCCTGGTCCAGGACCACAGATTGCGGGCCGTCGAGCACCTCGTCGGTGATCTCTTCCCCCCGATGCGCCGGTAAACAGTGCATCACGCTCGCTCCGCGCGACGCCTGCGCGACCAGCCTGGCGTCGACCTGGTAGCCCGTGAACGCCTCGAGGCGTTGCTTCGCTTGCAGTTCCTGTCCCATGGATGTCCATGTGTCGGTGTAGACCACATCGGCGCCGTCGACCGCTTCGACCGGGTCGGAGAGCAAGGAAACGGAACCTCCAGATGCCGCAGCGCGACGCGATGCTTCGTTCACGCTCCCCTGGTCGAGTTCGTATCCCGACGGCGACGCGATTCTGATGTGCATGCCTACACTCGCCGCTGCTATTGCCAGCGAGCGCACGACGTTGTTCCCGTCGCCGACGTAGGCCAGCGTGCGGCCGGCGGTACCGCCATGCTCACGGATCGTCAGCACGTCGGCCAGCGCCTGGCATGGGTGTTCCCAATCGCTCAGCGCATTAACGACCGGGACCCCCGATGACGCAGCTAGTCGGTCGAGATTGGTCTGGTCGAACGTGCGGCAGACGATCAGGTCGCAATAGCGACCGGCCACGCCGCCCACGTCCTCGGGCGACTCTCGTTCGCCGAGGCCGACCTCGGGCGGCGACAGGTATAGCGCCCGACCGCCCAGATTGGTCACGGCGAGTTCAAACGACACGCGGGTCCTCAACGAGGGCTTCTGGAAAATCAGCAGGCCCGTCATTCCGGACAACTGCGAACCCCGGCGCTCGGCCTGCTGCTTCGTCTTCAACGCACGATCCACGACCTCGGCGATTTCCTCCGCCGAGAGATCGCAGACGCTCAATACGGAGCGAGACATGGCGCAACCACCCTTCAAATCCAAATGTAGCCTTGCGGATTTCGCGTTGCTCACCTGATTCGTTTAATGTCTTACCGTCCATGGGGCCAGTTCAGATCAACCGGAGGTGAGATGCCGATCAGGTTGGAGATTCGTCCACCTGGGCCGCCGAAGCGGGTCGATGGGGACGCCAGGTCTCGATGGCCAAACCTGCGGCGCAGGCCGGCAAGCTGGCTGCCGATGTTGTTCGCCGTCGCGATGGCTCTGGGCGCGCTAGGCAGTCTTGCGGTGCAGCAGTCCCAATCGCAGATCGATCCTGTCGTTCGAGCCGCTCAGTTGCCGACCGAGGCGCGCCCTGCGCTGATCGATCTGAACGCGGCAACCATTGCCGAACTTTCGACGCTTCCCGGGATCGGTGATCGCCGGGCCGAAGCGATCGTCCTGGTCCGCTCCGAGCGACCGTTCGTTTCGCTCGCCGACCTGGTAGAACGAGGAATCTTGCGGCCGCCGGAAGCTCTGGCGATTGCGGAGTTCGCAACCGTGTATGTCTCCAGGGAGTAGTGCGGTGGCTCGGCGACTACAGGGGTTGCGGTTGCCGTACCAGCCTCCGCTGCTGCACTGGGCGCTCGCCTTCACCGTTGGCGCGGCCCTGTCGTTGACGGGGGCGAACATCTGGGCCGTGGCGCTAGCGGTTGCCGTAGTGTGCGCGTTTGCGTTCAGTTCCGGCGCCCGGATTGACGCGGTCACAACGCGTCAACGACTGCATCTCACGCTGATCCTGCTCTCACCTGTGTTGCTGGGCGCCGGCTACTGGCGCGCCGACGAAACCCGACTGCCCGCCGACAGCCTCGCGGCGGCCGAACTGGCCGGTCAGACGGTGCGCCTCACCGGTGTGGTCGCGGAAGAGCCGCAGTTTCGCAGCACCGGCATCCGATTGCTGCTGGACGCCCAGACCATCGCGCTTGGATCAGACGGTCGCAGTGTCCGCGATCGCGTGCGGCTTCACATCCCCGATCCACAAGCCATAAAGTTCGGAGATCGCATCGCCATCGATGCCGTGCTGACACCGACCTCGATTTCAGAGGACGAATACCTGCAATGGCTGGCAAATCAACGTATTGCGGCCAGCGGATTGGTTCGCGCCGGAAGCCTTCGACAGCTTGGCCAGGCTGACATCGGTTGGCGGCATTCACTGGCCGCCGACGCTCGCGGGGCGCTCGATGTCAGCCTCCGCAACTCGCTACCGCCTCCGCTCTCGGGCATTGCCCAGGGGATCGTGACCGGTCGCAGCGACGCGATTGATCCCGAGTTGCGTTCCGAGCTCAACGACACCTCGCTGTCCCATCTCATCGTGATCTCCGGAAGCAATCTGACCCTGCTGATCACGATGGTGATGGCGGCATCGGCCTGGCTGGTTGGTCGGCGCGGGGCTGCGTCGCTGGCCATCCTGGCAGCCCTGTCGTACGGGACGTTGATCGGTCCCGACCCGCCGGTCCAGCGGGCGATGTGGATGGCCGTCGTATTCGCCTCGTCGCATCTGCTGGGTCGAGGCTCGTCCGCGCTATACGCCGTTGGTGCGACCGCCGCACTGATGGTCGCTCTTGAACCTCCGGTCCTGCTCGACTTGTCCTTCCAACTCACCCTGGCCGGGACGCTGGGCATCGTGATCCTGATGCCGACGATCTCACACGATTTCCTCAGCGGGCAACGGGGACTCTCAGCAGCGGTCCGCGACGCGGCCCTGGTCACCCTGGTGGCAACACTGACCACGATGCCGTTGATCGCGTTGCACTTCGAGCGTGCCTCCCTGATTGGTCTGGCGGCGAACCTGGCGGTCACACCGCTGTTCAGCTGGATCATGCTGGGTTCCGCGTTCACGGCGGTGGTTGGCCTCATGTCCGATGGTCTGGCGGCGATCATCGCCTGGCCGCTCGCCTGGCTCCCGCTGCGTTGGCTGGTGTTCGTCGCCGAGGAGGTTGCCCAGCTTCCGGGCGCCGGCACCACCGTGCAGGGGTTCGGACACGTCCATCTCCTCCTGATCTATGCCGCCATCCTGGTCGCGTCGCTTCGAACACACCGCGAGCGGGTCGCCCGCTGGACCAGGACCTCCGACAGCAGAGATGTAGCGAAGGCCACCGCATTACTCGGCCGCATTGGACTTGAGGTGGTCCCTGAGCTCAGGGGTTGCCTCAGGCAGGTCGTCGTCTGCGGCATCGCTTCGGCCGTCGCCACGACGCTCTGGCTGTCAGCCACCAGTGAGCATGAGGACCGGCTACACGTTCACTTTCTCGATGTTGGCCAGGGAGATTCGGCCTTGCTGGTCACGCCGGCGGGAGGCTCGGTGCTGATCGACACCGGCGAGCGTTCGCACGACACCCTTGCCGCGCTGCGTTCACATCTGCCGACAAACTCTCGGCGGATCGATCTCGTCGTCATCACGCACCCGCAGTCCGACCACGGGGAGGCGTTGTGGGCCGTGCTGGAGCACTATGACGTTGGGCAGGTGTTACTCAGTGCCTACGTCGAGCGGACTGCATTCGGGCGCCGGTTGGTCGACCTGCTCGAACAACATGACATTCCCAGGATTGAGGCAGAACCCGGCAGTCAGATTGAGTTAGCGGGAGCCTCCCCGCTCACGCTCGATGTGCTCTGGCCTCCGGCTCGCGGATTGCCTGAGGAGTATCGGGACAATCCGAACTCCACCTCGATCGTGATCCGCGCGCGCTACGGCGATGCCGCGTTCCTGTTCACCGGGGACATCAACGTTGAACAGGAACTTGACCTGGTCCGGCATCCCTGCGCGAACGGTCCCCAGCCCTGCGAACTCCGCGCCGACGTGCTCAAGGTCGCCCACCAGGGCAGCCGATTCTCGTCCTCGACGCTGTTCCTCGAAACGGTCCGGCCCACGCTGGCCATTCTCAGCGCAGGCGCCGACAATCCACACGGACACCCGCACGACGAGGTCCTGACGTCGCTCGCCGCCGTCGGGGCCACGTCACTGCTTACCGCCGAACATGGCGACATCAGCCTCGCCACTGATGGCACTTCAATCAGCGTCACGACGGAGCGCTGAATCTTCGATATCGTCACAGGACGCGCCGGGATGGCGAAATTGGCAGACGCGGCGGACTTAAAATCCGCTGGCCGACAGGCCGTGTGGGTTCGAGCCCCTCTCCCGGCACCACTTCACACGCCGACGACCCGAAGCCCTAGACTGCGCAGCGCAACGACACATCGGCGTGTTGTGCCCAGAAAGGATGTCGCGATGAAAGCCGCCGTCTTCCACGGCCCCAATCAGGATTTGACAATCGAAGACGTAGATGTCTCCAAGCCCGGCCCGCGTGAGGTATTGGTCAAGACGGCTGCCTCCGGCGTCTGCCACTCCGACCTGCACTTCGTCGAAGGTCTCTACCCCTTCCAGGCGCCCGGCATTCTCGGACACGAAGCGGCGGGAATCGTGGAGGAAGCCGGTGACCTGGTTCAACAGTTCAAGGCCGGAGACCACGTAATCATGTGTCTCTCGGTCTTCTGCGGGAACTGCTCCTACTGCCTCAGCGGCCGACCTGCCCTCTGCCGCAGCCCGGAAACCCAGCGGCGTCCGGATGAAGATCCGCGCCTGTCCTGGAACGGCAATCCCGTCGCACAGTTCGCCAATCTCTCGACCTACGCCGAGTACACACTGGTCCACGAGAACGCGCTCGTCTACGTCGACGATGAGATGCCGCTGGACAAGGCGGCCCTGATCGGTTGCGGCGTGATGACCGGCGCCGGCGCGGCGATGAATACCGCCAAGGTCCATCACGGCAGCACCGTGGCTGTCTTTGGCGCCGGCGGCGTTGGCCTGTCGGCGATCCAAGGCGCGCGGATCGCGGGAGCGAAGCAGATCATCGCCGTCGACCTGCACGAGCACAAGCTCGCACTGGCACGGGAGCTCGGCGCCACCCACTCGGTCGACGCCTCCACTGGCGACCCGGTCGCCCAGATCCAGGACATGACCGACGGCGAGGGCGTCGACTTCAGCTTCGAGGCGATTGGCCTCAAGACCGTCGCCGAGCAATGCTTCGCAGCGATCAAGCGCGGCGGCGTTGCCACGATCATCGGCATGGTCCCCCTCGGACAAACGCTGGAGATCCCGGCGCACGAACTGCTCTCCGAGAAGGTGCTGCAAGGATCGAGCATGGGCAGCAACCGCTTCCGCACGGACATGCCCAACCTGGTCGACTACTACCGCCAGGGACGTCTGATGCTGGACGAGATGGTCACGGTAACGGCGCCGCTGGAGGACATCAACGAAGCCTTCCGAGCGATGAAGGCCGGCGAAGTGGCCCGAACGGTCCTGACTAGCTTCTAGGTAGCCCAGCCTCTTTCCCTCCCCCTCTCCCTCTGGGAGAGGGCCGGGGTGAGGGCCCCCTCCCGACGCGGAACGTTGATACGCTGAGCTCCGCGGAGGGGTGGCCGAGCGGACGAAGGCGGCGGTCTTGAAAACCGTTAGGCGTGCAAGCGTCTCGGGGGTTCGAATCCCTCCCCCTCCGCCAGATTCAATCCAGATTCAGCGACCCGCGATCGCCCGCGCCACCGTCAGCACCGCCTCGACCGTGGTCGGATGCGGCAACCCGCTCCCACCCTGGTGAGCCGCCACGCGCACCATCGACGCCGTCGGCGCCACCTCGAATTGCATCGTCACCTGATCTCGCAGGACTCCGCCTACCCAGCGAGTCACGCGATCGTTCTCGCTCAGGAGTTGCACGACCTCCGAGACGTTCGCGCCGGTGGCATCCAGCGGCCGCCAGACGAAATCACGCGACTGGCCGAAATCGGCGCTGCCGTCGCTCGGCTGCGCCTGGACCGGCGTCGCCCATCGCGACGGCCACTGCTCCGGCAGGGCCTGGCGATCGAGCGTCACATGCAACCCGGTCACCGTGACCCGGCCCGTGTGTCCCGCGGCGTCGCCGCCGATCCGAGAGGCGATCACATATCGCAGCGGCGCCTGTTCGTCCTCGAGCTCAACCACGGCCAGCGTCCGCGAACCTCTGGCCAGCGACAACTCCTGCAGCACCCCATCTGGATCAACCGCCGGACGGCCGCTGACGCTGCGCTTGGCCAGCATGTCGATCACGGCCTTGGTCGACTCATCGTCCGGACCACGTCTGAAGAGACGTTTGAGGAAACTCACAAAGGGCTCCGAACCTGGCGTGTCAACTGCTCCATAATGTTACGCGCCGATTAGGCGCTGAATTGGAGGTAACGGATGCTCGTCGTCATGCGCAGGTTCTGGATTCAGAGGGGCTCGTTCGACGAGTTCGAACGACTCAGCCGAGAAGAGATCTGGCCGCCGATTGAGGCCGCGGGCGCCCGCATCCTGGGGATGTTCCGGGCCGAGGAGCCGCACCCGAACGATGAAGTCACCGAGCCCTGTGACATGGCCATCCTGTTGACGCAGTACACCGATCGCGACCATTGGCACGCCACGCGCGCTCGTCAGGACACCTGGCGCGGACCCGACGATGTTCGCGACAGGCTCGCCACAGGCGGTCGCGCCAGACACGAACTCACCCTGGCCACACACCCCACCTTCACCGAGCCCGTGCACGTGAAAATTGGCGGGCCCTTCTTCACCTGGAAGGAGGAGCCGATGGGGAAGGTCGAGTAGCGGGCTTCGTCGCTCGAAGAGAGAACATCAAGGGCAGGCGGCGGTCGGGCTTTCCCTCAATGTCGGGTAACCGCCAGATGCCTTGCTCAGTCTCAATCAGCCAGGGCAGCGCCGGATAGACGGTCCAATCCTGCTCGTGCAGGAAGTCGAGCTGCAGACCTGCCGCCAGCACGGCGGTCACAATCTCGCCGAGGCCGTGATTCCATTCGTAGGATTCCTGGTGCTCGAACGTGGCGGACGGGTCGGTGTAGTCGCCATCGCCGCTCCAGTGCAGCGGTTGCTCCGTCTCGAAGTAGGGGTAACGCAGAGGCAACTCACCCAGGGGCGCGTCGTCGTCGACCGAAAACGTGATTGGATGTACGTCCCGGACGTACAGTTGGCCGCCGTCCTTCAGGAAACCGGCACAGACGTTCGCCCAACCGGCGATGTCCGGCAACCAGCACAGGGCGCCGATGTTCACGTACACCAGATCAAAGGTCCCCAGGCGGTCCGCCAGGACCTCGGGCGCTGCGTACAGTTCCGACTCCACAAACTCAGCATTCAAGCCTGCCCGACCGGCAATCTCGCGAGCGGTATCGACCGCTGAGGGAGCGAAGTCGACACCAACGACTTCGGCTCCCAGGCGAGCCCAGGACAAGGTGTCGAGGCCGAAGTGACACTGGAGATGTAGCAGCGACTTGCCTGCAACGTTGCCGACTTCATCGAGATCGAGTGGCAACAGCGTCGTGTTGCCCGCCAGGAATCGTTCGACGCCGTAGAACTCTGATGCAGCGTGAACCGCAACCGACTCGTCCCATCGAGCACGATTTGCGTCCAGGTAGTCGTCAGGCGATGACACGAGAACCCATTCGCGAGGCCAGCACCTCGGGCAGGATGACGGAGCCGTCCGACTGTTGACCGTTCTCCAGCAGGGCGGCAACGGCTCTCGGCAAGGCCAAACCGGAACCGTTCAGGGTATGGACGAACCGCGTGCCCTTCCTGTCTTCGGGTCGATAGCGGATGTTTGCGCGCCGCGCCTGGAAATCGGTGCAATTGGAAATGCTGGACACTTCCAGCCACTCCTGCGCTCCGGGCGCCCAGATTTCGAGGTCGTAGCTGACCGAGGCGCTGAACCCGATATCGCCGCTGCAGATCTGCAGCACCCGATACTCCAGTTCCAGCCCCTGTAACAGCGACTCCGCCGAGGCCAGCATCTCCTCAAGGGTCGACGCGGAATGCTCCGGCGTCGTGAACTGGTACATCTCAACTTTCTCAAACTGATGCACTCGCTTGATCCCGCGCACGTCTCGCCCAGCGCTCGTCTTCTCGCGCCGGAAACATGGAGTGTGCGCCGCATAGCGAATCGGCAGCTGGTTTTCCGAGAGGATCTCGTCGGCGTGCATATTGGTCAGCGGGACCTCGGCCGTCGGAACGAAGTAGTAGTCCTCTTCTTCATCTCGGTAGAGATTGTCGCGGAACTTGGGCAGTTGGCCAGAGGCGCGCATCGCGTCTTCGCGCACCATCGCCGGGACGTAGCATTCCTCGTAGCCTGCCTCACCATGGCAATCGAGGAACCAGCCGATCAACGCTCGCTGCAGTCGTGCGCCCGCGCCTCGGAGGGCGTACATCCGTGAGCCAGACATCGCGGCGGCGCGCTCGATGTCGATGATTCCGAGCTGTTCACCAAGTTCCCAGTGAGGTTTTGGTTCGAAGTCAAAGACACGCCGTTCACCCCATTCGCGGACGACCACGTTCGCAGCCTCATCGTCGCCGTCCGGGGTTTCCGCACCGACCACGTTGGGAATCTCGGCGAGGAGTGCATTCATGGATGATTCAACCGCTCGAAGCTGTTCTTCCAGCTCGTCGATTCGTGCTGCCGATTCCCGCTGAGCCGCAATCAGTTGTTGGCGCTCGTCGTTGTCCTTGGCCTGGCCAATTGCTCGACCGGCGTTGTTCCGGGCGGCCCGTAGCTCTTCCAGTTCGACCAACACGCCCCGCCTTCGTTCGTCGGCCTCGATCGCCTCGTCAAGCGGAGCCTCCGCCCGGCGACGCGCCAACGATCGACGAATCGATTCCGCATCCTCCCGAATCATCTGCGCAGAAATCACGCTCTGTTCTCCTCGAAGTTCTTTACATGGTCGATCGCTGCCATCCCAAGCATCCGCACGTCTTCCGAGATCCGCGCCGAGACGCCCTCAAGCGTCATCGGCGCGTTGTCCTCAAGCTGTTTCCGACTCACCCATCGCCAGGTCTCGCCTGGCGGCGCCGGTCGTTCGCTGTTCGTCGGGCGGGTGAAGTAGATCATGTCGATGTGGTGGTGGGCGTCCTCGCCACCGAATGAACGAATCGGCTCCACCATGATCGTCGCCGGGGGCGACAACTGAGGAGGGTCGGTATATTCGAACGCATCAGAGGTTGGCATGATCTCCACGGTGATGCCTGTCTCCTCCAACGCCTCACGCCTGGCCGCCTGCAATGGATCCTCGTTCGGTTCAATATGGCCGCCGGGCGGCAGCCATAGGCCAACTTTACGGTGCCAGTGCAGCAGGGTTGCGCCCTCCATCGACACAAATGTGGTCACCGTGAAGTGTCGGATACCGTCCACGCGACGTACCGTATCGCACATGGAACTGATCTCCGCCGAGAATGGCATGTCGCCGACCTGGTCGCCCGACGGCCAACAGATCGCCTTTCTCAGCAACCGCGCCGAAGGCTGGGATCTGTACACGATGCCGGCGGGCGGAGGCGAGGCGACGCGATTGACGAGCGGCGCCACCGCCGACGATCCCGCCTGGTCGACGGACGGTCGTTGGATCGCACTCGAGCGCAATCACCGCATCGAAGCGGTCTCGCCGGATGGCAAGGAGCGCAAGGTCCTGGTCGAGGAAGCCAGCCATCCGACGTGGTCGCCGACGAACCAACTGGCTTTCGCCCGCAATTGCGACCTGTATGTTCGCGAGCCGGACGGCAATGAGCGGCTGATGCTGCGCGACGCCGATCAGCCGCACTGGTCTGCCGACGGCCGCACCATCGTGTTCACGAGGCGAGGCATCTGGGAACTCGACGTCGATTCCGGCGACCTCAGGCAGCGAACTCAAAGTCCGTCCGACGAATCGCCCTGCATCCAGTTCGACGGCGACATCGTCTTCATTCGGCATGGGCAACTCATGATCATCCACCAGGACGGCGCTATGACCGACATTTCCTATCACCCGTCTCCGGCGGGCGCGCCGGATCCGCACCCGCTGGAGATCGACACCGTCGCTTATCAGCTCCACGACGGCGGCAACTGGGACATCGTCACGGCGTCGCTGGAACATGGCAATGTGCGCAAGTTGACGCGAGCGACCTGGACGTCGTGGAACGCGCGGTTGTGACTACCTGGCATCCGGCTTCGTTATCGTGACCACATGTCGCACTTTCTGATCCGGCAGGCTGCGCGCGTGATTGCCGGCAGCGCGGCGCCGCAGGTCGCCTCTCAACTGGCGCAGCGTTTGACCGCGCAGCAGACCCGGGACGAAGACCGCCGCCGCTTTCTGATCTGGCTGGCCGGGCCGTTCAAGCTCTCCCAGCCCGACGCGTATGAGCAGCTCTGGCCCCGATTGAGCGGCAACGATCAGACGATCAACGCGCTCACCGGCGTCTTCCTCGAACTCCAGGCCGCCGGCCCGAGCGCCCTGGCGGCCTGGTTTACACAACTCGCGGAGTCGGACCAACAGCACTTCGACGAGCTGATTGCCGCGATGCAGCCGAAGCAAGCGGACACGCAGCAGCTAATGAAGCAAGCCTCGAAGGAGGCCGAATCCACGTTCAGGGGCGCGGCCCGGTTCCTTGGCCGCACCTACCGCAAGACCTCCGCAGAAGCGCGCAAACGAAAGCGATAGCCACGATGCCGATGATCGATCACATCACCGACGAGCAGGCCGACCTGATCCGCAACGCCAAGGTGTTCTTTGTCGCGTCCGCCGACCCCACGTTCGGTGAGGGACCCAACGGCGAGGGCCCGGTCAATCTGTCGCCCAAGGGCGCAGCCGACCTGCAGGTCATCGACTCACACACGATCGCCTACTTCGACTACCGCGGCAGCGGCAATGAGACCGCCCGGCACACTGCGGGCGGCGGGCCGATCACGGTGATGGTGACGTCCTTCGACGAGGACGCCGCGATTGTTAGGCTCTACGGCCACGCGGTCGCAAAGCCGCTTGAGGAGTCGATCCTGGCCGAACAGGCCGAGGCGCTCCGCGCGGTCGAGATGCCTACGCCTGAGCGGCAAGTGATCGAGATCAGCGTCGACCGCACCCAGACCTCTTGCGGCTATGGCGTGCCGCTCTACGAATACAAGGGTGATCGCTCCCAGGACGAGCGCGGCCGCCGCTACAAGTAGCTACGCGATCAGCTTCGCCAGGCGATCCAGCTCCGGCACGACCTCGTCCGCCCCTGCGTGGGGCAGACCAAAGACCACGCGGTCAACGCCGAGTCGCTCGTACTCGGGCAGCGCGTCCTCGATCGCCGGGAAAACGTTGATTGAAATCGAATCAAAGTCGCGTCCGGCCAGTTCGGCGCGCGACTTGATGTCCTGCATTGCGCGCTCAACGAAGCCAGGCGCGGGAATGTTCGGCAGCCAGCCGTCGCACCAGTCGACCACCCGCTGGCGCGCCCACTTGCTGCCGGCGCCCATCAGGATCGGTGGGTGCGGGTTCTGCACCGGCTTCGGGATCACGTGGGTGCGCGGGATGTCGACGAACTCGGAGTGATACTCGGCGATCTCCTCCGTCCACATCACCTTCATCGCCTCGATCCGCTGCTGGGTCACCTTCCAGCGATCCTTGAAGCTGACCCCGAGCGGCTCCATTTCCTCGGCCAGCCAGCCCGCGCCGATGCCGAACTCGAAGCGACCGCCCGAAATGAAGTCGAGCGAGGCGACCTGCTTGGCCAGCGCGATCGGCTCGTGCTCCGTGACCAGGCAGATGCTGGTGCCGAGCCGAATCTCCGAGGTCGCGCCGGCCGCTGCGCCCAACGCCACGAAGGGGTCATGGAGGCGGTAGTACTGCTCGGGAAGCGAGCCATCCTCCGAGCGAGGGAACTGAGTCTCACGGTCGGCGGGCATGTGTACGTGCTCCGGCACCCAGAACGACTCAAAGCCTCGCTCTTCCGCCGCCGCCGCCAACGCCCCCGGATCCATTGCCATATCGGTCGCAAAGATCATCACGCCGTACTTCATCGAGAGTTCCTTTCGAATGTGGCCGCTCAATCGACCACAGGTTACGACCTCAAGAGCACAACTAGGCTGCCAGCATGCAACACCACACTCTCACTCCTCCAACTCCTCCGAGTCGAGTACCGATGGTGCTGGACACCGACACGGCCAACGAGATTGACGACCAGTTCGCGGTGGTTCATGCGCTGCTGTCGCAGGATCGCCTGCAACTGGAGGCGATCTATGCCACGTTGTTTCTGCGCCAGGGGGACTCGCCGGCTCAAGGGCTGAACGATTCCGAAGCGGAGATTCACCGCCTGTTGGACCGCCTGGGAGTTGACGGCGGCGGACGTGTTCATCGCGGAGCGGATCGATTCCTCTCCGAGGACGTCAGCTCGGTCGCCAATGCGGCCTCGGACGATCTGATTCGACGAGCAATGGAGCCGAGGGACGGTCCGCTCTGGGTCGTGGCGATTGGGGCGCTGACCAACATTGCCTCGGCGCTCAATGCGGCGCCGCAGATTGCCAGCCGGATTGTCATCGTCTGGCTGGGCGGACAGCCGCAACATCGCGATGACGCCAGGGAGTTCAATCTCTATCAGGATCCCGTTGCCGCGCGCACCGTGTTCGCCAGCGGCGTTCCGCTGGTTCACATTCCCTGCTACGGCGCGGCGTCGCACCTGTTGACAAGCACCGCGGAACTCGACGCTTACGTGCGGCCGCAGGGAGCGATTGGCGAGTACCTGAGCGACATCTTCCGCGATCACAGCGAGCAGTATCCGGGTCGATCCAAGGAGATCTGGGACCTGTCGGCAACCGGCTACGTGGTCAGCAACTCGTGGGTGCCCATTCGCAGTGTGGCGCGGCCGACTCTTTCGCAGCAGATGAAGTGGGTGGCGTCGCCGGACGACGCTCCGCTCGCCGCGTTCGCCGAGGCGCATTATGTCCAGCGCGATCCGATCTTCAACGATCTGTTTACGAAGCTGGCGGAGTTTGAGGCAGGAGAGCGAACGGCGGGTTTCGCCGAGTAACGGCTTCAGAGCGACACTGTCACAGGTCGGGTCATGCCGCCGAAGGTCGGCATCCAGCAGGAGTGTTTGCCCGGTCCGCCGGCGACGATGATGTGAATCTCGTCCGGTTTGTCCGTGATCGGCAGCCACTCATCCGAGCTGTGCGTCGGCAGGATGCCTCCGGCCATGCGGATGTTGACTGACTCGAGGAATTCCTCGCTCAGTTTGCTGGCTGGGTAGCGGGCGTTCTCCCAGAGGTACTCCTGCACGGCCTCGCGGGTCCAGCCTTCCGATGCCACAGTCTCGGCATGCTCGGGACCGAACGCGAGTACCGGCTCGCCTTTGCCCAGGATGTTGTTGGAGCCCGCCTGACCCATGGCTCCGGCGACGGTCTGCAGAATGCCGGCGGCGGTGTTGCTGCCGTGATCCTGGATGTTGTGCGGACCCTCGCAGGCCCAGGTGGTGACGCAGCTGTCCTCGGCATTGAACCCGCGCGTGGTCTGGAACGGCGGCCAGGGCGAGGCATCCTCGCGCTCGGTGGCGCAGAAGGCAAACTTGGCCGGTGTGCCCTGAGTGGCGCGATCACCACGACCGGGCGTCGCCCCGGCGACATTCAGTTGAACCAGCCGGACGGCGCGCCCAATTGTCGCGTTGGAAGGAAAAGTCGGTCCGAAGCATCCGGAGCCACCGTGGATTCCGGCAGATCGGGCCGCTGGGCCTGAGGCAAGGATGAAGACCGCGCAGGGATGCGTGGTCGCGTTGATCCCGTCGAGGTTGAAGGGTGGCTGTGAAATCGCCTCGACGGCGGCAAGGATGATCGGGAACTGTTGAGGGCGGCAGCCGGCCATGACCGCGTTGATCGCGACCGCCTGAACCGTCGCCTCGCCTTGACGCGGCGAGAGCACGCCAAGCACTTCGAGCGGATCGCGGCCTGAAGATTCCAGCATGGCGTCGACGCGATCGGGCGTCGGCGGAATCAGCGGCAGGCCGTCCGACCAGCCGCGGCGCTGGCACTCCTGGGAGAAATCGAAGGGATCGGACGGCAAGGTGAAGCGGTCGGCCGCCCTGCCGCTCGCTGCGCTCACGAGTTCGCCTGGCCGAGCAGCGCCGCTTCGAGACGGTCGAGGACGCCGTCGTCGACATGGGCGCGGACGCGCTCGGGGCGCAATCCACCCAGTGGGTGAGGAACGATCAGGCGGTCGAGTTCAGGCAGACCGCGTTGCTCGGCTTCGAGCTGCAGCAGGTCGGTGAAGGCGGTAGTTCCGACTGTGACGGTCGGGATACCCATGTCTTCGAACAGGACCGAGGCGTGGACACTCCACGTCGTGCAGCTGCCTCAATCGCAGCTCCCTATCAAGAGGAAGTCGGCGCCGTTGCGCAGCGCGTCGATGGTGGAGTCCGTTGGAGGCCCGCCAACCGGTTTGCTGCCGACCACGAGGTCGCCGAGATCGTGGCGCTCGCCCAGCCGCTCGACCATGGTTTCCATCAGCAGCCGCGCATTGGCCTTGCGGTTCTCAAGGATGCCTGGTCGGAGACCGTCGAGGGAGGTCGGGCGCGGTGCGGCGGTCGCCTCGCGGACGGCGACGTGGGCGAGGGGGCTGAGGACTTCGATGGTGTCGGGCATATTGTCACCTCCGCAAGGGCGAATCCGTCCTGGATTGCTTCCCTAGCCTAGTGAGTCCCGGCGGCATCAACCCTCCCCGGAGCCCACGACGATGATCTCGGCGTACCCGAGGCGCTGTGGAAGTGGGTGGTAGGCGTCGTCGATGCATCGGGTCGTGACCTCGACGCGGACACGGCCCGGAGCGGTCGGTGCACCGTACAAGTAAATGACTCTCGTCTCTCGGCCAGAAGCCTCTTGAACTCGCAGACCGTTCCAGTGTGTTCCGGCACCGACCGTGAATTTTCCGTTGTATCCATACGAGGTAGTGGTCAGAGTGCCGTCGGTGTACCTGGCGGTCACATAGCATTTCGGTTCCCGTAGAAGCTCGACGGGAGAACCTGACTGATAGGTCTGGCCGACGACGAGTTCGAATGTGCCGAGCGACTGTTCGGGCGGAATCTGTTGGTAGTCCGACGGCAACTGTGGAGCCGGCTGGCTGAGCAGATCAAGCACCATACTCGTACGTTCGGAGACAGGCTCGACATCAAGCGGGTCTCCGACAGGGACTTGGTACTGTCCGGCAAGCTCGCGAGCGAGCTCGGCATCGAACTCCGGGGCGTATCGGTCCACAAGCATCAGGAAGGTTGCGGCAGCGCGCTCGCCGTGGCCCGGCGCGGGATGAACCAACAGTTGCGCCAACCCCAATAGGATTCGAGTCGTTCCCGGAAACTCAATCCACATTGATCGGCCGGGATTGTGCGGCCGGTCGGTGCTATAGCGCGGCATCAGAAGCGTGACAGGTGGAGCGCGACCCGCGAAGAGATCGTCGACAACGGCGTCGATCCATGACTGCGCAGCCGCCCCGTATGCCTGATAGTCGGGCAGAAGGTCGCTTCCCGCATCCTCTAGCTCGCGCACTTCGGGATGGAGCCACACAAGCTCGTAATGCACCGTGTCGTACCAGTCGTGGAAGCGATGCCGTTCGACCTCGGAACCGGTTCCGGCCAAGGGATAGTAGAAGCTACGACCGTAGCCGCCGGTGGGCGCGCGAATGGTAACGGCATGGCGAAGCCAAAGGCCGGGATAACGGCCCACCAGAGTGACTTCGCCCCATCGATTCGGATATCCATCGCCAAGGGATTTCGGCGTGTAACCGATGTGGAGCCAATTGTCCTCGCCGTCAATCACGAATGAGCGAGGCGGAAAATAGATGGTGAAGTCAGCACGAATGACTGATTGATCATCCTCAACGATCCGGCCGGCGCCGACGCAGGGGTACCCGTTGGCAATGATTGAGGTTTGTCCGTCACGTACCTCAATCTCACGGTCGCACGTGCCCTTGACGACGATCCGATCCTCATACGCTGTGATGTAGAACTCTGAATCGCGGATGGGCCAGACGATTGAGCTTGATCCTGCGTCGAGGAGCAGCCCACTATCGAGCAGTTCTCCCCTCAGCGTCCGAATCTCGCCTCGCTCAGCGGCCGCGCTGAGGCAGTCAGTGAAGTCTTCTGGCGACGAACTGCCAGGGATGCCTCCGAGGTAGCCGAGCCAACGCCAACTCTCGCGGTCGAAACACCAAGCGGGAACCGGCGATTGACCTGCTCCGGACGTAGATGTCAACGCGAGACCGGCAGATAAGCCGCACAGTGCGATGATCAACAGGAACAAGCGGCGGACAGCTGCACGATTCATCCGACGAGCGCTCTGTCTACCGCGCCCTATTCGAGGTAGGTGTAGACAAGTTCGCGGAGTTCATCCATGTCGGGGAAGCGGCCCATGGCGGCTTTGCTGAAGACGAGGTCTCCGTTGACGGACCACTCGAACAGGCCCCTGGTGTCGGGGATGAGTTTGACGTCGGAGACGAGGTGCTGGATGTCCGTCATGAGCTCGCCGAGCATCCAGGACGTGCGGGGCCAGTAGCCGCAGTCGGCGCAGTAGACGACTTCGATGGCGATCTGCTTCTCGGACATGGGTGGGCCCTCACTCCCCGCCTTCGCGGGGACAAGCTCTAACCCTCCCCCAGGGGGAGAGGGGATTATCTGCCGAGGTACTGCTCGAGGCGGCGGCCGACGTCCATGGTGTCGCCGGCGGGCAAGGGGATCATCTGCAGGTCGGCGCCGGCGTCGGAGCGGGCCTGGAGCTGCTCGGGGACCGATTCGATCGGGCCGATGACCTGGATCTCGCGGACCATGCTCTCGGAGAAGGCCATTAGTGCGCCTTCGGAATCGCGGTCGGCCCAGGCCGCTCGGGAGTCCTTGATCTCGGACTCGAAGCCGGAACGCGAGAGCATCTGCCAGTAGAAGGAACCCATGCGGTTGGTGTAGTGGAAGAGCGGCTGGCGGGCGTTGCGCCAGACCTGCTCGTCGTCGCCTTCGCCCGTGACGAAGACATTGGTGAAGGGTGCGACGGTGACCGAGTCCTCGGGCCGGTTGGCGTCGCGCGATGCGCCGGCGAGTTGCCGCTTGAGCGGCTCGAAGCCGCGTTTGGGCCAATGGATCGGGTAGATGCCGTCGGCGATCTCGCCGGTCTGCTGGATCGAACGCGGCGTGATCGCGGCGATCCAGACGGGCATGTCTTCGCGCACTGGCTCGTAGCCGAGCAAGCGGAATCCGCGCTGGAGGGTGTAGATGTCGCCCTCGTATTGCAGGCGCTGACCGCTGAGCAGCATCTTGATGATCTCGGTGTACTCGCGGATCCGTCGCAGGGGGCGGTCGAAGTCGACGCCGTGGAATCCTTCGATGACGAGGTTGCCGGAGGATCCGAGGCCGCAGACCATGCGACCGCCAGAGATTGTCTCCAACGTGGCGAACTCCTGGGCAATCGCCGCCGGGGAGCGGGAGAAGGTATTGAGGATGCCCGTGCCGATCTGCATCTTCTCGGTGTTGGCGGCGATCACGGTCAGCCAGGGCAGCACCGAGTGTCCCCAGGCCTCACCGGTTGAGATCATCTCGTAGCCGAGGTCTTCGGCGATCTTGACTTTCTCAAGTGTGTCTCGCCAGTTGGCGTCGAATCCGGCCAGAATGCCGAGTCTCATGGTCTTCTCCTTGTGATGAGGGAGGGCCCTCACCGTAACCCTCTCCCAGAGGGAGAGGGGACTGACCCTCGCCCCGGCTCGCTCTTCCTTGGGGAGCGGGAGGGGTGAGGGGATTACTCGATTTCAACGATCATTTCGATTTCGACCGACATGCCCATGGGCAGGGATTGCATGCCGACGGCGGAGCGGGCGTGGCGGCCGCTTTCGCCGAAGAGCTCGACCAGGAGGTCGGAGGCTCCATTGGCGACCCCGGGGTGGTTGCCGAAGTCGGGGGTGCAGTTAACCATGCAGAGCAGCTTGACGATGCGCGAGACGCGGTCGAGCGAACCGATTTCGGCGCGCAGCGATCCGAGCAACTGCACCATGACGGCGCGGGCGGCCTGATAGCCGGCGTCAACGTCGAGGTCGGCGCCGAGCTTGCCGCGGATCAATTCGCCGTCCTGGAACGGTCCGTGTCCGGACAGGTAGACGAGGTTGCCGGTGCGCACCGCCGGCACGTAGTTGGCCAGCGGCGGATTGGTGGAGAGATCGAGTCCCATCTCCAGGGCTTTGGCGTCGGCATTGTGTGCAGACATCGCACGCTCCTTGCGTTTCGGAGATCGGATCTCAGGCTATCGCAGCATTGGCTACGCGCCGCTGTAGGCGCGCAGCTCGATCTCGTTGCCGTCCGGATCGCGGATGTAGAGGCCGTCGGCCATGCCGCGCGCTCCGAAGAGGGCGAAGTCGGGATCGCGGACGATGTCGTAGGCGCTGGAACGACGGACTTCGTCCATGCTCTCGGCGCTGACGACCATGCAGAAATGATCGAGATTGCGGGCATTGTGATCGACGTCACCGTCGATGAGATCGATGATGGTGTCGGCCGAGATTCGTACGGAGGGGAAGGGACACTCGCCTCGGCGCCACTCGTCGGCGCGGACGGGAGTCAGTCCGAGCATGTCGGTGTACCAGTTGAGCGAGCGTTCGACGTCCGACACGCGCAGCACGATGTGGTCCATCGCCAAGACTTCAACCATGTTCGTTCCTCCGTTACGTCACGAAGTAGAAAGCCATCAAGTCCAAGGTACCAAAGTGATGCGCAACCTTGGACAGGCGTACTACGCTCTAACTCGTTCGGGGAGCACGCCATGGTCGTTGAAGTTCGCGTCGAGGTTCATCTGGCTCGGGGATTGCGCGTTCACGTGGAGGCTCCGGACCGGGTTGTGGTGTCAGGCGCGAGCGCGCGGGAGGCGATCGACGATCTGATCCGCCTGCACCCGGCGCTCGGCAAGTTCGTGCTCGACGACGCGCGCCGGCTTCGGCGGCACGTGAACATCTTCATCAACGACGAACAGCTCTGCGACCGCGATCAGCTGTCTGATCAGGTTTCGGACGGCGATCGGATTCACATTCTGCCGGCCGTGTCGGGCGGCACTAGCGAGGACAATCAGGGACTGAGGAGCGATCATGACTGAAGCGGGTCTGTTGGTGAGCACTCGGAAGGGGCTGCTGGTCGGTCGCAGTTCGGCCGGTCGGGTTGACTGGGAGTGGACCGGGCTCGAATTCTCCGGCTGGGTGATCGATTACACCGTTCGCGATCCGCGCAGCGGGGCGATCTGGTGCGCAGCGCATCATGAACAGTGGGGCGCTCGTCTTCATCGGTCCGACGATGACGGCGCGACCTGGCGCGAAGCCGGGATGCCGGCATTTGCCGACGGGGAACGGTCGTTGGAGAGCATCTGGACGATCGAGCCCGGGGCGCAGGAGGGTGTCCTGTTCGCGGGCGTCATGCCGGCGGCCGTGTTCCGCTCGGATGACGACGGTGATAGCTGGCAGGAGATCGAGTCACTATCCAGTCATCCGTTCTCCGAGTACTGGATGCCCGGCGCAGCCGGATTGATGTTCCACCACCTGAATGTCGATCAGAACGACCCGGACCGGCTCGTGATTGGGGGCTCCGCCACAGGGATTTTCGCGTCGTACGACGGCGGCGAGAGCTGGGAGTCACGCAATGCCGGGATTCGCTCCGATCACATGCCGCCCGATTTGCAGCACATGGCGCCGTGCGTTCACTCGATGTTTGCTCATCCGAAGCAGCGCGGCCGGATCTGGCAGCAGAATCACTTCGGCCAATATCGGTCGGATGACGATGGCGAAACGTGGATCGATGTTGGCCAGGGCCTGCCCGGAGAGTTCGGCTTTGCGTCGGCGATCGATCCGGGCGATCCCGACGTGTGTTACTACATCCCGCTCGATTCCGATCAGTCGCGCATGCCGCGAGATGGCGCGCTCGCGGTGTTCCGCACGGCAGACGCGGGAAAGACCTGGGAGCGACTCTCGTCCGGACTGCCGCAGTCAGGCTTTCACCAGGGGATTTTCCGGCAGGCGCTCGGTCAGGACGGCGGCGATCCGCTCGGTCTGTACATGGGATCGAGCGGCGGCCAGCTGTATGCGTCGAACAACGGCGGCGAGAGTTGGACACTGATCCGTTCGAACCTCGCTCCGGTTACCGCGGTGCGCGCATGGCAACTCGACGACACTGACTAGGTCGGCGCTGCCCGTATCTTCGGGGACGTGTCCAGTCAATCTCCGGTCCCGCCAGAATCGGCGCTACACCAGCCGCTGTCACCGCTTGAAGTCCGCCGGCCGCTGACGCTTCGTGCCGGAGCGCTGGCGATGCTGCTGGTCCTGCTTTGGGGCGGACAACCGGCGGCGATCAAGGCGGGTCTGGAGGAGGGCGTCGGTCCGCTGCGGCTCAGCGCGATCCGGATGGCGTTGGGAGGCGTCGTGGTGATCGGCTATGCGATCATCACCAGGACTCCTCTGCGCCCGACCCGCAGCGAGTTGCGACCGCTCTACGGACTGGGCGTGCTCTTTGTTGTCCAGACGATGCTGATGTACGTCGGCGCCGACAACACCAGCTCGGGTCACGCCTCGGTGCTGATCTTCTCATTCCCACTCTGGACCGCTGTACTCGGCCACCTGTTTGTCCCCGGCGACCGGATGTCGACGCGGCGAACGGGCGGGCTATTGGTCGCCTATGCGGGCGTCGTCGTCGTGTTTGTCGGAGGATTCAGCGCGCCGGGCGCGAGCGTCTGGGGTGATCTGATGACCGTGACTTCGGCGTCGCTGCTCGCGGCGCGCCAGGTCTACCTCTCCCATTTCTCGCAGAGCATTCATCCGGCCCGTCTATTGATGACGCAGTCGGTCGCGGCGGTCTTGATCTTCGGTTTGTCCGGTCTGTTCCTCGAATCCGGCGGGATCGCCTGGAACAATGAATTCATCATTGCCCTGCTCTACCAGGGCGTGGTAATCGGCGGATTCGGATTCATCGGGAACACCTGGCTGGTCAAGCGCTACTTCCCCTCTCAGGTTTCGGCGACGATGCTGTTCGCGCCGATCTTCGGCGTGATCTTCAGCTGGGCGATCCTGGGCGAGTCGCTCGGCTACGAGGTGCTGGTCGGCGTGGTACTGCTCGTGATCGGCAGTTCGTTCGTGCAGCTGCGAAGACAACCGCAGGTCGAGTACTCGGACTAGATCCAGTCGTCCAGACCGAGCAGCTTTCGGCCGAGCGGCGTCAACTGGGCGGGCGGAGACTCCGCTTCCTTCCTGCGGGGATCGCCCGGGAAGGCGCGCGGATGCTGGAAGGCTGGATGGATGCTCTCTCGCCATGACGCAATTCGCGCCTCGCGCAGTTCCTCGTCGGCTGGATCTGCCGGGAACATACGGACGTATTGCGCCAGCCTCGGCTTGTCCGAGAAGTTTCGGCTGTTGCCGTGGGGCAATGCAGAGTGCCAGATGATGAAATCGCCGGCGTTCGCCTCGACCTCGATTGGCGGACCAATCTGCGCGGGAAATCGCTCGTGTAGTTGCTGATGCCGCAGATCCTGATCCGAGATTCCCGCCGATACCTGCGCCGCTCGACGATGCAGACCGGGGACGCACTGGAACCCGCCCTCGCCCTGTTTCGTTTCAACCAGATAGAGCACGCCCTGGACCAGGAACGGCGTTGGCGTCTCGCGGACATCGATGTCCCAGTGGACCATGCCGTGGTGGTCGTATTCGGAATGGGCCTCGCTGGGCGGCGGCTTCAGGTTGGCGCGGTCGATGTAAACCCAGAGGTCGTTCCGGTCGAACAGCTCGCGGAAGAGTTCGTAGAGCGCCGGATTCTGGCGAACATCCCAGAGCGCCTGGTCGTGATACATCTCGACCATCCCGTTGACGCGGTGCGGGTTGCGGTACCAGTCGGAGGGATCGTTGCGGTCGAACTCGAGGAAGTTCCAGATCGCGTCGACGACGGCGTCAACCTGTTCGGGCGGAATCAGCTGTCTGACGACGAGGTAACCATTCTGGTCGAAGAATGCGCGATCAGCTTCAGAGAGGACTGGCGACATGCGGTTCAGTCCGCGAACGGCGCGTCGACGCCCGGCGGCATCCCCACGTTGAACGTGTTCAGGCCGATTGAGACGAGCGCGTAGTAGCCCATCACCGAGGCAACCTCGAACACACCGCTTTCGCCGATCATGCCCTTGAGCGTGTCGTAGGTCTCGTCCGATACGCGCTGCTTCTCAATCAGTTCACGCCCGAACTGGTAGACGGCCTGTTGGCGCTCGTCGCCGAAAAAGGGCTGTTCTCCGTCGCGGATTGCGTCGATCGCCCCCTCAGACACACCTGCGTTGACCGCCAGACGTGCGTGGGCCCAGAACTCGAAGTTGGCTCGCCAGTGACCGCCCATTGTGCAGATCGCGACCTCGAGCAGGTCGGCCGGCAGCGATGTCTGGTAGCGGATCGCGGCGCCCAGTTTCTGGATCGCATCACCAAGTTCGGGCGACTGGAACAAGGCGTTGAATGGCCCAATCAGCGCGCCGTCGGGACCAGCCAGTCCGCCGTGCTCGCGATCCGGGTTGCCTCGCGGCCCTGTGGTGATGTTGTCCCACAGCACCTGTTGGGCTTCGTCAAGATTGTCGTACGTTTGCGGTCCGAGTCGGGGCATGATCACTCCCTGGAATCGTTGCTCGTTGCGAATGCGTTTCGAAATTGACCGGGCAGGAGCTCGTCGGGGTATGCCGTGCCGACGAGGCCCCTGGCTTCCAGGTCCGCGACCTGATCATCCGAGTAGCCCAGCAGGTCGCAATAGATCTCGCGATTGTGCTCGCCGAGCTTGGCCGGCGGCGTTCTCAACTGGTTGGGCGTACGGCTCATGGTGAACGTGAGCCCCGGATAACGATGGGTGCCGACCCCGTCAATGGTCATCTGCTCGAAGAAGCCCACCTCGCGCAGATGCCGATCCGACAGCGCGTCGAACGGGTCGTTGAGCGGACCGGCGCAGATGCCGGCGGCCTGCAGCTTGTGGAACAGGTCTTCCTTGTTCCAGACCCTGGTTTCTTGCGCGATCAGTTCGTCGAGTGCATCAGAGTTGGCCAACCGCGCCGCCGCATGGGCGAAGCGAGTATCGAGCGGAGCATGAGCCAGCTCCGACTGCACCGAGGCCTCGCCTGGCCCGGCGGCCAACGAGTCACACAGGGAGACGAACTCGGCGTCGGATCCGACGTCGATGGCGATCCATTGGTCATCGCCACGACAGGGATAGACGCCGTAGGGAGCGCGAATGTGGTGACTGTTGCCCTGGGACGGTGGGTTGACGCCGTTCATCGTGTACTGGAACAGGTACTCGGCCAAGGTCGGGATGAACCCTTCATTGAGCGGCATCTCAACCTGTTGCCCCAGGCCGGTCTCCGCCCGGCGCCGGAGCGCCATCAACACGGCGACGGCTCCCTGCACGCCGGACAACCCGTCGCTGGCCAGGGTCTCGCCGATCGCCTCGGGCCCCCGGTCCGGGTATCCACGCAGGTGCGTGTGTCCGACCATCGCCTCGACATGCAGTCCGAACGCGCGATACGAGGAGTACGGACCATCGAGTCCAAAAGCTGGCATTCGCAGCATGACCAGCCGGGGATTGATTTCGCGTAGGACTTCCCAGGAGATGCCCGCCTTGTCCATGGTGGTCGGCACATTGTTCTCGACCAGCACATCACAATGCTTGATCAGCTCGAAGAACGCCTCGCGGCCCTCGGACGACATGATGTCGCAGGTCATCGAGCGCTTGTTCCGGGCGTGCGAGTTGAACGACGCAAATCGATTCCACGGATCGTCGCCGGGATCGGCGTCGGGATACTGAGGTTGCACGCCGATTTCGGCGCCCCGCAGCATCGTCTCGCGGGACTGGACGTTCTCCGCTCCGCGCGTGTACGGCTGGATCCGATTGACCGGTTCCACATTGATCACGTCCGCGCCCCACTCGCCGAGCAATTGCGCGACGTGCGGCCCTGCCCAGACGACGGTGATCGCCGCGACGCGAATGCCTTCCAGCGGCAGATGCAGCGAGCTCGAAGGCCCCTCGGGCATGGGACGGCGCTGTTCCTCGAGCGGATCAGGCGGCGTCAGGTCGAGCACGACCCGGGAATGCTCGCCGAGCCTGGGCGAACGCCTGGGGCGGGGAGGATGAGATTCACTCATTCGGAACGGGAATCCGGGGTACGGCAGCGCCGTCCCATGCCAGTGGGTGATTTCGTGCCACCAGTCACGCGAGGCAAGCTGCGGATCCTTGAGCACGTCGCGGACGGTCATCACGGCGCCGGCCAGCAGTCCGGCGGCTTGCGCCGAGGCAACCGCATCGACCTTGCTCAGGTCGGCGAGGTGCGCCTCGACGGCCTCGTCCACTCTGGCCCCGAACCCCGATCCCGGCCGCGGACCCGCCAGGAAGTCCTCATCCTCGAGCAGATCCTCGCGCTCAATCCAACGCAACAGGCGAGGCATCCGGTTGCCCGAGCCGACGATGTTCACGAACCCGTCGGCGCAGGGATACATGCCGAAACCGACGAGCCGGCGCGAGGGCAGCGCGCGACCGGGCGCGACGCCGCTGTACTCGGCAGCCACGAGTTGGATCGTTCGTCGATCGCGGCATCCCGCCTGGCAGCGGTAGATGGAGATATCGATCCAGTCACCGGCCAATGGATCATCGGCGACCCGCTTGAGCGCGAGCAGGATCGCAAATGCAGCTGTTGCGCCGGCGTGATATCCGGCGTAGTGCCCGGCGACCTTGATCGGTTCGCGATCGGCGGCTCCGGTGGCATGGAGCGGGCCGCCGATCGCTTGCATCGTGATCTCCGAACCGCGGTAGTGGCGGTAGGGCCCGGTCTGGCCATACGGAGTAATCGAGCAGAGAATCAGCTTGGGGTTGATCGCATGCAGCGTGTCCCAACTCCAGCCGGCCGTTTCCGCGTCGCCCGGGGGCAATGACTCGACCACCACATCGACGAGCTGCGCCAGGCGACGCACGGTGGCGGCGCCATCGTCGGTGTGTGGATCAAGCACGATCGACTGCTTGTTGGTATTCAAGTGCATGAACAGGCCGGAGGCCTCGGGATCAGCCTTGTTGTTGGGAAAGGGGCCGAACCGGCGCGACGGATCGCCGCCGCGCGGCTCGGCCTTGATCACCCTAGCTCCGTAGTCGGCGAGCAGCTTCGTCGCGTACGGACCAGCGATGCCGCTGGTCAGATCGAGGACAGTGATTCCCTCCAGCGGACCGGTCATACGACTCCCCGACGAAGCGGCTGGTTCTCAAACGGGCATGCACACCCGTCCAGCCGCTCTGATGCGGTCATGCTAAGCCACAACTCCGAAACTGAACGAATGATGCGTGAACGCCGAGCTAACGGGCGCGCCGGGCAGGCAATCCGAGCATTGGACGCGCTCCTGCATCAAAGTTCCACTCCAGCGCGGCGCCATGTTGGCGAGCCGTCTGCAGATCGCGCCAGCGCCGCTCCAGGGTCCAGCTCCGGCGGGCGGCGTTCGTGCCGCTGGCGCGAAACAGACGCTCGACGGCGTCGGCGCTGGCGTGCACCGCGTGTACGTTGGCCAACCGGCACCGCGCCAACTGACTCGCATCGGGTTCGCCCGCTTCCACCGACGGCCAGGCTCGCGTCCACGCCTCCTGCACGAATGCCCGAGCCGCGGCGACCTCAGCCTGGGCTCGGGCGAAATCGAGCCGGAACCGCTCCCGCTCTCGCAGGGCCGAGCTGTCGCCTGTCGTGGCCTCGGATGCGGCATTTGCGAGATCGTCGAGCGCGCCCTGGGCGGTTCCCACGGCATGCCCGGCGTTGGCGATCCAGGCGACGAGCGAACGGTCGGGCACACGCCATTGTGGGCCTTCCGCTGCAGGTTGATCGAGCGCCGCCCAGGTGTGTCCCTGCTGGACGAACGCGTCCTCCAGTTCCCAGTCATGGCTTCCGGTTCCCTGTAGACCCATAGCGTCCCAGGTCTTGATGACCTTGCCGGCTCGTTGCGGCAGGAGTGCGAAGCGGACCTGATCGTCGAAGTCCACGAAGGTGGCCACGATGTGCGTCGCGTGCTCCACCCCGCTGACAAAGTTCAGCCGTCCGCTCAAGCGATAGCCCGAAACGTCTGCTTGAGCGGTCGTCATCACCCGAGATGATCCGACGATTCGACATCGAGGACCACCTGGTTCCTCTCCGCCAATCATCTGACTCAGCACCGCGTTGGGCAGCCAGGCGGCCAGCAACGACACCTCGCTGGCGATCATCACGACCCACGCTGTGGACGCGTCGGCGTGCGCCAACGCTTCGATCACGTGGAAGACGACCAGCGGATGCGCCTGCTCTCCGTAGCTGCGGCCGGGGATATTCATGCGGAACAGCCCCCGGTCGGTGATGGCGTCGATCACATCGGGGGTGACGCTTCCGCGGGCCTCGATCTCGTCGGCGCAGGCGCGGATCATCGGTTCCAGCTCTCGCGCCCGGTGGACGAGCTGATGCTCCTCGTACGCCGCGAACGGGTGGTGGGCGGTGGACATGAACGCAGGGTAGAGGCGGGCCTAGACTGCGCGACAACAGGATTCGGCGAGGGATTGAGGCACGAGATGACGACTGAGCGACCACGATCTGCCGACGAAGCGCTGCGAGAGCGAGCGCGCTCAGTGATCCCCAACGGCATGTACGGACACCAGAACGCGGCAATCATGCCCAAGAACTTCCCTCAGTTCTTCGCGCGCGGCGAGGGCTCGCACCTCTGGGACGTCGACGGCAACGAGTACATCGACTACCTCTGCGCCTACGGTCCCATCCTGCTCGGCTACCAGCACCCGGCGGTCGACGAGGCGGCGGCCGAAGCGCAAGGGGCCGGCGACTGCTTCAACGGACCCTCGCCAAAGATGGTCGAACTGGCAGAGCTGTTGGTCGAGATCACCCCGTGGGCGGACTGGGCCTGGATGGCCAAGAACGGCACGGACGCCACGGTGTACGCGGGTTCGGTCGCTCGTACGGCGACCGGGCGCAGCACGATCCTGCGCGCGCACAACGGGTACCACGGCGCCTCGCCGTCCTGGATGAACCCACAGGACATGTCCGCCCAGGCTGACGGCACGCTCGAGTACGAGTACAACGATCTGGAGTCGGTGCGGGGAGCGGTCGACGCTGCGGAAGGCGACGCGGCCGCGATCATCGTCTCTGCGTTCAAGCATGACGTGGGCATCGACCAGGAGCTGCCGACGGTTGAGTTCGCCCGAGGCGTCCGCGAACTCTGCGACGCGAACGGCATCGTCCTGATCCTCGATGACGTTCGGGGCGGTTTCCGCATCGACATGGCCGGTAGCTGGGCGCCGCTGGGCGTCGATCCTGACCTGAGCGCCTACTGCAAGGCGATCGGCAATGGGCATCCGATCTCGGCCTTGATGGGACGCGAGAGCCTGAGCGAAGCGGTGGCCAAGACCTTTGCGACCGGTTCGTACTGGTTCTCCGCTGCGCCGATGGCCGCCGCTCAGGCCACCCTCGAGACCATGCTGGAGACCGACGGCATCGCCCACCTCGACCGAGTCGGTAGCGCATTGCGCGCCGGCTGGCAGCAGGCAGCCGACTCGCACGGCGTCGGCATTCGCCAGACTGGTCCGGTGTCGATCCCCTTGATGCTGTTCGACGGTGACGACTTTTCGACTCGCGAAGTGCCTCGTGCGTACCGGTTCTCGGCCGAACTTGCCGATCGAGGCGTCTACCTGCACCCGGTGCACAACGGCTTCCTCTCGACGGCGCTATCAGACGAGGATGTCGCTCACACGCTCGAGGCCTCCGACGAAGCGTTCGCGGTGGTCGCAGCCGAGTTTGGCGATTAACGTCCGCGGCGCGGATAGAGCAACGAGAGCGCCAGGCCAACGCCGGCGCCGATCATCGCGGCTGCGACAATCGAACGCCGCAGCGAGACTGCCCCTCCGCTTCCGTTGCTTGCTTCGTCCAATGGCGGCAGCGATGGATATTGCTGACGCAGTTCCAGATCGAAGACTTGGGCGGCGCCGTTGAACGCCTGAGGGCGCTTCGGCTCCAGCACCGGGAACTCGATCACCCGATTGACCACTGGCGAGTCGGGTTCCGGCTCCGGACGCTCAACGCTGACGGCGGGTGGCAACTCGGCGCTGCGCAGGCGAATCTCCTTCATCCTCAGAATCGCCAAAACGGAAATCAGCACAATGGCGGCCGCGAGCAGGAAGTTGTCGGTGATGGCCGTCGCCACCGCAGTCTGTACTTGCGGCTCGGCCACAGCCCAGATCTCAGGCCCCAGATCCTCCACGAGACCCTCCCGGAACAGTGGATCGACCAGTTTTTCGGGTTGAATCCGCTCAACCAGGTCAGGACTCAATCGTTCCACAAGGCCGCTGGCCAGGCGCGCGTTGAAGAGCGCTCCGATCACACCAATCCCAATGACCCCGCCGACCTGCTGAAAGAACTGGTTGAAGGCCGAGACGATGCCGAGGAATTTCTGCGGCGCCGCATTCTGCGACGCGATCGACATGACCGGCATCATCAGACCCATGCCCGCGCCGAAGAGGAACATGCGACCCAGCACGCCTGGAATGGTCGTCTCGCGAGTCATCGTCGAGAGCAACAGCATCGAGCCGAGCATCATCAACGATCCGGTCGCCGCCAGGATCTTGTAGCGACCGGTTCGGGACATGATCTGTCCGGAGACGATCGACGCCGCGACCGAGACAAGGATCATCGGTCCCATGACCAGGCCGGCCGTCGCCGCGTCGACGCCGATACCCACCTGCAGGTAGAACTGCAGATAGACGAACACGCCCATCATGCCGACGCCGATGAAGAAGTTGACCACGGCCGCAGTCGCGATCGTGTGGATCCGGAACAGCTGCAATGGGACGATCGGCTGCTCGGCTCGTCGTTCGACCCTGATGAAGAGGAACAGGGACAACGCCGAGATCAGGAACAGCGCCAGCGTCTGCGGCGCCAGCCAGCCCCACTGGGACGCGAGGCTGAGCGCGATCAACGCCTGGATCAACGTGATCGAGAGCGTCAGCACGCCGGCCACATCGATGTTGAGCTCACGCTTCGGCGGTCGCAGCCAGGGCACCTTGAGCGCGACCACGGCAACGACCACGGGGCCGAAAATCAGCATGATCCAGAAGACCCAGCGCCAGGACAGCGTCTCGGTCAGCACCCCGCCAACCGGCGCGCCGATCAGGCTGGAGAGCGCAAAGACACCACCGAACAGCCCAATGAACCGTCCCCGTTCGGCCGGCGCATAGAGGTCGCCCACGACCGAGAACGAGGAGGTCATCAGGATCGCCGCGCCGACGCCCTGGACGGCGCGGAACGCAATCAACTCATAGATGCCCGGCGCGAACCCGCACAGCGCCGAGCCAATCAGGAACATCGTCATGCCGGCCAGCAAGAGCGGCTTGCGGCCGAACATGTCGCCCAGCGTGCCGGCGATCGGAATCGTCACGACCTGCGCCATGATGAACGACTGGATCAGCCACGGATATAGCTCAAGGCCACCCAGATCGGACACGATCTGCGGCATTGCCGGGCTGACCACGCTCTGCTCGAGCGCAGCCAGGAACATGCCGAGCAGAGCGCCACCGATGATCAGCCGCTTCGTGCGCCTTGGGAGGTCGATTCCCAGCGGACGCTGCTCGTCGGGCGGAGACTGCAAGTCGTCCGAACTGGTCTGAATAGCCACGTAGATATGTTTCGGATGCTCGAACCAAACGTCAATGTACGTTCGCCGGCAGGGTCGCTCAATCCAGCAATAGTTCGAGACGCACTGCTAACCTGATTACATCTCAAATCGCTCTCGCCGGTAGGAAGGAACACCCCATGGCCGAGATGATCTGCGATCGCATCAAGGTGATCGACTCCGACACCCACGTCTCTGAACCGGAGACGCTGTGGACCGACCGGATTTCGACCAAGAAGTGGGGCGACCTCGTGCCCCACGTGATCTTCGACCCGGAGATCAACGAAGATCGCTGGGTCATGGGCGGCAAGAAGTTCATGCCCACCGCCGGCGCTGCGATGGCCGGCTGGAAGTCGCCGCCGCCCAACCACCCGCCCAGCCTGAAGGAAGCCGACCACGGCAGTTGGGAGATTCACGAGCGCCTCGAGCGGATGGACGAGTACGGCATGTACGCCCAAGTCGTCTACCCCAATGTCGGCGGCTTCGGCTCGGGCAACTTCCTCCAGATGACCGACGACGAGCTGCGGCTCGACTGCGTCCGCGCCTACAACGACTTCCTCGTCGACTGGACTTCAGTTGAGCCCAAGCGCTTTATCCCGATCATGGCGATGCCGTTCTGGGACACTCAGGCGTGCGTCGACGAGATGCAGCGCGCCTACGACCGCGGTCACCGCGGCGTGCTGATGACCAATCAGCCGCACACCTTCGGCCTGCCCCGCATCACCGAGGACCACTGGGACCCGATCTGGAACCAGGCGCAGGACATGGGCCTGTCGATCAACTTCCACATCGGCTCCGGCGACCTGACCGAGCTGCGCAACGTGACCGTCGACAACGGCCGCCAGGCCGCCTACGCCAAGTCGACCGTCAAGCTGTTCCTCGACAACTCCAACGCCGTGCTCGACATCATCCTCTCGGGCATGTGCCACCGCTTCCCCGAGCTGAAGTTCGTCTCGGTCGAGTCGGGCGTCGGCTGGATTCCCTATCTGCTCGAGGCGATGGACTGGCAGTGGAAGAACTCCGGCTGCCTTGAAGAGCACCCGGAGATGGACTTGCTCCCCTCCGAGTACTTCAAGCGACAGTGCTACGGCTGCTTCTGGTTCGAGGAAGACTCGGTCGTCCAGGCGATCGAACAGCTCGGCTCCGAGAACTTCATGTTCGAGACCGACTTCCCCCATCCGACCTCGATGTCGCCGGGACCGAACTCGGTCGCGCGCAACCCCAAGCAGCACGTCGAGGAAGTCCTCAGCGTCCTCCCCGAGGAAGACCTCCTCAACGTCCTCCAGCGCAACGCGATGAAGGTCTACAACTTCGAGGTGTAGAACCTGAATCGTCGGAAGACCAACCACCGCGCCGGGCCCTCAGGGGTCCGGCGCGTTGCGTTTGGTTCGGTGCGCGTACCGTCGGCCCCTGTCCTTCTGAATCGCCGCAGTCGCCGCCCGCGGTAATGAGTCAGGCTTGACTTCGATGCTGTGGCGTGTCCATACCGCTGCCCTCCTGGCCGACGGTGGATTGCCGGAACTCTTGAGTTGAAGCTCGCATGGGCTCGCCTTGTCCATGTAAACCGTCTCGAGTCTCCGAGATGCACACCGCCCCAACCAACGGCGGCAACCGATCGATTTACAAATCATCATTCGTTATGGAAACTATCTGTGTGTAGGCTGCGTGTTTGCGGCAGGTTCCTCAACAGAACTCAGTTATCTCGAATCAGATTTCGCCATGAATAGGAGTGAATGAAATGCTTCAGAACCGATGGCGGTTGGTCAGTGTTGCGCTGGTCGGCGTGATTGGCATTGTCGCCGGCCTCGCGCTAGCAGCGGACGGGGAGAGCGAGGTCCGGGTCGCCGCGGTTCGTCATGAGGATGGGACGGTCGAGGTTGCCGTGCAGCAGCACGGAACGGACGGCTGGGGCGAGCGTCAGCTGCCCGAATACCGGTTCTTGCCCGTGGATTCCAGCGGTGAATGGCTCGTCTCTTCGGCCGTTGGCATTGAGGCGGAGACGATCGATGCTCTGCACTGCATCATTCATCACGGCGCGACGGGCGATCCGTTCTGGCGCCTGTTCGACGCGACGATCGCTCGACTGGCGCATCGAGTCGGCCTCACCAACATCGAGATTCATGCCGAACCTGTGATTGAGGAGCAGGCGGCGGCGATCAGTGACTGCACCACTCGAGGGGCCACATTCATCGCGACCACCATTCCCAGCGCCGAAGAGTTGCAAGACGCCGCCAAAGCGGCGGCCGAGTCCGGCGCACACTTCATGTCCTTCAACTCGGGCGCCGAATTGGCCGGCTCGATTGGTAGCCGACATCACGTCGGGCTCAACGACACGGCCGCAGGCGAGAACGCAGGTATCCAATTCAACGCGGCCCAGGTCACTGGCGCCGTGCTCTGCGTCGTGCACGAGCCGGACAACATCGGTCTGGCCGCCCGCTGTGACGGACTGGCTGCCGCTTACCACGGCGATGTCGAACGTCTGGAACTGTCCCTCGGCGCCCTCTCCGACAGCGCAGGCGTGACAGCAGCGATCGCCGCGGCAGTGAGCGCAGATGACATCGGAGCCATTCTGGTTCTCAATGACGCGCTATTGAGCCCTGCAGTTACGGCGGCAGATGGCCGCGCCGTGGGCGCGGTTGCGGCAGGTAGCCCTGCGAACACTCGCGCGCTCATCCGGGGTGATTTGCTGTTCCTCGTCAATCCGGGAGTACAGGCTCAGGCGCGGGCGCTCGTGGCGACCATGCTGCTCGAGTCGAATGAGGGCGCATTTGTCGCGAGCTCCGACGTCAGCCGCTACAGCGCGCTCACGGGACCGGCCATTCATCTGATTCGTCCGCGAGTGATGACCGGCCCAATCCTGCAACGCGTCCTGAGGGAGAATCCAGAGCTGCTGAAGCAGTTGGGCATCCAGGTGAATGCAGGCGAGTAGCGACTGGCCGGTCCTTGAAATGGTCCGGCCAGGAGGACTAGTACCAATCGAAGGGCGTGTTGGGCCGACTCGCCCAACCTTGTTGACCTAGCCGACGCATGCCCGCTGCTAGCCGCTGCATGTCTGCGCTGTAGTCCGACGGCTCGAGCTGGCGCCAACTGCCGTGTCCGGGCAGAACCCACTCAACTCTCAGCGCTGCCAACATTTCGACCGTCTCGGTCAGCGCTTCCCAGCTGTAGAACATCTGAAGCGGCGTCACGTCGAGTTCGCCTCGTCGCTGATTCCAGAGCAGCGTGTCCCCGGTGAAGAGCCAGCGATTGTCGACGTGGAAGACTAGATGTCCTTCTGTATGTCCTGGCGCAACGTGGGCGATCACTCCCGGAGCTATCTCCACCGAGTCTCGACCGCGAACGATGTCCGTGGCCTGGGGCGCGACATGCGCTTCGGCTTCATGAATCCAGACCTGCGACCCGAAGTGGCCCGCCCAGCGGTCGTAATCCGCGACGTCGTCGCGATGGCTGAGCAGGATGTGGGCGACGCCACCCAGTGCCTCGACTCGCTCAACGAGACTGCGCTCGAAGCGCGGCGTGTCGAACATCACGTGACCGTCTGGCCTCGTGGCCAGATACGAATGCGCGCCGAACGACTTGCGTGAATTGTGACCCAGCGCCAGCAATCCGGGTGTCATCTCGTGGGGAAATGGCGGCTGTGACGGTCGTGGCATTGCCCGACGATGAACCGATTGGGTCGGACAGGCGACCGCCGCTCGCCAGAGCGCTTGCTCGTCCTCGCCGCTGACCGGCTGGCGCGCAACGTATGAACGTCCTCTGTCGTCCTGCTTGATCAGACCGGGCGCCCAGTGCCGCGCAACATCGCAGCGAATACAGCGCTCATCCACCGACCAGTCCCCAGCTACGGATTCAGTGCCGCGCGTCGCCATATCGGTGAGCCTATCGATTCGACGATTGATCTGCCCATTCTGTCGTGCCTGATTCGCAGCCTCGTCAGGCGCCAACCACACCCTGACAGGCACATTGGTAGGCATTGCGTGCAGAGCGCTACACTGCCGGTTGAACCGCAATCAGCAGGCGCGTGGCGCGCCTCACAGAGAGGAAACTGAACGATGGAAATGCAGAATGTCGTCATCGTTGACGGCGTACGCTCCGCCTTCACCCGCGGCGGACGCGGCGCCTTCACGGCGACACGGTTGGACACCATTGGCGTCCAGGTGCTCCAGGAGTTGCTCGGTCGCTACCCGCAGCTCTCCCCGACCGAGATCGAAGACGTCGGCATGGGCTGCGTCGGCGGCGTGGCCGAGCTCGCCGGCATCGGCGCCAACCACATCGTCCGACTGGCCGGCCTGCCTGAGTCCGTCTGCACCTTCGACTCCAACCGCCAGTGCGGCTCCTCGATGGAGACCATGCACCGCGTGGCCCAGGAGATCATGGTCGGCGCAATTGACGTCGGCATCGCGCTCGGCGTCGAGCGGATGGGCCGCCAGCTCGGCGGCGGCGGCGGCGCGGAACCGAACCGGATCACCGAGTTCAACCAGGACCGCCACCAGATGACCGAGTCGCAGCGCAACCTCGCGCCCGACCACGGCCTCGACTTCTCCGTTCCGATCCCCGACGAGATCCTCGACTCCTCGCCCGTCTGCTCGATGCTGCAGACGGCCCAGAACGTCGCCGAGATGTACGACATCTCGCGCGAGACGCTGGACGAGTTCGCGGTCGAGTCGCACCGCAAGTACGGCGAAGCGCTGGCCAACGGCTTCTACGACGGCGAAATCGTCCCGATCGAGGTCCAGCGACCGGTCTTCGACGAAGAGGGCAACCTGCTGCTCGACGAAGAGGGCGAAACCGTCACCGTAACCGTCGACGAGGGCTACCGCCCGGGCACGAACTTCGAGGGCCTCAGCGGCCTGCGCACCGTCCGCGGCACCGTCTCGCACACGCAGAGCGAGATCCGCATCACGGCCGGCAACAGCTGCCCGACCAACGACGGCTTCACCGCCGCGCTGCTGATGAGCGAGCGCAAGGCCGACGAGCTTGGCCTCGAGCCGCTCGCCCGCATCGCCGGCTTCGGCGTCGGCGGCGTCAAGCCGCAGGTCATGGGCCTCGGTCCGATCCCGGCGACCCGCAAGGCGCTGGCCCACGCAGGCGTCGACGCCTCGCAGATCGACCGCGTCGAGTTCAACGAAGCCTTCGCCGCTCAGGTGATTCCGTCGGTCCAGGAACTGGGCATCTCGATGGACAACGTGAACGTCAACGGCGGCTCGTTGGCCATCGGTCACCCGCTGGGCGCCACCGGCACCCGCCTGGTCACCACCGTCGCGCGCGAGCTCAAGCGCTCCGGCGGCCAGTACGGTCTGGCCACCCAGTGCATCGGCGCTGGCATGGGCATCAGCACGATCATCGAGGCCGTCTAGGGTCCATCGACCCAACCGACGACCTCAAGACACCAAGCAGGGGTACGGGTCGAAACCCGTACCCCTGCTGCGTCTTTGCACTTCCGATCACGGGAACATAACCTGTTTGCGATTGCAAACTACAGCTATTGAAGGCAATCATCCAAAGGAGCCGAGATGTCCCAACACAGATGGAAACTGGCCACGCTGGCCCTGATCGCCGTGATCGGTGTCATCGCCGGCGCGGTCTATGCCGCTCACCACGGCGAGTCGGAAGTTCGGGTCGCGACGATGCGCCACAGCGACGGCAGTGTTGAGGTAGCCGTCCAACAAATCAATGCTGACGGCAGCTGGGGCGACCGCCAACTGCCCACTGCACGCTATCTGGAGCCTGGCATAGTCGGAGAGTGGCGCGTGTCATCGCCGGTCGCCGTCTCCGTCACCGCGGCAATGGCCGACGACTCCATGATGGACGACTCCATGCCGGACGTGTCCATGCCGGACGAACCGGCGGAGCTCTACTGCGTCATCCACCACGGAGCCGAAGGCGATCCATTCTGGACCAACTTCAACCTGGTGGCGCGGCAGAATGCGGCCGAACTCGGGTTGACCAACGTGGAGATCAGCGGCGAGCCCGTGGTCGCGGACCACGCGGCAGCGATCATGGATTGCGTCGACCGCGGCGCCCTGGGTATCGCGTCCTCGATCCCGGAACTCGAGGGGCTGCGCGATGCGCTGACCGCAGCGCGCACCAGCGGCGCGTTCCTCGTCACCTTCAACTCCGGCGCTGACGTCGCCGGACACGTTGGATCGACGATCCACTACGGACTCGACGACCGAGGAGCCGGTGAACTTGCCGGCCGCGAGTTCAACGGGGCCGGTCTGACCGGCACCATCCTCTGCGTCATCCACGAACCGGTCAACATCGGTCTGTCGGATCGCTGCGAGGGCCTGGCCAGCACCTACGGCGGCTCGGTCGAGCGCGTGGACCTGCCGGCCGGCAGTCTGACCGATCCCATGATCTCCGGCAGGGCGATCGGTGAAGCCATCGCGGTGAACCAGGCCGCTGGTGTCCTGGTCCTCAATCCAACCCTGGCCCACGTGGCGATTGGCGCTATCGGCTTCCTCGGCAGCGACGCCATCGTTGGCTCCATCGGCCGCTCCCAGTTCAGTCTGGTGCAGGTCTATGAAGGTCAGATGCTGTTCGCGATCGACGACGGCGACCTCTCGCAGGCGAGCCACGTCATGCTGGCTCTGAAGAACGTCGATTCCAGCCCCAGCGTCCGTGCCATGCTGGCGCTCACGGCGGCGCAGGCTCCCGAAACGACGACGATGCTGATTCGCCCGGTTGCCCTCAACCAGGCCTACATCGACAACCTGCCTCCGGGATGGCAGCAGCAGATCTGCGCCCTGGCCATGCAAATCGCCCGCGCCCGGGGGGGGGGGGGGGGGGGGGGGGGGGGGGGGGGGGGCGGGGGGGGCGGGGGGG